>NZ_JBTOLM010000003.1:0-551973 GCF_054551725.1 Rhizobium sp. CAU 1783 | reverse complement strand
GGCGCTCGAAAGCGCGCATCGCGGCTGGGGCAAGTCGGTGATCATCGGGGTGGCGGGCGCCGGCCAGGAAATCTCGACGCGTCCGTTCCAACTCGTCACTGGCCGCCAGTGGATGGGAACCGCGTTCGGCGGCGCGCGCGGCCGCACCGACGTGCCGAAGATCGTCGACTGGTACATGGACGGCAAGATCCAGATCGACCCGATGATCACCCACACCATGCCGCTCGAAGACATCAACAAGGGCTTCGACATGATGCACAAGGGTGAATCCATCCGCGGCGTCGTCGTCTATTGAGACCTGCCTGATCAAACATCGCGGTGGCAGGGACGCCCTTGCCACCGGGTACGGAGTGATCATGATCTATGTCGATGCCGATGCCTGTCCGGTGAAGCCGGAAATCCTGAAGGTCGCCGAGCGCCACGGCCTCGAGGTGACCTTCGTCGCCAATTCGGGCCTGAGACCGTCCCGCGATCCGATGGTGAAGAACGTCATCGTGTCCGGAGCATTCGATGCCGCCGACGACTGGATCGCCGAGCGCGCCGGTCCGGGCGACATCGTGGTGACAGCAGACGTTCCGCTCGCCGGGCGCTGCGTGGCCGCTGGCGCTTTCGTGACCGGGCCGACGGGGCGTGTCTTCGATACGACCAATATCGGCATGGCGACCGCCATGCGCGACCTCGGGGCGCATTTGCGCGAAACCGGCGAGAGCAAGGGTTACAACGCCGCCTTTTCGCCGCGCGACCGTTCCGCCTTTCTCGAGACGCTGGAGCGGCTTTGCCGCCGCTCCAAGGCGTGATAGTCGGTTGCCTCCCCGTAACCCGCGCACCGGAGGTCCGGACATGGCCAGTCTCTTCGACCGCCTGATCGCCCACCGGCACGGGCCTTTCTATGCAGGTCTCTCGACCGGACTGGTTGCCGCGCTCGCGGCCTTTCTGATCAAGCCTCGGCTCACCCTGGACGCCGGCGCTGTCGTCTTCTTCTTCACCTATCTCGCGCTGATCGCTCTTCGGATGCCGCAACTGACGGCCGACTATCTGAGGGACAATGCCGAGCAGGCCGACGAACCGGCGCCAGTGATTCTGGTCGTCACCCTCGGCGCCGTGGTAATTGCCGTCGTCACGCTCTTCCTCGCACTCAACCGCACCTCCGGCGGCAGCGCCGTCGGACTCGTGCTCTCCTTTCTCTCCGTCGTCGGCGGCTGGGCGACCATCCACACGATGAGTGCCATCCACTACGCGCATCTCTACTGGCGTCCGGAAACGACGGCCGACGGTGCCGACAACAAGGGCGGCCTCGCCTTTCCGGAGACCGAGGCGCCGTGCGGCTGGGACTTCCTCTATTTCTCCTTCGTCGTCGGCATGACGGCGCAGACCTCCGACACCGACATCACCTCCACCCGCATGCGACGGATCAACCTGTTACACGCCGTCGTATCGTATTTCTTCAATACCGTGCTCATCGCGGCCGCCGTCAACGGCGCCGTTTCGCTGGCCGGCTAACAGTACAGGGGACCCCAAAGATGAAGATCCTTTCCCAGAACACCGCCTTCGGCGGCATGCAGGGCGTGTTCTCCCACGAGTCGGAAGCGACCAAAGGCGAGATGACCTTTGCCGTCTTCGTTCCGCCGCACGCGATCACCGAAAGGCGGCCGGTTCTCTGGTATCTCTCCGGCCTCACCTGCACCCACGCCAATGTCATGGAGAAGGGCGAGTATCGCCGCATGGCCGCCGAACTCGGCCTGATCATCGTCTGCCCCGACACCAGTCCGCGCGGCAGTGACGTGCCGGACGAGCTCACCAACTGGAAGATGGGCAAGGGTGCCGGCATGTATCTCAATGCCACCGAGACGCCGTGGTCGGATAACTTCCAGATGTATTCCTATGTCACCGAGGAACTGCCGGCGCTGGTTGCCGAGCATTTTCGCGTGGACCTGGACCGACAGGGCATCTTCGGCCATTCCATGGGCGGCCACGGCGCGATGACGATCGCGCTGAAGAACCCCGGCCGCTTCAGGAGCTGCTCGGCCTTCGCGCCGATCGTCAATCCGCTGACCGCCGACTGGACGCAGGACGCCTTCGAGAAATATCTTGGACCCGACCGAGCCAAGTGGCGCGAATACGATGCCTGTGCGCTGGTCGAGGATGGGGCACGCTTCCCGGAATTCCTCATCGACCAGGGCAAAGCCGACAGCTTCCTCGAAACCGGCCTCGCGCCGTGGAAGTTCGAAGAAGCGATCAAGGGCACGGATATCGGGCTGACGCTGCGCATGCACGAGCGCTACGACCACTCCTACTACTTCATTTCGACCTTCATGGACGACCACTTGAAGTGGCATGCCGAGCGGCTGGGGTGAACTTCGAGACTTACGCCGTCATGCTCGGGCCTGTCCCGAGCATGACGACCGGAGAGGCCGGAGCGCGGTCCGTCACACCCGCTGATAAACGAAGAAATCGAAATCGGCGTCTTTCGCCCGGCCGCTGGTGTCGAAGGCGAACATGCCGCAGAAGGCGCCGGTGAAGGAGCCGTGCTCGCCTCGGCCTCCCTCGTCGGAGATTACACCGGCGTCGAGGACCGGGCCGACAAGCTGCCAATCGACATCGCCTGCCCCCGAAGCCGCATCGGTCGCGGCTGGCCGCCAGAAGAACCGAAGATCGTTGTCTATGACCTCCATGGCGAGATCGATGGAGCCATCGGGAACGGAAACGCCAGGGCCGAGCGGGAAACTTAGCCGGCTATCCGGGTAGTCTCCGGCGCACGACAGGATGGTGATCATACGACCGAGCTTCTCGTGCAGCGTCACGCCGAGGGCGTGAAGCTTGTGCCGATTGTAGTAGTGGGTGAGACCGGCCACCTGCTGGTAGGTGTCGGGGGCAAAGTCGATGCGGGTCTCGGCCCGGAAGCGATGGTCTTCCTGCCTGCGGGCTACGAGCGCCTGTTCGAACCATGAGCCGAGGCTTTCCCGGCCATAAAGGCGCAGATGCCCCGGACGGGCGGCGAGCGAGAAGAGCCGGTCCGGTTCCGGAGTTCGAAGCCACTGGAACTCGGGCGGAAGGACGGTGTCATCGAAGTGCCGGCTGATGACGGTAGGCCTCGCGTGGCGATCGACCGGTTTCGGCGGCGCAACTTCCAAGGCCGGAACCGGGGTGTCGTCCACGAGATAGAGCCAGCCGTCGTCCCTCCAGACACATTTCTGCACAGCGGTTTCGCGGCCCAGCGTGCAGCGGCGCTTCGGCGCCAGCGGCCGGCCGCAGAGATGGGTGTGATAGGCCTCGCCGTCGGGCGTTTCGACATACTGGCCGTGGCCGGCCCGCTGAAGCGCTGCCCCCGTATCATCTTTCGAGGTGATCAGATGGGTGTCGGGATGCATCTCGTAAGGGCCGTCGATCGCCCGCGAGCGCGCCATGGTGACGGCATGGTCGTAGCCGGTGCCACCCTCGGCGGTGGTCAGGTAATACCAGCCGTTCTTCTTGAACAGATGCGGCCCCTCGACCAGGCCGAGCGGACTTCCGGCAAAGATGTTCCTCACCGGCCCTTTCAGCGCACCCACGGCCGGGTCCCATTCCTGCAGAAGGATGCCGTCGAAGGCCGGGTGTTTCGGCGAGCCGCCATAGCTCTCCGTTCGGTGGTTCCACTGCATGTTGAGGAACCATTTGCGACCGTCGTCGTCATGGAACAGCGAAGGATCGAAGCCGGAGGAATTCACATAGACCGGGTCGGACCATTCGGCTTCGATCGATGGTGCGGTGACGATGTAGTTGTGCGCGTCCTTGAAGTTGCCGTCGAAGCGCTTGACGTCGGTATAGACCAGCCAGAACCGGCCGTCGGCATGGGAAAGGCAAGGCGCCCAGACGCCGCAGCTGTCGGGATTGCCGCGCATGTCGAGTTGGCTCTTACGCTCCAGCGGCCGGCGCACCAGCGTCCAGTTCACCAGGTCGCGCGAGTGATGGATCTGCACGCCGGGATACCACTCGAAGGTCGAGGTGGCGATGTAGTAGTCCTCGCCGACCCGGCAGATCGACGGGTCGGGGTTGAAGCCCGGCAGGATGGGATTGATGATCATGCTACGTCTCTCCTTCGTATGCGATGGTACCCCCCGCTGGCGTGCCGACATGTCCCCCTTTGAGGGGGGAGATGTCGGCGCAGCCGACAGATGGGGGTATCATTGCTCCGGGTTCATTTCTTTTTGCGTGCCGGCCCCTTCCGCTCGGCGGAAGCGGCCCAGAGGTTGATGTCGGCTTCCCGCGCGTAAACGTCGATCTCGGCCAGTTCGTCGGGGGTGAAATCGCGCCGTTCGAGCGCCTTGACGCAGTCCTCGACCTGGGCTGCCTTCGAGGCGCCGATGAGGGCGGTGGTTATGCGGTCGCCGCGGAGCACCCAGGCGAGCGCCATCTGGGCGAGCGTCTGGTCACGACGCTCGGCGATCGCGTTCAGCTTGCGAATGTTGTCGACATTGCGCTCGTTCAGGAATTCGCGGTTCAGCGATTTATCCTGCGCCGCCCGGCTCTCGTCGGGGATGCCGCCGAGATATTTCGAGGTCAGCATTCCCTGCGCGAGCGGAGAGAAGACGATCGAGCCGATGCCGAGTTCTTCCAGCGTGTCGATCAGGCCGTCCTCCTCGATCCAGCGGTTGATCATCGAATAGCTCGGCTGGTGGATGAGGCAGGGCGTGCCGAGGCTCTTCAGGATGTCGACCGCCTCGCGGGTGCGCTTCGAATTGTAGGAGGAAATGCCGACATAAAGCGCCCTGCCCGACCGGACGATGTGATCGAGCGCGCCGCAGGTTTCCTCCAGCGGCGTATCGGGATCGAAGCGGTGCGAGTAGAAGATGTCGACATAGTCGAGTCCCAGGCGTTTCAGGCTCTGGTCGCAGGAGGCAATCAGATATTTGCGGCTGCCCCACTCTCCATAAGGTCCCGCCCACATGCCGTAACCGGCCTTGGACGAGATGATCAACTCGTCGCGATAGCCAGCGAGATCGGTCCTGAGGATCTCGCCGAAGGCAGCTTCCGAAGCGCCGCCCGGCGGGCCGTAGTTGTTGGCGAGGTCGAAATGGGTGATGCCGAGGTCGAAGGCCTTGCGCACGATCGACTGCTTCACTGCGTGAGGCGTATCATTGCCGAAATTGTGCCACAGCCCGAGCGAGATCGCCGGCAGCTTCAGGCCGCTCCTGCCGCAGCGGTTGTAGGTCATCCGCTCGTAGCGGTCTTCGGCCGGGGTGTAGGTCATGGAAGCCTCCCAAATTCAGTCAGCTCAGGTCGTCATTTACCCCTCATCCCCCTGCCTGGACCTTCTCCCGCGAGCGGGGAGAATGTGGCGGCAGCCGGATGAGGGGCAAGCGACGCCTCTGAACTCATCTAAGCAGTGCCAGCGCCTCGTCCACCCCGAGTGCCGCCGGCTGGGTGCAGGTTGTCGACAGTGTCACGAACTCGCCCGTCTCGCCGGACTTCAGGATCGAAGTCATGACGTCGACGCCATGCAGCGCGCGGTCGAGCGAGCAGCGCGCGTCGCGGTTTTCAAGTATGGCGACGGCCATGTCGGCAAGGCCGGCGGTGCGGTAATTGGCACGCGGGCCTTGCGGGCTCTCCTGGTTGTTGCGGCCGAAGGGGTGGTCCCAGGCGTCGAGCGGCCGGATGTCCTTGTCACGCCCCGAGGCCTCGACCAGACCGCCGAAGAAGTTGGGATCGGGGACGTAGAGCGAGCCCTCGGTGCCGTAGAGTTCCATGTTGGCGTGGCGATGCGACCAGACATCCCAGCTCGCCGACAGCGTAATCGTGGCGCCGTTTGCGAATTCCAGAAGGGCGTGGATGTTGGTCGGGGTCTTCACGGGGATCACGTCGCCGGCGCGCGGCTGGCTGGTGATGGTGCGGGTTTCGCTCGCCATCGAGGTCAGTGCGGCGACCCGCTTCACCGGGCCGATCAGGTTGACGAGATTGGCGATGTAATAGGGTCCCAGATCGAGGATCGGACCGCCGCCGGGCAGGAAGAAGAAGTCCGGGTTCGGATGCCACATCTCCATGCCCGGGCTCATGACATGGCAAGTACCGGAGGTGATCCGGCCGATGCCGCCCTGGTCTACGAAGGCGCGGGCAAGCTGATGCGCACCGCCGAGAAAGGTATCCGGCGCGCATCCGACGGATAGTCCCCGGCCGCTTGCGATCCGGCGCAGGTCCTCGCCGGCCTCGAGGCTCAAGACCAGCGGCTTTTCCGAATAGACATGCTTGCCGGCTTCGAGAATGCGCTTCGAGACGGCGTAGTGGGCGTCCGGGATGGTCAGGTTGACGACGATGTGGATCTCGTCATTGGCGAGCAGCTCGTCGATCGTCTGTGCCTTCACGCCGTATTCCTCGGCGCGCAGCTCGGCGGCGTTCATGTTTAGGTCTGTGCAGGCCAGCACCTTCAGGCCCTTGAAGAGCGGTGCGAGCGAGAAATAGGTGGTCGAGATATTGCCGCATCCGATGATGCCGACGCCGAGTTCGCGTGCCATGGATAAGTCCTGCTTTCTGAGGCCGGTAGAGTTCAATAAGTGCGAAAGGAGGCGATCGAGCGCTCGATCAAGCGCGCAAGATCCTTCGGATTGTCATGTTCAAGAACGTAATGACGGACGCCGGAAAGGCGAAGGCGGGCCAGCAGGTCCTTCCACGGCACGGTGCCGTGGCCGAGATCCGCCCAGCCGTCCTCGTCCACATTGGCGCCGGTGGGGGCTATATCCTTCACATGCACCGCGGTGATGCGCTTGCCATAGCTTTCGATCCAGGCGAAGGGATCGGCGGAGCCCCGGATGATCCAGGCGATGTCGGCCTCCCAGGCAAGCTCGGGGCCGCCGGCGAAGATCTGTTCCTGCGGGGTCGATCCGTCCTCCAGCGTGGCGAATTCGAAGTCGTGATTGTGCCAGCCAAAGGTAAGCCCGGCATCACGGATCGGCTTGCCGATCTCCTGCAGACGCTGGCCGAAGGAGAACCAGCTCATCGGATCCTGCGGGCGCAGTTCCGGCAGCAGATAGGGGCAATAGATCGCCTCGATGCCGAGCGCCCGGGCGATCTTCAAGGCCCTTGCCGGGTCGCTTTCGAGGAGGTCGAGGCCGAAATGGGCTGTCGGCATGGTCAAACCATTGCGGTCGAGGTCGCCGCGCAGCCCATCGAGACCCGCGTCATCGAGAGACGCATACATGGCGCCGTACCCCTCGACATGGGCGTATCCGGCTTCAGCAAGCAATGGATAGACGTTGGTGAAGGGCTGGAAATTGCGGGCGCTGTAAAGCTGGAAACCGAATTTCGTCATGGTGTTTTCCTCCTCTTCCTGTAGGCGCTCGGCGCGGGACCGCCGCGGCACTTGTTCTCATGCGGTGAAGACGATCCTCAGCCGACCTGCTGGCAGCTGAAGAGGTCGTAGGTGCGAAATTGCGGAACGGCGCCGGAGCCGGCACCATCGGCGGGGGTGAAAATGATGCGGCGGGTCTCGCCGCCCGCGAGATCGAAGGCATTGTCCGAACAGCGCCCGGGGCGATCGGCCTCGATCACGACGAAGAGCGCCAACTCCGCCGCGGTCAAGGACACCTCGTAGGTGCCGTCCGGCAGCGGCCGGACATTGAGGGCAAGGCTAGGCTGCTCGAGTTCGAGCGCCTTGTAGGGCAGAACCGAGAGATGCCCCTCGCCTGCCGTTCCATTTGCGGCTGTGAAGCGCCAGCCGAGCAATGCATCTGCCGGGATATCCGCCTGGGCCACCTCGAGGAGGGCGATCGCGCGGTCCGCCGAAGCGCTCCCCGTCACCGTCTTCAGCGGCAAGCGGCGACCGGACAGCGTCAGCGCAAAGAGCTCGACCTCGACGGTCACGGCATCGGTCGTGTCGTTGACCAGGGACAGCGCGATGGAACTGCCGTCCTCGGACGGGATGGCGACGACGTTGACCGGCTGGAAGAAACGCCGCGCCATGTAGTGCAGAGCCTTCCAGCCGCCGCCGTAGTCGAGGCTAGACCAGGATGCGACCGGCCAGGTGTCGTTCAATTGCCAGTAAAGCGTGCCCATGCAATGGGGCTTGAGCGAGCGCCAGTAGTCGACCGCGGTCTTGATCGCGAGGCCCTGCTGGATCTGGCTCAGATAGACGAAGTTGGCAAAATCCTTCGGGAAGCGGAAATAGCGGAACATGGTGGCTGCGATCCGCTCATTCCCACCGGCATTCTTCTGGTGCAGCTCGATCACCGGCGAGGCGATATTGAGGTCATCCTTTTCCGCGAAGGTCTCGATCACCGGCATCGAGGTGTAGGACTGAAAGCCGAATTCCGAGCAGAAGCGCGGTTTGACAGTTCGGTAATTAGCGAAACTCTTGTTTTCGTGCCAGACCGACCAGTAGTGCATGTCGCCGGATCCGTCGGCATGCCATGCGTCGCCATAATCGAGATAACCCGAGGCCGGGCTCGACGGCCACCAGATGCCCTGCGGATGGGCCTTGCGCACCCCCTGTTCGATCACCCGGTTCAGGCGGTCATAGGCGACGAGATAGCGGTCGCGATTGTCGCGGCTCTCCTGAAACCAGGTGAGAGCGCCGACCAGTTCGTTGTCGCCACACCAGAGCGCGATCGAGGGATGCGAAGAGAGCCGACGGACCTGATAGTCGACCTCCTGCGCCACGTTGGCGAGGAAGTCTTCGGAGCACGGATAGAGATTGCAGGCGAACATGAAGTCCTGCCAGACCATCAGCCCGAGTTCATCGCACAAATCGTAGAACCAGTCGGCCTCGTAGAAACCGCCGCCCCAGACGCGGATCATGTTCATATGGGCCGCGGCCGCGGAGCGCAGCAGGTCCCCGGTCCTGGCTTGGCTCGTTCGGGAGAAGAGCGCATCCGCGGGAATCCAGTTGGCGCCGCGGCAGAAGATCTCACGTCCATTGACCCGGAAGGCGAAGCGCGCGCCCGCCTCGTCTGGATCGGTGATCAGCGTGACGGTCCGCAGACCGATCTGACGCGTCAGCGTTTCGCCCGGGATCTCCGCCGACAACGTGTAGAGCGCCTGCTCCCCGCTTCCGGCCGGCCACCACAGGCGCGGCTTTTCGACGGTGAAGACATGGGAAATCACCGTCTGACCCGCGGCGATGCCGCAATCAAGGCGCTCCCTCTGGGCGTCGAATTCGAAATGCACCGGCACCACGCTCGGTTCGAAGGCGTGAAGTGTCAGACGGACATGCAGATTGACGCTGCCGTCGTCGTGATGGACCTGCTCGGTCTCCAGGTGCTCGATCCGGGCCGGGTCGAGCTTCCTCAGCGCGATGGTGCCGTAGAGGCCGAGCGGCGCGATGGCGATGTTCCAGTCCCAGCCGAAATGGCATTGCGGCTTGCGCAGCATGTTGCCGTTGGCGATCGGCGAGTTGGCCGTCGAATACGGAACGAAGAACGGCTGCCGCGCCTGGCGTTCGGCGCCGGCGGCAATCGAGGAATGAAAGAGAATGCGGATGCGGTTCTCGCCGGGCTGCAGGGCCTGGGACACGTCCGGCCGGTAGCGACGGAAGCAATTGTCGGCGGAGAGGACCGGAATGTCATTGACGAAGACGACGGCAACCGTGTCGAGATAGTCGACGTCGAGATACCAGCGGCCCTCGGCAGACTCGAGGAAGACGCTGCGTTCGACCATCCAGTCGCGTTCCGCCACCCACTGGACTGCCTCCTCGTTGCGGCCGAAGTACGGGTCGGGAATGATGCCGGCAGCCTCGAGCGCCGAATGCACGTCGCCCGGCAGCGTGATCGGCGCGTCGTGCTGACCGTCGGCCGAGGCGAGGCGCCATTCGCCGGAGAGATCGATCGTGGTTTTGGCATCACTCGCAGTCTTCATGGGTCATCTCATTCCGGGCAGCAGGCCCATTTTCATCTCTCGCGGTCACGAGGGGCCATCCTCGCGGCCCCTCATCCGCCTGCCGGCACCTTTGCCAGCCTTTCGCCTTTGCTCAGGGCGTTCGTCATTCGAAACGGTTCACTAGATCGTTTCGTCGGCTGCGCCGACCATCCCTCACCCTGACCCTCTCCCCTCAGGCGGGGAGAGGGTCAGGGTGAGGGGCAGGTCATGCGTCTCAAAGCCGCTCCTCCGTTTCGGCGTCGAACAGCGAGGCAACAGACATGTCGAAGCCGAGGCGAAGCCTTGCTCCGGGTTGGTAGCGGCGGGTGCCGGAGGTGCGGACCGACATGACGTGGCCGGCATGTTTCAGCCACAGCAGGTTGTCGGCGCCCATCGGCTCCTCGATATCGACCACGGCCTCGTGGGTTTCGGCGCCGGCCGGCACCTCGTCGTCGATCAGCACGTGTTCCGGGCGGATGCCGAGCACGACCTTGCTGCCCGCAGCGAGCGGCCCGGCCGTCTCGTAGCCGTCAAGGGAAAAGTCGACACCGCCGGTGGTGAAGACCAGGCCGTTGGCGCGCTCGACCAGTTCACCGCGCAGGAAGTTCATCGACGGCGAGCCGATGAACCCGGCGACGAACAGGTTCTTCGGGCGGTTGTAGATGACCATCGGGTCGTCGAGCTGCTGGATCACGCCACTCTTCATAATGGCGATGCGGTCGGCGAGCGTTAGCGCCTCGATCTGGTCGTGGGTGACGTAGATCATCGTGTTCTTCAGCGAATGATGCAGCCGCTTGATCTCGACGCGCAGCTCTGAGCGCAGCTTGGCGTCGAGGTTGGAGAGCGGTTCGTCGAACAGGAAGACGTCGACGTCGCGGACCAGCGCCCGGCCGATCGCCACGCGCTGGCGCTGACCGCCGGAGAGTTCGGCCGGCTTGCGCTTAAGCAGCGCCTCGATCTGCAGGATCTCGGCGGCGCGCGCCACCTTCTCGCGGATCTTCTCTTCCGGCACCTTGGCGACCCGAAGACCGAAGGACAGGTTCTTCTCCACCGTCATCTGCGGATAGAGCGCGTAGGACTGGAAGACCATGCCGATACCGCGGTCCTTCGGCTCCTCCCAGGTGACGTTCCGGTCCTTGATGAAGATCTGCCCGTCGGTCGGCTCGAGCAGGCCGGCGATGCAGTTGAGAAGCGTCGACTTTCCGCAGCCGGACGAGCCGAGCAGCACGAGGAACTCGCCGTCGCGAATGTCGAGATTGAGGTCTTCGAGAACGGTGACCGCTCCGAACGAGAGCGACAGATCCCTGATCGAAACACTGTTGGACATGAGCACTTAACCCTTCACTGCGCCGGCGGCGATACCCCGGACGAAGAGCCGGCCGGATACGAAATAGACGATGAGCGGGACGAGACCGGTCAGCAGGGTCGCTGCCATGTTGACGTTGTATTCCTTCACCCCCTGCACCGAATTGACGATGTTGTTGAGCTGAACGGTCATCGGATAATATTCCGGCCGCGTGAACACGACGCCGAAGAGGAAGTCGTTCCAGATGCCGGTGATCTGCAGGATCATCGCCACGACGAAGATCGGCAGCGACATGGGCAGCATGATCCGCCCGTAAATCTGCCAGAAGCCGGCCCCGTCGATGCGGGCCGCCTTGAACAATTCCTCTGGCAGCGAGACGAAGTAGTTGCGGAACAACAGCGTCAGGATCGGCATGCCGAAGATGGTGTGGACGATGACAAGGCCAGTCAGCGTGCCGTAGATGCCCATTTCGCGCAGCACAATGACGATCGGGTAGATCATCACCTGATAGGGGATGAAGGCGCCGACGATCAGGATGGTGAAGAAGATCTCCGAGCCCTTGAACTTCCAGTTGGCCAGCGCATAGCCATTCACCGAGGCGATGATGATCGACACAATGGTGGAGGGAATGGTGATGCGCACCGAGTTCCAGAAGCCGCGCGACAGGCCGTCGCAGTTGAGCCCCGTGCAGGCTTCCGCCCATGCCTTGACCCAGGGTTCGAAGGTGATCTCCATCGGCGGCGAGAAGATGTTGCCGAGCCGGATCTCGGGCATGCCCTTGAGCGAGGTCACGACCATCACATAGAGCGGCACGAGGTAGTAGACGGCGGCGAAGAACAGCGTGCCGTAGAGCATGATGTTGCGCGACGAGAGCGTGCGCCGGGGCTTGCGACCGCGCGGGCCGGAGCCGAGCCTGTCGGAGACAGCGTCGAAGCCGGCGGCCGTCGCGTTGAGTGTTGCGGGATTAGCCACGCTTCTTTCCTCCGAATTCCAGATAGGCCCAGGGAACGACGATGATAGCGACGGTCAGCAGCATCATGGTCGAGGCGGCGAAGCCCTGGCCAAGATTCTGCGCCTGGAACATGTAGTCGTAGACGTATTTCGCCGGCACTTCGGAGGCGATGCCAGGGCCGCCGCTGGTCTGGGCGACGACGAGGTCGTAGACGCGGACGATACCGCTGGCGATGATGACCAGCGTGGTGATGAAGACAGGGCGCATCATCGGGATGATGATGAAGAGATAGGTCCGCCACATCGGAATGCCATCAACCCGCGACGCCTTCCAGATGTCCTCGTCGATGCCTCGCAGGCCGGCCAGCATCAGGCACATAACCAGGCCCGTGCCCTGCCACAGCGCGGCGATCAGGATGCCGTAGATGACGATGTTGGGATTGTAGAGCGGGTCGAAGGCGAAGCTATCCCAGCCGAGCGAGCGCACGATCGACTGCACGCCGAATTCCGGATTGAGGATCCACTGCCACACCAGGCCGGTGACGATGAAGGACAGCGCGAAGGGATAGAGGAAGATCGTCCGGAAGGCATTCTCGAAGCGGATCTTCTGGTCCATCAGGGCGGCCAGCAGAAAGCCGATCACCAGGCTGAAGATCAGCGACAGGATGCCGTAGACGGCGAGATTCTGGATCGCCATCAGCCAGCGCGGGGCGGCCCACAGGCGCTCGTACTGGTCGAGACCGACGAAGGAAAGCCGCGGCAGCAGCTTCGAATTGGTGAAGGAATAGAAGACGGTCCAGAGCGTGCCGCCGAGAAAGACGACGACGGCGGTCAGGATCATCGGGATGGAGGCAATCTTCGCATTGAGATTGCGCAGCAATTGGTTCGGCCGACCGGCGCGCACTTGGCCCGTCATGGGTCACTCCCTTTCTTCGCGATCCGCATTGGTGGCTCGACCCGGCCTCCCAGAGCCGGGCCCGACACCCCTCCCCGCAGAGCCACCGGCCCCGCGTGAAGCGGGACCGGCACACTGCGGCCGGGAGGAATGGGATCAATCGGCGCTGGCGATGATGTCGGTGAAGCGCTTCTGCGCGTCTTCCGGCGTCATCGACGGCGTGGCGAAGAACTCGGAGAACAGGTCTTCCATCTGCTTCTGGCTGTCGGCGGAAAGCATCTGGTCGGTGCTGATCAGGACATTTCCCTTGGCGAGAATGTCGAGGCCCTTCTTCATGCAGTCATTGGCGGCGGCCAGATCGACGTCGCCGCGGATGGGCAGCGAGCCCTTCTTCAGGTTGAAGGCGACCTGGGTGGTCGGATTGACCAGCGTCGAGGCCAGGACTTCCTGCGCCTTGGACTTTTCCTCGTCCTTCAGCACGGGGAAATAGAAGGCGTCGCCCCCCGTGGTGATGATCTCGTTGACGCCGAGACCCGGAAGGCAGGTATAGTCCTTGCCGGCGACTTGACCAGCCAGCTGGAATTCGCCCTGCGCCCAGTCGCCCATGATCTGGCCGCCGGCCTTGCCGGTGATGACCAGATTGGTCGCCTGGTTCCAGTCCTGCACATTGCTGCCCTTGGACATCCGACGCGCATCGTCGGCCGCCTTGAACACCTTCGCGATCTCAGGCCCGGCCGCCACTTCCGCGTCCTTGTCCTGGAACACCTTGAGATAGGTGTCCTTGCCGCCGATGGCGATCATCAGAACACCGAAGGCGCCATTGGCCTGCCACGGCTGGCCACCGACCGCGAGCGGCTGGATGCCGGCCTTCTCAAGCGCCGGGGCGGCGGCGACGAACTCGTCCCAGTTCTTCGGAACCGGCACGCCGGCCTTCTCGAAGGCGGCGTTCGAAAGCCACAGCCACTGCCAGGAATGGATATTGACCGGGGCGCAATAGATCTTGCCGTCGATGGTGCAGGAATCGAGCAGGCTGAGCGGCCGGATGAAGTCCTTCCACTTTTCCTTCTCGGCAACCGCCGTCAGGTCGCGCATGAGGCCGGACTGGGCCAGTTCCTCGGCCTGGCGGCCATGGTTGAACTGGGTGGCACCCATCGGGTCCCCGCCGGTGATGCGGCTGACCATGATCGGCCGGGCCGTGCCGCCCGAGCCGGCGATCGCGCCGTCGACCCATTTGTTGCCCGTCTTGTCGAACGCCTTGGCAAGCTCCGCGACCGCGGCCGCCTCGCCACCGGACGTCCACCAATGCGTGACCTCCAGGTCGGCTGCCTGAGCCACGGCAAAAGGCAATACGACGCTTGCGACCAATCCGGCCGCGACGCTACGAAAATTCATGAGTCTCCTCCCTCACTGAAACGTTGCCGGAAAAACCTATTCGAATCGATTTAAACACGCAACCTCCGCGAACATTAATTTTTTCCTTCGACGTATTTTCCACCGACGGTCGAGCCAGACACAGGATTTCCGGCATGCCGCTTTCCGGTGATTCCATCCGAAAAAAGCGACATTGTCCGTTCCTTTATCGTCATTTACCGCAAATATGTTCGCCCTTATGGTGCATTGCGGCATCTCATGCTCGCTTGTCGCGTTTTTCCTGCTCGAGAATGCGCGTACAATTTATGATTGCACCTCCTTCGCAAACGCACACAAATCGGCACTCGACTTTTCACCTGTATCGTTACAGATTTTGCCGTCCATAATACGAAGGATTAGCGCCGATGCGCATTTGCAGCCGACGCTCGGGCATCTATAAGGGAAGCTCAAGGGAAGCGGTGGGGACAGCATGAAAGAAGACAATGCGCGGGACGTCGGCAGTCTCGCGAAGGAAACGAAGGAGCGACCGACGCTCAAGACGATCGCCTTCATGACCGGACTCGGCATCACCACCGTTTCACGCGCACTGAAAGACGCTCCGGACATCGGCGCCGAAACGAAGGAACGTGTGCGCATGGTGGCCCGCCAGCTCGGCTACCAGCCCAATCGTGCCGGGGTTCGCCTGAGGACGGGCAAGACGAACGTGATCGCGCTGGTGCTCAGCATTGACGAGGAGATCATGGGCTTTTCCAGCCAGATGGTATTCGGCATTTCCGAAGTACTGTCGGGCACCCCCTATCACATCGTCGTCACGCCGCATTCGCACAGCAATGACCCTATGCAGCCGGTGCGCTACATCCTCGACACCGGATCGGCCGACGGGGTGATCATCTCGAGGATCGAGCCCGATGACGCGCGGGTCAGGCTGCTTGCCGAACAGAACATGCCGTTTGCCACCCATGGGCGGACCAATGCGGGGCTCACCCATCCGTTCCACGACTTCGACAACGAGGCCTTCGCGCGCCAGGCGGTGGAGCGGCTCGTCGCCCGCGGGCGGCGGAAACTCGCCCTGCTGCAGCCGCCGGGCAAGCTCACCTACTACACCCATACGCGAAACGGCTTCCTCGAGGGGCTGAAAGCCTGCGGCGCGACGGAAGTTCCGCTCACGGTGACGATCGACACGCCGCTCGCCGAGATCCGCGACGCCGTGGAGGCCGTGATGCGTTCCGACAATCCGCCCGACGGCATCGTCTCGTCCTCGGGAAGCTCGACGATCGCGGTTAATGCGGGCATCGAGGCGGCCGGCAAGCGGGTTGGACGCGACATCGACCTTGTGTCGAAGCAGTCAGCCCCGATTCTCAACTGGATCAGGCCCGAGATCATCACCGCCTATGAAGACGTGCGGCTGGCCGGCCGGGAACTGGCGAAGGCGGTGATCGCCAGCATCGACGGCGTCGCGCCGGACATGCTCCAGAGCATCAGCCAGCCGATCTGGGAACACTGAGGCGTCCCGGAAGAAGCAGCAAACCACTCACAAAAAAGCCGGCGCGACGCCGGCTTTTTTGTATTTGTCCAACCTGCTTTGGAGCATCACGCACCCGCGCTCCACGGCCCGTGGTGGACGTCGAAGCCGTCGGTGCGATCGAAGCCGTGGGCGCCGAAGAAGTCGCGTTGCGCCTGGATCAGATTGGCGGTACCGCGCGCCTGGCGATAGGCGTCGAAATAGGTGAGCGCCGACGCAAGCGCCGGAACCGGAATTCCGGCCGTGACGGCAGCGGCCACGATCCGGCGAAGGGCTGGCAGGCTTTCGCGGACCATCGCGGAAAAAGCCGGCGTGACGATCAGGTTGGCGACATCCGGTGTCTCGGTGAAGGCCTTGGTGATCTCGTCGAGGAACTGCGAGCGGATGATGCAACCGGCCCGCCAGATCCGCGCAATCGTCGGCATGGGGAGAGACCAGCCGAACTCGCGGGATGCTTCGGCCATCACCGCAAACCCCTGCGCATAGGCACCGATCTTGGCGGCGAAGAGCGCCAGTTCGAGGTCCTTCAGCAACGCAGCACCGTCCTCAAGCGGAAAGGCATAATCCGGAGCGCCGAAGATCGCCTGGGCGGCCTCGCGCTCCGCCTTCATCGACGAAAGACTGCGAGCGGCGACCGCCGCCTCGATCGCCGTCGCCGGCACGCCCATCTGCTGGGCCTCGATGACCGACCACTTGCCGGTGCCCTTCTGGCCCGCACGGTCGAGGATGACGTCGACGATCGGCCGGCCGGTCGAGGCATCGCCGGCGGCCAGGACCTTTTCGGTGATCTCGATCAGGTAGGAATTGAGCCGGCCCTTGTTCCAGCCGCCAAAGATCGCACCGATCTCGCCGGCCTGCTTGCCGAGGCCATCGCGCAGGATTCCGTAGATCTCGGCAATCATCTGCATATCGGCATATTCGATGCCGTTGTGGATGGTCTTGACGAAATGGCCGGCCCCGTCGGTTCCGAGCCAGGCGCAGCACGGATCGCCTTCATAGCGGGCCGAGATCGAGATCAGAACCTTTTCAACGCGTTCATAGGACTGCCGGGTCCCACCGACCATGATCGACGGGCCGTGGCGGGCGCCCTCCTCGCCACCGGAAACGCCCATGCCGATGAAGGTGAGGCCCGTATCCTTCAGCCGGTCGAAACGGGCAATGGTGTCACGGAAATTGGCGTTGCCGGCGTCGATTACTATATCGCCACCCGACAGCAGCGGCTTCAGCGCGTCGATCTGCTGGTCGACCGCCTCACCTGCCTTGATCATGATGATGATCGGCCGTGGTGGACGGATGGCGGCGACGAAGGCTTCGATCGTGTCGCAGCCGACGATGTTGCCGGCCAGCGAACCGGCCTCGGCGACGAATTCCGCTGTCCGTGACGGCGTGCGGTTGAAGACCGCGATACGGCTACCCTTTTCGGCGATGTTGAGCGCCAGGTTGGATCCCATCACGCCAAGACCGATCAGCCCGATTTCCGCAAGTTCCGTCATGTTGTCCCTCGTTGCCGTCTAATGCATGAGGTCCACTTTGTGACATTCTGAAACGTTGCCGACAAGCGGGGCGCGGTTGACCGCGATCAAAATTCCGTTGACGAAATCAGGTACCGGGACGGTCGTCGTCTTCGCTGATCGCTCGCCAGGCGGCGCCTTCGAGGTCCTCGTATTGCCCGCTCTTCAACGACCAGAGGAAGGCGAAAAGTCCCAAGCCTCCCAGAAACAGGGCGATCGGGATCAGGTAGATCAGCATGTTCATGATGCGAGGCTCGCATTGGGCCCGACATAGGCCGGCGCCGGCTGCACCTGGTCGGCATCATCCTTCAGCGCCAGCCGATTGAGGCGGAGCGCATTGACGACGACGATGATCGACGAGGTGGACATTGCCACGGCGGCAATCAGCGGGGTGGCGTAACCAAGGATGGCAATCGGCACGGCAATGACGTTGTAGCCGATGGCGAGCACGAAGTTCTCGCGGATCAGCCGGCCGGCACGCCGGGATGCCTCGATGGCAAAGACAACCGAATCGAGGTTCTGGCGCATGAAGACGAAGTCGGCCGCCTGGCGCCCGACATCGGCAGCCGTTGCCGGTGCGATCGACACATGGGCGGCGGCAAGCGCCGGCGCATCGTTGATCCCGTCGCCGACCATCAGCAGCTTGTGGCCTTCGGCCTGAACGGAAGCGCAGAACTCGGCCTTTTCGCGCGGGGCAAGTTCGGCCTTCCAGTTGTCGATACCGAGGCGCCGGGCGAGCGACGCGACCACGCCGCGGCGGTCACCCGACAGGATGCCGACCGCATAGCCCTTGGACTTCATCAGGTCGATCGCCTTTTCGGCGCCGGGTCGCAGGGTGTCCTCGAAACGGAAGGCCTGCAGTTCACGGCCGTCGAGCGAAAGCACGACCTCGGAATTTGCGTGATCGGCAGCGTCCCCCGCGGTTTCAGCGCAGGCAAAGCGGCGGCTGCCGAGCCGGTAGACGCCATCGGCCGTCGTGGCTTCGATACCGGCACCCGGGATTTCCTTCACGGCATCGAACACCATGGTCGGGCCCGAGGCAGCGCGCCAAAGGGCCTCCGACAGCGGATGGCGTGAATGCGCCGCAAGGCCGGCTGCGATCGAAAAAGCATGAGCGTCGATCGACGCGGTATCGAGCAGGCGCGGCTTGCCAAGCGTGAGCGTGCCGGTCTTGTCGAAGGCGACGGTATCGATCTCGGCCAGTCGCTCCATCGCGGATCCGTCCTTGACCATGATCCCAGCCTTGAAGAGCCGACCGGCGGCGACAACCTGCACCACCGGAACGGCAAGGCCGAGCGCGCAGGGGCATGTGATGATCAGTACCGCAACGGCGACGAGCATCGCGTGCTTCCAGTCACCATCGTAGAGGCCCCAGCCGAGAAAGGACAGCAGCGCCGTCAGATGGACGGCCGGCGAATAGTATTGTGCCGCACGGTCGGCAATGCGGCGGTAACGGGCGCGACCGCCTTCGGCCGCCTCCATCAGGTTGATCACCTCGGCGAGGAACGAATTGCGCGCCGTGGCCGTCGCCTCGATCACCAGCGATCCGGTAAGGCTCAGCGTACCCGCCTGGACCGTGTCGCCGGCGGCGACCTCAAGGGGCGCGCTTTCGCCGTTGACGATCGACACGTCCATGTCGCTCGCGCCGCTTACGATGGTGCCGTCGACCGGGACCCGGTCGCCGGTCGAGACGGCCACCTTGTCGCCGACCCGGATTTCCTCGAGTGCACGATAGTCCCGCGAGCCGTCTTCCGCCACGACGAGTGCGCCGCGCGGGCTGAGGCGGGCCAAACCGCTGATCGCCGAGCGCGCGCGGTCACGCATGATGTGGTCGAGGGTACGCCCGATCAGCAGGAAGAAGAGCAGCGATGCGGTCGCGTCGAAATAGGCATGCTCACCGTGATGGATCGTCTCCCACAGCGAGATGAAGTAGGACATCGTGATCCCGATGGCGATCGGCACGTCCATGTTGGTACGGCCATGACGCAGCGCGTTCCAGGCGGACTGGTAGAAGAAACGACCGGCATAGATCAGTGCAGGCGCCGCGATCATCGCCGAGATCCAGTGAAACATGTCGCGGGTCGAGGCGTCGGCGCCCGACCAGACCGAGACCGAGAGCAACATGATGTTCGTCGCGGCGAAGCCGGAGACGGCAACCGCCCGGATCAGCTTATTGCGCAGTTCGTCACCGGCTTCCTCGGCGGCGGTGAAGAGATGCGATTCGTAGCCGGTCGAGGCGATCGCACGCGCAAGGCCGACCGGATCGGTGGACGTCTCGCCGACCTTGTCCTTCCAGACGATGGAAACCCGCTTGGTCGAAAGATTGACGCGGGCGCGCTCGACTTCCGGAAGAGCTCGCAGGGCCCGCTCAATGGTGGTGATGCAGGTGCCGCAGTGGACTGCAGGAACGCTGAGATCGGTCTGCAGGAGCCCCTGCCCCAAATCCCGACTCGCCAGACGCAGCTCTTCCGCCGTCGGAAGAGCATGTCCGGCACGCTCCATATCGAGCGCGCCTTCCGTTCCTGCGGCACAGCAGCTCATTTTGCCTCTCCGATTACCGCAATGCGGTTCGCTTCATGCATGATGGTCTGCCCCTCCCTGACCGCGATCACCTCGACGATCCAGTGGCCGTGCAGAACCTCGTGCGGCGCCTCGAAGACACCCGCGCCGACCGACTGCAGCTCGGCGACAAAGTCCTGGTGTTCGCCGACCGGGCGCTTGAAGTGAGCCGTCACCTTGTCGGCGATGACCGGCTCGTCGCCCGACATGGTCAAGTGATAGCGGATGACGCCGTCCTTGACCTCGAGCTTGCCCTTGATACCGGTCGCCAGCATGGCGCGGATGCCGGCTGCCTTGCCGTTGAACTCCTGGCTGGCGACGTAGGTGTTTTTCACCACAAGGCCGCTCCAGGTCGAGGACGCCAGATAGGCCATGGTAAAGTTGACGGTGATGATGGTGCCGAAGAACAGCACCATGATCGTCAGCATGTGCCAACCGGTGAAGACGAAGGGCCGCTTCTCGCTCTGCGTGGTCATTTCCTTGCTCCGGGGCCGAAGAATACGGCGTCGTAGGTATCCTGCTCGTCGCCACCCTGATCCTTGACGACGAATTCAAACTCTTCCGCGTGATGTTCGAGGCTACCTTTGGGCAGGGTGACAAAGACCTTGAGCGTGGTCGCTTCATCCGGACCGGCATCAACCGTGAAGGAGCGAACCTCCTCGTCCGAAGTTCCGTTGACCTTCATCGTCGCATCCGGCAGGCCCTCGAGCGAGACCAGGATATTGCGCGGTTGTGGGATCATGTTCAAGATGCGCACCGTGTAGCCGTTGCGGATGGAACCGTCAGATTCCAGAACGAACTGCGGGTTACGGTCATGGAGAACGTTGACCTCAAGCCGATCGCGGCTGAGAAGCGCGACCAGCAAGCCCACGCCGACCGCGGACCAGACACCCATGTAGAGCAGCGTGCGGGCACGGAAGATGATTCTCCAGTCGAAGTGGCGGATGCTGTCGATGAACTTGCCATCGGCATCGCGCACCTTGTGCGGATCGATCGGCGTGGTGCCATCGGCGGTCGCGAGCGCCATGTTGCCCTGATATTCGTCGAGCGTCGCATAGGCGATCAGGCCGCGCGGCTTGCCGATCTTGTCCATGACGCTGTCGCAGGCGTCGATGCAGAGCGCACAGGTGATGCATTCGAGCTGCTGGCCGTCACGAATGTCGATGCCCATCGGACAGACGGCAACGCAGGCGTTGCAATCGACACAGTCCCCGACCGGAATCCCGGCGGCTGCGGCCTTCTTCGCGCCGCGGGTGCGCGGTTCGCCGCGCCAGTCGTTATAGGTGACGACCAGCGAGTTCTCGTCGAGCATAGCGGCCTGGATACGCGGCCAGGGGCACATGTAGATGCAGACCTGCTCGCGCATGATGCCGCCGAACACATAGGTGGTGGCGGTGAGCACGGCGACGGTCATGTAGGCGACCGGTTCTGCGTAGCCGGTGATGAAGTCCATCGCGAGCGTCGGCGCATCGGCAAAATAGAAAATCCACGCACCGCCGGTCGCCACCGCGATCGCCAGCCAGATGGCATGCTTGACCACCCGCTTCGAGATCTTGTCGAAGGTCCAGGGACCGGCATCCAGCTTCATGCGGGCATTGCGGTCGCCTTCGACCGCGCGCTCGACGACGAGGAAAAGGTCCACCCATACGGTCTGCGGACAGGTGTAACCGCACCAGGCACGGCCGACCGCCGACGTGATGAGGAAGAGGCCGAACCCGGCCATGACGAGAAGGCCGGCGACGAAGAAGAATTCCTGCGGCCAGATCTCAATGAAGAAGAAGTAGAAACGGCGATGCGCGAGGTCGATCAGCACCGCCTGGTCAGGAGCGAACTCGCCGCGATCCCAGCGCAGCCAGGGTGTCAGGTAGTAGATGCCGAGCGTGACCAGCATGACCAGCCACTTGAACTGACGGAAACGCCCCTCCGCCCGCTTCGGGAAGATCTTCTTGCGTGCCTCGTAAAGGGGACGCCGGACCTTGGCCGACATGACCGGTTCGGCTTCAAGACGTTCGATTTCGGCGGGCTCGGCCGCCTTGCCTTTTTCAGCATGCAGATTCATCAGAGGACCTCTTCGATTAGGGCTTCTTCTCCCATTCGGCACCATATCCCGCCTTGACTTATATCAAGCAGCGGCGAAGCGTCGCAATGCATAGAAAAAGCACCATATCGGGAAAGATGCGACGTTATTGCACAGCAAGAGCGCACGCCTGCGGCGCACCGCGAGAAAAGCTGCATGGAATCCGTCCCAAAGCAAGAAAAGGCCACGCCCAAAGGCGTGGCCCGGAGTCTTGAAGTGCGGCGATCGGCGGCACGTTGCCAGTGCCGCCGAGGCCTCATGCCGATCGGCTTATTCGCCGCCACCCAGCGAGTGGACGTAGATGGCGAGCTGCTTGACGGTCGCGTCACCGAGGCGTGCGCTCCAGGCCGGCATCACACCGTGCTTGGGCTGCGCGACCTGCTCGGCGATCTGTGCCTCACCATCGACCTTCAGCCAGATGGCGTCGGCCAGGTTCGGAGCACCGAAGTCCCGGCCGCCCTTGGCGTCTTCGCCGTGGCAGGAAGCGCAGTTCTCGGCGAACACGGTCTTGCCGGGTTCGACCATGGCTGCGTCGGCCGGGGTGCCGGACAGGCTGACCACATAGGCGGCAACCTGCTTGATCTGCTCCGGCTGGAGAATGTCGGCGAAGGCCGGCATTTCGGAGACGCGGGTGTCGGCGTCGCTGGCATAGCGGATGCCGTGCGCCAGCGTGGTGTTGATGGTCTCAAGATCACCACCCCACAGCCAGTCGTCGTCGTTGAGGTTCGGATAGCCGTTGCCGCCCTGTGCGCCCGAGCCGTGGCAGGGCGAGCAGTTGACCTTGAAGGCTGCAGCACCGCCAGCGATGGCGAACTGAGTGAGCTCCTTGTCGGCGACGATGTCGGCGAGCGGCAGAGCGGCGATCTTGTCGAGATACACCGCCTGGGCAGCCTTGGCGTCGGTGAGTTCGGCAGCGACCTGGGCACGACTCGAGAAACCGAGCATGCCCTTGGTGTTTTCCTTCAGGAGCGGCCAGGCCGGGTAAGCGATCGTGTAACCGATCGCCCACAGGATGGTCGCGTAGAAGGTCCAGACCCACCAACGCGGCATCGGATTGTTGAGCTCGCGGATACCATCCCACTCATGGCCAGTGGTTTCGACGCCACTGATTTCATCAATATGTTTCTGTGACATCTCTTAGTCCTCCTTGAGAGGGATGCTTGCCGCCTCGTCAGCAACTCGCTTGCCGCCGGGCCGGAACGTGAAGACGACAACGCCGACAAAGAACAGGGTCATGGCGAGCAAGCCCCAGCTGTCTGCGAAGTGGCGCATGGCCGTATAGGTTTCCATGTGCCCCTCCTCAGCGATAGCCGGTGGCGTCGTCGTAGGTGGTGAAGTCGACGAGCGTGCCGAGCATCTGGAGATAGGCGACGAGTGCGTCCATCTCGGTCAGTTCAGCCGGATTGCCGTCGAAGTCGCCGACCTTGGCCTTCGGATAGCGGGCCAGCAGCGCAGTCGTATCCGCATTCGGATCGGCCTGGGCTGCAAGGTCTGCGGCCGCGTTCTCTACCATCTCGTCGGAGTAAGGAACGCCGACGGTGCGGTTGGCCTTCAGTTCCATGTCGATGCTGGCGATCTTGAGCGGCGTCGTCTTGAGGAACGAGTAGCTCGGCATGATCGATTCCGGCACGACGTCACGCGGTTCGGTCAGGTGCTGGACGTGCCATTCGTTCGAATAGCGGTCACCCACGCGGGCCAGATCCGGACCGGTACGCTTGGAACCCCACTGGAACGGATGGTCGTACATCGACTCCGCAGCCAGCGAGTAGTGGCCATAGCGTTCGACCTCGTCACGGAACGGACGGATCATCTGGCTATGGCAGACATAACATCCCTCACGGATGTAGATGTTGCGGCCGGCCAGCTCCAGCGGCGAGTAGGGACGCATCCCCTCGACCTTCTCGATGGTGTTCTCGAGATAGAAGAGCGGTGCAATCTCGACGATGCCGCCGATGGTGACGACCAGCAGTGAGCCGAGAAGCAGAAGGCTGGAGTTCTTCTCGAGGATTGCGTGTTTATCAAGAATAGACATCTTTAGCCTTCCTTCTTATTCGGCCGGCTGGACGGCGGCAGGTGCGACAGAGCCCGGGATCGGGGCTTCCTGGCGCTCGTAGCCGAGGATCGTCATGAGCACGTTGTAGGCCATGATGATGCCACCGAGCAGGTACATGCCACCGCCGACGGCGCGCAGGACGTAGTACGGGAACATGGCTGCGACCGATTCGGCGAACGAATAGACCAGGAAGCCCTGCTCGTCGTATTCACGCCACATCAGACCCTGCTGGATACCGGCGACCCACAGAACGGCGGCGTAGACGACGATGCCGAGGGTGGCGAGCCAGAAGTGCCAGTTGACCAGGCGCAGCGAGTAGAGACGGTTGCGGTTCCACAGCTTCGGCGTCAGGTAGTAGACGGCACCGAAGGTGATCATGCCAACCCAGCCGAGTGCGCCGGAGTGAACGTGACCGATGGTCCAGTCGGTGTAGTGGCTGAGCGAGTTGACGGCCTTGATGGACATCATCGGACCTTCGAAGGTCGACATGCCGTAGAAGGCGATCGCGATGACCATCATGCGGACGATCGGGTCGGTACGGATCTTGTCCCAGGCGCCCGAGAGCGTCATCAGACCGTTGATCATGCCGCCCCAGGAGGGCATCCACAGCATGATGGAGAAGACCATGCCGAGGGTCTGGGCCCAGTCCGGCAGAGCGGTGTAGTGCAGGTGGTGCGGGCCGGCCCAGATGTACATGAAGATCAGAGCCCAGAAGTGGATGATCGACAGACGGTAGGAATAGACCGGACGGCCGGACTGCTTCGGAACGAAGTAGTACATCATGCCGAGGAAGCCTGCGGTCAGGAAGAAGCCGACGGCGTTATGGCCGTACCACCACTGGGTGAGCGCGTCCTGAACACCGGAGAAGGCCGAATAGCTCTTCACGCCGAGGAAGGAGACCGGCATCGCCAGGTTGTTGACGATGTGCAGCATCGCGATGGTGACGATGAAGGACAGGTAGAACCAGTTCGCGACATAGATGTGCGATTCCTTCCGGGTCATGATCGTGCCGAGGAAGGTGATCAGATAGGCAACCCAGACGACGGTCAGCCAGAGGTCGACATACCATTCCGGTTCCGCATATTCGCGGCCCGAAGTGATGCCGAGCAGGTAGCCGGTGGCGGCCATGACGATGAAGAGGTTGTAACCCCAGAACACGAACCAGCCGAGCGAACCACCGAACAGGCGTGCGCGCGAGGTGCGCTGGACGACGTAGAAGGAGGTGGCGATCAGCGCGTTACCGCCGAAGGCGAAGATAACGGCGGAGGTGTGCAGCGGACGCATGCGGCCGAAGTTGAACCACGGCTCGATGTTGAGGTCCGGAAAGGCCAACTGCAGCGCCACGACGACGCCGACGAGGAAGCCGACGACGCCCCAGAACACCGTGGCGATCACGCCGTACTTGACGACTTCGTCGAAGTATTCGGACTTGATCTGCTCGGCGGTCTTGGCGTTGACCGGAGCGAACTTCATGCGGCGAAGCATGACGATCGTACCGGCTGTCAGCACGAAGAACGCGACCCACATATGGGCAGCGAACAGGCTGTCGTGGGCAAAAGCGACCCCGAGCAGCGCAGCGAAGGCCAATACGGCCATCACTATTGTTTCTAACGTGTAGTTCATTGTTGGCATCCCCCAACGGCTTGCTGATCACTCACGAAAACATACCCGTACGAGACGGAGAATCCTTTCGCGTCACGTGCAGAATTCGCATTCCGGCCCACAATCCACCTTGATCCAAATCAATGCAAGCGGGGTCTGAATTACGGAATTATGCATTCACACTACCCCTTCTGCGATTTGCCGGACCGGCGCCATGCGTCATCGGCGCGCAGTCGGAAGGGATCTTGAGGCTCGCCGGGAACTTGCGAGGGATCGGGTCCCGGCGGAGACCGATGCGGTGGAGGTGGCGGAATGCACGCAAAGAAAGTGAATAATGGGCCGACCGGCGGGATTGAGCAGTCGCTCGCCAACGGCCAGCAGGACAGCCAGCGCTCGCTCGCCTGGCTTCGCAGAGCACACGAAGAGCAGCTGGCGCTGTGCGGCGAACTGGAAGAGATTGCCGATTCGCTGCCTGCCAGCGTCAACCGGCAGAAATGCATCTACGCGGCCAAGTCACTCGGACCGCTGATCAAGGGCGTGCACCACTATGAGGAGACGGTGCTGTTCCCTTGGCTGGAGACGGCGAACCGGAACGTGGAAAACCTTCGCGACACCCTCGACCGGCTGAAGTTCGAGCATTGCGAGGATGAATGCTTTGCCGAGGAGCTGACCGATGCGCTGCTCAAGCTCGGATCGGGAACGGCGGTGAACATGGAGGCGGTGGGTTATATGCTGCGCGGCTTCTTCGAAGGCATCCGGCGGCATATCGCGTTTGAGCGCGAGCATCTGCTCTACAGCATCCCGGAAGACGCGAAGGTTTCCGGCCACAACTGAGCCGGCCCCGTCATCAAATTTCGGTAAAGAAATCGGCGGCGCTCCTTGGGGCGCCGCTTCTCGTCATTCCCTCAGGCGGCGATCTCGCCGGAGGCGACCTGATTGTCGAGTAGCATCATCACTGCGCCGATGACATCGCCTCGCCCGGTGCGGAGCGGCGTCAGACGACAACGCAGCGGCATGCTGCGGCCGTCCCCGAACGACCAGTAGGAATAATCTCCCTGCTCTCCGGCAAAACAGCGGTCGAGCTGGACTCGCATGCCGTCGCTGACCTGGCCATCTTCAAGGAAATCGAACAGGTTGCGGCCGACAAGTTCCAGCGGCGTCGACTTCAGATAGGCCGCATGGGCAGGATTGGCGTAGAGATACCGGTAGTCGAGCGTCAACACGGCGACGCGATCCGGCAGGCTGTTGAGGATCGACTCGTTCAATAGACCGTCCTCGCCCTGAACACGGGCCTCCAGCGGCACTTCGCCGCGAGAGGACGGCGAACGCCCCTTGTTGGCCGTATTGTCTCCGAAATAGCGATCAAGCAATACGGACAGAACGGCGGCATGTCGCTGCACACAAGAGCGGTCGTCGGCATCCTCCCGGATGAGATTGCTGATGAAACGGAGCTGCAGATGAATCTCGGCGAGATCGGCCGCATGGTAGTCGATGACGGCGGCAATCAGCGGATCCAGCTCGCGATCGAGGAGACGGACCAAGTGATCGTCACCGACGCGGATCGCCTGCTGCAACTGGACATTCTTCAGCGAAACCGCTTCGAAGAGAGGCAACAAACTCGGGTATGGGAAAACTTGAGATGCCACTTTGACAACTACCCTGAATACGCGTGGGAAAAGGTCGACATCGACGGGCGTCCAGAGTGAACGTGCACCAATGCGGCTGTATTAGGGGCAGTTAACATGAATGTTACTCACATTCAATTGCCTAACTTTTGGGGTAGAAAAGCCCTAAAATTGATGCTTGTGAAGTATTTGGGCCGTTTTACGCGCTGAAACGATACCGGTGGCGCTCATAGCGCTTGAGAGGGTGTCCGACAGGCACCCAAGACCCAATAAAAGTCAGGTCCGGCTCTTTCAGAGCTCTTTCTTGATGTTCCAGCGGTCGTGATACCAGAGCCATTGCTCGGGATATTCGCGCACCCAGGCCTCGACTTTGTCGTTCAGATACTGCGCGGTTCCCCGGACGTCGATGCGCCCGTCGGCATCCTTCGGCAGATCGACGCGCGGTTCGATCTCAAGCCGGTAGCGGTTGTTCGGCAGGCGGATGCAGCGAGCCGGATAGACGTCACAGCCGAACTGGCGCACGAGCTTTGCCAGCAGAGGGTTGGTGTGAACGTCGCGGCCGAAAAATTGCGTCGGCTGGCCCTTCTTGAACTTCTGGTCGACGAGCACGCCGACACCCTGCCCCGCTTCCAGCTGGCGGGCAAGCTGGAAGGACGAGCCGGCATGCGAGGGAACGAGGTTGCCCATGCGTGCGCGTCGGAAGTCGAAGACCATGTCGGCGATGTAGGGATTGTTCGGCGGACGGAAGAGCACGGTCACATAAAGGCCGAAGGCGGCCCCGGCGACCGGAAGCATCTCGAAATTGCCGGTATGACCGGTGAAGACGATGAACGGACGCGGATTGTTCAAGAGATCGAGGAAGATCGGTACGCCCGACACCTCGACACGCCCCTCGCCCGGCCGTTCGGGATCGAAATCGAAGAGTTCGTCGAGAAAGACATATTCGGCGAACTGGCGTCCCATGTGTCCCCAGGCGTCAGAGGCGATCTTCTGGATTTCCGCTTCGCTCTTTTCCGGAAAGGCGTTGCGAAGATTGGTCAGCATCAGCCTGTGACGCGACAGCTTCGGTCCGATGAAACGGACCAGCCGGTCGGCGGAATTGATCGCGGCATCGGCCGGCAGAAGCTTCAGAACCTTGAGCAGGACGAGCACCAGCTTCGCCACCAGCCATTGCGGGAAGCGGCGAAACGCCAGGACGATCTTGGTGACGACCTGCCTCAAGCGATCAATCCATCCGCAGGATGATCTTGCCGAAGACCTGGCGGCCTTCCATGCGCAGCAGGGCGCGATCGATATCCTCGAGGCTGACCTCGGTATCGATCACCGGATGGACGAGACCGCGCGCCATCTTCTGCATGGCATTCGCCATGTTCTCCATGCGGCAGCCGAAGGAACCGAAAAGCTTCAGCTGCTGCTGGAAGAGCATCATCAGGTTGATGTCGGTGGAGACGCCGGACGTCGAACCGCAGGTGACCAGGCGGCCGCCGCGCTTCAGCACGAACATCGAGCCCGCCCAGGTATCCTTGCCGACGTGTTCGAAGACGACGTCCACGCCCTTCTTCTTGGTGATCTTGCGCACCACGCCCTCGAAACGGTCAGTGCGGTAGTTGATGACGTGATCGGCGCCGAGCGCCTTGGCCGGCTCGATCTTGTCGTCGGAACCGACGGTGGTGATGACCGTGCAGCCGATCTTCTTTGCAAGCTGAATCGCGGCGGTGCCGATGCCGGACCCGCCGGCATGGACCAGGATGGTTTCGCCGGATTCCAGCTTCGCGTTGTCGAACAGCATGTGCTCGACCGTGCCGAAGGTGACAGGCGCCAGCGCCGCGCCGACCGCATCGACGCCGGGCGGTGCCGGAACCAGCAGGCGCGCCGGCAGGTTGATCTTTTCCTGGGCGAAGCCGTCGAGATGGAAGCCGTGCACGCCGCCGACGTTTTCGCAAAGATTGTCGCGGCCCTCGCGGCAGGGCTTGCAGAGTCCGCAGGTGCGCGCACCGTAAACGGCGGCAAGCTGACCCGGAAGAATGTTGCCGACACCCGGACCGATCGCCTCGACCACACCGGAGGCTTCTGCGCCAATGGTCAACGGCATCTTGCGCTTGGCAAACGCCATGCCGCGCCAGCCCCAGACATCGATGTGGTTCAGCGCCACGGCTTTGACGCGCAGGGTCACCTCGCCCGGGCCGGGTGCATCCGGTTCCGGGATATCAACGATTTCGAGCTTGCGATCATCGACGAGTTGAAGTGCGCGCATAAGGTCTATCCTCGCGCCCCGAGGGCGCTCAATTCAAGGTAAAGGGACTAGAGAACCGTCGCTTAAGCCGGTTCACGCGTCATGACAAGGCTGGCGTTCTGGCCGCCGAAGCCGAAGGAGTTCGACAGGACGGCCGAAACCTCCGCCTCTCGCTTCACGTTCGGCACCACGTCCAGCACGATCGCCGGATCCGGATTGACGTAGTTGATGGTCGGCGGGATCGTGCCGGTCAGCATGGTCTGGATGGAAAAGACCGCTTCGACGGCGCCGGCCGCCGTCAGCGTGTGGCCGATCATCGACTTGTTGGACGAGACCGGGATCCTGTCCTTCAGCTGCTCACCGAACACCGAGAGCATGGCCCCGTATTCCATCTTGTCGTTTTCCGGCGTCGAAGTGCCGTGGGCGTTGATGTAGCCGATCTGCTCTTCCGAGAGGCCGGCGTCGTCGAGTGCCGCGTGGATCGTGGCGATCGCCGGTCCACCGTCCGGCGACGAACGGGTACGGTGGAAATGGTCGGCCTTCTCGCCGCAACCCTTCATCACGCCGAGCACGCGCGCGCCGCGGGCGATCGCCGATTCCAGCGATTCCAGCACGAGGGTGGCCGCACCTTCGGCGATGACGAAGCCGTCACGGTCCTTGCTGAACGGCTTGGAGGCCTTTTCCGGCGGATCGTTCTGGGTCGAGAGGGCGGACAAAAGCGCAAAGCGGATCAGCGCCTCAGCGCTGACCGAGCCATCCGTCGCCACCGTCAGGGCGCGATCGGTGCGGCCCTGGCGGATCGCCTCGACGCCAAGCTGGATCGCCGTTGCACCGGAGGCACAGGCAGTCGACAGCGTCACGGGAAGGCCGCGCGTGCCAAACCTGTCCGAAAGGCGCTCGGAGATCGAACCGAACTGCACCGCCTCCATGAAAACCGGATCGGCCTTGGCGCGCATGGCGGCGAGCAGGCGATGATAGGCGTGGCCCTCGTTCTCTTCCGGCGGAATGCGTTCAGCGAGACGGAAGCGGTCGTCCCACTCCGGTTCGACCGGCGGTGCGGCGAGGAAAAGAGGTCCGTCGAAATCACCCGACAGGCCGGCCTGGGCGAGCGCCTCGATGGTGGTCTCGCGCGCCATCGCATAGGAACGGTCGACCGCGTTGACCGCCGGCAGATCGATGAAATCGACGGTGCCGCTGATGCGGGTATTGAGACCCTCGGTAGGGAAACGGGTAATCTTGTGGATACCCGAGACGCCGCCGGTGAGCTTTTCCCAATTGTCGGTGAGTCCCTGGCCGAGCGAGGTGATGACGCCCATGCCGGTCACGGCGACAATCGGGCGGCCCAGATGATCCTTGAAGCGAGATTCAGTCATGGTCCTGTCTCCTCACGCCTCGGCCGTCAGGTGCGCAAGGCCCTCGCCGCGCACATATCCGACCGTGGTCACCACGGCATCCGTCGCCGGTGCTGCCATGACCGTTTCATTTTTGTCGTCAAAGGCAGGAACAACCGCCTTGCTGTCCAGCGCCAACGCCGCAAGCGCGAGGCCCAGCGGGAACTGAGCCTCGAGCGCATGGCCGGTCACGCCGCCGAAGCCGCGCACGACCGAACCGGGGAAAACCTCGCCAAGAACGGCCTTTTCGCGCTCCGAAAGCGCATGCAAGCCGCTCGCGCCCGACAGGACGAGCGTGCCTTGGTGGGCTTCGCCGGCAACCGAAGCGGCCATGCGCTTCAGGCGCTTTTCGAGCCCGCCGTCGTCGCGCCGTCCGCGATCGCCCTCGATGGCGTCAATCGACGCATAGATGTGGGTGCCGCGCGCCTCGGCATGGGCACGGGATTCGAGCATTAGGAAGGCGCCGACGGTGCCGAGCATCATGCCGCCGCCCTTGCCCGAGCCGCGCTGCCAGAGAGGTTGCCAGTCACCGGTCGCGTGGGCCTGGATGCCCTCGACGAGCAGGAAGATATCGTCTCGATCGGCAACGAATGCACCGCCGACCAGCGTATGGGTGGACTGGCCCGCGCGGATGCGGGCGAAAGCGGTTTCCACGGCCGAAATGCCGGCAGCTTCTTCACCCATGAAGGTGCGCGAGGAGCCGGTCACCTTGTGAACGATCGAGATGTTGCCAGCCATCAGGTTGGACAGCTGGGCAAGGAACAGCGTCGGGCGGAGCTCGGTGGTCAGCTTCTCGTTGACCAGCTGGGCGCGGTCGTTACGCTTCAGGCCCTCGTCAACGATGATCGTGTCGACGTTCACGTCGCGCTCGCCACCACCGGCGGCAACGATCATGTCCATGGTCGAACAGGCTTCCAGATTGTCCTTCAGCCCCGCATCGTCCAGCGCCAGACCCGCCGCATAAACGCCGAGGCGCTGCCAGTTTTCCATCTGGCGCTGATCGCCGCGCTTGGCGATCTGCTGGGACCAGTCGATCTCCGGCATCGGGTGGATCGGATAAGGCTTGAACTTCTCCACCTCGACGACGGGCGTCGGCGCCCTGGACGAAGACAAAAGAGCGAGGTGCGGTTCCTTGCCGGTCCCGTGGCACGTCACGATGCCGATACCGGTAATCACCACATCATTGGGCTTCTTGACCATCTTACATCCTCTCGCCGGAGCGTTTCCGGCGCAGCGAGCCGCGGCAGTTCGGTCGGCCCGCATCCGTCAACAACGAAAAGCCACCCGCAGGCAGGATCAGCGGGCGGCGGCAATGGCCTCGACGAGGCCGATTTCTGTGGCACGCTTGCGCACGATGTCGGCAAGCGGCACTTCGCTGAACGGCATGGTCCGCAGTTTCAACTGCGCGTCGCAGACCTTCTTGCCCGACGACGAGATCCTTGCCTTCGTCACAGCGAAGCCGGAGCCGTCGTGTTCCAGCTCGGCCTCGATGTCAAGAGCCGCACCCGGCTCCACGAAGGTTCGCATCTTCGCGCCGTCGACAGACATCAGGAACGGCATCACGGAAAAGTCCTTGACCGCGAGCAGCAGCATGCCGGAGGCCTGCGCCATCGTCTCGATCAGGAGCACGCCCGGGACAAGCGGCATTCCGGGAAAATGGCCTTCAAAGACCGGGCTCTTTTCCGGCACGACCGACCGGGCCTTGAGCGTGCCAAGGCCGAGGTCCAGCGCCTCGACCCTGTCAATCATCTGGAAGTATTCGAGCAGCATTGAGACCTCCGCCCCGAGGCGGATCAGCCCTTGGCTGCCCGCAGCTCGTCGATCTTGGCGCAGAGGTTCTTCAGGACGAAGTACTCCTCGGTCGAAACCTTGCCTTCGTTGACTTCCTGCGTCCACTGCTCGAGCGGGATCTTGATGCCGAATTCCTTGTCGATCGCAAAGACGATGTCGAGGAAGTCGAGGCTATCGATGCCGAGGTCATCAATCGTGTGGCTTTCCGGCGTAATCGTCTCGCGGTCGATTTCGCTGGTTTCAGCAATGATGTCGGCAACTTTGTCGAATGTAGCGGTCACGCCAATTACCTCATGTGTCTAAAATCTGAGTTCCACATAGGGAAAACTGTTTTAAAAGCCAATGGCAAGTTTGAGCGACTGCAAAATTTGGCGCCGAAGTGTTGCTCAAACAGCAATTGAATGGCGGCCCTTTCCGGTGGCTAGGTAACTGTCGAACACCGCGGCCACGCTGCGGGCAAACGGCCGACCGGCCTGCGTCAGGCGGAACTCGTCGCCGGAAATCTCGCAAATTCCGTCCGGATTCGAGGCCGAGAACTGCCGCGCCTCGGCAATGACGGTCTCGCCGATTTGGGGAAAGAGCGCCCTGACGGTCGCGAAGGAAAAGGCGAAGCGGCACATGATCTCCTCGATCACGTGGGCGCGCAGCCGGTCGTCGGCGGAAAGTTCGATACCGCGCACCGCGGTCAGTCCGCCTGCATCAGCCATCTTCTGGTACTCGCCGGTCGCCGGCATGTTCTGCACATAGCCCTGCGGCAGCTGCCCGATGGAGGAGGCGCCGAAACCGATCAGCGCCTCGGCGGCATCGTCGGTGTAACCCTGGAAATTGCGGCGGAGACGGCCATTGCGGGCGGCAACGGCGAGACGGTCGTCGGGCTTCGCAAAGTGGTCGATGCCGATCGGCTCGTAGCCGGCGGCAACAAGCATGTCGGCGGCACGGCTCATCTGGTCGAAGCGGGTTTCGACATCCGGAAGCGCCTCTTCCGGAATCATCGTCTGGTGCTTCTTCATCCACGGCACATGGGCGTAGCCGAAGAGCGCGATGCGGTCGGGCGAGAGCGAGACGATGTCGTTGACCGTCGCCTCCAGCGTTTCCATCGTCTGGTAGGGCAAGCCGTAGAGAATGTCGCAATTGACCGAGTGGACACCGCGAGCCCGGACAGCATCGACGACCGACCTGGTCTGTTCGAATGTCTGGATGCGGTTGATGGTCTTCTGCACCTTCGGATCGAAATCCTGCACGCCGAGGCTCGCACGGGTCATGCCGATCGCCGCCAGCGCATCGTAGCGCGGCTCATCGAGGTCGTTCGGATCCATCTCGACGCTGATCTCGGCATCGGCACGGAAATCGAAGGCGGCGCGGAACGCCCGCATCAGATCGATCATGTCCTCCGGCTTCAGCATGGTCGGCGAGCCGCCGCCAAAGTGAAGGGCCGAGACCTTCGCGTCGCGGCTGACGAGACTGCCGACCTTGGCGATCTCCCGCTTCAGCGATTCGAGATAGCTCGTGATCGGCTCGTATTTCAGCGTGTGCTTGGTATGGCAGGCGCAGAACCAGCAGAGGCGATCGCAATACGGAATGTGCACGTAGAGCGACAAATCGTGCTCCGCGCCCAGTTCCCCGAGCCATTGCGTATATTTGCCGCAGTCCACGCCTTCATGAAAATGCGGCGCCGTCGGGTAGCTCGTGTATCGTGGGACAGAGCCGGAATACTTGGCCAGCAAGGGGTTTCGCATGTCATACGCCGCTTTTCAGATGGATGTTCATAGCCTTTTGAATAACCCCGCAGGCATGGTCTGCCTTTGACTTCGATCAATTTATAGGTAGATTTGCGTAGCTGTACGCATTCGAGCGTGGAGGGAGTCGGAACCCGGCATCGGGACCTGCGAATTCCTCACTTGACCTATGGCCAGTTTGGCGTCAGACGGGATCAACATCATGGACGCGCACAAGAAACATACGGGCGAATGCGAAGCGCCCACGGTCTGCAAAGCCTGCGAGGCCCGCCACGGCGGCATCTGCGCGGCGCTCACCGCAAGCCAGTTGGTCGAGCTCAACAAGCACTCCACCCGCCGCAAGGTCGAACCCGGCAACGAGGTGATCGGCCAGGGTGAGCGCGTCGGCAGCTACAGCAACATTCTCAACGGCGTGGTGAAGCTTTCCAAGATGATGGCGGATGGCCGCCAGCAGATCGTCGGACTGCAGTTCGCTCCCGACTTCCTCGGCCGCCCCTTCCTGAGCGAAAGCTCGGTCACCGCCGAAGCCGCGACCGAGACGGAAATCTGTTCCTTCCCGCGGCCGCTGGTCGACCGCATGGTCGGCGAGGCACGGGATCTCGAACGCAAGCTGCATTCGCAGTCGCTCAAGGAACTCGACGAAGCGCGCGACTGGATGCTGACGCTCGGCCGCAAGACGGCGCAGGAAAAGGTCGCGAGCTTCCTGTACCTGATCGCTACCCATATCGATCCGGAAAAGAGCGGCAACACGACGACCTTCGACCTGCCGCTTTCACGCGCAGACATTGCGGACTTCCTGGGCCTCACGATCGAGACGGTAAGCCGCCAGATGACGAAGCTTCGCAAGGACGGCATCATCATCATCGAAAACAACCGGCATGTGATCGTTCCCGACGCACGCCGCCTGCGCTATGCGGCCGGCAACGATTGACGTCACCGGCCGCACGGCCCCATTCACCCCCAAGAGATAAGCGACTCGGCCAGAGCGTTCCTGTTTTCCGAAGCTGAGGAAGCGCTCTGTCTCCTTGTTTCTACACAATTCTAACAGGAAAGCCGCTTCACGCCTTTCCTGAAATTGCTTCAGCGCGTCACGATGATCTTCGTATTGCCGAGGCCATTGGCGGTGGCCATGGAGAAGAACTGTGCCGCATTGTCCGGATGCAGCCGCACGCAACCGTGCGACGCCGGCCGACCAAGGCGCTTCAAATCGAAAGTTGCGTGAACGGCATAGCCTCCGTTGAAGAAAATTGCGTAAGGCATCGGCGCATTGTCATACTTGCGCGACCGGTGGTTCTTCGAAGCCCATTTGGCCTTGTAGTTGCCGAGCGGCGTGACATATCCCTTGCGTGCGGTCGAAACCTTCCAGCGATACTTGACGATGCCGTTCTGCGATACGGTCATGGTCTGCTGCGAAATGCTGACCTTGGCGACAAGATTGCTGGCTTCCGCCACGAGTGGCTGGATCTGAAGGCATAGAAAGGCCGAGGCGGCCAGAATGAACTTGCGCATGATGTCCCCTGGTTCTTGTTTGCCGCGTTGTCCGAGGCGCTTGACTGGGGACACTGTAGTATAAATCCGAATATAGGCGATTAAGCAAAAAGGAAAATATTGCTTTAACGCGATCGCATGGGGCTGGGGCGCCGGAAGGACTAGACGAGTAGCGCGGCGGCGAGCATCAAGGCGGCAAGAACGCCCAGCGCGGTGCAGGCGCCATAGAAAAATTCGACGCCGTTTTCGATGTCGCCGGCCGTTGCAACCGCCCGGCCCGATCCGTTGATCATCGGCTCGCTCACCCGCTGGCCAGCGTAGATACGGGGGCCGGTCAGCTGGATGTCGAGCGCTCCGGCCATGGCCGCCTCCGGCCAGCCGGAATTCGGCGAGCGGTGGAGACCCGAATCGCGCAGCGTCACGGAAATCGCCCTGCGGGCGGCACCGCCCCCCTGAAGGATCAAAGCCGCGGCGGCCACGAGGAGGCTCGACAAGCGGGCCGCCGGCCAGTTGGCAAGGTCGTCCAGCCGGGCGGACGCCCAGCCGAAATGGAGATAGCGCTCGTTCTTGTGGCCGATCATCGAATCGGCGGTGTTGAGCATCTTGTAGACCAGGATGCCCGGCAGGCCGCACAGAGCGTACCAGAAGGCCGGCGCCACCACGCCGTCGGCGAAATTTTCGGCCAGACTTTCAATCGCCGCCCGGCAGACCGCCGGTTCATCGAGCGTTTCCGGGTCGCGTCCGACGATCAGGGCGACGGCCCGTCGGCCCCCGGCGAGACCTTCGCTCCGCAAGCCGGCAGCCACGGCGCCGACATGGTCGCCGAGGCTCTTCTGCGCCAGGAAAACCGCGACGACGATTACTTCGAGGACGAAGCCTACCGGGCCGAGATGGTGGAAGATGTCCGAAAGAACGTCGCCGACCAGGGCAGAAGCGGCAAGCAGCGCGACAATCGCCAGCACGCCGTGGCCGCGGCGTCGGCTCGCCGACAGATCGTCTCCGTTAAGGTGGCGATCCAGAACCGAGATCGCCTTGCCGAAGACTACGACCGGATGGGGCAGCCGGGCCCAGAGGGCGGGCGGGTCGCCCACGAGGCGATCGAGCACCAGGGCGATCAAGAGAACGGCAGGAATCCAGACGCTCAATTCCGCCTCCAGTCTGCAAGGGCCGCCGCGAGCCGCGCATCCCCGTCGGCATCGGGCGCAAGGCCGAAGCGCAGCCAGGTCGGAGCATAGTCGAACTTGCGGGTCAGGATGCGCGCGCGGCAGAGATGCTCATGCAATTCACCCGCACGGGAATCGGTCACCAGCGCGAAAAGCCGGGTGGAACCCTCGACCGTCAGACCGGCGGCGGAGAGGGCCGACCCGAGCCCGGCGCGACGCTCCTCGATCACGCGGCGCAGGGGAGCCGGATCCCGGCCGAAAAGATCGGCGGCGACCGAAAGCGCGGGACCAGACACGGCCCAGGGGCCGAGCCAGTCGGCAAAGCGCTCGAGCATGTCCTCAGGGGCAACGACGAAGCCGAGGCGAATGCCGGCATAACCGAAGAACTTTCCGAACGATCGGAAGACGACGAGATTGGACCGCGTCTCCACCGCATCGACAAGGCTTGCCGCCGGGTCGCAGTCGCCGAAGGCTTCGTCGACGACGAGAAGGCCACCCTCGCCCGCCAGCCGGTCGGCCAACGCAAGCAGTTCCTCGCGGGGATAGAGTCTGCCGGTCGGATTGTTGGGATTGACGACGACCACCAAGTCGCTTGCCGGAGCGACAGCGTCGGGCGTTTCGGGCCGATCGACGGCGAAACCGTTCAACGAGAGCACGCTGCCGTATTCGCCATAGGTCGGCGACACGACCGCGACACGGGCGCCGGGACTGACCAGCCGCGGCAGCAACTGGATGACCGACTGGGTACCCGGGACCGGCAAGGGCAGGATGTCGCCGGAGCCATAGAAGCCCCGGGCGGCCTGGCGGGCGCGGGTCACCAGATCCTGGTCGGGAAGCCGGTGCCAGACGCGGTCGGCGATCTCTGGCAGAGCGGGCGGGCACGGGTTGAGACCGGTCGACAGATCGAGCCAGTCTTCCGGGCGTCCGCCGTATAGGGCCGCGGCGGCGCCGATGCCGCCTCCATGGGCGATCCTGCCGCTCATCAGTCTTCGCCCCTTACGTCAATGAGGTGCATGTAGGAGCCCGCGACAGTGCCGCGCCTCAGGCCAACCTCTCCGAGCGACAGTCCAAGCGCATCTTCCGCGCGGAACAACCGGTCGGCTTTACCTTCGGACACGATCGAGGCGTAATGAAACTCGTGCGCGGTGAGCGGCATCGAAAAGAAACTGTCATCGACCGGCCGCAGGCGCCGGTAGCCGAGGTGGCGCTTGCGAGCCGCATAGCTGGTGACAACGGGAAGCAGGCCGAGCATCGGGTGGCTATTGCCCTCACCGTCGATGATCGCCTCGCCGAGCGTCATGTAGCCGCCGCACTCCCCGTAGATCCGGGCGCCGCGCCCTGCCGCGGACAGCATGCCGGCGCGAAAATTTTCGGCCGCAGACAGCTGACCGGCATGGAGCTCCGGATAACCGCCCGGCAGATAGACGGCATCCGCATCCAACACCGGCGCCTCGTCGGCGAGCGGGGAAAAGAAGGTGATCTCGGCCCCCTCGCCGCGCCAGCCGGACAATAGGTGTTCGTAGCAGAAGGCAAACGCCATATCGCGGGCGATGGCGATCCGGCGGCCGAATGGCGGCAGGACCGCAACACGGTCCTTGCCGACGGGCCGCAGAACACCCGCAGCCGAAACCAGCGCGTCGAGATCAAAGCCTGCGGCGACCGCCGCGGCGGCACGCTCGATGAAGGCTTCCAGTTCGGCATGCTCGCCGGCCTGGACGAGGCCGAGGTGTCGCTCGGGAAGATGCAAGGCGGGATCCGATCGCAGGACGCCGAAGACCGGCATTCCGATCCTGTCCAGCGCATCCCGCAGCATCGTCTCGTGGCGATCGCTGCCGACCCGATTGAGGATCACGCCGGCGACATGGGTGTCGGCGCGGAAACCGGCGAAGCCCTTCACCAGCGCCGCGACCGAATGCGAGGTCTTGGCGCAGTCGACGACCAGCACCACCGACAGGCCGAGCAAGGCCGCAAGGTCCGCCGGCGCGCCGCTGCCGTCGGCGGCACCGTCGAACAGCCCCATCATCGCCTCGACGACGAGAAGACGGCCGCCAGCGCCGTGGCTCACGGCATTCGCGCTCAGCAATGCGGAACGCATGGCCCAGGGATCGAGATTGATGCAAGACTCGCCGCTCGCGGCGGCGTGGAAAGCGGGATCGATGTAGTCAGGACCGGCCTTGCCCGGGGCAATTGCCAATCCACGATTGCGCAGGGCCCTCAAAAGACCGAGCGTCACGGTCGTCTTGCCGGCTCCCGAAGACGACGCCGCGATCAGCAGGCCCTTCATGCGCTGTCCTTCGTCTCGCCGGTGGCGAAAGGATCGGGCAGAAGCCTGCGGCCGGAGAGTGCGCCCAGCCAATCGAGCGACGGCCGAAGCCTTACGACTTCGCCGACCACGACGATCGCCGGCGGCTCGAGACCGGAGGCCGCGACATCGACCTCGGCGCGTCCGAGCGTGGTTTCCAGCACCTTCTGGGCCGCGGTTGCCGCATCGCAGACAAAGGCGACCGGTTCATCCGGCGAACGGCCGGCTGCAATCAAGTTGGCGCTGATGGTGCCGATGTGCTTCATCGCCATGTACATGACGATCACCGGAGAACCGCGGCCGATCGCTTCCCAGTCGATCCGGTCTGGCACGACGCCGGAGGAATCATGACCGGTCAGGAAGGTGACGGCATGGTTGATCTCGCGGTGGGTGACCGGGATGCCGGCATAGGCCAGCCCGCCGATGCCCGCCGTGATGCCCGGCACGATGCGGAACGGTATGCCATGGTCGATGAGGGTCAGAGCTTCCTCGCCGCCGCGACCGAAGACGAAGGGATCGCCCCCCTTGAGGCGGAGCACTTTCTGTCCGACCTTGGCCAGTTCAACGAGCCGCAGCGAGATGTCACGCTGGCGGGCCGACGGCTTACCGCCACGCTTGCCAGCATATTCGAGAACGGCACCGGGCCGCGCGAGCTTCAGGCAATCCTCGTTGACCAGGGCATCGTGGACGATCACGTCGGCTTCGGACAGTGCCTTGGCGACCAAGAGGGTCAGGAGACCCGGGTCGCCCGGGCCGGCACCGGCCAGCCAGACATGGCCGGGACTGATCGACGGAAGCTCGGAGAAAGTTGAAAACGTCATGATCCTGCTCTAGGCTCCGCATGGCGAAAATGCAATCGCCGAGGGCGCTCAACGCGCTTTCGGTGCGCCCCGCTCTCGCCTATAACGGGGACATGACCAAGGCGACCGCATCCGTTCCCCCCGAAGCCCCGAGCGACCGTGCCGAGAAGCCGGAAGGCACGCTCAGGACCGGCTGGACGACCGGCGCCTGCGCGACGGCCGCCACCAAGGCGGCGCTCACCGCGCTGATCACCGGAGACTTCCCCGACCCGGTCAGCATCCGCCTGCCGCGCGGCCAGGAACCGGCCTTCGCGCTGGCGCTCGAGGCCCTCGGCGACGGCTATGCGATGGCCGGCATCGTCAAGGATGCCGGCGATGATCCGGATGTGACGCATGGGGCGACCGTAGTCGCCTCGGTGCGGCCCTTGCCGCCCGGAAGCGGTATCCGCTTTGCTGCGGGCGACGGGGTCGGCACCGTCTCCCGCCCGGGTTTGCCGATCGCGGTCGGCGAACCGGCGATCAATCCCGTTCCCCGCGCGATGATGACCGGCGTGGTCGAAGAGCTCTGCGGCGCACACGGGCTGCCGGCCGACGTGGAGATCACCATTTCGATTCCCGGCGGCGAAACGATCGCGGCGCAGACGTGGAACCCGCGGCTCGGGATCGTCGGCGGACTTTCCGTGCTCGGCACGACGGGCGTCGTCAATCCGTTTTCCTGCGCCGCCTGGATCCACTCCATCCATCGCGGCATCGACGTGGCACGGGCGGAAGGCATGACGCATGTGCTCGGCGCGACAGGCTCGACGTCGGAAAAGGCCGCGCAAGCGCTGCACGGCCTGCCGGACGGTGCGCTGCTCGACATGGGCGATTTCGCCGGCGGGCTGCTCAAATATCTGAGGGCACACCCTGTTCCCCGCCTGACGATCGCCGGCGGTTTCGCCAAGATGGCCAAACTCGCCCAAGGGGCGCTCGACCTGCATTCGTCGCGCAGCCAGGTCGACAACGCCTTCCTCGCCGGCCTGATCGACGACGCGGCGCTCTCCCCTAGAGTCAGGGAGCAGATGCTCGACGCGAACACTGCGTTAGAACTATATGAATTAGCAAAGGAAAATGAAATAGACATCGCGGCATCCGTTGCCGCCGCGGCGCGGCAGGCTGCCCTCGACACCCTGCGTGGCGCCGACGTGGCGGTCGACGTCGTCGTGACCGACCGCCAGGGGAAGATCATCGCCCATGCCGTCTGAGCGTCCGGAGACGATCCTGATCCTCGGCGGTACCGCCGAGGCATTCCGGCTGGCCGAACACATGACGGCGAACGGCGGTACGCGTGTCATCACCTCGCTCGCCGGCCGAACCCGCGAACCGGTGCTGCCGCCAGGCGAGGTGCGGATCGGTGGGTTCGGCGGGGCAGACGGCCTCGTCACCTACATTCGCGAAAACCACGTGACGCGGATCATCGACGCAACCCATCCCTTCGCACGGAGGATTTCGGAAAACGCCATCCGCGCGGCCGCGGAGACCGGGGTCACGCTGGAGCACTTCGTGCGGCCCGGCTGGCAGCGCCAGCGCGGTGATCGGTGGCAGGAGGTTTCGACGCTTGCGGATGCGGCCTATGCGCTGCCTTCGGGTGCCGTCGTGTTTCTCGCGCTGGGGCGGCAGCATCTCGACGCATTCTCGAACCGCGTCGACTGCCGGTTCGTCATCCGCATGGTCGACGAGCCGGCAGGGCCGCTCGCTTTCGCCGACTATGCCCTGATCCTCGGAAAGCCCTCGGAGGATCCGACCCGCGAGGCGGATCTCTTTTCCGCCCACGGGATCACGCATCTCGTCTGCCGCAACTCCGGTGGCGCCGCGGGCTACGGCAAGATCGCCGCGGCCCGGGAGATGGGTCTGTACGTGGTGATGATCAACCGCTGATCGATAGCGTTTCAGTTTTCCACGCGGTCACGCGGGCGCCCGGTCTCCCGGTTCCCCGCCATTCCTGACGGAAAACGTTTCCCCGTTTTTTCGTGAAGTCCTTAATCCTCACGGACCGCAACGATGGCGTCGTGGATCAGCTTCAGGATGGCCTCCGAATCGATGCCGGTGCAGATCTTCTGGCTCGGCAGGTTGTCCCACTCGCTGGGGCCGAAGCCGATATGGTCGGGCTTCTGGATGGTCTGGCCGTCGGCGATCCCGCCTGAGACGACACGGATCGATCCGGAACGCGTCGTGAAAAGATGCGGCGCCACGACATAGGCGCAGGCGCAGCTGTCGTGGACCACCATGCCGTCCGGCACGCGGCTTTCGTAGAACTTGATGTAGAACTGCGAGAGATCGAACAGCAGCTTGGCGCGGCTGGAGCCGGCCGCATCGCGGATGTCAGCAAGCTGCTGGCGGGTCATCACCGTCTTCGTCGTGACGTCGAGGCCGACGACGACGACCGGCCAGTCGGCGGTGAAGACCACATCGGCGGCTTCCGGATCGCCATGGATATTGGCTTCCGCCGCCGGCGTGACATTGCCGTTGACGTCGAAGGCTCCGCCCATGATGACGACCTCCTTCACCAGGTCGACGATCTTCGGATCTTCCTTCAAGGCATTGGCGAGGTTCGTCATCCGGCCGACGGCGACCAGCGTCACCTCGCCGGGATTGGCTCTCACCGTCTCCACAATGAAGCGGTGGGCGGGCCGCGGATCGAGCGGCAGGTCGATCACGTCGGGCACACCGATATTGCCGAGGCCATCGTCGCCGTGGATGAACTTCGGCGGCTCATGGCTCACGCGATGGGGAATGAAGGTTTCGCCGGCGCCGCGCGAAACCGGGGCGGCGATCTTCCATTCGCGTTTCAGAAACAGCGCGTTGCGCGTGGTCGTCTCGATCGAGGCATTGCCGAACACCGTCGTGATGCCGACCAGATCGATGTCCGGATGATGATGAAGGAAGAGCAGCGCCATGGCGTCGTCGACGCCCGGATCCGTATCGAAAATGACCTTGTGCATGAAACCGCCGGAATGCTGGTTGGAATGAAAAACGAAGCCGCCGTCTTATCGCATTTGATATGCCGTGGCCACGCTCAGAGATCGCTTGTGGCGAATTCGGCCATCAGGCGCGGAAAGTCCTCCATCGGCGGGAACTGCGGGTAACTGTGGCGCGCCGGCGTCGTCACCCAGGGCAGTTTTTCGGCGACGCAGGTCTCGATGAAGGGTTCGAAGGTCGCGGCATTGTCGAGCATTGTGGACCGCACGTTGACGAAGGGTCCCATGGCGTCGAAACGGGTGAACAGCCAACTCAGGCAATGGGGGCAGAAGAAGTGGCGCAAATCCCCGTGGAGTCCGCCGATCACCGGCTCCAGGCCGGAATATCCGAAGCCATCCTCCGGATAAAGCGAACTCAGCGAAAAGGCGCTCGACGTCATCTTCTGGCAACCGACGCAGTGGCAGGCCATGGTCATGACCGGCCTTCCCTTGACTTTCAGCCGCACCTGCCCGCAACGGCAGCCGCCTTCCGTGGTGGTGTCTTCGCCCGACATCGACTCGCTCCCTTGATGCGGGACGAGCATAACTGAGGTTCGGCGGCGAGCATACCGATTGGCTGTCCCCTGCAATGAGGACACCGTTACGCTTCGGCGGCGCCCTTCTTCTTTTTCTTGCCGACGTTTCGCAGCACGTGGGAAAACTGCGAATTGTAGAGGTCGCTGTCGCGGAACTCGACATGGCCGAAGACCTTGCCAACCATGATGAGGGCGGTGCGGGTGATCTTCGCCTTGCGCACTTCCTCGGCCATGTCCTTCAGCGTGGTGCGGATGAAGAGTTCGTCCGGCCAGGTCGAGCGATAGGCCACCACCACCGGACAATCCTCGCCGTAGTAGGGAGTCAGCGTGTCCCGGATATGGGTGAGGTTGCGGATCGAGAGGTGGATCGCAAGGGTCGCCCGCGACTTGCCCAGGATCTCCAGCGTCTCGAATTCCGGCATCGAGGATGCCTTCATCTCGGTGCGCGTGACGATCACGGTCTGGGCAATCTCGGGCAGGGTCAGCTCGGTCTTCAACCGTGCGGCGGTCGCGGCAAAGGCCGGCACGCCGGGCACGACGTCATAGGGGATGCCCGCGGCATCGAGGCGCCGCATCTGCTCAGCGATGGCGCCGTAGATCGACGGATCGCCGGAGTGGACGCGGGCGACATCCTCGCCACGGCCATGGGCGGCGACCATATCGGCGACGATCTCGTCGAGATGCATCGGGGCGGTGTCCTTGACGATCGCCCCTTCCGGTGCAGCCTGAACGATCTCCTCCGGCACCAGCGAACCGGCATAGAGGCAGACTGGGCAACGCTCGATGAGCCTCAGGCCCCGCACGGTAATGAGGTCCGGGGCGCCTGGTCCGGCACCGATGAAATAGACGGTCATGCTGCTCTCCTTACATCTACGGGAGCGTTACCCCCCTCTGCCCTGCCGGGCATCTCCCCCTCAAGGGAGGAGATCGGCGCGGGGCACGCGATGCGCCAGCCGGCCGATGTTGAAATCAATTGGAAGCCCTGCCCTGCAAGCAGGCTTGCCATCGCAGACGGCGGCAACCGCAATCCGATCTCCGCCCTTGAGGGAGAGATGGCCGGCAGGCCAGAGGGGGGTGCACTGTGTACGAGGACAGTGTTAGAACGAGCCTTCACGCCTTCATCCCCGTGTCCGCCTTCCCGGAATAGCCGCGGGGCGTATAGACCCAGGTCTTGCCGTCGCCGGTCGTCACCGTGCGGCTCTCCGACGAGCCGACCACGACCACGGTCAGCATGTCGACATCGTCGACGTTGAGCTCGCCGAGCGGAACGGTGCGCACATGTTCGCCCTCGCGGCCGAGATTGGTGGCGAGGATCACCGGGGTCGAGGCGGGACGGTATTCGAGCAGCTTGTCCCGGGCGTAGGCCAGCTGGGTGCGGCGTTTCATCGAGACCGGATTGTAGAAGGCAATGACGAAATCGCCCTCGCCGGCCGCCTTCACGCGGCGCTGGATATGCTCCCACGGCGTCAGCAGGTCGGACAGCGAAATGGTGCAGAAATCATGGCCGAGCGGCGCGCCGATACGGGCGGCAGCGGCCTGGAGCGCCGAGATGCCGGGCGAAACCTGCACCTCGATTCGGCTGGCGGCATCCGAAATGCCACCCTTGTCGAACAGTTCGAACACCAGTGTCGCCATGGCGTAGATGCCGGCGTCGCCGGAGCAGACGAGCGCGACGGTGCGCCCCTCGCCTGCCAGTTCCATGGCCCGCACCACGCGAGCCTCTTCCTTGCCGAGATCAAAATCGTGGCGGGTTTTGCCGTCGGCAAGATGCCCGAGAAGATCGAGATAGAGCGAATAGCCGACGAGATCGGTCGAGGCGGACACCATGGCCGAGACCTCCGGCGAGCGCCACTGGTCGGCTCCCGGGCCGATGCCGACGACGAAGAGCTTGCCACGGGCACGGCCGATCGTGGCCGGATCGATGACGTCGCTCGCCTGGGCAACTGCGGCGGTCGCCCCCTTCGACTTGATCTTCTCGACGACAAGCGCGCCGTCCGGCCCGGCGGCGGCCAACGCCGCGCCTTCCGCGACACCGTGGCAGCCAACCTCGGCGAACACCACGTCGGACGGGTTCTTCAGCCGCGGCGTCTCCTCCTCCAGCCGGGCGGCAGTGAAGAAGCGCGCCGGTACGCCGAAATGCTGTGCGACCGCATGGATGGCGGTCTCGTCGGCCTTCAGGTCGATCGAGCAGACGGCGCTCAGCGAAAGTGGTGAGAGGTTCGCGCCGGCCAACGCCTGCTCGGCAAGCGCAATCGCTTCCTCCGGGCTCGCATGGCGCTCGCAGCCCATGCCCAGCACCAGCGTCTTCGGATGATAGACGAGTTCCATCTCGCCGGCGGTCTTGTTTTCTGGGGTCACGGTTAGCGTCACGCGGGCCTCTTGATCGAATGGAAGTCTGGATTGGATGAGCCAGGCGGCTGCACTCCCTCTCCCTGCCTGCGGGGAGAGGGCTGGGATGAGGGGCCGATCCTGCCGCCCCTCATCCGCCCTGCGGGCACCTTCTCCCCGCGAGCGGGGAGAAGGGAGGTTGAGCCGCACCCCCGCCCCTGCCACGAGCTCGGCCATGACGGCCTTGGCGGATTGCGGATTGGCAAGGATGATGCCGGCCGGCGGTTGGTCGAGGGCGATGCCGAACTTGAGGTCGCCTGCGGTAGTGATCGCGGCATGGGCGCCAAGGCCCTCGGCAATGCGGCGGGCCAGATCATTGGCCCCGTGGTGGCCGCCGAGAAGCGGCACCACGCTCGCGCCGTCCTCGGACACGGCAAGCACCGGCGGTTCCGAATGCTTGTCGGCCAGAAGCGGCGCCAGGATCCGGATGACCGCGCCGGACGCCATGATGGCGATGATCGGGCGGCCTTCGGCAAACAAGGCCTGCACGTGTTCCTTGACCGAGGCGAAATGCCGGTCAGCCGCCGTCACGCGCGCCGCCGCGCCGTGCACCTCGCCACCGATCTCGGCGGCAATCCGGCGGGCCAGCGGCAGGGCCGCGTCGCTGAGGATCACGACGGCTGGAACGGGCGCACTCATGACGCGCCGTCCATGGTGGTGCGCGACAGCGCGGTGTTCCAGCCCTCGCCGCCCTTGTAGATCAGGATCATCGAAAAATAGGGGGCCGCACTTTCCGGCACCGCGGAGAGCGGCATGACGCGCTGTTCGGGCAGGCTGACCCGCTCGACATAACCGGCGCAGGCCGTCAACCCCATGGCCTCGATCAGCGCGCGAATACGGGCGAAATGACGCCCGACCTTGATGATCGCGACCGCTCCGGCGGCCTCGATGCGCGTCCGCATGGTCTCGTCGTCGAGCGGTCCCGGCACGATGGAGAGCACGTCGTTTCGCGCGGCAAGCGGGCGCCCGAGGGCGGCGGCCGCCGCCATCATGGACGACACGCCCGGCACGACCTCGGTCTCGTAGCGGCCGGACAGACGCTCGAAGAGATACATGAAGGAGCCGAAGAAGAAGGGATCGCCCTCGCACAACACCGCCACGTCGGAACCAGCATCGAGATGGCGCGCCAGCGTTTCCGCTGCCTCGTCATAGATCTCCTGCGCGGGAAACCGCTCGACGCGCATCGGCACGACGATCGGCACCTCCAGCTGGTCGGCCCTGAGATAGGGGGCCGCGATCTGGCGGGCAAAGCTCGGGCCCGTATCCGGGGCCGGATAGGCAACGACCGGCGCACCGGTCAGGATACGGTGGGCCTTGAGGGTCATAAGCTCCGGGTCGCCGGGGCCGAGGCCGAGGCCATAGAGTTTACCGGTCATGTGTGCTGCTCCTCGCTGGGCAAGCTGCCCCTCATCCCCCTGCAGGGACCTTCTCCCCGTAAACGGGGAGAAGGGGGTAGAACGCTGGCCCAACCGGCCTTCTCCCCGCAGGCGGGGAGAAGGTGGCGGCAGCCGGATGAGGGGCAGTTTCGCATCGTCCAGACGCTCATTCTCCCCCACCCTTCACAACCGACCAGATCGTCACCGGCATCAGCGACTTCCAGCCACAATAGCGGCCGACAGGCGCGGCGCGGGCGACCGAGAGGCGGATCAACTCTCCGCCGAAGGCGCCACGAAGATCGGCGAGACGCGCCTCGCCTTCGATGGTGACCGCATTGGCGACCAGCTGGCCACCCGGGGCGAGAGCATCCCAGCAGGCCTCGAACAGACCTTCGTTGTTGATACCCCCACCGATGAATACCACGTCCGGCGGGTCGAGCCCTTCGAGCCCTTCCGGCGCAACGGCCTCGACGATTTCGAGATCCGGCACGCCGAGGGCATCGGCATTGGCGCGGATCATCGCGACACGGTCCGCCCTGCCCTCGACCGCAATGGCGCGCGTGCCCATTCCGGTGCGCATCCATTCGATGGCGATCGAGCCGCAACCGGCGCCGACATCCCAGAGCAGTGCATCGGGAAAGGGCGAGAGCTGGGCTAAGGTCACGGCGCGGATCTCGCGCTTGGTCAGCTGGCCGTCATGGCGGAAGGCTTCGTCCGGCAGGCCCGGGACCGGCGACAGCAGCGGCGATTCCGACGCGCAATCGATCGCCAGCGTATTGAAGTCGGAAAAGGAGGGCCGCGTCTCGAGGATCTCCGCGGCCGTCATTTCGATGACGCGCTCCGCCTCGCCTCCCATGTGTTCCAGCACCGTCAGGATTGACGCACCGAAGCCGCGGCCGACCATCAGGGCCGCCGCGCCAGTGATCGTGCCCGCATCCGAGGTGAGCGCCAGAATGCGGGCGCGCGGAAGCAGATGACGGTTGAGATGGGTGAGCGGGCGGCCGTGCAGCGAGATCTGCGCCACCGATTGGAGCGGCCAACCGAGGCGGGCCGCGGCCAGCGAAAAGGCGGAGGGCGACGGCAGGATCAGCATTTCGTCTGCCGCGACATAGCGGCGGAGCGTCGCCCCAATACCGAAATGCATCGGATCGCCGGTCGCCAGGACCGTGACCGGCGTGCCGCGCAGCCTCAACACCTGCGATAACGTCTCGCGAAAACCGGCGCTCCAGGTCAGGATCCGTTTCAGGCCCGGGAGATGACCGCCTTCGAGCACACCTTCGAGCCGCTCGCCCAGCACGATGGTTTCGGCCTGCCAGAGCAATGCCTGCGCCTGCGGCGTCAGGCTGGCGAGCCCGTTGTCGCCAATTCCGATGATGGTGAGCCAGGGCGCGCCGACGGCGACCGTATCAGTCATTGGCGCCGAGCCCCCCTGCGACCGCATTGACGGCGGCGGACGCCATGGCCGAGCCGCCGCGCCGGCCGCGAACCGCGATGAACGGCACGCCGCGGCTGTCGGCGATCAGCGCATCCTTGCTTTCGGCGGCGCCGACGAAGCCGACCGGGAAGCCGAGGATCAGCGCCGGCTTCGGCGCGCCGGCATCGAGCCGTTCCAGCAGGCGGAAGAGCGCGGTCGGGGCATTGCCGATCGCCACCACGGCGCCGGCCAGGCTGTCGTCCCACAGGTCGACCTGGGCGGCCGACCGGGTATTGCCGATCTCGACGGCCTTCGGCCTTACGCGCTCGTCGTTCAGAAGGCACAGGACCTCGTTTTGCGCCGGCAGAAGGCGGCGAATGATGCCGTGGCGCACCATCTCGACGTCGCAAAGCACCGGCGCGCCGCCGGCCAAGGCCGCGGCACCGGCCTCGAAGGCACCGTCAGAAAGCGCGATATCACCGGACAAATCGGTCATGCCACAGGCATGGATCAGCCGGATCGCCAGCTTTTCCATGCCACCGGCAAACCGCGACAGGTCGGCCTCGGCGCGAATGGTCTCGAAGGACTGGCGGTAGATCTCGGCGGGATCGCGGATGTAGTCGAGCGGAGTGGTCAAAGGTTACCCCCCTCTGCCCTGCCGGGCATCTCCCCCTCAAGGGGGGAGATCGATCCGCGGAGAAGCCTCGACATAGCTTCAATGTTGCGAGTGAAGGCGCCCTCGATTCCAGAGACAATTGCCGCAAGGACCATGCCTCCCCTGCTGACCGCAAACCGGAAACCGACCCACATGCCGACGCCTGCCGCACGACCGTTGCCAGGACGAGGCGCGCGCCATTTTTCGATCTCCCCCCTTGAGGGGGAGATGCCCGGCAGGGCAGAGGGGGGTGTTGCGGCCACCTGCCCCATCACTTCTTCTTCTGCATCGACTTCGGGCCGAGCGGATGGTCGGCGTGGGGATAGGGCGCGTGATGATGGTCGTGGTGGGCGTGATCGTGGGAATGGCCGTGACCATGGTCCTGATCGTGGGCGTGGTGATGATGCCCATGGTGATGATCGTGGGCGTGGTCATCATGGTGGTGGTGACCATGGTCGTGGTCGTGATGATGGCCGCAACCGCAATTGGGACCATGCTCGTGGACATGGGACTTGCCGCTCGAGGGGGCATTCATCACGGCTTCGAGGCCGGCATCGGGAGCGGCGTTCAGAAGGTGGCCGTATCTGCCGCCGAGCGTGGCCGAAGCGCCGTAGTCGAAGGCCGGTTCCAGGCTGTGCGGTTCAGCATGGGAGTGAACTGGCGTCCAGGGCAAACCGTGTTCCTTGCAGAAATCCGGATCGCGGCAGGAGGCGTCGCAGTCGCCCTTGCACGGACAGTTTTCCAGACCGCCGCCGATGCCTTCCACGTGGTGATGGTGGCTTTCCTGCGGCTGGCCGATATCGGCCTCGAAACCGAGCACCTGTTCACGGTATTTGCACATCTGGCAGTTCATCACCGCCGCGCCCTCGAGGATCTCCTTGACCCGATCCTGGAAGGCGTCGAGCACCAGCGGGTGGTCGTTCAGGTAGCTCGCCTTGACGAACTGGATTTCCGGATGACGCGCGGCGACCTCGTCCGTGTAGGAATAGATGCGCTTCACCAGCACGCCGGTGAAGAGGAAATACGGGAAGACGATGATGCGCTTGTAGCCGAGCTTGGCTGCATGAGTGAGGCCCGGCTCGACGAGCGGGAAGGTAACACCCGAATAGCAGGTCTCGCCCCAGCCGAAGCCCATGCCTTCCCAGAGCATGCGCATGACCTTGGAAGCGTTGGAATTGGCGTCCGGATCGGACGAGCCGCGTCCGACCACCATCAGAAGCGTGTCGTGCTTGTCGACGAAGCCGAGTTCGGCATTGGCCTGGTCGATCGATTCCTGGATGCGGTCGCCGGCGGCGCGGATCATCTTCAGGTCGATGCCGAGTTCGCGGCCATAGTTGATCACCATGCCAGGGTTCTGCGCCTGGTAGGTGTTGAGCACCGAAGGGATGTCGTTCTTGGCATGGCCGGCGGCAAACAGCATGCCCGGCACGGCGAGGACGCGGGTGACGCCTTCGGCGCGCAGCTTGTCGAGGCCGACCGAAATCACCGGATTGCAGAATTCGAGATAGCCGTATTCGACCGGCATTTCGGGATTTCGCGCCCGCAGCGCCTCTGCGATGATAGCGAATTCCTTCGCTGCGTTCTGGTTGCGGCTGCCATGGCCACAGACCATGATTCCGAGTTTTTCCGACATGAATTGGCCTCCTGCTTCGTTTTCCGCATGTACGAAGCGCCGGAACCGTCACGCAACGCGCGGGCTCCATGGCCTTTACGGACAGCTCCGGACTTGGCCCCCGGAATGGGTCGGCCGCACCGGACTATTTCCAGCCTGTCGAACAGGCGCCGTCGCACATGGACAAGAGCTTTAGCGAAGGCGACATGGGCGGTCAAATCCGTTTGCGCCGGATTGTGTGTGGGATGCGGCGAAGGTCGCACGAAGCCACCCGTCGGGTGGGCCTGCCTTGTTGCTCCGGGTGCCGACATGGTGCAAGAGTGCCGCTCCCTGCACATCCGCCTTTCCGGGGTCATCGTGGTCGAACTCGCCTTCCAGAGCCTGCTTCTGCTCTTCCTCGCCGCCTTCATTGCCGGTTTCATCGATTCAATTGCCGGCGGCGGGGGCCTGATCACCCTGCCCGCCATGCTGATCGCCGGAATACCGCCGCTTCAGACGCTCGGGACCAACAAGCTGCAATCGATGTTCGGCGCAGGATCCGCCACGATCGCCTATGCGCGAAAGGGCCATGTGGACTTGAGGAGCCAGCTGCCGATGGCCGCACTCGCAGGCCTCGGGGGCGCGCTGGGCGCCATTCTCGCAACCATCGTGCCAGGCGACGTGCTGCGGGCGCTGATGCCCTTCCTGCTTGTCGCGATCGCCGCCTATTTCGCGCTGAAGCCCAACCTGTCGGATGTCGACCGCCACCAGCGCATGACACCCTTCCTGTTCGGCGTCACCTTCGTGCCGCTGATCGGTTTCTACGACGGCGTGTTCGGCCCCGGTACCGGCTCTTTCTTCATGCTGGCCTTCGTGTCGCTCGCCGGCTTCGGCATGCTGAAGGCGACCGCCCATACCAAGCTCCTCAACCTCTCGTCCAATGTCGGCGCCTTCCTCGTCTTCCTGGTGAATGGTGTCGTGCTATGGAAGGTCGGTCTGCTGATGGGGCTCGGGCAGTTCCTCGGCGCACAGGCGGGATCGCGGCTGGCAATGCGCAATGGCGCGAGGCTGATCAAGCCGCTGTTGATCGTCACCTGCGTGGCACTTGCCGTGAAGCTCCTGATGGATCCGGCCAATCCGGTGCGGGTGTGGGCGGGTATCTAGAAAACCGCAACCATAACCGCCCCGGCACCGATCATCGCTACGCCCGCCCAGGCGGCGAGACTGAGCTTCTCGCCGAGGAAGAGCGCCGCGAAGACAGCGACCATGACAATTGACAGCTTGTCGATCGGGGCGACCCGGGCCGCGTCGCCGAGCTTGAGTGCGCGGTAGTAACAGATCCAGGACGCACCGGTCGCCAACCCAGACAGGCCTAGGAAGAGCCAGGTCTTCGCCGAAATGGTTGAAGGGGATTGCCACTGTCCCGTGGCTGCGACGATGCCGGACAGCACGAGGATGATCACGACTGTCCTGATCAGGGTCGCCAGATCGGAATTGACCCCGGCCACGCCGACCTTGCCGAAGATCGCAGTCAGGGCAGCGAAGACGGCAGACAGGAAGGCCCAGAACTGCCAGCCCTGGGCCATGTCAGAACTCCACGCCAATCTGCGCCTTGATGCCCGACCGGAACGGATGCTTGACCAGTTCCATCTCGGTGACGAGATCGGCGATCTCGATCAGTTCGTCCTTGGCGTTGCGCCCGGTCAGCACCACGTGCGTCATCTCCGGCTTCTCGCTTTCCAGGAATTCGACCACCTCGCCGATGTCGATGTAGTCGTAGCGGATGGCGATGTTGATCTCGTCGAGCAGGACCATCGAATTCGACGGATCCCGGATCAATTCCTTGGCCTTCTCCCAGGCCGCCCGGGCCATGGCGACGTCGCGAGCCTTATCCTGAGTTTCCCAGGTAAAACCCTCGCCCATGGTGTGAAACGCGCAGAGGTCGGAGAAGTGCTTCAGGATCAGGTCGCGCTCGCCGGTCGACATGGCGCCCTTGATGAACTGGACCACGGCGCATTTCTTCCCGTGGGCGATATGGCGGAAGATCATGCCGAAAGCGGCCGACGACTTGCCCTTGCCCTTGCCGGTATGAACGATGATCAGGCCCTTTTCGCCCGTCTTGGTCGCCATGATCTTCTCACGCGCGGCCTTTTTCTTCGCCATCTTCTCGGCGTGGCGAGCGAGATCAGCCTCGGACGAGGTGCCGGGAAGCTCTTCGGTCATGGTGTCATCCTCCATTGCTATTCTTGAGGCTCCCCGCCGGAGAGCCGCGTGAGATCGAACATCGCCGAATTGCTGCGCGGCGTCCACAAGCCACGGTTGATCGCCTCGATCAGACGTTCCGACATTTCCTTCAGTGCCGCCGGGTTCTTCTGAGCCATGAAGTCGCGCACGCGTTCATCCAGCACGAAGGCCTGGTAGACGGCCTCAAAGTGATGGTCGCGCACGGCGCCGGTCGTGGCGGAAAAGGCGAACATGTAGTCGACAGTCGCGGCGATCTCGAAGGCACCCTTGTAGCCGTGGCGCATCACGCCCTCGATCCATTTGGGATTGACGACGCGGGCGCGCACGACGCGGCCGATCTCTTCCTCGAGGGTGCGGATCACCGGCTTTTCGGGGCGCGAATGGTCGTTGTGATAGACGGTCGGGCGGCTGCCGGCGACATGTTCGATGGCCGCCGTCATGCCGCCCTCGAACTGGTAGTAGTCGTCGCTGTCGAGAAGATCGTGTTCGCGATTGTCCTGGTTCTGCACCACGGCCTCGACGGTCCGCAAGCGTTCCTCGAACAGACCGCGTTCGGCCTTGCCCTCCTCGCCGGCGCCATAGGCATAGCCGCCCCAGACGAGATAGGCTTCGGCGAGATCGCCGCGGCGCTCCCAGCCCTTCTCGTCGATCAGCGCTTGAAGGCCGGCGCCATAGGCACCGGGCTTGGAGCCGAAGACACGGTAGCCGGCGCGGCGCAGGGCCGCCTTGTCGTCGAGCCCGCCGGCAATCAGCTGCGCCGCTTCCGCCCGCACACGGGCGGCGATCGGGTTGTCGGCCTCGTCCTCGTCAAGGGCGGCCACCGCCCTCACCGCCTTGTCGTAGAGGGCGCTCTGCTCGGGGAAGGCATCGCGGAAGAAGCCGGAAATGCGCAACGTCACGTCGACACGCGGGCGTCCGAGGATCGCCTGGGGGATGATCTCGTAGCCGGTGACGCGGCGCGAGGCCATGTCCCAGAGCGGTTTCACCCCGATCAGCGCCAGCGCCTGGGCGATGTCGTCGCCGCCGGTGCGCATGTTGGATGTGCCCCAGGCGGTCAGCCCGAACGACGTCGGCCATTCGCCATGGTCCTGAACGTAGCGCTGGATCAGCAACTCCGCCGATTTCTTCCCGAGCTCGTAGGCCGCCGGCGTCGGCACGGCACGGCTGTCGACCGAATAGAAATTGCGGCCGGTCGGCAGCACGTCCGGGCGGCCGCGCGTCGGCGCGCCGGAGGGGCCGGGGGAAACGAAGCGGCCGGAAAGGCCCGTCAGCAGGCCCTCGATTTCCGCCGGGCCGGACCGAACGATCGCGGGCTTGAGACGGGACTCGATCTCGTCGAGCACGGCGCGGGTGCGCGGCCAGTCCGTCGGACAGTCGGCCTCGCCAGAGACCAGCTTAGCGGCCAGGAGTTCGATGCGCTCAACGGTGTCGCCCTTGGTACGCCACGGGGTGTCGGCGAGATCGGCGAGGATGGCGGGCTTCGGACCGGTCCAGGGGTCGGACATGACGCAATCGAGGGGATCGAAGGCGAACATCCGCGCGGCACCGCCTTGGTGCTCCATATTACCCCCCTCTGCCCTGCCGGGCATCTCCCCCTCAAGGGGGGAGATCGAGGAGGACGGCGCACGGCCATCATGACTGTTGGCATTTGCGGAACTTGTCCCCGGGAAATGGGCCGCCGGAGACCCAAACGCTTGCGGCGTTCTAATCTTCCCCCTTGAGGTGGAGATGGCCGGCGGGCCAGAGGGGGGTACTTCCGCGCCCCCCGCCGTCAATTCCGCGTCCCCAGCAATCGCCCGTTGCAAACTCTGGTCGCCGCCCTCGCCGAGGGCGCGCGGCACGCGCGCGAGCGCCACGGTGAGGTCGGTCAGCAGCCGCCCCTCCGGCGCCAGACCGAAAACATGCAGCCCGTCGCGGATCTGCATTTCCTTCAGGTCGCAGAGATAGGCGTCGAGCTTCTCGAGAGCGGCCTCCTCTGCTTCTCCCTTGGCGATCCCGGCATCCTGATCAAGACCGATGTCGGCGACGAGGTCGAGGATCTGTTTCTTCAGCAGCTTCAGGCGGCGCGGATCGCCGCCCGACGCCTCGTAATATTCGTCGACCAGCGCCTCGAGATCCTTCAGTGGGCCATAGCTTTCGGCGCGCGTCAGGGGTGGCGTCAGATGGTCGATGATGACGGCGGAGGTTCGGCGCTTGGCCTGCGTACCCTCGCCTGGATCGTTGACGATGAAGGGATAGAGATGCGGCAGCGGACCGAACACCGCCTCCGGATAGCAGGCTTCCGAGAGAGCCAGAGCCTTGCCGGGCAGCCATTCGAGATTGCCGTGCTTGCCCATGTGGATCACCGCATGGGAATCGAACCGCTGGCGCAGATAGGCGTAGAAGGCCAGATAGCCATGCGGCGGCACGAGATCCGGCGAGTGATAGGTTTCCTTCGGATCGATATTGTAGCCACGCGCCGGCTGGATGCCGACGACGACATTGCCGAGGCGGGACAGCGGCAGGGCGAAGTGGCTGTCAAGGAAGAACGGATCGGTCTCCGGGGCACCCCAGCGCGCCGTCACCTCGTCGCGAACCTTCGGCGGCAGTGCTGCGAAGAAGCATTGGTAGTCCGCCAGTGGCAGCACCTCGCGGATCTCGCGGCCATCTGCCGCCGCATTGGTCGGGCCGGCCATCAGATGGGTCATCAGCGCATCACCGTCGACGGGGCGGTCGCCGACCTGATAACCGGCCGCCGCCATGGCGCCGAGCACCTCGACCGTGCCGGCCGGCGTGTCGAGGCCGACACCATTGCCAAGACGGCCGTCGCGGTTCGGGTAGTTGGCCATCACCAGCGCCACGCGGCGATCGGAGGTCGGTGTTAAGCGCAGACGCGCCCAGGCGGCGGCAAGCCTCGCGACGAAGGCGGCACGGCCCTCGTCCGGCGCATGGCTGACGATATTGGCCTCGACGCGCTCGTCGTAGCGCGCGGCGGCCTTGAACGAGACGGCGCGGGTCATAACCCGGCCGTCGACCTCCGGCAGCGCGACGCCCATGGCGAGGTCGCGGGCCGAAAGCCCCTGTGTCGAGCCTTCCCAGGCTTGCCGGGTGGAAGACGAGAACAGCGCCTGCAGCACTACGGCGCCCCCTTCGTCGAGCACGGTCGAAACGCGCTCGGCACCGGGCGCGGAGACGGCGAACCCGGTGGCGTTGATCACCACCGCCGGCGGCGCCTCGAGAAATATCGCCCGCAGCGTCTCGACCGACACGGCATCCTTGAGACTGGAGACGAACACCGGCAGCGCTCGCAGACCTTCGGCCGCCAGAGCCTCGATCATCGCCTCGACGGGCTTGGTCTCGCCGCTCTGGACGAGGGCGCGGTAGAAGCAGAGCGCTACGATAGGCGCGGGCTGGCGTTCACCCCCCTCCGCCCTACCAGGCATCTTCCCCTCAAGGGGGGAGATGGCCTCGGCGTCAAACTGCCCCTCATCCGCCCTTCGGGCACCTTCTCCCCGCAAGCGGGGAGAAGGAGGCGCCGCCGCATGTCCCTCCACCCCGTCCGACGGGGAGAAGGTGCCGGCAGGCGGATGAGGGGCAGGCCCAGAAGCCTCTCGCCACTCTCCAACCCCGATCACGCCCCTGCCCGGCCACCAGATGCCGGCCTTCAGCAGCGGTGCGGCGGGCGCGGGCTTTTCGCCATGGCCGGCAAGGGCACAGGCATAGTCAACGAAGGCGCGCGCATTGGCGTCGCCACCCTCGATCAGATAGGCCCAGAGCGCGGCAAGGTCCTCGGGTGCGACCCTCGAAAATTCGGCGAGCCCCGGGTCCGGCTTGTCGTCGCCGGGCAGTACGGCAATGGCGGCGCCGGTCCGCGCGGAAACGGCGTGCAGCGCCTCGAGCGCATAATGAAAATAGCTGGCGCCGCCCAGCGCCCGCACCACGATCAGCCTGGCATAGCGCGCGGTCCGCTCGACATAGGTGTCGACCGACATCGGATGCTTCAGGCTCATCAGACTGGCGAGACGGAAGCTCGGGCCGGCGGTGCGGCTCGCAACGGCGGCGGCGATCGCTGCAAGTTCGGTGTCGGCCGCCGACAGGAACAGGATGTCGCCCGGCGACTGACCGAGATCGACCGCCTCTTCGCCATCGCTGATCGACCCTTTCTGGGCAAGGAGAAGGTGCATCAGACGGTGCCTCTCCGGTGCCGAACAGACACCCCCCTCTGCCTTGCCGGGCATCTCCCCCTCAAGGGGGGAGATCGGAATGCGGCCACCGCAATGTCGTCGCCACCACCCCGCAGCCTTGTCGTTTCCTCAGAAGAAGACGCAAGCCATCCGTGCGCCAAACGGCGGCGGCTAGATCGATCTCCCCCCTTGAGGGGGAGATGCCCGGCAGGGCTAAGGGGGGGGAACCGCGCGTTCATGGGGTTAATGAAGCCTCAGGCCGCCTTCTCGACGGCCTCGACCACCGCACCGAAATCCCATTCGTGCAGGCCGATGACGACGAGGCGCGTTTCGCGGGTCTCTCCGGCGGTCCAGGGGCGGTCGAAATAGGTGTCGATGCGCGATCCGACGGCCTGAATGACGAGGCGCATCGGCTTGCCGGGCACGTCGATGAAGCCCTTGAGGCGCAGCACGTCGTGTGCCTCGATCACGCCCTTCAGGCGATCGACGAAGGCGGACGGATCGGCAATCGGGCCGAGCTTCATCACGAAGCTCTCGAACTCGTCGTGGTCGTGATGATGGTCATGCGCCTCGCCGCTCTCGTGGAGCGCCTCGTGCTCCAGTTCATGATGCGATTTGCGATTGTCGATGTCGTCCTCGGTCGAGGCACCCAGACCCAGCAGCACCAGAGCCGGGACGTCGCCGTTTCTCGCCTCGATCAGCGTCGGCTTGCGGTGGATGCGCTCGGCGACCTCGGCCTTGACGGCGGCGATCGCGTCGGCGTCGAGCAGGTCGGTCTTGTTGAGGACGATCAGGTCGGCGCAGGTCAACTGGTCCTCGAACAGCTCCTCGATCGGGCTTTCGTGGTCGAGGCTATCATCGGCCTCGCGCAGCGCATCGACCTTGTCATGGTCGTCGGCGAAGCGGCCGGCAGCAACGGCGGCGCTGTCGACCACGGTGACGACGCCGTCGACCGTCACGCGGGTGCGGATATCCGGCCAGTTGAAGGCGGCGACCAGCGGCTGCGGCAGGGCAAGGCCGGAGGTCTCGATGACGATGTGGTCGGGCTTGACGTCGCGCTCGAGCAGCTTCTGCATGGTGGGAATGAAATCATCGGCGACAGTGCAGCAGATGCAACCATTGGTCAGCTCGATGATGTCGTCTTCGGTGCAGTTTTCCGCGCCGCAGCCCTTGAGCACATCGCCGTCGACGCCGAGATCGCCGAACTCGTTGATGATGAGCGCGATCTTCTTGCCACCGGCATTCATCAGCATGTTGCGGATGATGGTGGTCTTGCCGGCGCCGAGAAAGCCGGTGATGACGGTCGCGGGGATCTTCTGTTGCAGCATTGGTTCAACCCTTCATTCTGAGCGGCAGGCCGGCCGCAACGAAATAGACCTCGGCCGCAACCTGCGCGACCAGTTGATGCAGGCGACCGGCATGGTCGCGGAATTCACGGGCCATCCGGTTTTCGGGCACGATGCCGAGACCGACCTCGTTCGAAACCAGGACGACCTTTGCACGCAGCCCGGGCAGCGCCGCGCAGAGTTCGGCCGACCGGGCGGCGACATCCTCCTCCGCCATCATCAGATTGGTGACCCAGAGCGTCAGGCAGTCGACCAGCACGACCCGCGCTGGATCGTCGATGCGCTTCAGCAGACCGACGAGATCGACCGGCTCCTCGTGGGTCGTCCAGCCGTCGCCGCGGTCGATCTGGTGCCGCCTGATCCTGTCACGCATTTCATCGTCATAGGCGCGACCGGTCGCGACATAGTGGCGTTCGCGCGCGCAATCGACGACGACGCCTTCGGCGAAACGTGACTTGCCGGAACGGGCACCGCCGAGCACGAGAATGGATGTAGAAAGATCCGTTGCCATCGTCACGACCCGGCCACACGCTGAACGCATGCGGCGCCGACACGAACGGCAGCTGGCACCAAACGGTGCCCGCAGTCGCGGAATCGACGGATTCCGCCCTTCTGATACGTCGCCACGACAACCTCCGTGCTGGCAACAAGGGGAGCCTCCCCTTTGCAAGGTGTGGGCATGATGCCCGGCACGGTTGGCAGGTCTCCTGGCTCGCAGGTCGCGGCGCCGGATGGCGCCAGCGGATCCTCCTCGCCTTCCCGAAGGTGGATGCGGCGCGAAAGGGGGACGATTCGTAGACATAGAGGCGTCCGGCCCTGGCTGATCGCGCAGCCCTTCAGTGGCTTTTCCGTTCCTGCCTGGATCCGGACCGTTCACACAACGCGAACCGTCGCCCCTCACCTCGCAAGTCCGGACGGAAGACCCTCGCTGCTCTACAGTCGCGGGGTCGGCTGCGATTGACGGTTCCGGACTGGATCCCCATCGTCGCATTCCCTTTTGCTTCCCGGCTCGCCAATCGCCGAACCGAGAACCATCCGTAAGCGATTTGATTAGGCGCAAGGACCGTTCAAGTCAATCGACGCTCAGATGTGGCGACGCGCAGACGTGGCGACGCGAAGCTCAGGGCTTATGCGGTTCGCAAGTCGGATCATTGGCGGGATCGCAAGGTACCGCCTTTTTTCCAAGCGCAACGGAACCGCTCGCGCCTTCCTCGACATTGGATTTCATGGCGGAAGCCGGCGCGACAGGAACAGCCCCAAGGTCCGGCACGGCCGGAACTTCGGCTGCAGAAGGTGGCGGCACTGCAGCCGGAGCGGCTGCCACCGGCGCGGTCGGGGACGCCTGCGGGACCACAGAGGCACGCGGCGCCGGATCCGTCATGAGCCGGGTCGAGGTGGTGCGCGGTGGGAGAACCACCTTGCGGATAGTCGGCGAAGCCAGCGAGAAGGCGAAGCGCACCCGGCTCGCGATCTCTTCGGCAAGGCTCTCCTCGGCCATCACCGGATCGTCGGTCGGGCTGTTGACGGTGAAGGTGCCGGTCGCGACCGGATCGCCGGTCTCCACCGAGGCGGCCGTCACGGTGAAAGTCGCAGACTGGAGCTTGCGTCGGGCGTTGAAGCCGTAGCCGAGTTTGTCGATGCGGATCACCACCACCACGCGCTCGGCTCCAGCCGGCGGACGGGTCGCCCGGATGGCATCGGAGACCCGGCGATCGACACCTTCGATGATGCGCAGGGGAACGTAGGCGTTCGCGATCACGGTGGCCTCGCGCACGTTGTAAACAAGCGGCCGGGTAATCGGTCGGTTCATCCAGCTGCACGAAGCGAGGATGCCGACAACGAACAATGCTAGGGCGAGCTTGAAAGGGCGCGCGGACATGGGAAACCCCGGACGGATGATTCTGATCCGTCAAAGATTTCCATCGTTATGGTTAGCGAAGGGTTAATCTCGAGCCTGTTGCGCCTCGAACATCGCGGCGGCAGCGGCGAAGTCGATGTAGCGACGAGCGCGACGGGCCTGCGCCTCCATGTCGACGCCCCAGTGTTCCTCGGTCCAGTCCTCGTCGAGATGGGCAAGCCCCCAGGCCTCGTCGACCGAAAGGAAGCGGTCGCGGAAGGCGAGCGCCAAGACCGCCGACCCGGTGAGGTTGGTGATCACATGCAAGCATGCCAGCGCCAAGGGCGACTTGTCCGCCGAAAGGGCAGCGGCGAAGGCTTCGATCGCCTCGGCCGGCTGTTCCTGATGGATCACCCCTTCGATCAGGATGAAGCGCGCATTGTGGGCGGACACCGCCCAGCCCAGGACCGGATCCCAGCGCAGGCACTGGCGCTCGACGAGCGCTTCGGGGCCGTCCGCGCGGTAGCACAGCATGTCGGAGCCGCTGTAGCGCACGATGTCCTCGAAGACCTCGTCGGCCTGGTCAGCCACAGCGTCGATCGCGGTATTTGCAAGGCGGGTCGCCGGCATGTTCTCCGGATCGATGGTCTCGACCTGAGCGCGCCATTCGGCTGCGACCAGCTCCGCGGCTGCGCGGGTCGGAAGGGTCAGGGGACGCTTGCCCGGTGTCTTGACGCCCTTGCCATCGAGTTTCACCGAGAACCCTTCGCCCTCCGGCTCAACCGTGACGGTGGTGTAGAAGCGCTTCGCCTGAGGTCGTTTCATCTGGATCTGGGCCCGGCGGACCGGGTCCTCGTGGCTCGGCTCTGGCACGGAAGTGCCGAAGATGTCGCTCAGTTCGTCGCGCATGACGGTATCCTCAGTGAATGTGGGCGAGAATGTCGGCCGGGCGGTCGACGACTGCGTCGGCACCGGCCGCCCAGAGTTCCTCGACGCTGGCATAGCCCCAGGAGACGCCGATGGCGGTCGCACCGGCCGCCTTGGCCATCTGCATGTCGTAGACCGCATCACCGATGACCACGGTATCGGCCGGCACGAAACCCGCCTGATCGCAACATTCAGTGACCATGGCGGGGTGCGGCTTGGACGGGCAATCATCGGCCGTGCGGGAAACGAAGAAATGGGAGGTGAATCCGTGGGTTTCAAGCACCATGTCGAGGCCACGGCGCGACTTGCCGGTGACGGCGCCGATCAGCACGTCCTCGCGGGCGGCCAAGGCCGCGATCAGTTCGGCGATGCCGGGGAAAAGCGGCTCATGGAAGCCGAGTTCGCTGCGGACGCCGAGGAAGATGTCCTTGTAGTGCGCCATCATCGCCACGGCTTCCGCGTCCGCATGCGGCTTGCCGTCGATACGGGCAATCGCGATATCGAGGGTGAGCCCGATGATCGCCTTGGTGGCGCCAACCGTGGGCTCGACCTTGCCGAAGTGGCGGAAGGTCCGCACCATGACCGCGTGGATCAAAGCGACGCTGTCGACCAGCGTTCCGTCGCAGTCGAAGAGTACCAGCTTCATTCCTCGTCCTTGTTTCCGTCGGCCTGATCGAAGCCCAGCAGGTTCCAGCTCTGCACCATGTGCGGCGGCAGAGGTGCCGTCACCTGCAGGCGGCCACCGTTCGGATGCGGGATGTCGATGTGGCGCGCATGCAGATGCAACCGTTTCTGGATGCCGCCCGGAAAATCCCAGTTCGGATCGTCGATGAAGTACTTCGGATCACCGATGATCGGATGGCCGATATGAAGGGCATGGACGCGCAACTGGTGGGTACGGCCGGTATAGGGCTCCATCTCCAGCCATGCGAGATTCTGCGCGGCGGTGTCGATGACGCGATAATAGGAGACGGCGTGGTCGGCTCCCTCCTCGCCATGCCTGGCGATCCGCATGCGGTCGCCTTCGTCGGTCTGGTCCTTGACCAGCCAGGTGGAGATCTTGTCCTCGTGCTTGCGCGGCACGCCCTTGACCAGCGACCAATAGGTCTTCTTGGTATCGCGTTCGCGGAAGGCGGCGGCGAGCTTTTGGGCCGCGCCGCGCGTGCGGGCAACCACCAGTACGCCGGAGGTGTCGCGGTCGAGGCGATGGACGAGACGCGGCTTCTCGCCCTTCCGGCTGGTCCAGGCCTCGAGCATCTTGTCGATATGGCGGGTCAGGCCCGAGCCGCCCTGCACGGCAAGCCCGGCCGGCTTGTTGAGCACGAAAACCTTCTCGTCCTCATGCAGCAGCATGCGCGACAGCAGCTCGTGATCGTCGCCATGCTTCAGGTCGTGGCTTGCGATCGGTCCGGTCTTCTTGGCGTCGACCTCCATCGGCGGGATTCGAACCACCTGACCGGGTTGCACGCGGGTGTCGGTCTTGACCCGGCCGCCATCGACACGCACCTGGCCAGAGCGCAGGAGCTTCTGCAACGGTCCGAAGCCGAGGCCGGGGAAATGCACCTTGAACCAACGGTCCAGACGCATGCCTGCCTCGTCGGCCTCCACGGTGATATGCTCGATGCCTGCCATTGCCACTCTTTCGGTCGGTCCCGCGGAAAAGCCCGCAATTCTCATCTATCGGAGCGCTTTAGAGCATTTCGATCGAAGATGGAAACAGGAAAACCGGTCAGAGCACGGAACGCATCAGGCCGATGCCGGCGACGGCGGCGGCGATCGAAGCGCCGATGCTCAGGACGAGATAGGCAAAGCCGGCCACCGTCGCGCCCCGCTCGAAGAGCGTCACGGCGTCAAGGGCGAAGGCGGAGAAGGTGGTGAAGCCACCCAGAAATCCGGTGATCAGCAGGAGCCTCAGTTCGGCGGATGCACCGTAGCGCGCGACAATCAGTTCGGCGAGGACGCCGATCGCGAAGGAGCCTGCCACGTTGACCGCGAGCGTTCCCCACGGAAAGGACGGCCCAAGCAGCCTCAGAGCACCTACACCGACCAGGTAGCGACAGACAGAACCGACGGCGCCGCCGAGTGCCACGAGCAAAATCTGGTTCATCGGACGCCCCGAGCTTGTGCGGCGCGACGCCGCGCCGCGACAGAAGGCCGCCGGCCCGGAAGACCGGCGGAAGGTTCAGGTCACGCCTTGGCGGCAGCCACGAAGTCGCGCGTGAAGGTTTCCAGAGTGGCCCAGTCGGTGAACTCGTGGATCTGCTTGACGTCGGTGGGAGCGCCCTCGCGCTCGGCCAGACGCTTGGCCATCCAGCGCTTGAAGAAGTCGTATTCGGTGTAGCGAAGGGCGCCGGCGGCGTGATGAACCATGCCGGGCGTCCAGCCTGTCTGGGCCATCAGCGCGTCGGGGAAGTGCATGGCCTCCTCACGTTCCTCGGCAAACTCGCTGCGGATGAACAAGGAAACGGACACGAAAGCGCTCGGAACCGACTTCAGCCAGTCCTTCTCGCGCTCGACGAAGTCGACGAAGGGTGCAGGATAGCGGCCTGCATGGATCGGCGCGCACAGGATAGCGGCCTGCGGATGATCGACGCCGAACTCCGCGCCGGTGACCACGTTGAACAGCACGGCACGGTCGCCGCCCTTCTCGATCTGCGCCGCGATCGTCTCGGCAATCTTGCGCGACTGACCTTCGATGCTGACGTAACCGACGAGAATAATCATGCTTTCCTCCGTCCCAGGACCAGCGACATCCCCCGTCGCCGGAGCCCAAAAAATGTTGTCTGTCAAAATGATTGCGCCGGCGGCGAATTCAGCTGGAAAATGACAGATTGCACCGCAATTGCAAGCCGAGGAGGCCCCTCGAAGCCCCCCGGAACGCAAATAATTCATCATTGAACAAATCGACGGGCGACCATTAAGATTTTACTAAAACGCCATCCTCCGATTTAAAGATGCGGTCAGGCGCCTGCTGTAACATCCACCGATCTAAAGTCTATTGGTGAAGCCCAGATGACCCAGGTCCTTTCAGTCTCCGCCACCACGGCGGGCTATGCGAGCGACAGCATCAAGCCGCCGCAACGCGCCTCCAAAGCCACGATGGTCGAGGAGAATACCCGCCTGCTCGCCGAGAAGGCAGCGGCCGGCGACGATTTCCAGCTCCGCGCCCTCGTGAGCGTGGTACAGCCGCCCGCGCTCGCGCTCTATTTCCTGACGGCAAGCCAGGAGGCGCTTGGCCAGGCGAGCCTCAAGGAAACGATCGAGGCCTACAAGAGCTCGGCCACCTGAGACATTCCCCGCGTCTTACTCCCAAGACGAAAGGGCCGTGACCGATCTCCGGTCACGGCCCTTGCCGCATTCCAATCAGGCGGGCGTTACTTGCCCTTGGCCGGTCCGACCGGCAGGACGACATCGACCTTGCCTGCCTTCTCGAAGGTCAGCGTGACCGCGACCTTGCCACCCTCGACGAAGGGCTCCTTCACGTCCATGAACATCAGGTGCAGGCCGCCCGGCTTCAGCTCGACGGTCTGACCGGCCGGGACCGGAATACCGCCCTCCAGCTTGCGCATCTTCATGACATCGCCCTGCATGGCCATTTCATGCAGCTCGACACGGCCGGCGACGGCAGATTCCACGGAGACCAGCACATCGTCGGCGGCGCCGTTGTTCTTGATCGTGACGAAGCCGCCGCCAACGGGTTGGCCCGGCAGCATGGCTCGGGTGAAGCCGCTGGTGAGTTCGAGGTCTCCGACCTTCGCCGCTTCGAACGTTCCCGGATTGGCACCCGCCATGCCCGATCCGTCCATCGCGCCATGGCCCTGCATCTGGCCGGCCATCATCATCTGGCCATTGCCGTGCATGGCGCCATGAGCCTGGCCGTGCATCGCACCGTGACCCATCATGGCATCTTCGGCGGCGGCGATCTTGAGAACCGGCGCGGGGCTCTTCAACGAATGGGGATCGACGCCTTCTGCAGCGATCTCGTCCCAGGCAACCTTTCCGTCAGCGCCGCACAGCTGCACGGTCGGGAAAGCGAGACCGGACTGGCCGTCGACACCCGAAATCTTACCGTAGACCGTGAAGGTGTCGTAGAAATCATCCGGCAGGTCGCCGCCCTTGAAACGGATCTCGACCGGGCCGGATGTGATCTTCTTGCCGTGATTGTCGTAAGTGTTCTTGTAGTCGCCCTTGATGACCTCGATCTGCCAGCCGGCCTTCACCATCGGCTTTGCCGAGATGAAACCTTCGGGAAGCTTGATCTGCACTTCATTGGTCGCCTTGCCGTCGCAACCATGCGGCACCTGAAGGACGGCGGCGACATAGGACTCCGGCTTGGCCGGAGCATTGGCGAAACTGGCGTGGGCGTGGACCGAGCCTCCGGCGAGCGAGGCTACGGCAGCGGTCAAGAGCGAAGCTGTGATTTTCATGGGTCTTCTCCTGTCCGGTCCTCCGCCTTCGGAGGTGGCCGGCATGCGCCGCGATGCGGCTGTTGATTCAATCGTCGAGAGAGGGAATCAGGAGAAGGACGGCGGCGCGCGCGAACGCGGACGCTCGATCGAGGAGACGGAGATCTGTTCGATCTTGGAGACGGCGGCGTTGTCGAGGCTGGCAAAACGGGTAACCAGCCAGCTTTCAGAAGGCGGCGCCGGCAGCACAGTCGCGGACGACAGCGCACAGGCCTCGCAGAACTGGCTCATCGACGGGTGCTTCGTCGCAGTGTCGTTCAGGCAGATGTCGGCATAGGTCCCGTCGGGCAGCTGAAGCTGCGCAGTCTGATAGACAGCCGCCATCACTTGCGGTGGCTTGTGGGCGAAGGCCAGCGACAGCAGCGCGAAGGCGCAAAGCATGCGCAACAAGCCGCTCCCCTTCCACACTGCCTTCGACATACCAACCTCCGGTCCGGACGTCTGCTTATCGCCTTTCAAAGCGAAAATCAAAGCCGGTTTGAACCATGCGGCGACAATGCACCGTTCGGTCATACCCTTCATTGATGCACCGCAAACATCGGCAGAATTGCCGCAATCGGGATCGCATCCATGACGCGAATTGGATGACAGCGACAAATATTTGCTCGGTGACGACGTTTGCTCTTGCCAACGCCCCCCCTTCCCCGATAATTGCCGGCGACCCTGCAGGGAGAAACCGGTTCACTCCGGTGCCGAAGGAGCAACCGCCCCGGAAACTCTCAGGCAAAAGGACCGCAGGGCGTCGACTGGAACTCTGGAGAGAAACCTTCCCCCAAGGGAAGGGTGCGCCGAAGGGATAACAATCTCAGGCAAACGGACAGAGGGGGCTCATGACACCGGCACGACTGTGCCACGACTTGAGCCGGCGCGTCAGCGCCAAGAACCGGAGACGCCTCTTGGACCAATCCGCTGAACTGCACAGAACTCCCCTCTACGACCTCCACGTAGCGCTCGGCGCGCGCATGGTGCCGTTCGCCGGCTACGACATGCCGGTGCAATATCCGGCCGGCGTGCTGAAGGAGCATCTCTACACCCGCACGCATTGCGGTCTGTTCGACGTCTCGCACATGGGACAGGTGACGATCCGGGCCAATTCGGGCACTTACGAAGATGTGGCGCTGGCGCTCGAAACACTGGTTCCGGTCGATATCCTCGGACTGAAGGAAGGTCGCCAGCGCTACGGCTTCTTCACCGACGAGAATGGCGGCATCCTCGACGACCTGATGTTCGCAAATCGCGGCGACCATCTGCTCGTGGTCGTCAATGCCGGCTGCAAGCAGGCCGACATCGCCCACATGAAGAAGCACCTTTCCGACCGTGTCGAGGTGACCTACCTCGAGGACCGTGCATTGCTCGCACTCCAGGGACCGAAGGCCGAAAAGGTCCTGACCGAACTCTGGGCCGGGCTCTTCGCCATGAAGTTCATGGACGTCCGCGAGGTTGCGCTGCACGACATTCCGGCCATTGTGTCACGCTCCGGCTATTCCGGCGAGGACGGCTTCGAGATCTCCGTGCCCGCCGACAAGGCCGAGGAGCTTGCCCGCATCCTGATCGACCATCCGGACTGCGAACCGATCGGGCTCGGCGCCCGCGATTCGCTTCGCCTGGAAGCCGGGCTTTGTCTCTACGGCAACGACATCGACACGACGACGTCCCCGGTCGAGGCGGGTCTCGAATGGGCAATCCAGAAGGCCCGCCGCAGGGGCGGCGCGCGCGAAGGCGGCTTCCCCGGCGCGGCGCGCATTCTGGACGAACTGGAGAACGGCACGACCCGCCGCCGGGTCGGGCTCAAGCCCGAAGGCAAGGCTCCGGTTCGCGGCCATGCCAAGCTCTATGCGGATGCCGAAGGCAAGACGGAGCTCGGTGAAGTGACGTCCGGCGGTTTCGGCCCGAGCGTCGAAGCCCCGGTCGCCATGGGTTACCTGCCGACCGCCTTTTCGGAACCCGGTACCCAGGTCTTTGCCGAGGTTCGCGGCAAGTACCTTCCGGTCACCGTCGCAGCCATGCCTTTCATCACGCCGACCTACAAACGGTAAACCGATGACCGCGATTGCCCCTCATCCGGCTGCCGCCACCTTCTCCCCGTTCTGACGGGGAGAGGAACGCATGTCGCAAATGCCCGACCGGTCCCCTGTCCCCGCCTGCGGAGAGAGGGTCAGGGTGAGGAACAATCCGCAGAGCCAACCCAGACACGATACACGAGAGGAACATCACATGCTGAAATTCACCGCTGAACACGAATGGTTGAAGCTTGAGGGCGATGTCGCGACCGTCGGCATCACCACGCATGCCGCCGAGCAGCTGGGCGACCTGGTCTTCGTCGAACTTCCGGAAGTCGGCGCAAGCTTCGACAAGGGCGGGGACGCCGCGACCGTCGAATCGGTCAAGGCCGCGTCCGAGGTCTATTGCCCGCTCGACGGGGAGATCGTCGAAGTCAACCAGGCCATCGTCGACGATCCGTCGCTGGTCAATTCCGACCCGCAGGGCGCCGGCTGGTTCTTCAAGCTGAAGCTCAAGACCGCCTCCGATGCCGACGCCCTTCTCGACGAAGCCGCTTACAACGAGCTGATCGCATGACCACCTCCACCGAATTCCAGTTCACCGACTACCAGCCCTACGATTTCGCCAACCGGCGCCATATCGGCCCCTCGCCGGCGGAAATGGAGGAGATGCTGAAGGTCGTCGGCTACAAGAGCCTCGACGCGTTGATCGACGCCACCGTGCCGTCCTCGATCCGGCAGAAGGCACCCCTCGTCTGGGGCGCGCCGATGACGGAACGGGAAGCGCTCGACACCCTGCGCGAAACCGCCAACAAGAACAAGGCGCTCGTCTCGCTGATCGGCCAGGGCTACTACGGGACGATCACGCCGCCGGTCATCCAGCGCAACATCCTGGAAAACCCGGCCTGGTACACGGCCTACACGCCCTACCAGCCGGAGATTTCCCAGGGGCGCCTCGAAGCGCTGCTCAATTACCAGACCATGGTCTGCGACCTGACCGGGCTCGACGTCGCCAATGCCTCGCTGCTCGACGAGGCAACCGCCGCAGCCGAGGCCATGGCGATGGCGGAACGCACCGCGAAGTCGAAGGCCAAGGCTTTCTTCGTCGACGAAGCCTGCCATCCGCAGACCATCGCGGTGATCGAGACGCGCGCCGCGCCGCTCGGTTGGACCGTCATTGTCGGCAATCCCTTCACCGACCTTGACCCCACCGAAGTGTTCGGGGCGATCTTCCAGTATCCGGGCACGCATGGCCATTGCCATGACTTCTCGGGGCTGATCGCACGGCTTCACCAGACCGGCGCCATCGCCGCGGTCGCAGCCGATATTCTGGCGTTGACACTGCTCAAGTCGCCGGGCGAAATGGGCGCCGACATTGCCATCGGCTCGACCCAGCGTTTCGGCGTTCCCGTCGGCTATGGTGGCCCGCACGCGGCCTATATGGCGGTCAAGGACGCCCACAAGCGCTCGATGCCGGGCCGTCTGGTCGGCGTCTCGGTCGATGCCAGGGGCAACCGCGCCTACCGCCTCAGTCTGCAGACCCGCGAACAGCATATCCGCCGCGAAAAGGCGACGTCGAACATCTGCACCGCCCAGGTGCTGCTCGCCGTCATGGCCTCGATGTATGCGGTGTTCCACGGACCGAAGGGCATCAAGGCGATTGCTCAGCAGGTTCACCAGAAGGCCGTCCTGATGGCCAAGGGGCTGGAAAAGCTGGGATACACGGTCGAACCCGAAACCTTCTTCGACACCATCACCGTCGAGGTCGGCCACATGCAGGGGCTGATCCTGAGGGCAGCCGTCGCCGAGGGCGTCAACCTGCGCAAGGTCGGCACGACGAAGATCGGCATGTCGCTCGACGAACGCAGCCGCCCGGCGACTCTGGAAGCGGTCTGGCGGGCCTTCGGCGGCACGTTCCAGGTCTCGGATTTCGAGCCCGGCTACCGCCTGCCGAAGGATCTCCTGCGCCAGACAGATTACCTGGAGCATCCGATCTTCCACATGAACCGCGCCGAGAGCGAGATGACCCGATACATCCGCCGGCTTTCGGACCGTGACCTCGCCCTCGACCGGGCGATGATTCCGCTCGGCTCGTGCACGATGAAGCTCAATGCCACCGCGGAAATGCTGCCGATCACCTGGCCGGAATTCTCCGAGATCCATCCCTTCGCGCCCGCCGACCAGGCACTCGGCTACAAGCAGATGATCGACGACCTGTCGGAGAAGCTGTGTGCCGTCACCGGCTACGACGCGATCTCGATGCAGCCGAACTCCGGTGCGCAAGGCGAGTATGCGGGGCTTCTGACGATCCGCAACTACCACCTGGCGAAGGGCGACACCCATCGCACGGTCTGCTTGATCCCGACCTCCGCGCACGGAACAAACCCGGCCTCGGCGCAGATGGCGGGCATGACGGTGGTGCCGGTCAAGGCCAAGGACAATGGCGACGTCGATCTCGACGACTTCCGCGCCAAGGCCGAGCAGTATGCCGACACGCTGTCGTGCTGCATGGTCACCTATCCCTCGACGCATGGCGTGTTCGAGGAGACGGTGCGCGAGATCTGCGAGATCACCCACCGGCACGGCGGACAGGTCTATCTCGACGGCGCCAACATGAACGCCATGGTCGGGCTTGCCCGCCCCGGTGACATCGGCTCCGACGTTTCCCACCTCAACCTGCATAAGACCTTCTGCATCCCGCATGGCGGCGGCGGTCCGGGCATGGGGCCGATCGGGGTCAAGGCCCATCTCGCTGCCTATCTTCCCGGCCACGTCGAGACCGATGGTCGCCCGGGCGCCGTGTCGGCGGCCCCCTATGGCTCACCTTCGATCCTGCCGATCAGCTGGTCCTACTGCCTGATGATGGGCGGCGAAGGCCTGACCCAGGCGACCAAGGTGGCGATCCTCAACGCCAACTACATCGCCGCGCGGCTGACCGGTGCCTATGAGGTGCTCTACAAGTCCGAAGCCGGCCGGGTCGCGCATGAATGCATCATCGACACCCGCCCGCTGGCCGAAAGCTCGGGCGTCACCGTCGATGACGTCGCCAAACGGCTGATCGACTGCGGCTTCCACGCCCCGACCATGAGCTGGCCGGTCGCCGGCACGCTGATGATCGAGCCGACGGAATCGGAAACCAAGGCGGAAATCGACCGCTTCTGCGATGCGATGCTGGCGATCCGCGAGGAAGCCCGCGACATCGAGGAAGGCCGCATGGACAAGACCAACAACCCGCTGAAGAACGCCCCACACACGGTGGAGGATCTCGTCGGCGAGTGGACCCGTCCCTATACGCGCGAGCAGGCCTGCTTCCCGCCCGGCGCCTTCAGGGTCGACAAGTACTGGTCCTCGGTCAACCGCGTCGACAATGTCTATGGTGACCGCAACCTCGTCTGCACCTGCCCACCGATGAGCGAATACGCGGAAGCGGCCGAGTAAAGGCCGCGACACCTTTCCAACAACATCGAGAGCCCGCCCACCCGGCGGGCTTTTTCTTGTCCTCCCCTTGCCTCGCCGGACCGATCGGGGCGCGGTGGCGCTGCGGCGAGGCGGTCGCCAGGATCAGAAATACCTATTCGCGATTTTCCTATTATTATCTTTAGCTATTAAACTAATTATCTTACCGACGACACAGGCCTCGCCTGTAGGCTGCGATGCGAGAGGCGGCGTGCTGTTTCGGGACAACGGTCCCCTCCCCGGTGAGCTTTCGTGAACCCAGACACTTCATGCTTCCCTAACTGCCGCTAGGGTAAGTTCACGCCATTCGAACGGGCGCCGAGGTGAAGCCATGGGAATTTCCGCGATCATGGGCGTTGCCGCATCCGGCATGCAGGCCCAGACAACGCGTCTTTCGGCCGCCGCGAGCAATGTAGCGAACGCGTTGACGCCAGCCTATGACCGCCGCGTCACATCGCTTTCCACCACCGAGAGCGGCGGGGTTTCCGCTTCCGAGCGCCCATCGGGCGAAGCCACGCCCGACGGCAACTCGAATGTCGACCTCGCTTCCGAGATCACGGACGTGACGAGCGCCGAAATCGGTTTCAAGGCCAATGCCGCGGCATGGGAAAGCGGTGCAGAGATCTGGGATGTTCTCATGAGTATCAAGCGCGACTGAGTAAATCGCCGATCCGACGAAAAAGCGTTCTCCTGCCGCGCCGCTGCCAAAACGCAAGGCGGCGGCTGAACCCGCTGCCGCTTCTTCGGGCGCTTGATCGCAACGTGCGCCAATTTCAAGGCTGACGATGGGACCGGGAGGTCGTGCCTCCCGCTCCCAGCAGACGATCAACCGGCATCGCCCTCGTCGATGACTTCCTCGCCGCTATCGTCATCGGCACCACCATCGTCCGCAGCGTCATCGTCGGCACCGCCGTCATCGACATCCCCGTCGTCTGCGCCACCGTCGTCGACCTGTTCATCCTGGCCGTCATCGACCTGGCCCTGGTCCTGATCGTCCGCATCGTCCGGCTGGCCGGCATCGTCAGCCTGCTGGTCATCTGACGTATCGACGAACCCGTCGTCGACGTCATCGACCACGTCCTCGGCAAGCTGGTCGCCAGAGGCATCTTCCACCATTCCTTCATCGAGGTCCGCCTCAACATATTCCTCGACCTCCTCATAGACCACCTCCTCGGTTTCCTCGTAGGTGACCTCGACATATTCCTCGGTGACGGAGATCTCCTCGGTGGTGATGACGGTGTAGCTTTCGTAGACCGACCACTCGATCGTGTAGCCGAAGCTGTAGCTCAGGTCGACGAAGTGGCGACCGCGCGAGCCACCTGCAATCGCCGTAACCCCCTTACCGAGCTTCAGCACCACAAGAACGATGATTTCCGAACTGTAACCGTCGACGGCCATCAGCGCCTCGGTACCGAAGCCGTCGGCAACGTGGAGGAAATAGACCTGTGCCAGGCGGCGCATGTCGAGCACCTTGATGCCGCGATGGTCGAGGGCGGCCACGATGAAATGCGGCGAGCGCAGCTTGTGGGCGCGATGCGTCGCGGCGGTCGCCTCATTATCCGGAATGGCGACAAGCGTGCTGGAGAGTTGCAGGGCGATGGCGGTGGAGCACAAGAGTTTGCGCAAACGACTTTATCCTGGGGAGGGAGTGACGATCCAGCCGCGTCCTCCCGAGCGCAGCCGGCTCGACGCTGCACCGGACGGAATTGACTGTCATCGGCCAAAACCGGGCGGGTCAGTATCCTCCCGGAATTGGCCGTCAGCCGACGAGGTTGCGGAGCCCCATGGCAATCGCCAGCACGCCGAAGACCAGCAGAACGACGCCTGAAGTCCTCGATACCCAGAGAGAAAAGGCCGCGGGCAAACGATGATGGAGTACAGCGACCAGCCCCGACAGGAAGATCCACCACGACATGGACCCCACGAAGACACCGGCAACCAGCATCCCGACTCCTCCCCCCTCTCCCGCGAGACCGAGGCCGGCGAAGATCGCGGCGAACGAAAGAATCGTCGTCGGGTTGGCGATGGTCAGGACGAAAGTTGCCGCGGTCGTTGCCAAAAGCCCCCGCGCGCCGGTCCTCGCCGCGGTCACCTCACCGCGCGGGCGAAAGCTCTGGAATCCGAGCCACAGCAGAAAGGCACCGCCGACAAGTTGCAGCGGCAGCGCGATCGTGTCGAGGAGGACGGCAAAGGCCGCGAAGCCGGCCGCCGCCATCAGCGCATAGGCGCCGTCTGCCAGCGCAGTTCCGAGACCGCCCGCGACACCGGCCCAGAAGCCGCGCTCAAGCGTGCGGGAAATGCAAAGGGCGCCGATCGGCCCGAGGGGAGCGGCAATGGCGAGGCCGAGCAGCATGCCCTTGCCGAAGAGAAGCAGGCTCATTACCTCTCCTCCGCCGGGGTAAAGCCGCGCTCGACCGCCGTCGAAAGCGCGATCATGGTCTCGCTGCGGGCAAGAAAGCGATGGGCCTTCAGCTCGCCGAGAAAGGCTTCGAGCGCTGCCAGGTCGGGAAGCCGGACCTTGAGCATGTAAGACCAGCCTCCCGTAACGTGATGGCATTCCGCAACGGAAGGATGCTGCGCCACGAAAGCCTTGAAGGCCGCCTCACCCGCCTCATAGTCGAGCGCGACCAACACGAAGGCGGTCACGCCGAGGCCGAGCGCCGCATGATCGGCATCGACGGTGAAACGCCGGATGATACCCGAGGTCGTCAGCCGGCGGATCCGTTCGTTGACGGCTGAGGCCGACAGCCCGACCGCTTCACCGATATCGGCAAGCGAGCGGCGGGCGTCTTCCGCAAGAAGGGCAGTGATTTTCCTGTCGATGATGTCCATGGCCGCAAGATATGCGCAGACTCTCATTCAATCAACATATTTTGCGGCGAAAATGACCTGCGTCGCAATATTTACAGCATCCCCTCACTTGAACCGCACAAAAAAGCCCGGTCAAGGACCGGGCTTGCGCTTCTTGGTTGGGTTCGATCTGAACTAGCCGGCGAGCGCGGCGTCCTGTTTCTGGCGGGCGAGTTCCGCGAGATCGGCGGCCTTCAGCTCGACCGATTCGCCGCAGCCGCAGGCCGAGGTCTGGTTCGGATTGCTGAAGGTGAAGCCGGACCGCAGCTTGGTGGTCTCGAAATCCATCTGCGTTCCGAGCAGATAAAGGACTGCGGCCGGATCAACCCAGACGCTTGCGCCATCGCGCTCGATCAGGTCGTCCTTCGGGTTGGGCTCGGTCACCAGATCGATGGTGTATTCCATCCCGGCGCAGCCACCCTTCTTGATGCCGACGCGAACACCCCTGGCGTCCGGTCCGGAGTTTTCAATGATCGCGCGGACGCGAGCTGCCGCCGCATCCGTCATGGTCATCACCTGAAAGCCCATTTCGTTTCTCCAATCGCCTCCGGGTTCAAGGCCCGTGGTTTCGCGAGTCTACCAAATGTAGTGGGCGACTTGTCTTCTATCAATACCAGCCGACGGCGACTTGCGCCTCTTCCGACATGCGGTCGGGGGTCCACGGCGGATCGAAGGTCATCTCGACCTCGACGCCGGAAACGCCTTCGACCGCACCGACGGCATTCTGGACCCAGCCCGGCATCTCGCCCGCGACCGGGCATCCGGGAGCCGTCAGCGTCATCATGATCTTGACCATGCGGTCGTCGTCGATGTCGATCTTGTAGATCAGCCCGAGTTCAAAGATGTCGGCCGGAATTTCCGGGTCGTAGACCGTCTTCAGCGCCGCGATGATGTCGTCGCTGAGGCGTGCCACCTCGTCCTGGGGAATGGCCGTATGGACGATCCCGTCGCGGACGTCCGGCTTCGTTTCGCTTTCGTTGACGCTCATCGACGTTTCCTCACGCGAAAAAGGTGCGGGCATGGTCGAGCGCATCAGCGAGCGCATCGACTTCCGCACGGGTGTTGTAGAGACCGAAGGAGGCCCGGCAGGTCGAAGTGACGCCGAAACGGGCCAGCAACGGCTGGGCACAATGGGTACCGGCGCGAACCGCAACGCCGCGACGGTCGATCAGCATCGACACGTCATGGGCATGGATGCCGGCAAGTTCGAAGGAGAAGATCGCCCCCTTGCCCGGCGCGTTGCCGATGATCCTCAGCGAGTTGATCGCCGACAGACGCTCATGGGCATAGGCGCGCAGGCTTTCTTCGTGGGCGGCGATGGCCGAGCGGCCGAGGCTCTCCATGTAGTCAAGCGCATAGCCCAGGCCGATCGCCTGGACGATCGGAGGAGTACCTGCCTCGAAGCGATGCGGCGGATCGTTATAGGTGACCTTGTCTTCCGTCACCTCGACGATCATCTCGCCGCCGCCCATGAAGGGCCGCATCTCAGCCAGCCGTTCCTTCTTGCCGTAGAGCACTCCGATGCCGGAGGGACCGTAGAGCTTGTGGCCGGTGATCGCATACCAGTCGCAATCGAGATCCTGGACGTCGACCGGCATGTGGACGGCGCCCTGCGACCCGTCGACCATCACCGGAATGCCGCGTGCATGGGCAATGCGGCAGACTTCCTTGATCGGCACGACGGTGCCGAGCGCGTTCGACATGTGGGTGATCGCGACGAGCTTGGTGCGCTCCGTCAGGCATTTCTCGAAGGCCTCGAGATTGAAGGAACCATCGTCATGAACGGGAGCCCAGACCAGCTTTGCACCCTGCCGTTCCCGGATGAAATGCCAGGGCACGATGTTGGAGTGATGCTCCATGATGGAGAGCACGATCTCGTCGCCCTCGCTGATATGGGTCATGCCCCAGCCATAGGCGACCGTGTTGATCGCCTCGGTGGAGGACTTGGTAAAGACGAGCTCGTCGAGCGAACCCGCATTCAGGAATCGGCGCACCTTTTCGCGCGCCGCCTCATAGGCGTCGGTCGCGGCATTCGACAGGAAATGCAGGCCGCGATGAACGTTGGCATATTCGTTCGAATAGGCATGCGCCACCGCATCGATCACCAGCTTCGGCTTCTGCGCCGAGGCGGCATTGTCGAGGTAGACTAGCGGTTTGCCGTAGACTTCACGCGACAGGATCGGGAAGTCGCGGCGGACGGCCGCGACGTCATATCCAGCCTGTGCGGGCAGATGATCAGCCATGGTGTTCCAACCAGTCGGTGATGAGCGCTTCAAGTGCTTCGACCAACGCCTCGTCGTCCAGTTCCTCGACGATCTCGGCGACGAAACCGTTGATCAGCAGGGCCCGCGCCTTCTTCTCCGGAATGCCGCGCGACATCAGGTAGTAGAGGTGGGTCTTCTGGATGTCGGCAACCGTCGCGCCATGGGCGCACTGCACGTCGTCGGCGAAGATTTCGAGCTCGGGCTTGACTGAGAACTCGGCCTCGTCCGACATCAGGAGCGTGTTGCAGGCCATGCGCGCATCGGTCTTCTGGGCATCGGGCGCAACCCGGATCATGCCCTGAAAGACGCCCCGGGCGCGGTCGAACACGACGCTGCGGATGATTTCCGTAGACGTGGTGTTCGGCACGTCGTGACCGAGCGTCATCGTCAGGTCGGTGTGGCTCTCGCCGCCGAGGAGGTTGACACCGCGAAGCGTGAAATCCGCGCCCTCGCCGGCCGTCTTCACGTGCACTTCCTGGCGCACCAGCTTGCCGCCGGCATTGATGACGAAGAGGCGGAACTTCGCCTCCGCGCCAAGATCGGCGCGGATCTGGCCGAGATGGCTGTCGGCATCGCCTTCGCCCTGAAGAATGATCCAGGTCACTTCCGCGCCGTCCTCAACCTTCAGGTCGGCAACGACGGAGGCGAGTGCGGCAGCATCGCTCTGGCCGATGTGGCGCTCGATCACCGTCGCCTTGGAGCCCTTGCCGAAGACGGCCGGGAAGCGCAGGTGGATGTGGCCGGCGGCGTGAACCGACTGCAGTTCGATCGGAGCCTCGATCTCCGCGTCCGCGGCAATGTCGAGAACATAGCCGTCACGCACGAAGGCGCCGTTGATGCGGCCGATGGTGTCGTCGGCGTTGAAGGCGGTCAGGCCTGGCGCCGCCTCACCGCTCAACAGTGCGTCGCGGTAGAGCGAGACGCTCAGGCCTTCCGGCAGCGCGGCCGGCGCCTTGGCGACGCCCTGCAGGACCTGCAGCACGGTCGCCCCGGCAACGAGCGGGGAAACGCCGTCGGCAACGGCCTGCGGTGCGTCGGCCGGCAAAGCGCGCAGCAACGTCTTCAGGTCGGTGTAGTGGAAGGTCTCGACGCGGCGCGTCGGCAGGCCCTGACGCTTCAGCGCATCGAAGAGATCGTCTCGCTTCGAGATCACGGCGCCGTCGCCCGGCAGGCTGCCGATCTGGTTGGCATAGGCGTCGATGAGCTGGGTCTCGGCTGCGGTGAGCCGGTTGGCCGCTTGCAAGGTCATCGTTGCAACTCCTTCAAACTCGGCCCGAACTCAGGCGGCTGCACCGGTGATGTCGGCATAGCCGTTGGCTTCCAGCTCGAGCGCCAGCGACTTGTCGCCGGTCTTGACGATCTGGCCCTTGTAGAGGACGTGGACCGTATCCGGCACGATGTAGTCGAGCAGGCGCTGGTAGTGGGTGATCACGACGGTTGCGCGATCCGGACGCTTCAGCGCGTTGACGCCGTCGGCGACGATCTTCAGGGCGTCGATGTCGAGGCCGCTGTCGGTTTCGTCGAGGATGCAGAGCTTCGGCTCGAGCAGTGCCATCTGCAGGATCTCGGCGCGCTTCTTCTCGCCGCCGGAGAAGCCTACATTCAGCGGACGCTTCAGCATGTCCGGGTTGATCTTCAGCTCGGCAGCGGCTTCCTTGACGCGGCGCATGAATTCCGGCGTCGTCAGTTCGTCCTCGCCACGGGCCTTGCGCTGCGAGTTCATCGCAACCTTCAGGAACTGCATGGTGGCAACACCCGGGATTTCGACCGGGTACTGGAAGGCCAGGAAGATGCCCTTGGCGGCGCGCTCGGCCGGATCGAGCTCGAGAATGCTCTCGCCGTTGTACAGAATGTCGCCTTCGGTGACTTCGTAGTCCTCGCGGCCCGACAGGATGTAGGAGAGCGTCGACTTGCCGGAGCCGTTCGGCCCCATTATCGCAGCGACTTCGCCGGCCTTCACGGTCAGGTTCAGGCCGCGGATGATCTCGGTGCCGTCTTCGGCGATGCGGGCATGGAGGTTGCGAATTTCAAGCATGTTCATATCCTTCCGGACGAATGTGGTGGCGCGCCAGAAAGCGCGGAGAATCGATTTCGGCGAGGTCGAACGGCGGTTTAGCCGACCGAACCTTCCAGCGAGATGCTGATCAGCTTCTGCGCCTCGACGGCGAATTCCATCGGCAGCTGCTGGATGACGTCGCGGACGAAGCCGTTGACGATGAGAGCGATCGCCTCTTCTTCCGGGATGCCGCGCTGCATGGCGTAAAACTTCTGGTCCTCGGAGATCTTCGAAGTCGTCGCCTCGTGTTCCACCTTGGCGGTCGAGTTCTTCACCTCGATATAGGGCACGGTGTGGGCGCCGCAGGTGTCACCGATCAGGAGCGAATCGCAGTTGGTGAAGTTGCGGGCGTTTTCCGCCTTGCGGTGCATCGAGACCTGGCCGCGATAGGTGTTCTGCGACACGCCGGCCGAGATGCCCTTCGAGATGATGCGGCTTCTGGTGTTCTTGCCGAGATGGATCATCTTGGTGCCGCTGTCGACCTGCTGATGGCCGTTGGAGACGGCAATCGAGTAGAACTCGCCCTGGGAATTGTCGCCGCGCAAGATGCAGGACGGGTATTTCCAGGTGATCGCCGAACCGGTCTCGACCTGGGTCCAGGAGATCTTCGAATTCTTGCCGCGGCAATCGCCGCGCTTGGTGACGAAGTTGTAGATGCCGCCCTTGCCGTCCTTGTCGCCCGGATACCAGTTCTGGACGGTCGAATACTTGATCTCGGCATCATCGAGAGCGACGAGTTCGACGACGGCTGCATGCAGCTGGTTCTCGTCCCGCTGGGGCGCCGTGCAGCCCTCGAGATAGGACACATATGCGCCCTCCTCCGCAATGATCAGCGTGCGCTCGAACTGACCAGTGTTCTTCTCGTTGATGCGGAAGTAGGTCGAGAGTTCCATCGGGCAGCGAACGCCCTTCGGAACGAAAACGAACGAGCCGTCGGTGAATACCGCGGAATTCAGCGTCGCATAATAATTGTCGGTCACCGGAACGACGGAGCCCAGATATTTCTGGACGAGTTCCGGATATTCGCGGATCGCCTCGGAAATCGACATGAAGATTACGCCGGCCTTCTTCAGCTCTTCCTTGAAGGTCGTCACGACGGAGACCGAGTCGAAGACCGCGTCTACGGCGATCTTGGAGGTCTGCACACCGGCGAGAATTTCCTGCTCTTTCAGCGGAATGCCGAGCTTTTCATAGACCTTCAGCAGTTCCGGGTCGACCTCATCGATCGACTTCGGGCCCTCCGTGCCCTTCGGCGCGGCATAGTAATAGATGTCGTTGAAATCGATCTTCGGATAGTTCACCCGTGCCCAGGTCGGCTCTTCCATGGTGAGCCAACGCTTATAGGCATCGAGACGCCACTGAAGCATCCAGTCCGGCTCGCTCTTCTTCGCGGAGATGAAACGGATGATATCCTCCGACAGGCCCTTGGGCGCCTTGTCGACTTCGATCATCGTCTCAAAACCATACTTGTACTGGTCGACATCGATCTGGCGGACCTGATCGATCGTTTCCTGCACAGCAGCCATTCGCGTTCTCCAATCTTGCCGGGTCAAAGTCCGGCAGCTTGTCAACGTTTGAAGCGGAAACCCGCCCTTATGTAGTCGCCAAAGGCGTGTTTTTCACCCCTTATGGCAAGGAGAAAATTGGGATTTGCCAATTTTTCCCTGTCTTTCATGCCGCCGCGCCGGAAATCTTCCGGCGCGCGGCAATCTTTGTAAATATCTCGACTGCGCGATCGATTTCCTCGACCGTGGTCGCAGCCCCCAGCGAGATGCGCAACGCACCCGTCTTCGCGTCCTGGCCCATGGCGGTCAGCACATGGCTCGCGCCGACCTTGCCGGACGAACAGGCAGCGCCCGCCGAGAGGGCGACGCCTTCCAGATCGAAGGCGATCTGCCCGGTCTCCGCCTTCAGCCCCGGCAGGGTGAAAAAACTGGTGTTTGCCACCCGTGCCACGTCCGCTCCGTGGACGACGAGGTCCGGAGCCGCGTTTCGCATGCCTGCTTCGAGGCGGTCACGCAAGGCGCCGATTGCCGCATTTCGTTCGTCGAGGCCGACTCGAGCCCAGGCGGCGGCGGCTCCGAAACCGGCGATCGCGGCCACGTTTTCCGTTCCGGCGCGATGGCCCTTTTCCTGGCCTCCACCGCGCACCAGCGGAGACGGCATCAGGGTCTCTCCACGGGCGATCAGGGCACCGGCCCCTTTCGGTCCGCCGATCTTGTGGGCCGACAGGATTAGGAAGTCGGCGCCGAGATCCTCGACGTCCAGAGCCATCCGGCCGGCGGCCTGTACACCATCGACGAGGATCAGTCCGCCGCGGGCATGAACAAGGCGGGCCGCCTCGCGGACCGGCTGGATGATGCCCGTCTCGTTGTTGACAGCCATCACGGCGACCATCGGAAGGCCGGTTTCACCGTCATGCGCCTCGAGAAGCGCTTCGAGGGCGGCAAGATCGATCAGACCCGAAGCGGTGGCCGGGATCTCGGCGACCTGGTCCGACGCGAAACGGCCGCCTTCGCGAACGGCGGGATGCTCGATGGCGGATACATAAAGCCTGCCGATCTTGAGGGGCGCCTTGCCCATCCGGAAGACCGGCGACAGCACCAGATTGGCCGCCTCTGTCGCACTGGCGGTCAAGACGACATTGGCGGCCGCCGCGCCGACGAGTGCGGCGACGTCGCGCCTTGCCGCCTCGATCACCGCGCGGGCGGCGCGCCCCTCGGCATGGACGGAAGACGGATTGCCGGTCAGAGCCAGGGCGGAGATCATAGCCTGCCGCGCGCCCTCCAGAAGAGGGGCGGTCGCATTCCAGTCGAGGTAGATGCGGTCCTTGGCCATGTCACACTAGCGTCGCAGTCCCGGTCACGGGAAAGCGCATTTTCCTTGAAATTTCCGTCGGGCTTGTCCTATGACACGTTCGACCATGGTTGGACAGCCAATCCAGTTTCGAACGGTTCTAAATTGCGTTTTATGAAAGTTGACTGGACTCGTCAAGTCAACGAACTGAAATGCGTTTCGAAGAACCCCAAAAACACGCAGGGACCGGAGTTTCAATGCCCGAAGTGATTTTCAACGGCCCGGCGGGCCGCCTCGAGGGACGTTACCAGCCTTCAAAGGAAAAGAGCGCGCCGATCGCGATCATCCTGCATCCGCATCCGCAGTTCGGCGGCACGATGAACAACCAGATCGTCTACCAGCTCTTCTACATGTTCCAGAAGCGGGGCTTCACGACGCTTCGCTTCAACTTCCGCGGCATCGGCCGCAGCCAGGGTGAATTCGACCACGGTGCCGGCGAGCTTTCCGATGCCGCGTCGGCGCTCGACTGGGTGCAAAGCCTGCATCCGGATTCCAAGAGCTGCTGGGTCGCCGGGTATTCCTTCGGCGCCTGGATCGGCATGCAGCTCCTGATGCGCCGTCCGGAGATCGAAGGCTTCATGTCGATCGCGCCGCAGCCGAACACCTATGACTTCTCCTTCCTCGCCCCCTGCCCGTCGTCCGGCCTCATCATCCACGGGGACTCGGACAAGGTCGCTCCGGAAAAGGACGTCCAGGGCCTCGTCGACAAGCTCAAGACCCAGAAGGGCATCCTGATCACGCACAAGACCGTGCCGGGCGCCAACCACTTCTTCAACGGCCAGGTCGAAACGCTGATGGCCGAATGCGAAGACTATCTCGACCGCCGCCTCGAAGGCGATCTGGTCCCGGAACCGGCGGCCAAGCGGATTCGCTGAGCGCCGTTCACCCAATACTTACTCAACGCCGTCCGCAAAGGACGGCGTTTCTTTTTTGGCGCCGGGTCGGCGGCTGCCCAAAACACTCCAGGCGTTGACAAAGGACGGCAGATCGTTCTGAGTTGAACAATCGATTTGTTCCTTTCCGTCAGATTGTCGATCCGGCCACCATGTCCGACACCTTCTCCTTCGATGCGATCGGCTTTGCCGGCGGTGGAAACCGCTGCTACTGGCAGAGCGGCTTCTTCAAGGCTTTTACCGAACGTCATCCCCAGCGACCGGACTATTACGTTGCCGTCTCGGCGGGCGCCTACCACGGCGCGATGAACCTCGCCGGCGTGGGCGACCGGGTGCGTGATGCCGCCTTTGCCTTTGCCGAACGCAACACGCCGGACATCGACTGGTCGCAATTGCGCCTTGGGCGTTCGCCGCTGGTCGTCGGCGGCCTTTTCCGCGCCTTTCTCACCCAGCAGTTCGGGGAGGAGGAACTCAAGGCGCTCAAGACCGCTCCGCCGATGCTGATCCAGCTTTCCTGCCCGCCGGCGTGGATGCCCGGCGGAATCGCCGCGCTCGGGTCGATCGCGGCCTACCAGATCGAAAAGCGCCTGACCGGCGGGGCGCATTCCAAGGCCGGCCGCTATCTCGGGCTGAAACCCGCCTGGGTTTCGACGCACGAGCTCGCAACGGCCACAGACCTGGTCGACGCCATAATGGCGACCTCGTCGGTCCCTCCCTTCATGCCGGTCGGCCGACTTTCAAGACGCCCCCATCTCGACGGCGGCCTCGTCGACAATCCGCCGACGATCAGGCTTCGGCAGAGCGAACAGGCCGGCAAGCGTACACTGCTGATCACCACGCGGCCCGGCCGCCTGCCCCAGCCATCACCCGGCCGGATCGTCATCGGGCCGAGTACGGACATCCCGGTCAACAAGTTCACGGTCGGCGACGCCGCCGGGCTTCGGCAGGCGTACGAGACAGGACTTCGCGACGGCGAGACCTTCGCACGCAAGCTCCCGGAACTATTCGATGCCTGATGCGCGGGTTCAGTTGAATGCTCAGGCCAGCTTCCAGGTCGACCTGTCGATCTCAAATCGTCGGCAAGGGACGCCATCGATGACGATCGGCTCACACTCCCGCATGCCGATCTTCTGCATCACGCGGATCGAAGCACCGTTTTCGGTCTGGGCAAAGGCCGTGAAGTGGTCGGCGAAACCCTTCTCGAAAAACCAGCCTGCGAGGGTTCTGGCAATCTCGGTGGCATAGCCCCTGCCCCAGGCCTCGCGGCAGAAGGAATAGCCAAGTTCGAAGCCTTCCGTTTCGGGATACCAGGAGAACCCGGCCCGGCCGACAAAATCCCCGCTTTCGCGCTCGACCAGCTTGAACTTGGTGACGCCATGCTGCCGGTAGTCATTCATCCAGAAAGCGAGACGGGCTTCGGCCTTTTTCAGGTCCCACGGTTTTCCGCCCGACAGGTAACGCGCCGTCTCAGGCGTTCCATGCAGCCTCTGCACCAGAGCGGCATCGTCTAACCGCCAGTTCACGACATCAAGCCGCGCGGACGACAGGATTGGCCGGTAGGCGCTCATCGTCCCACGTCGCCCGACAGCCTAGGAGACCGCGCCAGCACGCCGCCGGTGACGGGTTCGCGAACACCGGTCGTTCCCGGAAAGGTCAGCGGCAAGCGACGAAGAGACCGGGCGGCGAGATAGGCCCAGGCCTCGGCCTCCATCGCATCGCCGTCGAAACCCGCCTGCTCGGCGGAGAGCACGACTGATCCCGAGCGAGCGGCCAGCGTCTCCAGGTCCTTCATGATTACCCGGTTGTGACGTCCCCCACCGCAGATGACGAAGGTTTTGGGCATATGTTCGAGATGGCCGGCGGAACGTGTGATCGCGGCGGCCGTGACATAAGCGAGCGTGCGCGCGCCGTCGTGCAGTTCCGCCTCGTCGGACGCCGGCGGGCGGAAGTCGTTGCGGTCGAGCGAGCGGCGCTTTTCCACGGTGAAGAAGGGATGGTCGAGATAACGTTCGGCGAGCGGCACCAGAACGGTGCCTTCCGCCGCAATCCGGCCGCCCTGATCGTAGGGCACGCCGGCCTCGGCCTCGACCCACTGATCGATCAGCGTGTTGCCCGGGCCGCTGTCATAGGCCCGCAAGCCGCCCTCGTCGTCGATTGCCGTCAAGTTGGAGATACCGCCGATATTGACGAAGCAGATGCCGCCTTCGCGGTCGCTAAGGGCTGCGGCAAGTGCCCGGTGGTAGGCCGGCACCAGCGGTGCACCCTGGCCACCCCGGCGCATGTCTTCGGCCCTCATGTCGTAGACGACATCGATCCCGGTTTCGCGCGCCAGCAGCGGCCCGTCGCCGATCTGGACTGTCAGGGCCTGTTCCGGCCGGTGCAACACGGTCTGGCCGTGGAAACCGACCACATCGACATCGCCGGAGGAAATGTCGAACTTCGCCAGGAATGCCTTGACCGCATCGGCATGGCGAAGGGTCAGTTCACGCTCCAGGTCCGCAAGGCCACCCGGCCGCTGGCTGCGCTCGGTTATACCCCGTGCATCCTCGAGACCCTTCTTCAAGCGGTCGCGAAAGGCGGGCTCGTAGGGCACGGCAAGAAACGGCCCCCGCTCGACCACAGTCTCCCCGTCCGTGGTCAACATCGCGACATCGATGCCGTCCATCGATGTGCCGCTCATCAGTCCGATCGCTCTCGTCAGCTGGGCCAAGGTCTCGCATCTCCGATTCGAATGATCCCGATGACCAACATTCATGGCCGAAACGGGTGCACTTTTCAAAAAACAATGCTAAAGCGCCGGCGATTTCCCGTTTTGCACGAGTAAGAAAGCCTGAAGGCCATGACGAAGTTCAAGTCCGATTTCCTCCGCACCATGCACGAGCGCGGCTTCATTCATCAGATCTCCGATGAAAGCGGCCTCGACGACCTGCTCGCCAAGGAAACCGTGACGGCCTATATCGGCTTCGACCCGACGGCCCCGTCGCTCCATGCCGGCGGCCTGATCCAGATCATGCTGCTGCACTGGTTCCAGGCGACCGGCCACCGACCGATCTCGTTGATGGGCGGCGGCACCGGCATGGTCGGCGATCCCTCCTTCAAGGAAGAGGCCCGCCAGCTGATGACGGTCGACACGATCGAGAGCAACATCTCCTCGATCAAGAAGGTTTTCTCGAACTACCTCGACTACGGCAAGGGCCCGAAGGGTGGCGCCCTGATGATCAACAATGCCGAGTGGCTGCGTTCGCTCAACTATCTCGAATTCCTGCGCGACGTGGGCCGTCATTTCTCCGTCAACCGGATGTTGTCCTTCGACAGCGTCAAGACGCGTCTCGACCGTGAACAGTCACTGTCGTTCCTCGAATTCAACTACATGATCCTGCAGGCCTACGACTTCGTCGAACTGGCCAAGCGCTACGACTGCCGGCTGCAGATGGGCGGTTCGGACCAGTGGGGCAACATCATCAACGGTATCGACCTCGGTCACCGCATGGGCACGCAGCAGCTCTACGCGCTGACGTCGCCGCTGCTCACCACGTCTTCGGGCGCCAAGATGGGCAAGTCCGTAAACGGCGCCGTGTGGCTCAACCCGGACATGCTGTCGGCCTATGACTTCTGGCAGTACTGGCGCAATACGGAAGACGCGGACGTCGTGCGCTTCCTCAAGCTCTACACGACGCTGCCGATGGCAGAGATCGGCCGGCTGGCGCAGCTCGGCGGCTCCGAAATCAACGAAGTGAAGAAGATCCTCGCGACCGAGATCACCGCGATGCTGCACGGCCGCGAGGCGGCCGAGCAGGCCGCCGAGACTGCCCGCAAGACCTTCGAGGAAGGCGCGCTTTCGGAAAATCTCCCGTCGGTCGAGGTTCCCGCCGGCGAGCTCGACGCCGGGATCGGCCTCCTTTCGCTGATCGTCCGTGCCGGTCTTGCCGCTTCGAACGGCGAGGCTCGCCGCCACGTTCAGGGTGGCGCGGTCAAGATCAACGATGCTGCGGTCAGCGACGAGCGCATGTCGGTCGGCAGTGCGCAGATGTCCGGCGACGGCGTCATCAAGCTGTCGCTCGGCAAGAAGAAGCACATCCTGATCCGCGCGATCTGATCCCGACGGAGCGTTTCTCAAGGCGGCCCGGCTTCGTCCGGGCCGCCTTTTTTTGTGGCCTACCGCCCGCCACTGGCCCAAATTCGGACATTCCGCGTCCTTCGGCGAAAAAAATGGACTTTCTCAGAAATTTTTTCGGCCTCGGAATCTGCATTTTTGCGGCCGTCGACGAGCGGAAACCAACGGCAGATCGGTGCAAGCGCGGTCCGCCGGCGGACACATCACACCTTGCACGCGAAGCCTAAGCAATCGCAGGCACTCATCGAGCCAAACTTCGAACGTCCAGATTAAATTTCGCGATTCCAATGACTTGAATGGAATGTTGTCGCCCTTTCACCAGGAAACCGGAAGCTGATCGATAAAATTCGAGAAAAATTTTCCGAGAATTTTCGTCAAATACAAATCTAATTTTATACTTGTTTTATTCTTATTTTCCGTTGTTTTTACTAGATTAAAGCGCGTTTTTTACTTCGGTATTTTGCGAGCAATAAAAAGATCGATGGCAATGTCTCTCCAACACGGGGAGACGACCAATGACAACAAGAAAAACTCTGGGGATTGGACTCTTGACCATCGCACTGACCGGCGCTTTTGCGCTGCCGGCGATGGCGGTACCGGCGAACATGCGTATCGTCGGCAAGGCCAATCCGCCCATCGGACATTATGAATTCTGCAAGACCTATAGCGGCGAATGCGCCGCGAACGGTGGCGACGCCGGCCCAGCCGCTCTGGACGAACAGAATTGGAAGGCGCTGCTCGACGTCAACTATACGGTCAACAGCTCGATCACGCCGCTCACCGACCAGGACATCTACGGCGTCGAGGAACGTTGGGCCTATCCGCGCTCCGTCGGCGACTGCGAAGACTTCGCGCTGTTGAAGCGAAAGATCCTCATCGACCGCGGCTTCTCGCCTTCCGACCTGCTGATGACGGTGGTTCTGCAACCCAACGGCGAAGGACATGCCGTGCTGACCGTCCGCACCGACCATGGCGATTTCATTCTCGACAACATGCGCAACAAGGTGCTGCTGTGGTCGGATACCGAATACACCTATCTGAAGCGCCAATCGTCCGACGATCCGGGTCGATGGGTCAAGCTTCAGGACGGCCGCGCAACCGCTGTGGGTAGCGTCGGTACAAACTAGGCCTTCGCGACGTCGCGAAGACCGACAAGCTTCTGGCCCGGTCCGTCCCCCGCATACCCCGTCCCCGACCGGAGCCACCGAGCCGGTCCCGTCCAACCGGGACCGGCTCCTCTTTTTCTTCCCGCACGGCCCGTCGGCATCCCGCACGCCGGAGCCACACGCCGCTTAACGCCACATTAACCATAATATCCGAGTTTCAGCCCTGTCGTGCGCGCGGGGATTCGATCCGCGCGGTGCTCCGTGCCGCCGGCCGGAGCGCGGGATCTCACGGATCAACGGGAGCGGAGCGATGCGGATGACAGATCAGGCAAGCAGCCCGAACGAGCATGCGCCCCTCATCTCGAACCGTTTCATCGCCATCGCCATGACGGCCGTCGGCATGCTGGCGCTTCTTTCCGTCGGAATCAGCATCATCGGCCAGACCTTCGGTGAGCGGTGGTCGCTCGGTGGCCACACCGACAGCCCTTCCCCTATCGAAATCACCATCGGCCTCGACCGTCTGCAACTGCCCGCGAATACCGTGCGATTCGAAGAACAGCGCGCAAGCGGCCCGACGGAGCGGCTCGACCTCTCGCTCCTGTGGCCGGAGATGGCCGGCTACACCAAAGAGAACCGGAACCGGTTCGATGACGTCAGCCGCGCCGACACCCTCCTCTTCCTGCAGTTGTCGCAAAGCACGATGTCGCGCGATATGTCAGGCCGACTCGACCCGATCTATTCGCTTCTCTTCGACGGCCCACCGGAGCCGGGACCGCACGGCCTCATCCTGCACCGTTTCAAGACGGGCACGGGCTATGATGGAGAGGTCCTGCTTACCGCCACCCGCGACGGAAGGCCGGATTATGCCGTGCGCTGCATCCTGCCGACGTCTCCCGACGAGGCAAACGGCGGCGACTGCCAACGTGACATCCATGTCGGACGGGACCTTACCGTGCTCTACCGCTTCTCCAGCACGCTGCTTGGCGACTGGCAGGCTATCGACGCCGCCATCGAAGGCTATGTGAGCGCCCGGGTGACCGGCGCTGCACCGTCGAAACTGAAACAAATGCCGTCCAGTTCGGAAACGAAGCATTCATCATAAACCTCTTGGTAAGGCTGTTTCCGTATCTTCGCCTGAAGTGGTCGCGTGGGGGTGCGTCCGATCCGTAATTACAGCATGTGAAGAGTCTCGCGGTGAAAAATACAATCCGACGCCTTAACCTCGCTTCCCAGATGCGCACACTGGCCGTTGCCGCTCTGGTACTGGTGACTGCATTGGGCATGAATGTCTCGACGGCCTCAGCAAAGCCGACCTACGGGGCCATCGTCGTCGACGCGAAAACCGGCAAGGTGCTCTACAGCGATAATGCCGACTCGTTGCGCTACCCCGCATCTCTCACCAAGATGATGACGCTCTACCTGACCTTCGAAGCGCTCGAGGCCGGCCGGATCCGCCTGGACAACAAGGTGCCGGTTTCGAAGAATGCGGCGGCCGAACCTCCATCGAAGCTCGGCGTCGGTGCCGGCCGTTCAGTCACCGTCGAGCAGGCGATCCTGGCGCTCGTCACGCGGTCGGCAAACGACATGGCGACGGCACTCGGCGAATATCTCGGCGGCTCGGAAGCGCGGTTCGCGCAGATGATGACGGCAAAGGCCCGCAGTCTCGGCATGACCAAGACGACCTATCGCAACGCCCATGGCCTGCCGAACACGGCGCAGATGACGACGGCCCGCGATCAGGCCCGTCTCGGCATTGCCCTTCGCCAGCACTTCCCGCAGTATTACGGCTACTTCTCCACCCGCAGCTTCAAGTTCGGCAAGCAGGTGATCGGTAACCACAATCGCCTGCTCGGCGTCGTGCGCGGTGTCGACGGCATCAAGACCGGCTACACCCGGGCTGCCGGCTTCAACCTCGTGACTTCCGCCCAGGCCGACGGCCGTTCGATCGTCGGCGTCGTAATGGGTGCCCCGTCGGGTGCGAACCGCAACGCTCGGATGACCAAGCTGGTCGAAGCCTACCTGCCCAAGGCATCCCGTTCGGGTGGTGGCGACCTGATTGCCAAGATGAACACCTCCGTTGCTCCCGCCGCAGCAGCAGAAGCCGCCGAGGTTCCTGAGGTCTCCGCGTCCGTCGCGTCCGTTTCCTCGCTGCCGTCGACCGGCCCGCTGCCGGAAACGCGCTACGAGGCCGCCCCGCTCGCCTCCGCATATGCTGCTCCGGCCAACGACAATGCCGCCGGAGCCGCGCTTAAGTCTGCGCGGGGCGAACCGCCGCGCTTGCTGACCGCTCCCGTTCCGCAGCCTGCCCCGGCATACATGCCGGACACCGAGGCGTCCGTCACTCCGGCTGAATCCAGCCCGAACAAGAACGTCGAGACTGCGTCGGCCGCTCCGGTCGAGATCGACGAAACGACGACGGCCTCCACCCCCGCATCCGCTTCCGGATGGGTCATCCAGATCGGCACGTCGCCGGATCGGGACCAGGCCATGGACCTTCTGCGCAAGGCGCAGGACAAAGGCGGCAAGGTATTGCGTTCCGCCACCCCCTTCACGGTCGCCTTCAACACCGGTTCGGAGAAGCTCTACCGCGCCCGCTTCGGTGGCTTCGACGACCAGAAGACCGCCGTCAACGCATGCAAGTCTCTGAAGAAAAAGGGAATCGGCTGCTGGGCTGCTTCGCAGTAAGGCCCAGAAGCCAACCTCGATTTTTATCGCGTACGAGGTAATGAACATGGCATCGAACGAGAAGCACTACGAGCTCGCGCCGACACAGGACAACGGCAGCAGCGGCGCGCCCTACGCGCTGCATCCGCTGCACGAGGCCGCCTACCGGATTGCCGATCTCGGCCTCAACCGGAAGCGCGGTTCGCGCACCAAGGATCTGATCGGCCTGCTGCTCAGCCACGGCGCGCGCGCCTGGCGCTACTCGCAGCCGGAGGCGAGCATCCACCTGCACGTCTCGTCGCATGGTGGCCGTTTCCCCGTCGTCCTGCGGCTGCGCTGAAGCAGGAGCCGGAGCACCCGATGCCTCTCTATTCGCTCGGCAACCTGACGCCGAAGACGCCGGCCGCCGACCGGTTCTGGATCGCACCCGATGCGCACGTGATCGGCCAGATCGAACTCGGTCTCGATGTCGGCATCTGGTTCGGCGCGGTGCTGCGCGGCGACAACGAACCGATCGTGATCGGCGAAGCCACGAATATCCAGGAAGGCGTGATGATCCATACCGATCCGCGCTTTCCGGTGGCCATCGGCAAGGGCTGCACGATCGGCCACCACGCCATCGTGCACGGCTGCACGATCGGTGACAACTCGCTGGTCGGCATGGGGGCGACGATTCTCAACGGCGCCCGCATCGGCAACAACTGCCTCGTCGGGGCGAATGCGCTGATCACCGAGGGCAAGGAATTCCCCGACAATTCGCTGATCGTCGGTTCTCCGGCACGCGTCGTGCGCACGCTCGACGACGTTGCCGCCGCCGGCCTCGGTCGCTCGGCCGAGAGCTATGTGCGCAACTGGCAGCGCTTTGCCCGCGATCTCAAGGAAATCTGAAAGCTGCTCGGCAGCTCCAATCGGTCGCGCGTCGATCAGGCTGCGCAAGCGGCGCAGAGCCCGCGTATCTCGATCGTGGTCTTTTCCGCCTTGAAGCGCTTGCCCTTCGCCCAGTCCGCGAGCCGGTGATCGATCGCGTGGTCGTGGAATTCCTCGACCTGACCGCACTTGTTGCAGATGGCGAAGGCGACCGTGCCATGGGCGCAGCAGTCGCTCTGCGGATGCGCGCAGGCGACAAAGGCATTGATGCTCTCCAGACGGTGCACGAGACCGAATTCCACCAGCTTGTCGAGCGCGCGATAGACTTGAAGCGGGGCGCGAAAACCCTTGTCCCGCAGCAGGTCAAGAATACCGTAGGCAGACAGCGGCGCGTGCGAGGCGGAGAGCGCGTCGAAGACGAGCGACTGGTTCTTCGTCAGTTGCGGCTGGGTCATGGCATCCTCATGCGGCAGGCTTGTCGTGCTGCTGTCGGCGCGGCGACGGCAGAAGACTGAACAGGAACAGGATCAGGGCGGCAACGACGATCGACGGGCCGGACGGCGTGTCGTAGGTCAGAGATCCGAAAAGGCCGATCACGACGGCGACGGCGCCGATCACGGCGGAGAGCAGCGCCATGACCTCCGGCGTCGCGGAAAAGCGGCGGGCGGCGGCGGCCGGGATGATCAGCAGCGACGTGATCAGCATGATGCCGACGATCTTCATGGCGATCGCAATGACGAGCGCCATCAGCAGCATGAAGGCGAGACGCGCCCGCTCGGGATGCAGGCCCTCCGCCTCGGCAAGCTCTGCGTTCACTGTGGCCGCCAACAAGGGACGCCAGAGCCAGGCGATCAGGCCAAGGACCAGTGCGCCACCGCCCCAGACGACCGCGATATCGGTTGACGTAACGGCAAGAATATCACCGAACAGGAAGGCAATGAGGTCGATGCGCACCCAACTCATGAAGGCCACCAGCACGAGGCCGATGGCGAGCGTCGAATGGCTGAGGATGCCGAGCAGCGCGTCGGCGGACAGCGCCTGCCGCTTCTGAAGCACCAGCAGCAACAGCGACACCACAGCCGCGACAACGAACACGCTGACCATCAGGTTGAGCGAGAAGAGCAGCGAAAGCGCGACACCCAGCAAGGCCGAATGGGCCATCGTATCGCCGAAATAGGCCATGCGACGCCAGATCACGAAGCAGCCCAGCGGGCCGGTGGTCAGCGCAAGGCCGATGCCGGCGAAGATGGCGCGCAGGAAGAAATCGTCAAACATCGCGCTCGGCTCCTGCCCCTGTCGTCACGCCTTGCGCGGCCTTCTGCGGAGTGCCGTGAGCATGGTCGCCGGGTTCATGATGGTGATCTCCGGACGCGCCCGTCGCGTGAGCGGGAGCCGCATGATCGTGCGTGCCGTGGTGATCGTGACCATCCGCGTGGTCATGGGTCGCGTGATCATGGCCGTGGCTTCCGTGATCGTGGTCATGGTCGTGATGGCCATCGTCGGGATGGCAATGATCCGTGATGGTTCCGTCGCCGTGGCGCACCCGTCCGTCGGGCAGATGCGTGTGGTCATGGTCATGGCTGTAAACGGCGAGCGTGCGGCCTGCATTGGCCCCGAACAGCCGCATATATTCCGGACTGCGGCTGACGGATGCCGGCGTGCCGCGGCAGCAGACATGGCCATTGAGGCAGATGACGGTGTCGGTCTCGGCCATCACCACATGCAGATCGTGCGAGATCAACAGGATGCCGCAACCGGTCTTGTTGCGGATCGAGGTGATGAGATCATAAAGCGCAATCTCGCCAGCGAAGTCGACACCCTGGACCGGTTCGTCGAGAACCAGCAGGTCCGGCTTGCGGGCAATCGCGCGGGCCAGAAGCGCGCGCTGGAATTCGCCTCCGGAGAGATGCTGCACTTCTGCGCCGGCCAGATGAGCAATACCAACGGAATCCAGGGCTGCGGAAATCTCCGCATCACTCAGCCGGGCAGTCAGCGTCATCAGTCGTCGGACGGTGAGCGGCATGGTCCAGTCGACCGAGAGCTTTTGCGGCACATAGCCGACGCGGAAACCGGCATGGCGCTCCACCCTGCCCTCGTCCGGCGACAGAACGCCGATCGCCATCTTGGCGCTTGTCGACTTGCCGGAGCCGTTCGGTCCGATCAGGGTGACGATCTCGCCACGGCGGACGGAGAAGTCGACGCCGCGCACCAGCCATCGGCCGTTGCGCCTGATGCCGGCATTGGAAAGGGTGACGAGGGGCGGCTGTGAGCTAGTCATCGGTTCGGTCATCGGAGACCCGGAAATTTGCTGTTGCATGATCCTATGGCACACGTTATAGCATTACGCAATTGATGTAATATTATTACATTACGATCACAATAGGGAGCATCACACCATGACACAACGCCGGTTCGGCCTCGCCGCCTCGACAGCCGCCCTTTTTCTTTCCCCGACACTGGCGCTCGCAGCCCCGCAGGTCGTCGTGTCAATCAAGCCGATCCACTCCCTGGTCGCCGCCGTCATGCAGGGCGTCGGCGAGCCTTCGCTCATCGTCGAAGGCACCGCATCCCCGCACACCTACAGCCTCAAGCCCTCCAATGCCCGGGCGCTCGAAAATGCCGATGTCGTGTTCTGGGTCGGGCCCGGCCTCGAGGCGTTCCTGGAAAAACCGCTCGACGCGCTGGCCGCCGATGCAAAGGTGGTCGAGCTTGAGGATGCCCCCGGTCTCGTGCGGTTGCCGTTCCGCGAGGGCGGCGCCTTCGAGGCCCATGACGACGGCGACGAGCACGCCGAAGGTGAAGATCATGCTGGGCATGACGAACACGCAGCGGACGAGCATGCCGGCGAAGGTCATAATCACGAGCATGGCGGTTTCGACATGCATCTCTGGCTTGATCCGATGAATGCCAAGGCGATGGCTGCGCAGATCGAGGCGACGCTGGTTGCAGCCGATCCGGCCAATGCAGCCCGCTACAAGGCGAACGGTATTGCGCTTGCCGCAGAGATCGACGCGCTCGACAAGGAGATCGCCTCTACGGTGGTACCGGTTCTCGACAAGCCTTTCGTCGTCTTCCACGACGCCTACCAGTATTTCGAGAAGCGCTACGACATCCGGATCGCCGGTTCGATCACGGTCAGCCCGGAGACCATGCCGGGGGCGGAGCGGATCGCCGAGATCCACGCCAAGGTGAAGGATCTGAAGGCGGCTTGCGTGTTTGCCGAGCCGCAATTCGAACCGAAGCTCATTTCCGTCGTGACGGAAGGAACCGACGCAAAGTCCGGCGTGCTCGACCCTGAGGGCGGCGCACTTGATGCCGGCCCAGCCCTCTATCCGGCACTGATGCGCAACCTGGCAAAGTCCCTGGCGGACTGCCTGCCGCGCTGACACCGCGTTGCCTTTGAAGGCGGGCTCCTGCGCCCGCCTTTTTCAGATCGATGAATGTAATACTATTACATCACAAAGAAAGGTTTGTTCGATGAACAAGCTTCCCGTTACCGTGCTTTCCGGATTTCTCGGCGCCGGAAAGACCACACTGCTCAATCACGTGCTTTCCAACCGCAGCGGCCTGAAGGTCGCGGTCATCGTCAATGACATGAGCGAGGTCAACATCGACGCGGCGCTGGTGCGCGGCGGGGAAGCGGCCCTTTCCCGCACGGATGAACAGCTGGTCGAGATGAGCAACGGCTGCATCTGCTGTACGCTGCGCGACGATCTGCTGAAAGGTGTGCGCGATCTCGCTGCGCAAGGCCGTTTCGACTATCTTCTGATCGAGGCGACCGGCATCGCCGAGCCGCTGCCGATCGCCACGACCTTCGATTTTCGTGACGAGGAGGGTTTCAGCCTCTCCGATGTCGCGCGGCTCGACACCATGGTGACCGTGGTCGACGCGGCAAACCTGCTGGCCGACTACTCGTCGGTCGATTTCCTCTCCGATCGCGGCGAGATGGCGGGTGAAGGCGATCACCGCACGCTGGTCGATCTCCTCGTCGAGCAGATCGAATTCGCCGATGTCGTGGTGCTCAACAAGGTGGGTACTGCGACGGCAGAACAACGCGACGCCGCCCGCAAGATCATCACGGGCCTCAATCCCGATGCACGTCTGATCGAAGCAGATTTCGGTAACGTCCAGCCGCGCGACATTCTCGGCACGGGCCTGTTCGACATCGCCAGGGCCGAAACCCATCCGCTGTGGTTCAAGGAACTGCACGGCTTCAAGGACCACATCCCCGAAACGGAGGAATACGGCATCCGGTCCTTCGTCTATCGCGCGAGACGGCCCTTCGATCCGCGGAAATTCCAGGCCTTCATCGATCGCGCCTGGCCCGGCGTCGTGCGCGCCAAGGGCTTCTTCTGGCTCGCAACGCGTCCGGACCATGTCGGTGAAATCAGCCAGGCCGGCGCGATCGTGCGAACCGGAAAGATGGGCTTGTGGTGGGCTGCGGTGCCCCGGCAGCGCTGGCCCGACGATCCGGGTTTCCTCGACCTGATGCGCCCCTATCTCGACCCTGTGTGGGGTGATCGCCGGCAGGAGATCGTATTCATCGGCGCCGACCCGATGGACGAGGCCCGAATTCGGGGCGAACTGGACGCTTGCCTCGTCGCGGAGGACATGTTCGCTCCGGAAAAGTGGAAAGGCATCGCAGACCCGATGGCGCCTTGGCACTGACGGTCCAGAGCATTTCCGATTCTACATTGCCCTAGAGCCGGCCCTTTTCGCGCAGCAGGCCAAGAAGGATCGAAGCGCCCTTCTCTCCTGCCGGGCGCTCGGTCTGCAGGCGTTGCCAGACGAGCTCGTAGCCTTCCAGCATGGCCCGGCGCTGCAGCGTGTCCGACGACAGGCGCTCGGCCATGCGCAGGAGGTTGCCCGGGCGAACATAGTCGTTGAGATATTCCGGCACGATCGGATAGTCGGCGATCAGATTGGGCAGAGCCCCTGTCCAGGTCTTGATGCGATGAGCAATCATCGTCATCAGCCAGTCGGTCTTGTAGGTCGAGACCACCGGGACCGTGGCGAGCGCCAGTTCGAGGATGACAGTGCCGGATGCGGCGATCGCTGCGTCCGCCTCCGCAAAGGCCTGCCACTTCGCCTCTTCGCCGATCAGTACCTCGGGCTTGAGATCCCAACCCGCGATCATCTCGCGGACGCGGGCCTCCTGCCGCGGGACGGTCGGGAGAAGGAAGCGCGTCGCACCGTTGCGCGCGACGAATTCCTTCATCGCCTCGCCGAAGATCGGCAGAAGGGCCGAGATTTCCGCCCCCCTTGAACCGGGTAGCAGCAGGAGGGTGCGCGGCGCACCGGTCGCGGGGACGCCTCGCTCGATACGCCGACGACGGGTCTCGATGATCTTGGCATGCGAGGCCAGACGATGGCCGACGAAATGGGTCGCAGGGCCGCCGAGATCACGCATCACCTTCGGCTCGAAGGGCAGGACCGCCAGAACCGCGTCGACATAGGAAAGCATCGCCTTGGCGCGGTACTCCTTCCAGGCCCAGACGCTCGGGCAGACATAGTCGATCACCGGAAGGTCGGGTAGCGCCTTGCGCACCTTCTTCGCCACGCGATGGGTGAAGTCCGGACTGTCGATGATGAGGAGCAGATCGGGCTTCGCTTCGACGATCGCTGCCGCCGTCCGACCAATCAGACGAATGAAGCGCGGCAGGCGCGACAGCACCTGGGTCAACCCCATGACAGAGAGCTCGGAGAAATCGAAGAGCGAGCGCAGGCCCTGGCGCTCCAGCGCCTCCCCGCCGACGCCGACCAGTTCGACGGGGCCGTCGTAGAGCCCCTTGAGCGCCACGATCAGGTCACCACCCAAAAGGTCCCCGGAGACCTCACCAGCAATCACGGCGATCTTCAACGGCCTCGCGCTCATGAGCGCCCTCCCGGCAGGCCGCGATCGATGCCGATCACGAAGAGCCCCGCCTCGTTTGCCGCCTTGACCATTTCGTCCCGCTCGATCACCAAGGCACGACCGGCCTCGACCGCAACTCCCGCAAGGCCTGCGCGCCTGGCGTTCTCGACCGTGGAGCGGCCGATGGACGGCAGGTCGGCCCGAACGTCCTGCTGCGGCTTGCAAAGCTTCACCAGTACGCCCTTGCGGCGCGCGGAAATCCGCCCCTCGGCCCTGAGACCCGCGACGCGGCCGAGCATGGCATCGGTTCCCTCGACCCCTTCGAGCGCGACGATCCGGCCGCCGACGCAGACCGCGCCCTGCCCGACATCGAGGCGGCCAAGGGTCTCTGCGGCATCCGCTGCCCGTTCGATATCCCGCCAGTCATCCGCAGACGGCTCGATCGCGCCCATCGGGCCGGTGGTCGCCAACAGATTGGGCAGGATCTCGTGGGCTCCGATGACATGGCAACCCTGCGCCTCGATGAGCGAAATCACCATTTTCAAAACGGTGTCGTCACCGCCGGCGAGCAGCGTGCGCACCGCCATCGGCAGCTTTAGGATCGACTTCCAGTTGACGTGGATCTCGTTGAAAGCGGGCCGCTTCTTGACCGCCCCGGACATAACGACGCGATCGATGCGGTGTTTCTGGAAAAGGGCCGACAGCCCAGCCATATCGCCGACGCCGATGACTGCGGATTCGAAACCGTCCCAGATCGGGTCAGCCTCGTTCTTCAGACGCAGGATGAATGGATCTTCGCCGGCCGAACGGGCCGCCTCCGCCAGGAAGAGCGGCAACCTGCCGCTGCCGGCAATGATCGCCAGACGACCGCCACCTGCCCCGGTCGGCACCATGGCGGTCAGCTCTTGCCGCGGAACGGCGACGACAGCGCGCGGTCGCTTTCGGCCGCGATGAAATCGAGAATTTCCAGGACCTGCGGGCAGTCCAGATACTCGTCGCGGATGGCCGCGGCGTTCACACGCGCCGAAGCCTCGCCCTCGAAGATTTGCTTGAAGGCGCGGCGAACCTGATGGATCACCGAGCGCTCGATTCCCGCGCGGGTCATGCCGACCACGTTCAGGCCGCCCAGCACGCCCGGATTGCCGTTGAGCATGCCGTAAGGAATGACGTCATAGCTCACGGCGGACAGACCACCGATGAAGGCCTGACGCCCGATGCGGGTGAACTGGTGCACCGCGCAGCCGCCACTCAGGATGACGTGATCGCCTACCCGCACATGGCCGGCCAGCATCACATTGTTGGACAGGATGATGTTGTTGCCGAGAATGCAGTCGTGCGCCACATGCGAATTGGCGAGGAACAGGCAGTTGTCGCCGACACGCGTGATGCCGCCACCGCCCACGGTGCCGCAGTTCATCGTCACGCCTTCGCGAATTGTGCAGTTCGCACCAACCACGAGGCAGGACTCCTCGCCCGCCTCATGAAGGCTCTGCGAGACGCCACCAATCACCGCCATGGGGTGGATCTTGGTGCCGGGGCCGATCTCCGTGAGACCCGTCACTACGGCATTCGAAAGGAGTTCGACACCGTCTTTCAGCGTAACGCGGGGTCCGACGCGGCAAAACGGTCCGATGCTGACGTTCTCGCCGATAACCGCGCCGTCATCGATGACGGCCATGGGATGGATCACGGCGGAAGCGGCAATCTTGCTCATTTGTCTTCCTTGCGCATGATCATCGCGCCGATGTCGGCCTCGGCGACCAGCGAACCGTCGACCTTGGCGTCGCAATGGAACTTCCAGATATTGCCGCGCTGCTTCTGCTTGACCACGTGATACTCGACGCGGTCGCCGGGAACGACCGGCTTGCGGAAGCGAGCGTTGTCGATCGTCATGAAGTAGACGAGATTGCCGCCCTGCCCCTGGTTGCGGGCGCAGATGGCGCCAGCGGTCTGGGCCATACCTTCGATCAGCAGAACACCGGGCATGATCGGTGACTCCGGGAAATGACCGGTGAAATGCGGCTCGTTGGCCGTGCAGTTCTTGATGCCGATAGCGGAATTGTCTCCGTCGATCTCAACGATCCGGTCCACCAGAAGGAACGGATAACGATGCGGCAGGAACTTCATGATTTCGAGAATATCGGCTGATCCCAGCTCACTCTTGACCTGATCAGTCATTCTTTCCACCCTTCTGCTTGCGACTCTCAGACTGGCTCAGCGCGGCCGCGACATCTTTGAGGAAGTCCTTCATCGGGCGGGCCGGAACGCCGCCGTAACGCTCGCCCGGCGGGACGTCCGACAGGACGCCGCTCATGGCGGCAATCTGGGCGCCGTCGCCAATCGTAATGTGGCCATTCACCCCGACCGCGCCGCCGATCATAACGCCGTCACCGACCTTGGTGCTTCCGGCGATACCGACCTGGCTGACGATGCCACAATGGCGGCCGATCCGCACGTTGTGCCCGATCTGGACCAGGTTGTCGATCTTCGTGCCCTCGCCGATGACCGTGTCGTCCATGGTCCCGCGATCGATCGTCGTGTTGGCGCCGATCTCCACGTGGTCCTGGATGATGACGCGCCCGATCTGGACGATCTTCAGCATGCCGCGCGGACCTGGCGCATAGCCGAAGCCGTCCTGGCCGATGCGGGCACCGTTGTGAATGATGACATTGTTGCCGACGAGCGCCGACTGAAGCGTCGCGCCGGCGGAAATGGTGCAGCCACGGCCGATCTTGACGCCCTCGCCGATCACCGCCCCCGCGCAGATCCGGCTTCCCTCGCCGATCTCGACGCCTGCGCCGATCACGGCCATCGGCTCGACCAGCACGCCCGCCTCAAGCCGCGCCGTCGGATCGACATAGGCGGCAGGAGAAACGCCAGACAGGGTGGGCGAAACCGAAACAGGCTGCATCGCCTTCGGAAACAGGAGCTGCCCCGCAAGGGCAAACGCAGTCGCGGGCGACGCCGCCAGCAGGACCGGGATATGATCAGGGATGAGGGATTTCAGGGCCTTGTCGCAGACAATGGCGGAAGCCTCACAGGTCTTCAGCTCGTCCTTGCTGCGCCGGGACAGGATATAGCAGATCTCGCCCTGCTTGGCCCGGTAGACCGGCGCGACCGAGCGGATAACCCGCTCGCCCACGCTCGCATCCAGAAGTTCCGCCCCGATTTGCGCCGCAAGCGACGCCAAGGAGACCCCGTCACGGGGCGGAAAGAAGTGGTTATGCTCCATCAGCCAAAGCTCCAGAACGTGACTAAACGAGCAGCTCTGGACTGCAGATCTTAGAACTGGTTCGCCATGCTGAAGCGGAAGTTCTGAACTTCGTCATACGATTCCTTGGCAACCGGAACAGCATAGTCAAAGCGCAGCGGACCGAACGGCGACAGCCAGACGATACCGGCACCAACCGACGAACGCCAGGTCATGTCAGTTCCGAGAGCACCCGCGCTATTGGCAACTTCGTTGCCGTAGAGCGTGCCGGCGTCAGCAAAGACCGCACCGCGGATGTTGAGATCCTGCGGGAAGAGCGGCAGCGGGAAGCTGGCTTCCGCGGAAACCGTCATGTAGGTCGTGCCGCCCAGCGGATCGCCGTTCAAGCGCGGACCGATACCGTTGGTGTCGAAGCCGCGAAGATCCTTGCCGCCGATCTGGAACTGGTCGAAGACGTTGAGCGAGTCACCCGTCGACACGACATGACCGGCGCTGGCCGCGACCGAACCAATGATGTCCATTTCATCCGACAGGGTGTGGAAGTAACGGAACTTGCCATACACCTTGTAGAACTCGGAATCGCCGCCGATGCCGGCATATTCCTGGGTGAAGGAAGCATAGATGCCGTCACGCGGCATCGTGCGATCGTCCAGCGTGTTGTAAACCAGCGAATGACCGATGATCGACTGCTTCCACGGGCTACCGCTGATCATGTCGATATACGGCTGGGAAAGCGTGTCGTCGCCACCACCAGCAACACCATTGGCACCATAGGCACCATCGTTGGTGTACTTCAGTTCCTTGTAGGTGTAGCGAACGGTCGTCGCCAGATCCTCGGTGATCGGCGCCGTAAAGCGGAGCGTGCCGCCCTGTTCTTGATAGTCGTAATCGCTGTTGCTGCTGGTCTGGTTCTTGAACAGATCGAAACCGGCGGCAATGCGGTAACCGAGGAAATACGGCTCCGTGAAGGAGAAGTTATAGGTACGGCTGTCTTCCAGGCCGCCACCGGCAGCAACACGGATGAACTGGCCACGACCGAGGAAGTTCTTTTCTTCGACCGAAGCTTCGACGACGAGGCCGTCGCCACCAACCGAGTAGCCGGCACCGATGCCGAACGAACCGGTCGGCTGGTCCTCGACATCGACAATCAGGACGACGCGGTCGGACGCACTGCCCGGGGCAGTCGAGATATTGACCGTGGTGAAGTAACCCAGAGCCTCGAGGCGACGCTTGGCGCGCGAAACGACTTCCTGGTTGAAGGCATCGCCTTCGGAAATGTCGAATTCGCGACGGATGACGTAGTCGCGGGTACGGGTGTTGCCACGGATCTCGATGCGCTCGACATAGGCGCGCTCGCCCTGGTCGACCAGGTAGGTCACGCCGATCGTGTTGTTTTCGAAGTTGCGGTCGCCGCGCGGAACGACGCGGGCGAAGGGATAGCCACCCGACGAAACGCGGCGGGAAATCGCTTCCATCGACTTCTGCACGTCACGAGCGCTGTAGGTATTTCCGGTACGGGATTCGAGCAGGCGCTCAAGCTCCTTGCCATCGATACCTTCGACGGTCGATTCAACGGAAACCGCGCCGAACTTGTAGCGCTCGCCTTCGTCAACCGTGATGTTGATCGTGTATTCATTGCCGGCGTCGTTCATCGCCACATCCGAAGAGACGATGCGGAAGTCGGCGTAGCCGTGATTGTAGTAGAACTGGCGCAGCGCTTCTTCGTCAGCGCGCAGCTTGTCCTCGTTGTAGACGTCCTTGCGAGTCAGGAACGACAGCATGTTCGAACGCTTCGTCTGGATGACGGCGGCCAGACGGCTGTCGCTGTAGGCATTGTTGCCGACGAAATTGATCTGGTCGATCTTCGTGCGCTCGCCTTCGTTGATGACGAAAGCGAGGTTGACGCGACCCTCGGCGACCGGAACGACCTGCGTCGTGACCTCGATGTCACTGCGACCGATGGCAGCATAGGCTTCCTTGATGCGCTCGATATCGGCTGCAACAAGGCTTTCGCTATACGGACCCATGGCCTGGGTCTGGACGGCGCCGACGAGCTTGTCGTCCTTTATCTTGCGGTTGCCGTTGAAGACAACCTGGTTCACGAGCTGGTTTTCCGAAACGCTGACGACCAGCGTGCCGCCCGAAACGGAGATACGGACATCCGAGAAGAAGCCGGTCGCGTAGAGACGCTTGACCGATTCATCGATGTCGGCATTGGAGAAGCTCTGGCCGGGCTTGATGGTGATGTTGGAGCGAACCGCCTCAACACCCACACGCTGGGCACCGCGAACGTCGATGCGTTGGATCACAGCAGCTTCGGCGACTGCGGCCGATGCGAGAACAGCAACGCCTGCGCCCGAAGAAACAACACCAGCAGACAGCGCGACCGCCGACACCGCGTTCAAAAATCTTGAACCAGCCTTCATGTGTATTCTCAACCTTCTTCCATTGCCCCGCAGTCGTCCCCGACTCCGACCCGTGTGTGGTTTTAACGGGTTTTACCCTACAAGCAAGGGCGGACGTTAATTTCTATTTACTTCATTTGCAGGAGTGGCCCAATCGCCACTATGAGTTTGAAACATCGTAAACAAATCCTTCCCGGGTTATCAACCCGGGGCTCAACCTATTAACCGGCTGATGTCGTTCCAAGTCGCGAACACCATCAGCGAAAGGATCATGGCGAGCCCGATCCGAAAAGCGATCTCCTGCGCGGTCTGCCCGACCGGCTTCCCACGCACTGCCTCAAGCGCGTAGAGGACCAGATGGCCGCCGTCAAGGACCGGAACTGGCATCAAATTGAGAAGCCCCAGGGAAACGGAGAGAACGGCCGCAAGATTGAGGAGCGCCACAACGCCGAGCGTCGCCATTTGGCCTGAGGCCTGCACCACGCGGACGGGTCCGCCCAGCTGGTCGGCATTCATCCGGCCGGCCACCATGTTCGACAGATAGTCAAAGGTCCCGGTGACGATATGCCAGGTCTGGCGTGCTCCCTCGCCCACGGCCTGGAGCGGCGTCAGCTCGACGATGCGGAAATTGCCGCTCTGCTGGTTGGTCACGATGCCGATCTGGCCAACTTCCATCTCGTTGCCAAAACGGTCGGTGGTCACGACACGGCGCGGCACCATGTCGAGGCCGACCTCGCTGCCGTCGCGACGCACGGTGACAACGACCGGTATTTCCGGCCGCATGCTGATGTAACGCACCACGTCATCGAAGGTCTCGACCCGCGAGCCATCGAGCGCGACGAGCACGTCACCCGCCCGAACGCCGGCGATTTCCGCGGCACTTCCGGCTTTGACCTCTGCGACGACCGGATCGGCAACCGGCTTGCCCTGCGTGCCGAACAGCACGGCGAAGATGACGATGGCGAGCAGGAAGTTGGCGATCGGTCCGGCTGCCACGGTGACGGCGCGCTTCCACAGCTTGGCGCCGGCGAGCGTCTGCGCCCGTTCAGCCAGCGACAGCTCGGCAAGCTCATTGCCGTCGGCCAGGCTCGAGGCATCAGCATCGCCGAAGAAGCGAACATAGCCACCGAGCGGGATCGCCGAAATCTTCCAGCGCGTGCCATGGGCATCGGTGAAGCCGATCAACTCGGGGCCGAATCCGACGGAAAAGGCAAGCACGCGGATCCCCGAAAGCCGGCCGGCGAGATAGTGGCCGAGCTCATGCACGAAAACGAGCAGCGAAAGCACCACCACGTAGGGCAGGATATAGCCGGCCAGAAATCCGAAGAAGGCGGTCACGTTATCCATCGTCCGATCCTATAGAGGGGCGCCAAGCGGTCCTAGAAACCGAAAAGGAAGGCGCCGAGAGAGTCGACAGCCCCCATGCCGACAGCGGAGAAACCTACCGCAAGAAAGAATGCGGCGAAACAGGCAAATACCAGGGCATCGACACGGTCCATCACCCCGCCGTGGCCGGGGATCAGATGGCTGGAATCCTTGACGCCGAAACGGCGCTTGATGAAGGATTCGAACAGGTCACCGATCTGGCCCGCGACCGAAAGGAAGAAGGCGACGAACGGCACCCAGAGATCGACCGTCTGAAAATAGCACAGCGACACGCCGACACCGCCCAGCACACCGGCGATCGTCCCGCCGATCGCTCCGGACCAGGTCTTGCCGGGCGAGATGCGCGGTGCGAGCTTCGGCCCGCCGATCGCGCGGCCGACGAAATAAGCGAGGATGTCCGTCGCCCAAACGACTGCGAAGACGAACAGCATGGCGGCAAAGCCAAGCTGATCCTCGCCCCGGATGGCAGCGAGAGAAATGGCGCTGAGGCCCGAATAGAAGATGCCGCTCGGCTGCCACCAGCTCCAGCGCCCGGCAAGCGCCGGGAGTACCGCCGTCAGCACCAGACCGGCGAAGAGCGGAACCGTCATGTCCGGCGAACCGAACAGCAGGTTGGCGACGATCGCCACCATCGAGACCCACCCGAAGGCATGACCGCGGATGCTCTTTTCGGCCAGCCGCGTCATCGTCGACCACTCGTAATAGACGAGCAGGCCGATGCCGCCGGCAAGGATGCGGAAGGCCATGCCACCGAGCCAGGTCGCCGCCAGGACGACGGCGACCATGACGATGGCGGAATAAATACGAAGCGTGAGTTCCCGGCTCATAATCCCGCCTTAAGCGCCGTTCGCCGCGGCCTTGGCGGACGACAGTCCGCCAAATCGCCGGTCTCGCGCACGGAAGCGCGCGAGGGCCGCAAAGAAGACGTCACGACTGAAATCCGGCCACAGGTCCGGCACGAACATCAGTTCGGAATAGGCTGCCTGCCAGAGCAGGAAATTGGACAACCGCTCCTCCCCGCTGGTGCGGATGATCAGGTCCGGGTCCGGCATGCCAGCCGTGTCGAGGCGGTCGTTCAGTCTCTGGGCATCGATGTCGGACGGCTGCAGACGGCCGGCCGCGACATCGGCGGCGAGGCTCGCCGCCGCGCGGGCGATTTCGTCCCGCGCACCGTAGTTGAAGGCGATGACAACCGTCAGCGACGTATTGTTGCGGGTGGTCTCCTCCGCTTCCTCCAGAAGGCAGCGGATGTCGTCGCGCAGGCTCGCGCGATCGCCGATGATGCGGATGCGCACATTCTCGCGGTGCAATTCCGCGAGGTCCCGGCGGATGAAGGACTTGAGCAGACCGAAGAGATCGTTGATCTCGGCTTCCGGACGCCGCCAGTTTTCCGAGGAAAAGGCGAACAGCGTCAGATAGCCGATGCCGGCCTCCGCGGCAGCACGCACCGTTTCGCGCACCGCCTCGACGCCCTTGCGGTGACCGAAGGTTCGCGGCAGGCCTCGCGCATTCGCCCAGCGACCATTGCCATCCATGATGATCGCAACATGCTCGGGTACGGCGCGGTTTTCAGCTGTCGACATATTCGGTCCGGTTCAAAGCGTCATCGGCGGGCAAAACGAAACGCGCGTCCTATACCTGCATGATTTCCTTTTCCTTCTCGACGAGCAAGCGGTCGACATCGGAAATCGTGTCATCGGTCATCTTTTGCACCTTGTCGGACGTCGCGCGACTGATGTCCTGACCGATTACGCCGTCCTTCTCGGCCTTTTTAAGGCCGTCCATGCCGTCGCGGCGAACGTGGCGAATCGCGACCTTTGCCTTCTCCGCATATTCGTGGGCAATCTTGACCAGCGACTTGCGGCGTTCTTCGTTCAACTCGGGAAGCGGGATGCGCAGGTTCTGCCCGTCGATGATCGGGTTGAGGCCGAGATTGGCCTCGCGAATGGCGCGGTCGACGGCATTGACCATCGACTTGTCCCAGACGGAAATACCGAGCATGCGGGGCTCGGGCACCGTGACGTTGGCGACCTGGTTCAGCGGCATGCGCGAACCATAGGCCTCGACCGTCACCGGGTCGAGAATGTTGGCCGATGCACGACCGGTGCGCAGCGACGCGATGTCGTGCTTGAACGCGTTGATCGCGCCGTCCATGCGGCGCTTGAGATCGTTGAGGTCGATACCTTCGCTCATGATGAACTCCCTTTGATCCGGACTGGCGGCGGAATGTCTAGGCCGCTTGTCCTCAATTGTCACTGACGATGGTCATGCGGCCACCGCCTGAAAGAATTTCGCAGAACCCGCCCTTCTCGTGGATCGAGAAGACGATGATCGGAATGGAATTTTCGCGCGCCAGTGCGACCGCGGCGACGTCCATGACGGCCAGGCCCTTTTCCAGAACCTCGCCATGGGTCAGGCGGTCGAAGCGGGTCGCGGTCGGATCCTTTTTCGGATCGGCCGAATAGATACCGTCGACCTGCGTACCCTTGAAGATTGCCTCGGCGCCGATTTCGGCTGCGCGGAGTGCGGCGGCGGAATCGGTGGTGAAGAACGGATTTCCGGTGCCGCCCGCGAAGATCACGACGCGGCCCTGCCCGAGATGATGCAGGGTGGCGCGCTGCGAGAAGCTCTCGCAGATTTCCGGCATGGCGATCGCCGACAGGACGACCGTGTCGATATCGAGCTTGCGCAGCGAAGTGGCGAGCGCCAGAGCGTTGATGACGGTGGCCAGCATGCCCATGTGGTCGCCGGTGACGCGGTCGCCGCCCTTCGAGGCGACAGCCACGCCGCGAAAGATGTTGCCACCGCCGACAACCACGCCGACTTCGACGCCCATCGCCCGCGCTTCGGCGATGTCGGAGGCAATCCGGTCGGCGACGGCGACGTCGATGCCGAAGCCCTGGCTGCCCATCAGGGCTTCGCCGGAGGCTTTGAGAAGGACGCGCTTGTAGATGGGCTTGGAAGTCATGCTTTTTCCTCGGGATATGTCTGAAGCCGGATACACGAAGGGCATCGCGTTGTCACGCGATGCCCCGATTTTTCCCTAACAAGTCCGTGGACTGGAAAGGCGATCAGCCCTTGGCGGCAGCAGCGACTTCGGCAGCGAAATCGCTCTCTTCCTTCTCGATGCCTTCGCCGAGCAGGAGGCGTGCCATGCCGGTGACTTCGATCGGTGCGCCGGCTTCCTTTTCGGCAGCCTTGACGGCGTCGCCGACGGTCTGGTCCGGGTTGATGACGAAGGCCTGGCTCAGCAGGGCGACTTCTTCGAAGAACTTGCGCATGCGGCCTTCGACCATCTTTTCGATGATGGCGTCCGGCTTGCCGGAAGCGCGCGACTGCTCGATGAAGACGTTGCGTTCGCGCTCGGCGACGGCTGCGTCGACTTCTTCGGCGCGGATGGCGAGCGGGTTGGTCGCTGCGATGTGCATGGCGACCTGGCGGCCGATTGCAGAGAGTACGTCCTTGTTGCCGGTCGACTTCAGCGCGACGAGAACGCCGAGCTTGCCGAGGCCGTCAGCAACACCGTTGTGGATGTAGGTCGCGACAACGCCGTCCTCGACCGACAGCAGCGCTGCGCGGCGGAGGGTCATGTTTTCGCCGATGTGGGCGATTGCGTCCTTGATGGTGTCGGAAACCGGCTTGCCGGAAGCCGGATAGGTGGCGGCAGCGATGGCATCGACCGAGCCGTCGGTGGTGAGGGCAACCGAAGCAACGCCGCGGACGAGTTCCTGGAAGGCGTCGTTACGGGCAACGAAGTCGGTTTCCGAGTTGACTTCGACGACGACAGCCTTGGTGCCGGCGCTGGCAATGCCGATCAGGCCTTCGGCGGCGGTACGGCCCGACTTCTTGTCGGCCTTGGCGATGCCCTTGGCACGCAGCCAGTCGATCGCGGCTTCGATGTCACCGTTGTTCTCGGTGAGCGCCTTCTTGCAATCCATCATGCCTGCGCCGGACTTCTCGCGCAGTTCCTTAACCAGTGCTGCAGTGATTTCAGCCATTGTGTGCCTCTTGTCGGTTCAATCGGTGCGCCAGCCTGATGCAACTGAGTGCGGCCTGCGCCCTGTTTTGGGGGACGAAATGTACCCGGAAATGTGACAGCGTGATGAAGCAGTGCCATCACGGAAATGGTCGGCCCGCTTTGCAGTTTGCCGCGCGGATGCGCAGGCAGATCTTCAAAGGGGCAAGGCCGCCAGAAAGCGCGTGGCTTCCGGGCGGCCGATCCCAATCGGGAAACACCGGCAGGATCGCTAGATCCCGCCGGGAGGCGCCATCAGGCGCCGGCTTCTTCTTCGAGAGCCGGCTCGATCGGAGCTTCGGCGGAAGCGCCGAGGTCACGACCGGAAGCACCCTGCTGGCGAGCGATGCCGTCGATGGCAGCGCGAGCGATCAGGTCGCAATAGAGCGAAATTGCGCGCGAAGCGTCGTCGTTACCCGGGATCGGGTAGTCGATGAGGTCCGGATCGCAGTTCGAGTCGATGATGGCGACGACCGGGATGCCGAGGCGCTTGGCTTCGTCGATCGCGATCTTTTCCTTGTTGGTGTCGATGATGAACATCAGGTCCGGGGTGCCGCCCATGTCACGGATACCGCCGAGAGCCTTGTCCAGCTTTTCGCGTTCGCGCTCGAGGTTCAGGCGTTCCTTCTTCGAATAGCCCTGGGCTTCCGAGTTCAGGATCTCGTCGAGCTTGCGCAGGCGAGCGATCGAGTTCGAGATGGTCTTCCAGTTGGTCATCATGCCGCCGAGCCAGCGGGAGTTGACGTAGTACTGGGCCGAACGCTTGGCCGAATCAGCGATCAGTTCAGACGCCTGACGCTTGGTGCCGACGAACAGAACGCGGCCACCACGTGCGACGGTGTCGGACACGACCTGAAGGGCGCGCGACAGCATCGGAACGGTCTGGGCCAGGTCGATGATGTGGATGTTGTTACGATCGCCGAAGATGTACGGCTTCATCTTCGGGTTCCAGCGGTGAGTCTGGTGGCCGAAGTGGACGCCTGCTTCGAGGAGCTGGCGCATAGAGAAATCGGGCAATGCCATGCCTTGTTATCCTTTCCGGTTGAACCCCCGCGAGACAAACAGCACCTCTTTCGAGGATGCCACCGGCGGAACCGGCCGGATTTCTCCCGGTCGATCCCAAGCCTCGCGTGTGGAATGGTGCTGGCCTTATAGCGACTTCCTGAGGAAATCAAGGGCATTTGCCGGAAAAGGGCGATTTCTCGCCCCTGCCCACCCGATGGCGTTACCGGCAGTCGCCGGTGCCGAGCACTTCGAGCTTCGTCAGCTTGCCGCTCAGGACGAAGTCGCCGTAGTCGAGCGTCAGGTCGCGGGTGATGCCGTTCTCGTAGAGCTTGAACGACTGCGTGTAGATCGGCAGTAGGTCGCCGGCGGCCTTTTCGTCATAATAGGCGATCGAAACCGGCCAGTAGGACGCGCCGGCCATCGCGCCGGCGGACTTGTCCTCGGCATCGGTGCCGGTCGACTTGCGCGACGGCCCGACGAAGGTGGTTGTCAGATAGCTCTTGTCGCCATCTTCAGACCCGTCGAAGATACGCGCCTCGAAGAACTTCTTGCCCTTGCGGGCATTCTCGATCACCTCGAGCATGTGTTCCGCCGGGAAGCGGCTGTCGGCGATCTCGACGGCACGCGGCGCCGGGGCCTCGATCTCGACCTTGACCTTGCCGTTTTCGTCAGCCGCAGCCCCGCTCACGTCCTTGTCCATCTGGTCGTCGGTGAACGACTTGGTCTCGAAGCGGAACTTGCCGCTCGCAAGATCTTCGAAGGTCATGCTCTGCTGGTCTGTGACGCGGATCTGCTCGCCGGTGTCGATGCGGGTGACGAAGCGGAAATTCGTCGTATAGCCCGCACATTGCGAACCGTTGAACTCGTAGACCATGCGGCCGCGCATGCCCTCGATGCCGGACCGTTCCGATGCCTGTTTCAACTGGATGTCGTAGACCGCACGGTGCGGCACCAGGCCCCCGGCCGCCGCGGCGTTGGCGATCGCTGCGGTCGTCAGGGACGCCCCGGCTGCGAAAACGACCACGGCCAGACTGGAACGAAACATCGACATTCTCCTGTTGCACGGAACCGCGATGTTATAAGAACAGATCCGGCAAAAGCGAGACAAGCTTTTCGCCGACACGAGATTCTCTCAACTATTTTTTGCAGACCTGGGAAACACACATGTCCGATACGATCGACAGCCGCCTGCAGGCGATGGGAATCACCCTGCCCGAGGCCGCCGCCCCCGCCGCCAACTATGTCCCCTATGTCATCAGTGGCAACCTGCTCTATCTCTCGGGCCAACTGCCGATCGAAGGCGGCAAGGTCGCCGTCACTGGGCTGGTTGGCAGCGACGTCCAGCTCGCTGACGCCCAGCGCGCCGCCGAACTCTGCGCCATCAACATTCTCGCGCAGGCCAGGTCCGCCCTCGCCGGCGACCTTTCGCGGATCGTGCGCGTCATCAAGCTCAACGGCTTCGTCGCCTCGGCACCGGGTTTCGTCGAACAGCACCTCGTCATCAACGGCGCTTCGAACCTGATAGCCGGCGTGCTCGGCGAGGCCGGCAAGCATGCGCGCGCCGCCGTCGGCATGGCGGCCCTGCCGCTCAACGCTGCGGTGGAGATCGACGCGATCCTGGAGATCGCCCTGTGAGCGATGCCAGCTGGATCAAGGATCTGCCGGTCGCCCATCGCGGCTATCACGACATGAACAAGACGGTCTGGGAAAACACCCTCTCGGCCTTCCAGCGCGCGATCGACGCGGGTTTCGCCATCGAATGCGACATCCAGCTTTCGGCCGACAGCGTGCCGATGGTGTTCCATGATCATGACCTGCAGCGTCTCTGCGGCATCGCAGGAGAGGTTCGGGAGCGCACCGCGGCCGAACTCGGCCTGCTTTCGATCGGCGGCACGGCCGACAAGATCCCGACGCTCAAGAAGATGCTCGCCCTGGTGAAGGGACAGGTTCCGCTGGTGATCGAGCTGAAGGGCATCGACGCGGAGCAGGACGACGGTCTGGCAGAAGCCGTCCTTGAAGTCCTGGAAGGCTATCAGGGCAAGGTGGCGCTGATGAGTTTCGACTTCTGGCTGCTGCGGAACCTGAAGCAGCTCGGTTGCCCCTATCCGGTCGGACTGACCGCCGAGGGCGTCAAGCCGGAGCAGTTCTTCGCCCATGACGAAGCCATGCAGCTCGGCCTGGACTTCATCTCCTATTGCGTGCCGCATCTGCCCAACAGCTTCGTCTCGGCACAGCAGGCACGCGGCATTCCGGTGATTACCTGGACGGTCAGGGATGAAACCATGCGCGCGCATACCTATAATTATGCGGACCAGATGACCTTCGAGGGCTTCGACCCCCGCGAGGTCGCCATCGCCTGATTGGAGCCGCATGCCCGGAGATGTGACGATCCGGATCGAAAGATCCTTTTCCGCAATTGATCCCGGGCTGTGGGCAAAGCTCGGCGGCGCCACGCGCGGCGCTGCCGGCTACAACCCGTTCTCATCGTATGCCTTCCTGTCCGCGCTCGAGGAATCGGGATCCGCCACTGCGGAGACCGGCTGGCTCGGCCATCATCTCCTCCTGGAAGACGGTGCGGGACAATTGCTCGGCGCGGTTCCCTGCTATCTCAAGAGCCACAGCCGCGGCGAATACGTCTTCGACCAGGGCTGGGCGGATGCTTTCGAGCGGGCCGGCGGGCGATATTACCCGAAGCTGCAGAGCGCCTTTCCGTTCACGCCGGCGACCGGTCCGCGGCTGATGGTGGCCGCCGGTAGTAATTCCTCCGAGGCCCGGCCGCTGCTCGCCGCAGGACTGCGTCAGGTGGCCGACGAACTCGGTGTTTCCTCGGCGCACGCCACCTTCGTTCCGGAGGACGAATTGCGGGCCTTCACCGCCTCCGGCTACCTGCACCGTACCGACCAGCAGTTCCATTTCATCAACTCGGGATATGCCGACCACGAGGCCTTCCTCGAAACGCTCGCCTCGCGCAAGCGCAAGGCGCTGAGGAAGGAGCGGCGCGCTGCACTCGAAAACGGCATCACGATCGACTGGTTGACGGGTTCCGACCTGACCGAGGACGTCTGGGACCAGTTCTTCGCATTCTACATGGACACCGGCAGCAGGAAATGGGGAAAGCCCTATCTCACCCGGTCCTTCTACTCGCTGATCGGCGAGCGCATGGCGGATGATATCCTGCTGGTCATGGCGAAACGCGATGGCCGCTACATAGCCGGCGCCATCAACTTCATCGGCGCCGACGCGCTCTACGGGCGCCACTGGGGATGCATCGAAGACCATCCGTTCCTGCATTTCGAGGTCTGCTACCATCAGGCGATCGACTTCGCGCTGTTGAGAGGACTTGCGCGCGTCGAGGCCGGCGCACAGGGCGAACATAAGCTGGCGCGCGGCTACCTGCCCGTCACCACCCACTCGGCCCACTATATCGCCCATCCCGGCCTCCGGCGGGCCGTCGCCGACTATCTGGAGCACGAGCGTCGCGAGGTTGAACAGATCGGGGACTACCTCGCCGAGCACAGCCCGTTCCGCAAAGGCGAGCGGCAGGACCTCGGCGAAAGCGACGATTAGCGCGCTTGCTCCCCGCGATACCCATGCCTTAACTACGGTTCAAACCGAGGAGATTCCCGATGACCAGCCCCGCCTATGATCCGAACAACATCTTCGCCAAGATCCTGAAGGGCGAGATCCCTTCGGTGAAGCTCTACGAAGATGACGACACACTCGCCTTCATGGACGTGATGCCACAGGCCACCGGTCATCTTCTGGTCATCCCGAAAGTCGGCTCACGCAATCTTCTCGACGCGGATCCGGCTGTGCTCGCCAAGGTGATCCCGGTGGTGCAGAAGCTCGCCGTCGCCGCAAAGGAGGCCTTCGAGGCGGACGGCGTGTTCGTCGCCCAGTTCAACGAAGCGGCAGCCGGACAGACCGTATTCCACCTGCATTTCCACGTCATTCCTCGCCACGAGGGCGTACCCCTGAAGCCGCATTCCGGAAAGATGGAAGACATCGAGGTGCTGAAGGCCAACGCGGAAAAGATCAAGGCCGCGCTCTGAGGCGAAACCAAGCCGACGATTTACAGGCAGCGCAGGTTCACGCATACTGATTGCATATTGCAATCGGCTCTCCGAGGAGCGGCCTAAGGCTCATGCGGGAGGAATGCGGGTGAACAGGCACTTTGGCTGGGTCGTCGTCGCGGCCGGGGCTCTCATAACATGCGTGGCGATGGGCGCGATGTTCGCCCTACCCGTCTATCTCCAGCCGATCGCCGCGGATACGGGCTGGAGCCGGGCCGGCATTTCGGCCAGCATGACGGCCGGGTTCGTCACAATGGGCGTCGCCGGTTTTGGCTGGGGCACGCTCAGCGACCGGATCGGTGCGATCCCCGTCCTGATCGTCGCGTCCGTCCTGCTCTGTTCCGGTCTTGTCATTGCCAGCCAAGCGACATCGCTCGGCGTCTTCCAGTTTGCCTACGGCGGCTTGGTCGGGGCCTCCGGCGGTGCTTTCTTCCCGCCGATCATGGCGGTGACCGTGGGATGGTTCGACAAGCACCGCAGCCTGGCCGTCTCGCTCGTCACCGTCGGGGTCGGCGTAGCCCCCATGGTGGCAACGCCCTTCGCCAGCTATCTCACTGAACTCCATGGCTGGCGCACAGCCATGCTATCGATCTCGATCGGCGCCCTTGTGCTGATGCTGCCGGCCTCGCTGCTCGTTCGTCGCGCACCTGCGTCTACGGCAGCGGAGACAGGAGAGACCGCCGGGGCCGAGCTGTCATCGTCCTCGACGGGAACGCGCTTCGGCGTGCTGCGTACGCCGCAATTCGCCGTGCTGGCGGGAACCTTCTTCCTCTGCTGTGCCGCCCATTCGGGGCCGATCTTCCACACGGTGAGCTACGCCGTCATCTGCGGCGCGACCCCGCTTGCGGCCGCGAGCATCTACAGCGTCGAGGGCGTGGCGGGGCTTTTCGGCCGCCTGCTCTTCGGCGTCGCCGCCGACAGGCTCGGCGTCCGGCTGGTCCTCGTCGCAGGCCTCCTGCTGCAGGCCGTCGGCATCTACACCTATGTCCATGTCCGGGAACTGACCGACTTCTACATGCTGGCCATGGCGCTCGGCATGGCCTATGGCGGTGTCATGCCTCTCTATGCCGTGCTCGCGCGTGACTATTTCGGCCCGCATGTCATGGGCACCGTGCTCGGCGCGGCGACGATGACCTCGTGCATCGGCATGGCCTTCGGTCCGGTCGGTGGCGGCTGGCTCTACGACACCTATGGCAGCTACCACTGGCTCTACATCGCCTCCGCGGCGGTCGGCCTAGCCGCCGCCGCCATGGCGCTTGCCTTCCCGCCTGCCGGCGGCAGAGAAGCTTCGCCGGCCGTGTCACCTGCCTGAGCGGTCGCTAGGCCGGGTTCACATAGGCATTCCGTTCCGGGAAAGGCCAGTCCTTCAGCGTGTCCATGTCCGGCCGGAAAATCTCCACCTTCAACGGATGGCAGACCGCGACGTCGCTCGAGTGCTTGGCGCTGCAATCACCGCCCGGGCATGCCGACAGGCCGCCGAGCAGGTCGATCTCGGCGAAGAACTCGATGAAGTCGCCGGGGCGCACCGGGCTCGCCTTCATGAAATACTGATGGGTGTCGGCAGTGAAGCCCGTGCACATGAAGACGTTCAGCACGTCATGGACGAAGGGCTCGGCCTCGGAGAAGCTCATGCCCTTCGCGCCGGCCAGCGCACGGGTCAGGTTGGAATGGCAGCAATGGTGATAGTCGCCACCTGACAGGAGACGGTTGGTGTAGGGATCGCAGCGCGTGCCGATGACGTCGTGGACGCTTCCACCGTATTCGTCGAAACCGTACCAGCCCAACGTGTCATGGGTGATTGTCGCCATAGGCCGCAAATTGGGAAAGGTGCTCCACAGCCGATTGCCGGTCGTCACATGCGTTGCGTGCAGCGCCCGGGTCTTACCGGAATAGAAGCGCTCGGTGAGGTCGTTGGCGTTCCACAGGTTCAGATCGCCGACCTGCGGACCGTCGACGCTCAGGATACGGAAGAAATGTCCCTTCGGCACCGAGAAAGTGGCGCCTTCGCGCGGAGGAACGATCACCTCGTCGACCTTGACGAGCGTCTCGCGAGCGCGAGCAAGCAGATCCATGTCCGGCACCGGCAGGGTTTCCACCGGATAGCAGACCACGGGTTTGACGGCTCGGCGTTCGGCGGCGTCGGTCGGGGCTGTGACAGTTTCTCTGGATGACATGGCGGGTTCCTGTGGTCGTGTGGGGTTCAATAAGCAGGTCGGTTGTAAGCGAGAGGCCGCTAGGCGGCGCACGCGGGTTCCGGCTTCAAGACTGTCACGACAGCCGCGCTCACAGCAAGGCCAGACCGAGCGACAGAAGGGCAAGCGATACGACGACACCGACGGTGACGCGCTGACCCGTGGCGAGGAAGGCCGCAAAGCCGAGGCCGGCGGCTGCGAGCCTCAGCCAGAGCGGGGACGCCTCGAGGCTTCCGGTCGGAAAGACGATCAGCTTGGCGGTAACAGCCATCACCAGGGCGGTGGCGACCGCCCTCACCCAGTTCAGCGCCTCGGATCCCTCGACAAGGCGGTTGCCAGCAATCACGCCGAGCCAGCGCCAGAGGTCCGTGGCGAGCCAGCCGGCAAACAGGATCACGAGATAGGGGCCGTAGTCCGTCATGCTCACAGCTCAGCCTCCGATACGGGGACCGATGTCGGCGCAGTCCGGCCACGCACGAAAAAGCGGTCGATCAGATAGGCAAGCGTTCCACCGCCGAGCCCGACGATCAGGATGTCGAAGCCAGGGGTGATCAAAGCCAGCAATGGCCCACCGACCGTGCCGATGACGAAGGCGATCCGGACCACGGAATGGCGGGCCGACGCCCAGATCGAGCCGACGAAATAGACCGGCGTCAGGAAGAAGAGGATACCGGCAACCGCCGGAGGAATGGTCGCGACGAGCCCGTAGCTCAAGCCCACGAGGATCGTGTTGACGGTCACCAACGTCACTCCGAAGCCAAAGAAATAGGCGACGCGGGCCTCGCGCGGCACGGTCTTCAGGTTGCCCATGGCGAAGACCCAGGCGGTGATCGCGACGAAATGGGAAAGGATCAGGAGCAGCCAGGTCGGAGTGCGGGACCCACGCAATTCCGGCACCAGCGAGGCGACCATCGGCATCATTCGGATCGAGGAAAGCGTGACGGCGAGGAACATCGCCAGCACATTGGCGCCGCTCGTCATCATGCCGATGAGGATCATCTTGGCCGGCAGCGCCCAGATCAGCGCCGTCATGAAAATCGCCTCGTTGCGGCTGATGCCCGATTCCAGCGCGAAGGCGCTGAAGCCGACGAAGGATGTCATGAGAATCAAGGCCGGCAAGGTGAAGATGCCCCGGGCGCCCTGGAAAAACCAATGGAGCGTGGCGGTTTCATCGGTATTCATGGGCTCTCGGGCATCCGGCATGAAATGAGGGTGGCGCGGCGGCGACCATCCGTCGACATTCGAACACGACGTATACAGCCAATCCCCGGGCCAAGACAAAGGCTTTCGCCTGGCATCCCCGTCAATCAGCGCATGCCGTCCGGACCGCCGCTGACGGCGATCATCAACCAATTGGCTCCGCGCCGCTTGTAGACCTCGGTCCAGCGTCCGGCGATCGTCTTTGCCCCCTCGCCGTCTGCCTCCACCTCCGCCTCGTAGCCGTAGTGGACGACGCCGACTTCATGATCGAAGATCCGGACGGTCAGCGGCCGCAGCCGGTAGCGCAGGACGCGCGGCGTGTCGGGGCCGACGGAGGCGACGGCCGACTCGTAGTCGTGCGGGCTCTCGAGCCCCGTGACCCAGCCGGTGTAATCACGATGCAGTAGTCGTCGCACCGGGCCGGTCTCGCGGCGACGGGCGATCTCCCAGAGGTCCGACACGTGTTCCCAAAGTGTGCGTTGCTCATCGTCGAAGCGCGCGACGGCCTGATCCTTCGTCTCGGTATCCATTTGCCGGCCCCATCAACCCCTTTCGATCCTTCGACCCTAACGCCGGGTCGCGCGGCGGCGCAACCGTCCAGATCAAATGGGACGACCAATCACGGCATCGTCATCGGGCAAATAAAAACCCCTCGCAGCCGAGCCACGAGGGGTATCCATGAAAACGAAAGCCAAGGCCGCGGAACGGCCCAGGACCTACTTCTTCTTCGGCACCTTCGGAACGGAACTGCGCTTGGCAGGCGCCTTCTCGGCGACCGCTCCACCTTTGGCCTCAACTGCTGCATCCTTGGCCTTGGACTTGGCCTTGCGCGGTTTTTCCGGGGCATCCGCCTCGGCGGCCACAAGCTCGGCCTCGGGCTTCGGCTTGACGGGGGCCACGTCCGAAAGCGCCTCGAGATCGAGGACTTCCGCACCGCTGTCGTCATTCTTGACGCCGACCTTGACGACGCCACCCTTCTTCAGCTTGCCGAAGAGGATCTCGTTGGCGAGCGGCTTCTTGATGTGCTCCTGGATGACGCGAGACAGCGGACGAGCCCCCATCTTTTCATCATAACCACGCGTCGCGAGCCAGGCGATTGCCGGTTCCGACAGGTCGAAGGTGACGTTACGCTCGGAGAGCTGGGCTTCGAGCTGCATGACGAACTTCTGCACGACCTGATGGATGACTTCCGTCGGCAGCGGGGCAAACGGAATGGTCGCATCCAGACGGTTGCGGAACTCCGGCGTGAACAGGCGGTTCAGCGCCTCCTCGTCCTCGCCGGTCCGCTTGGACGAGCCGAAGCCGATCGCCGACTTCGCCATTTCGGAAGCGCCCGCATTGGTCGTCATGATGAGGATGACGTTGCGGAAGTCGATCTTCTTGCCGTTGTGGTCCGTCAGCGAACCGTGGTCCATGACCTGCAACAGGATGTTGTAGATGTCCGGATGGGCTTTCTCGATCTCGTCGAGCAGGACAACCGAATGCGGATGCTGGTCGACGCCGTCGGTCAAGAGACCGCCCTGGTCGAAGCCGACATAGCCGGGAGGTGCACCGAGCAGGCGCGACACCGTGTGCCGCTCCATGTATTCCGACATGTCGAAGCGCAGCAGTTCGACGCCAAGCGAGGCGGCGAGCTGTTTGGCGACTTCGGTCTTGCCGACGCCGGTCGGACCGGAGAAGACATAGCAGCCGATCGGCTTGTTCGGTTCGCGCAGGCCGGCACGGGCCAGCTTGATCGACGTCGACAGCGCCTCAATGGCCGTGTCCTGGCCGTAGACGACCGAGCGCAGTTCCTTTTCGAGATTGGCGAGCACCATCTCGTCGTCCTTGGACACCGTCTTCGGCGGAATACGGGCCATGGTGGCGATGGTCGCCTCGATCTCGCGCTCGGTGATGAGCTTGCGGCGCTTGGAGGCCGGCAACAGCATCTGTGCCGCGCCGGTCTCGTCGATCACGTCGATCGCCTTGTCCGGCAGCTTGCGGTCGGAGATGTAGCGTGCCGAAAGCTCGACGGCCGATTTGATCGCCTCGTTCGAATATTTCAGCTTATGATAGTCTTCGAAATAGGGCTTCAGACCCTTCATGATCTCGATGGCATCCTCGATCGACGGCTCGTTGACGTCAATCTTCTGGAAGCGACGCACGAGCGCACGGTCCTTTTCGAAGAACTGCCGGTATTCTTTGTAGGTGGTCGAGCCGATGCAGCGGATCGCACCGGAGGACAGCGCCGGCTTCAGAAGGTTCGATGCATCCATCGCACCACCAGAGGTCGCACCTGCGCCGATGACGGTGTGGATTTCGTCGATGAAGAGAACGGCGCCCGGGAAATCCTCGAGTTCCTTGACGACCTGCTTCAGGCGCTCCTCGAAGTCGCCGCGGTAACGGGTGCCGGCGAGCAGCGTACCCATGTCGAGCGAGAAGATGGTCGCGTCCTTGAGTGCGTCCGGAACCTTGCCCTCGACGATGCGCTTGGCAAGACCCTCGGCGATCGCCGTCTTGCCGACGCCGGGATCGCCGACATAGAGCGGGTTGTTCTTGGAACGGCGGCACAGAACCTGGATGGTGCGGTTGACCTCGCTGTGGCGACCGATCAAGGGATCGATCTTGCCGCCCTTGGCCTTCTCGTTGAGGTTCACGCAATAGGCCTTGAGGGCCTCCTGCTTGGTCTTGGCGGCACCCTCGTCCTGCTCACGGGCCTGCTTGGCCTCGCCGTCACCGCCCTCTTCCGCTCCGCGCGTGGGCCGGGTCTGGGAGGTTCCGGGACGCTTGCCGATGCCATGGGAGATGTAGTTCACGGCGTCATAGCGCGTCATCTCCTGTTCCTGCAGGAAGAAGGCCGCATGACTTTCGCGTTCAGCGAAGATGGCGACCAGGACATTGGCCCCCGTCACCTCCTCGCGACCCGAGGACTGGACATGAATGACGGCGCGCTGGATCACGCGCTGGAATCCGGACGTGGGCTTGGAATCCTCGTCGTATCCGGTCACCAGGTTGGCGAGCTCGTTGTCGACGTAATCGATGACCGTCTTACGCAGCGCCTCGAGATTGACGTTGCAGGCGCCCATCACCGCGGCGGCGTCGGCGTCATCGATCAGGGCAAGCAGCAGATGCTCGAGCGTGGCATATTCATGATGCCGCTCGTTGGCGTAGGTCAGTGCCTGATGCAGCGCCTTTTCGAGGCTGGGAGAAAATGTTGGCACGTCAGATCCTCACTTTTTTTCCATGACGCATTGAAGCGGATGCTCATGCTGCCGGGCAAAATCCATCACCTGGCTCACCTTGGTCTCGGCGACTTCGTAGGTGAAGACGCCACATTCCCCCACGCCATGATTATGCACATGCAACATGATGCGGGTGGCTGCTTCCCTGTCCTTCTGGAAGAAACGCTCCAGGATATGGATCACGAACTCCATCGGGGTGTAGTCGTCGTTCAGAAGCAGGACGCGATACAGATTGGGCTTCTTGGTCTTGGGCTTGGTACGCGTGATCACCGAGGTGCCACGATTGGCGTTGTCCCCGTCCCGCTGGGCTTGCATGACAACCGGCTTGGCGATCATTTCAGTTCATTCTCCAATTGTCCGGCCGATCTGCCGAAGACGCAACGCGACGGACAAACACTCAGCTCAGTAAGGTAGTTCATAATTCGGTGATTTTAAGCCCCCCCTCGCACTGCGCAAACAGAATTGCGCAGCCGCGAGACGAAGCACCCTGAAAAATGACTTAACAGGCTATACAAGGTCCGAGAAATGGCAAGACCGGCCGCGGAAACCGCGGCCGGTCTTCAAAGGTTCCAACAATGAGGACGCGATATCAGGCGGCGGTCGACAGACCGGTGGCCTTGGCAATCGGCGCCTCGTAGGGCTTGTAGGCGGTCTTCGCCAGGTCGGCATACATTTCGCCAAGCTTGGTCGCTTCAGCGACGAAGCTCTCGTAGGAAGACTTCACGTAGCTGGACTGCAACTCGAAGGCGGTTTCGATGCTCTTGGCACCGGAAAGGGCTTCCACGAAGGATGCGGCGTCCTGGAACGACTTCTTGGAATATTCCGACGCCTCGGTGGCGATCGCCTGGAAACCCTTTGCAACTTCGGAATAGTTCTTCAGTGCCGCGTCCATGGCTTCCTTGCCCTTCTTGTTGGCCTCGTCGAAATTGATCATGCCATCACTCCTTCCTGCTCCGGTTCTTTTAGTGCCCACGTACATAGCAGATGCACAAAATCGGTCAAGTGTTTTGTGCGACGCACTATCTTCCATAGGTTGCATTCGTAACCGTAAAAAAGGCCGACCGAACGCCGGCCGGCCCTGCCTTCCTTGAAAAGGAAAACATATATCAGACGCGATACAACTCTCGGATTAGAGGTCGACGTCGAGAATGGCCATGGAGAAGTTATAGGACAGATCGCCGTCCTCGTCGTCGCGGAAAACCACGCCCAAAAACTCGTCGCCGACATAAACCTCGGCGGAGTCATCCTTACGCGGGCGAGCCTTCACGACCATCGCCGGATTGAACATCCGCTTGAAATAGGCGTCGAGTTTCTTGATTTCTTCGGGCTTCACGATCCAGTCTCCATCGGCGATTCAAATTCGGGCCGCTTGTCGCACGGGCTGTCCGCCGGTGTAAAGACGCAAAGACCATTCTTTGCCGGACGGGCACTCAACCTTCGAAAGTGGCAAGAGGCCGGGGCAAGCCCGGCCTGCCCGCCGGCGGTCAGTCGGCGGCGAGCATCTGGTCCATGGAGCGCGCCGGCTCGGCGCAGCCTGCTTCGCCGACCACGCGCGCCGGAACGCCTGCCACTGTAGACCCCTTGGGCACCGGCTTCAGCACGACGGAACCGGCCGCAATGCGCGAGCAGCAGCCGACCTCGATATTGCCGAGCACCTTGGCACCGGCACCGATCAGCACGCCGTCGCCGATCTTCGGATGGCGGTCCGCGCCTTCCTTGCCGGTACCGCCCAGCGTCACGCCGTGCAGGATCGAGACATTATCGCCGATGCGGGCCGTCTCGCCGACGACGAGGCCGGTCGCATGATCGAGGAAGATGCCCTTGCCGATCCGGGCAGCCGGATTGATGTCGGTCTGGAAGACGCTCGACGCACGGCTTTGGAGATAGAGCGCGAAGTCCTTGCGGCCGCGGTTGAGCAGCCAATGGGCCAGACGGTGAGTCTGGATAGCATGGAAGCCCTTGAAGTAAAGCACCGGCTCTATGAAACGGGTGCAGGCCGGGTCGCGGTCGTAGACGGCCTGGATGTCGACACGCAGGATGGTGCCCCATTCCGGCCAGTCGCGCAGCATCTCGTCGAAGGTCTGACGCAGCAGGACCGCCTGGAGATCCGGATGATCAAGGCGCTCACAAATGCGGTGGATCACGCAATCCTCAAGCGAACGGTGGTTCAGCACCGTCGAATAGAGGAAAGCGGCGAGCAGCGGATCATGATCGGCTGCGGTCCGCGCTTCACTGCGCAGACTGTCCCAGATCGGATCCATCGACGGCATACGCTCCCTCTTGAGGATTTCGCTCTTTACGACCATTGCCGGTCTCCTCGTTGGCTGTTCGATGGCATTATATAATGCATCCCCGATTCAAACTAAATGGGCTCCCCTTAATGAAACGCACCCACGATTTCGCGGCCGGAAAAATCCGTACCGTCTCGCAGAACGGTACCGGCCTCCTCGTCATCGCCAACACCGAGCGCAAGAATGCCATCACCGCCGCAATGTGGCGGGCGATACCGCAGGCGATCCATTGGCTGTGCGGCGAAGGTGGTGCCCGGGTGATCGTCCTGAAGGGCGACGGCGAAACCGATTTCAGCGCAGGCGCCGATATTTCCGAATTCCCGACCGTGCGCAAGGACACCGCAACCGCCCGCCTCTACGAAGCCGACAACAGCAAGGCGTTTTCTGCGATCCGCAACGCGTCCGTGCCGGTGATCGCGGCGATCCGCGGCATCTGTTACGGAGGCGGCTTCGGGCTTGCGGCGGCAGCTGACCTCAGAATCGCGGCCAAGGGCGCCGCCTTCGCCGTCCCTGCAGCAAGGCTCGGCCTCGCCTACCCCGCCGATGCGGTCCAGGATTTCGTCCAGTCACTTGGCACGCAGATGGCGCGCAAGGCGCTCTTCACCGGGGCGCCGATGACGCCGGGCCAACTGCTATCCTGCGGCTTCCTGCTCGACGTGACGCCGCCCGAGACGCTTGAGATCGAGGTCATGGAGTTGGCGGAGGTGATCGCCGGCAACGCGCCGCTGTCGGTCCGGGCCTCCAAGATCGCGATCCGCGCCGCGACACAGCAGGACGACGACCTGCTTCGCGAAGCGGAAGTGTTCGGCGCGGCAACCTTCGACAGCGCCGATTATGCCGAAGGACGCACCGCCTTCGCGGAGAAACGCAGGCCGGTCTTCACGGGACGCTAAACCTTAGCCTGCTTGCCGCTATTCGGCGGCAAGCCTGCGGTAGAAATCGAGGACCGCCTTCTTGAAGACCCGGTCACCGACGGCCAGCATGTGATCGCGCTTGGGAATGTCGATCGCGGTGGCTTCCGGCATGAGTGCCGCCAGTTCCTGGGCCGATCCGGCGATATCGTCCTTGGTGCCAACCGCGATCAGCGTCGGGATGTCGACCTTGGCGATGTCGGCGCGATCGACCAGGACGCGCGAGGTCCTGATGCAGGCGGCGAGCGCGAAGCGGTCGGAATGCGTCTGTTCGGCGAAGGCGCGGAACATGCGGCCCCGCGCGTGGGTGACATCGTCGATCGAAGGCGCCAGCAGCGCATCGGCGATCGGGTCCCAGTCGCCGACGCCATCGCAAAGGCCGATGCCAAGCCCGCCGAAGACGAGCGACCGGACCCGGTGACCATGTTCGATGGCCAGGAAAGCCGCATTTCGGGCCCCCATCGAATAGCCCATGACATGCGCCTGCTCGATACCGAGATGGGTCAGCAAGGCTGCGGCATCCGCCGCCATCAGCGAGGGATAGTAGGCTTCCGGATCATGTGGGCGGTCACTTGCACCGTGACCGCGATTGTCGAGCGCAATGACGCGGTAACCGGCGTCACCGAGCGTCCTCAGCCATCCGGGATACACCCAGTTGACGCAAGCCGTCGAGGCGAATCCGTGGATCATCAGAACCGGATCGCCGGCAGGATCACCCTCGTCGAAATAGGCGATCTGCAAGCCGTCGTGAATGAATTGCGAGAATGGCGGTGCGTCGAGATTCATCGGATTGTCCTGTCGGGATCGAATTGCGGCTACAGTATTCAAAGCAAGGTACCGATCAAAGCCGCAGATCATGATTTTCTGTGGGCGGGCCGGGTGTTTGGCTCTACACTTTCTTTCCGAACGGCGATATGGTCCGCCGCGTTGAATGGCATAGCGGAGAACAACATGGCCGGGCACAGCATTCCCCATTTCCAGAACGACGGCGGTCACCGGGTGATCGAAATCGGCGTGAAGGAATTCATGTGCACAGGCGCATCCGTTCCCTTCGACCATCCGCACATCTTCATCGACATGGGACATGACAACGAGAAGGTCTGCTCCTACTGCTCGACGCTCTTCCGCTACAATCCGTCGCTCAAGGCCGAGCAGACCAATCCGCCCGGCTGCGTCTTTCACGTGAAGGCGGCGTAAGCGGCGCCTGATCGGACACGTCATGTCGATCAAGACCGCCGCCATCATCGGAGCCGGGGTGGCGGGGTTGACGACCGCGCTGTCACTCGCCCGCCACGGAATCCACTCCAAGATCTTCGAACAGGCGCCGCAGCTCGGCGAAGTCGGTGCGGGCCTGCAGATTTCGCCGAACGCCTCGCGCATTCTCGCCGAACTCGGGGTCCTGGACGAACTCGAGAAACACTGGCTTGAGCCGAATGAAATCCGGCTGGTATCCGGCGTGACGCTGAAGATGCTCGCGAGCGTTCCGACCGGACATTTCGCGCGCCGCCGCTGGGGTGCCCCCTATGGCGTACTGCACCGCGCGACCCTCCAGCAGGCATTGCTCACAAAGGTCCTGCAGACCCCTCTCTGCCGGCTGCACCTCGGCTGCCGGATCGACGATCCGAATCCGGAGACCATCGAGAACATCACCGGCTCGAAACCGCATGTGATCATCGCTGCCGACGGCGCCTGGTCTTCCGCGCGAAAGCTGGTCGAAGATGGCCCGATCGTCACGTTTTCAGGCAACATCGCCTGGCGCTTCACCGTCCCTGCTGCTGGGGCGCCGGGCTTCCTCGATCCGGCCAATGTGACGGCCTATCTCGGGCCGGACACCCATCTGGTCGCCTATCCGCTCAAGGAAGTCGACGGCTTCAATATCGTCGCGATCGCCGCTGGCATGGATCCTGGAGAGACATGGGCGACCGAGGGGAGCGGCGCACAGCGTGCCATGCTTCTGCGCCAGTTCTCCAGATGGAATACGGAAATCACGGCACTCCTCGCCTCGATCGAGAAGGCGACGTTCTGGCCGCTTTACCAGGCTTCGTCCGGACGCTGGCAGAATGGGCGGGAAACGGTCCTGATCGGCGATGCCGCGCACGCGATGATGCCGTTTTCGGCTCAAGGCGCGGTCATGGCGATCGAGGATGCTTTCGAGCTCGGGGGGGCGATTGCAGCCCCCCTTCCCCTGGCCGAGGCGCTCGCCGGGTTCGAGGCCACGCGCCAGAAACGGGCGGCCCGGGTGCGTGATCGCGGCGCCTTCAACAAGTTCGCCTACCACGCCAAGGGACCGATCCGCATCGGTCGCGACATCGTCCTGAAACTGCGCTCGCCGGAGAGCCTGGCCGCTGACTTCGACTGGCTCTACGGCTACCACGCCCGCGGCTAGCAAAAGCTTTGGCGCCGGGGTCAGACCTCGGACGCCGCCTTGAAGCCACGCTCGAGGTCCGCGATGATGTCCTCGACATTTTCCAGACCGATCTGCAGACGCAGCACGGGCCCCTCTGACGGAGCCTTGCGGATCGTTCGGTCCTGAAGATTGACCATCACGGCGAGGCTTTCGTAGCCGCCCCAGGAATAGCCGAGCCCGAAGAGCCTCAGGCTGTCGAGGAATGCGCGTGCCTTCGGCTTGAACTGGTCCGGCTCATCGACCGCGAGCACGAAGGAAAAGATCCCGCTCGCGCCCTTGAAATCGCGCTTCCAAAGCTCGTGGCCCGGGAAGCTCGGCAGCGCCGGATGCAGAACCCGGGCGACATCGTCCCGGCCCTCGAGCCAGCGTGCAACGGCAAGCGCACTCTTCTGGTGGTGTTCGAGACGAATTCCCATCGTGCGCAAGCCGCGCAGGATCTGGTAGGCGTCGTCCGACGAGACACACATGCCGAGATTGGTATTGGCCTCCTCCAGCGTCTTCCAGTGTGCCGCGTTGGCGGACACCGTGCCCATGAGCAAATCCGAATGGCCAGACGGATATTTGGTGGCCGCATGGATCGTCACGTCGACACCGAAATCGAGCGCCTTGAAGTAGAGCGGCGTCGCCCAGGTATTGTCCATGGTGACCACGCAACCATGCCCGTGGGCCGCCTCGGCGATCGCACGGATATCCTGCATCTCGAAGGTGTTCGATCCCGGCGCCTCGGTATGGACAAGACGGGTGTTCGGCTTGATGAGAGCCGCGATCCCGGCCCCGATCTCGGGATCGTAGTAATCGACCTCGACGCCGAGGCGCTTCAGGATCGTGTCGCAGAAACGGCGGCACGGGAAATAGACGGAATCGACGATCAGGGCGTGATCGCCCGCCGACAGGAAAGCCAGGAACGGCACGGTGATGGCCGCGAGCCCAGACGGCACCAGGATCGTTCCGGCCGATCCTTCGAGTTCGTTGATCGCCTCGCACAGCGCGTCGGTGGTCGGCGTGCCATGCGTGCCGTAGGTGTATTTCTGCTGGCCGCTCTCCATCGTGTGGACATCCGGGAAGAGCACCGTGGAGGCACGCACGACGGGTGGATTGACGAAACCGTGGAAGCTCGACGGGTCGTGCCCGATATGGCAAAGCCGCGTATCCGTGCCGGCGCCGACCAGCATGTCCTTCCTGTCTGTCATGATCCCTGAAGCCTTTTTCAATGCGAGATGAGGGCGTGATTTTTGAAGGGCGCACGGCCCATGGTCAAGCCTCGATTTGTCACCGTGGCAATGGCCGGAGCGACGATCCAAAGCGCTTGCGGACGACCTATTTCTTAGCCAAAAACGCCTCCAAAGCACTGATTTATGCCTGTTTTTCAAGCTGAATTAGCAAATTGCCACTTTTCCTCGCATTTTGAGTCATCAACACTTGACCATCGAACCATTTAAGACTGTGATAGTCGGGCTCGCACCGGGAGGGCAGCGGGCCGGCCAGCATCGCCGACCTTCATGGCGCGTCGCGGCCGAAACAAAAGACAACGGAAAAGGTTGGGAAAAATGAAAAAGAATCTTCTGTCGGCCGCAATCGGCGCTGCTGTCCTGGGATTGGGCGCATCGGCCGCTTATGCCGGCACGCTTGATGACGTCAAGGCAAAGGGTTTCGTGCAGTGCGGCGTGAACGGTTCGAATCTCGCCGGCTTCGGCGCTCAGGATTCCTCCGGCAACTGGACCGGTCTCGACGTCGATCTCTGCAAGGCCGTCGCAGCCGCCGTGTTCGGCGATGCCACCAAGGTGAAATACACTCCCCTTTCGGCAAAGGACCGTTTTCCGGCCCTGCAGTCCGGTGAAGTGGACATGCTCGCCCGTAACACGACCTGGAGCGCCAGCCGCGACAGCCAGCTCGGTTTCGACTTCCGCGCCGTCAACTACTATGACGGCCAGGGCTTCATGGTCACCAAGGCGCTCAACGTGAAATCGGCTCTCGAGCTTTCGGGTGCTGCCGTCTGCGTGCAGTCCGGCACGACGACCGAACTGAACCTTGCCGACTATTTCAAGGCGAACGGCATGGAATACAAGCCGGTCGTCTTCGAAAAGCAGGAAGAAGTCGATGCCGCCTACCAGGCCGGCCGTTGCGACGTCTACACCACCGACCAGTCGGGCCTCTATTCGATCCGCCTGTCGCTCGCCAACCCGGACGATCACGTGATCCTGCCGGAAATCATCTCCAAGGAGCCGCTCGGCCCGGCCGTTCGCCAGAACGACTCCAAGTGGTTCGACGTCGTCTCCTTTGCCCACTATGCGATGGTCACGGCTGAAGACTTCGGCATCACCCAGGCCAACCTGGACGAAATGCTGAAGTCCGAGAACCCGGACATCAAGCGCTTCCTGGGCGAAGAAAAGGACCAGACCATCGGCAAGGACCTCGGCCTTGACGAAAAGTGGGCCTACAACATCATCAAGGCCGTCGGCAACTACGGCGAATCCTTCGAGCGCAACGTCGGTACCGGCAGCCCGCTGAAGATCCAGCGCGGCCTGAACGCTCTGTGGTCGAAGGGCGGCCTGCAGTACGCACCGCCGATCCGCTAATCGGATTGACGCATACCGGGAAGGCGCAATGCGCCTTCCCGCCCAAAGCAATAAAAAGATACGCAGCCACGACGAGGGCTGAAGTACAGGGGACAGATATATGGCAGTTGCAACCGCAGGCGGGGGCGGAACCGACCGTCCTGCCACGTCATTGCTCTATAATCCGGCGCTGCGCCAGTTCGTCTACCAGGCCCTCACGGTCGTCGGCATTGTCTGGCTGTTCTGGTTTGCCGGCTCCAATGCCGCACAGAACCTTGCCAAGGCCAACATGACGGCCGGCTTCGACTTCCTGAACAGCCGCGCCGGTTTCGACATCGCCCAGACGCCGATCGCCTATACGAGCGATTCCAGCTATCTGCGCGCCCTCACCCTGGGACTCGTCAACACGCTCATCGTCGCGGTCACGGGCATCATCACGGCCACCATCGTCGGTATCATCGTCGGTATTGGCAGGCTGTCCCACAACTGGCTGATCTCGCGGATCTCGACCGTCTATGTCGAGGTGTTCCGCAACATTCCGCCGCTGCTCGTCATCTTCTTCTGGTACAAGGGCGTTCTTTCGCTCCTGCCGGACGTCAAGAAGTCGCTGGAGCTGCCGCTGTCGGTGTTCGTGAGCAATCGGGGCATCTACATGCCGGCGCCGATCTTCGGCGAAGGCATGTCTGTCGTGCTCGCGGCCTTCGCAATCGGCGTCATCGGTGCGATCATCTATGCCCGATGGGCGGCGAAGCAGCAGCTTGCCACCGGCAAGCGCCCGCCCGTGCTGGCCGTGAACATCGGCCTGATCGTCGGGCTTCCGGTTCTCGCCTTCATCCTGATGGGCATGCCCGTCACCTTCGACGTTCCCGAACTCGGCAAGTTCAACATGCGCGGCGGCACGGTCATCGGACCGGAATTCCTGTCGCTCTACATGGCGCTCTCCTTCTACACCGCCGCCTTCATCGCCGAAATCGTGCGCGCCGGCATCCGGGGCGTCTCCAAGGGGCAGACGGAAGCCGCCCATGCGCTCGGCATTCGCCCGGGCCTGACGACGCGGCTGATCGTCCTTCCCCAGGCGCTGCGCATCATCATTCCGCCGTTGACCTCGCAATATCTGAACCTGACGAAGAACTCGTCTCTGGCAGTCGCGATCGGCTATGCGGATCTCGTGGCCGTCGGGGGCACCATCCTCAACCAGTCCGGCCACTCGATCGAAATCATCGCGATCTGGATGCTGATCTACGTGTCGATCAGCCTCGCGACATCACTGTTCATGAACTGGTTCAACGCCAAGATGGCACTGGTGGAGCGTTGATATGAGCGATCAAGTCTACTTCCTCCGCCGCCAGTTCCTGGCGCCCGAACCGCCCCCAGCCTCCGACAAGTCGGCCGGCGCATGGATCCGAAAGAACCTTTTCGCCTCACCGCTCGACAGCCTGATGACGATCGTGTTCGGCGGCGCCATCATCTGGTTCGTGCTGTCGGTGTTTGACTGGCTGTTCATCTCGGCAGTCTGGAGCGGCGACGGCCGCGCCTTCTGCGCGACGGCGGTCCAGGGCGGCAACCAGCCGGACGGCTGGAGCGGCGCGTGCTGGGCCTATGTCGGCGACTGGTTCACCCAGTTCATGGTCGGCTCCTATCCGCGCGACCAGCTCTGGCGACCGATCACCGTCGCAGTGCTGTTCGTCTTGCTGCTGGTGCCGTTCCTGATACCCAAGGCGCCGCGCAAGGGGCTCAACGCCTTGCTGCTGCTCGTCGCGCTGCCGATCCTCGCCTATATCCTGCTGCTCGGCGGTCATTTCGGCCTCAGCCACGTCGAGACCTCGATGTGGGGCGGTCTGATGGTGACGCTGATCCTCTCATTCATCGGGATCGTGGTGTCACTGCCCTTCGGCATCCTGCTGGCCCTCGGCCGGCGCTCGCAGATGCCGATCGTGCGGGCTGCCTCCATCGGCTTCATCGAACTCGTCCGCGGCGTGCCGCTGATCACCGTGCTCTTCATGGCGAGCGTGCTGCTGCCGCTGTTCCTGCCGCCGGGCGACAACATCGACAAGTTCCTGCGCGCGCTGATCGGCGTCTCGATCTTCGCGTCTGCCTACATGGCCGAAGTCATTCGCGGCGGCCTCCAGGCCATTCCGAAGGGGCAGTACGAGGGGGCGGATTCGCTCGGCCTGAGCTTCGGGCAGAAGATGGTCTTCATCATCATGCCTCAGGCCATCAAGCTTGTGATCCCGGGCATCGTGAACACCTTCATCGGCATGTTCAAGGACACCTCGCTCGTCTCGATCATCAACATGTACGACCTGCTCGGCATCGTGAAGGCCAGCTTCGGCGACGCCAAGTGGATCACGCCCGTCACCCCGTTGACGGGGCTTATCTTCGCAGGTTTCATCTTCTGGATCTTCTGCTTCGGCATGTCGCGCTATTCCGCCTTCATCGAGCGGCATCTCGACACCGGACACAAACGCTAAACAGGACCACTCTCATGGCTGACGCTCCCCTCAAGACGCTCTCCGTTTCGGAAACGGAAGTCGCTGTCGAAATCATCAACATGAACAAGTGGTACGGTGATTTCCACGTTCTGCGCGACATCAACCTCAAGGTCATGCGCGGCGAGCGCATCGTCATTGCCGGCCCCTCCGGTTCGGGCAAATCGACGATGATCCGCTGCATCAACCGCCTGGAAGAACACCAGACCGGTCAGATCATCGTCGACGGGACGGAACTCACCAACGACCTCAAGAAGATCGATGAAGTGCGCCGCGAAGTCGGCATGGTGTTCCAGCACTTCAACCTCTTCCCGCATCTGACGATCCTGGAAAACTGCACGCTGGCGCCGATCTGGGTGCGCAAGATGCCGAAGAAGAAGGCCGAGGAAATCGCCATGCACTTCCTCGCCCGGGTCAAGATCCCGGAACAGGCCCACAAGTATCCGGGCCAGCTCTCCGGCGGCCAGCAGCAGCGCGTGGCGATCGCCCGTTCGCTGTGCATGAACCCGAAGATCATGCTGTTCGACGAGCCGACCTCGGCACTCGACCCGGAAATGATCAAGGAGGTTCTCGATACCATGGTCGGGCTCGCCGAAGAAGGCATGACCATGCTCTGCGTGACCCATGAAATGGGCTTTGCCCGTCAGGTCGCCAACCGGGTGATCTTCATGGACCAGGGCCAGATCGTCGAGCAGAACTCGCCGGCCGAATTCTTCGACAATCCGCAGCACGAGCGCACCAAGCTCTTCCTCAGCCAGATCCTCCACTAGGAAGCGCAACAGCCCGGTACTCCGGGCGGGACGCATCGTCACTGAAACGAAAAATGGCGGCCCCGGGCCGCCATTCTGATTCTTGCATCTTGGAGACACACCGGTCAGCGAAGCCCGTTCTTGCGGAGAGCGAGCGTGGTGTTCTTCTTGAGGTCAGCGGCAAGCTTGCGGGCTTTGGCTGGGGCAATACCCCCGGCAACCGACGCCTGCTCGAAGGCGGCGAGATGGGCATCGCAATTCTTCAAGCCGGCAGGAAGCTTGCCGCCCTTGGCGAGAGCGACGCGGCAGACCTGATAATCATACGAAGTCTTGGCCACGAGCTCCTGAGGCGTGAATTTCTGGGCGCCGGTCGTCTGGCAGCCACTGGCGAGGGCCGCAATGAGAAGCACGGCGGGTACAGTTTTCGAGAAGTTCATCATCCGACACATATCCGTAAGGCTGGAACATTAATTGGGATCATGCAAAGCAACGGGATTCGACGTCAGCGAGAGCCAGCTCGAATTGCCTGCATTGCCGGCTGCATTCGGGGGGCAGACAACCGCACATGGTGCGGCGACTCAAATTCGACCGACCGTCTTGTGCGGCGTCAGATCCCACCGTGGGGGGACTACCGCGTTACGTCGTTAGTCCTAACGCGACGCCCTATTGTCCGGGGGAAGGAACAGGACCGTTGCCAAGTCCGCCTCCAAGTCCGCCTCCAAGTCCGCCGACAGCACCGCCTCCAAGGCCGCCGCCAAAGGAACCGGTAACATTCGATACAGCCTGGCTAATCCTGCCGGAGAGAAGGCTCGAGGTCTGGGTGGTGGTCTGCTGGACGACCTGCGGCGCCGCAACGCTTTTCGGAGGTGAATTGACAAGCGAGCTGACAACGGCCGAGACTGTCGGCAGGCTCGTCACCTGACCGGCAACCTTCGACGGAGGAGCGGAAATCGTCACGGTCTGCTGGACGACCTGCGGGACGTTGGGCTGGGTCGGAGAAGTCGGATTGGCGGCAGCCGTCGGTCCGGACGGAGCAGACGGACTCGCAGAATCGCCGGAGCGATCGTTACGCGTCGACTGCCGATCATCGTTGCCGGTGGAGCCGCCATTGCCGCTTCCGTTCGAACCGTCGCTCGGCTGACCGGAATCAGGCGTTGACGAGCCGCCATCGGACGGGGTGCCACCGCCATTGTCCGGCGGAGTGCCACCGCCATTATCCGGCGGGGTGCCGCCGCCATTGTCTGGCGGGGTGCCACCGTTCCCAGGCGGGGTGCCGCCGGGGCCACCGAACCCGCCGCCATTGTCTTCAGGATCGACGTCTTCCGCCATCACCGGCGCATGAATGACTGTTGCAAAAATCACCGTGCTCGCAAGGAGCGCCGACATCAGATAAAGTCTTTTCATCATTGAATTTCTCCCTTCAAAACAGGAAAACAAATATTGTTCTTGGGCGTCGAGCTTATTTTCCCACTACATTCAGAGAGGACACTAATTTCTACACGTTAAAATATTCGAAATGAATATTAGTATTCGGTTATAAACTATAGGGAAAATATATACACTATACATTTCGAATACTCGGATCACGCTGTCGACAATTACGATCCGCGCAGCATCACTGCCCGATGTAATCCACCCATTCGCCGACAGATAGCTTCAACATGGATGATATGGGGGCGCCATACGCTTCCTGTGCGAGGAGGCGACCTGCACGACATTGTTCATCCGGAATGCCGGAGCGGATAGCTTTCCCAGGGGAGGCACAATCGTGCCTCAGGGACACCAGGACTTCTGCTGACCAAAACGCGGCTGCGCGAGGCCTTCGGAGACGAGTATGGCTCCGAGAGACCGGCCGTCTCGCGTCACGACACGCATCGCGGGACCACTTTCGGGGACATTCTGCCCCTTCAACTCGGAAAATTCGAAACGCCCGGCATTGAGCAACTGCCGCAGCCGGACCTTGGCGGCAAAGCCGCGGTCCCGCTCCTGCTGGCACTTCGCCCCTTCGGTCGCAGGCGCGACCACATCGGCGAGCGCGATGCGCCCCTTGCGGAACCAGAAGCTGTCGCCATCCACGACGCAGTTGTCGAGACCCGAGGTACCGCAGAAATAGAAGGTCGCGGAAAAGCCCTTGCCGTCGGCGGAGGGATCGCCCGGCCGTCCCGACGGCACCGGCACGGTGGCTGGCGCCTTGACCGCCTCGGCACCGATTTCGGCGGGCGGCGTCGGACCTTCCGCCGTTTTTGAAGCCGGCTTGGCCGCCGGCTTTGTCGCGGTGTTCGACGCCGCCTCGGTTTTGGCGCGCGACGCCGACGTCGGGGGCTTTTCAGCCGTCGGATGCCTGGCCGGGTCTGGCAGATAGGTGGCAATGAGACGCGGCAGATCGGCGCGATTGTCGTAGATGGCAATCGCCACGGCGACGGCCACAAGCGCTAGCAGCCAAAAGCCGAAGCCGCCGCCGGCCGCGCCCTTGCGCCGGGAGCTGGTGCGCTTGCGCGGCTTGCCCTTGGATGTAGCGGTGCGTGCCATCAAATTTGTCCTTTCGGAGACCGGAACCCGGCAGGATTTCCCCAGGGGCCGAAGCGACGACGCCCGTTGCGCGCGCGAATCGCACACCACCGACCCTCTTGCCGAGCGATAGCCGATTTGCCCGGCCGAAAGCCAGCGGGTGATGATACGTGGCGGAAGGAAGAAGTGGCGACCCCTGCAGGATTCGAACCTGCGACCACCTGCTTAGAAGGCAGGTGCTCTATCCAGCTGAGCTAAGGGGCCTTGCCTGCCCGGGCACTGGAGCGCGGGCAAGAGCACATGCAATGGGCGCGGCCGGACAGCCGGTCAGTGCGTCCAAGGCTGCAGGCGATTGAACTTGAAATTGTCGGTGTAGGAAACGGCCTGCCGCTTTGCTTCCTTGGGTTGGAGCACGCGGTATTCGATGCCTTCGCGCTGGGCATAGGCTTCGGCCTGTTCCTGCGTTTCGAAGGTCAGCTTGACCTGCTGGCGGGTGTCGGCCGAGGTCGTGTACCCCATCACCGGATCGATCTTACGGGCGATTGCCTGGTCGAATTCCAGAACCCAGAGATGCGTCTTGGCCTTGCCGGACTGCATTGCGGTCTTTGCGGGGCGGTAGATCTTGGCAGACATGTCGCATCCAACTCCGAAGGAAACGGCGCCGGGACCCCTCCCCGCACCGCGTGATCACCTCGCCTGCCGCAACCTCGCGCCACGTCAGGCCTAGTTTCGTCGTAGCGACGATTGAAGGGATTTTCAAGCGGAAGATGGGGCGGTTGCCGACAGGGACGGACCGCACCCAACTTGGACGATCAAGCGTTGCGCTGATGCGCGGTCGCGTCGATATGACGTACGGTCACGGACGCCGGGACGGCTACTCGACACATTCGGTCTTGGCGTTGGTCTCGGCCTCCGCGGCCGCCGTCTTTTCGCCCTGCTGCTGAGCCGCAACGTCCTGATTCGACGTGGCGAGGTTCGGATCGCTGGACAGCGGCAAAGTGCGGCCGTCCTTGGCAAGCGCCTCACCCTCCCCGGCGGTCGTCGTCGTGCCGCCGGGTGTTTCGGTCCGGTTTTCTGCCGTGGCGCCGGCCTCGAGCGGCGCGTGACTGCCGTCCTTGGCGAGCCCGGCAGACGTGCCGCCATTGATTGAACCTGTAACATCCGGGCACGCAGCCCAGGCAGGCGCCGAAAGGGCGAGGCAAACTGCTGTTGTCAGCGGAAAAAGTACCTTCATCGTCTATCCTCCCATTGATCTATGGAAACGACACGCACGCTCTGATTGTTCCGAAGATGTTCGGAACACTAAAATGACAGAAGAAGCGGAAAGAAGGATGAGAAACCGCCTGCCGCGGCAGCATTGCCGTGGTCGGAGTGGAGAGATTCGAACTCCCGACCCTCTGGTCCCAAACCAGATGCGCTACCAGACTGCGCTACACTCCGTACCGGCGATGTGAGCCGCAATACACGGTTCGACCCCGGCCCGCAACAGCAAAAAGCCAAAGTGGCATCGTCGCGACGGCGACGCGGGATTATTGGGAAGAGGACTTCGGCGGGACGATCTCGACCGTCGCGCCCTCCGTGATGCCGAGCGCCGCGGCCCGTCCACCGCGGATTTCCAGCACATAGTGAACCGGTCCGCCGGAGGAGATGATCGTTTCTGAAAAAGGCGTGGTGCGATGGGCGATCCGGCTGACGCGGCGGTCCTCGCCGATGAACAGCATGTCGAGCGACAGCGGCGTGTCCTTCATCCACATCATCACGTCGCGGGTTACACCGAAATCGAAGAGCATGCCCTGGTCTTCACCAAGGTCCTCGCGGAACATCAGGCCATGTTCGCGCTGTTCCGGGGTCGTCGCCCACTCGACATCAAGGATACGCTCGGCGCCCTCGACGGTGTGGATCGTCAGCGGACCTCTGTCGAAATGCGGCCCTTCCGCGCTCGCGGGAACCGCCAGCGCGAACAAAAAAAGCGCCACGAAAGCGCTTTTCAGGATGCGAATGCTCGACGCCACGATCTTAGTGCGCCCGGACGGCGGGGTTCGGATTGTCCGGATGGATCTCGGCGGCCATCAGGCCCTTTTCGCCGGGTCCGAAGCGGACAAGCACGGTCTGGCCGGGACGAAGTTCGGTGAGGCCGAAGCGGCGGAGCGTCTCCATGTGCACGAAGATGTCCTCCGTCCCCTCGCCGCGCGTCAGGAAGCCAAAACCCTTGGTGCGGTTGAACCACTTGACCAAGGCACGCTCCAGACCGCTCGTCGCGGTGACCTGGACGTGGGTGCGAACCGGCGGCAGCTGCGAGGGATGGATGGCCGTCGACTGGTCCATGGAAAGGATGCGGAAGGCTTGGTAGCCCCGGTCACGCTTCTGGATCAGGGCGACGATGCGGGTGCCCTCGAGGATGGTCTGGTAACCGTCGCGGCGCAGGCAGGTCACGTGCAGGAGAACATCCTGCATTCCGTTGTCGGGTACGATGAAGCCGAAGCCCTTGGCGACATCGAACCACTTCACGACACCGGTGATCTCGATCAGATCGACGGCCTCGCCGGACAGCTCCTCGAAACCAGCGAGCTCTTTCGATGAAATCCTGTCCGCCATTTCCCAAAGCCCCTCGAAACGCGTCACATTGCAGAGTTAACTGATTCTTGAAGAAGAGATTAACATTCGAGCAATGGCGCTGTGCAAGTCCTAGTTTCACATATTCCCAGATGCTTTTTGGGCTATGATCCTTGCTCGAAGCTGTTGCCCGCTCCATATCCTGCGGACCATCCGGAGAACCTTCATGCGCTATCTACACACCATGGTCCGCGTCAAAGACCTCGACGCCTCCTTGAATTTTTATTGTACCGTTTTTGGACTGACAGAGATACGGCGAATGGAAAACGAGAGGGGTCGTTTCACCCTCGTCTTTCTTGCGGCCCGCGACGACCTCGGCAAGGCTCAAGCGGAGCTCGCGCCGTGCCTTGAGCTCACCTACAACTGGGACACGGAAGACTATACCGGCGGCCGCAACTTCGGACACCTCGCCTATGAGGTCGACGATATCTACGCCACCTGCCAGAGGCTGATGGACAACGGCGTGACGATCAACCGCCCGCCCCGCGACGGCCACATGGCCTTCGTGCGTTCCCCGGACGGGATCTCGATCGAGATCCTGCAGAAGGGCGAGAGCCTGGCACCGGCCGAGCCCTGGGCTTCCATGCCGAATACCGGTGCCTGGTAAGACGCCACACTTCACGCCTCGCGCAAGATTGGTCGCTTACGACAAACACATCGATGGCACGCCGGGATATGGCGCGCCGAAACCGGAACGGCCGCCTGTCCGCCGACAGGACTTAAGCGGTGTTCGCGATGTGGATGCGGGGTTCGACCAGTGTTGCGCAAGATGAAGACAGTGACCGGCGGCACGCTTGGCCGTGCCGCCCTGTCCGCCACGGCGGCGCTGATGCTCGCCTCGTGCCAGACGACGGCCCAGGAGGCCGCCCAGGGCGATGCGGCGGCCGATACAGCGGTCGCGGCCGCTCCCCCGGCCAAGGCCGGAAAAACCGGCCAGAAGACGGGTGCCGGTTACTCCGACCCCTTCGTCGTCAGCATGGCCGGCCAGAAGACCGCGCAGCCAGCTACAGCACCTGCCGGAGACGGCGCGATCGCCGCCTATGCGCCTGCACCGGCTTCCACGCAGACGGCGAATGCGGCCGATCTCGGCGAATTGACAATGCAGCCGACGGCCGTCAATGCGAGCCGCAACAGTCTCTTTTCCCAGGCGCCGGCGGCGTCCGAACCGGTGGCAGCAGATGCGCCTCAGCCGACCGACATGGCAATGGCCGACGGGGCAAAGGCTAACGAGGCGATGACTGATGGGGCTGGAACCGCTTCTTCGAGCATCGTGCCGTCGGACCTGCCGAGCCGGCAGATCAACCCGATGAGCAAAAGCTTGTTCAGCGCGGACCTTCGCCAGGCGGAACCGCCGGTCATGGAGACGGCAAGCGCGCCGGCCGCGAGCGCCGAGGAAGTGCCGGTCTATGAGCAGCCGGGTGCCGCGACCGCGGATGTGGCCGAAGCACCGTCCGAAGAGGCTGTAGCCTACGCCGCCGAGCCTGCGCCTGAAGCCGTGCCGACACCGAATCAGAGCACCGCCAAGAAGCGCAAGTGGCTGCCCACGCTCTCGGAAATTTTCGGCAAGAAGAAGAACTAGCCTTTCGCCTCCTGACGCGGCAATTGGCGGATCCGGCGTTCATCTGCCGGAATGCCGGCTTTCCAGCCTTCTCAGGGTTTCTGCTGCCCACCGCTCTCAAACCATGTCGGCAAGGCACTGGATTCATTGCCGGAAATCGTGAGCGTCCGATTTTCCCGACCGACTTTCATTTTTTTGCAAAAAACAGAAATTGGCGCTTGCGGGAATAAAATCACCTGACTATAAGGGCGCCACAACGAAGCGCAGGCGCCCTTCGTCTATCGGTTAGGACACCAGATTTTCATTCTGGGAAGAGGGGTTCGACTCCCCTAGGGCGTGCCACTTCTTCTCTTTTCTCCAAGAAAATTCCAGATCTTTGATTACGGCTGCGGCCGCTCGGTCGCGGACTTTTTCCGCGCGCTTTCGACGCCGTAACCGGGTGGATCCGCCGGTTTTCCACAGGTCGGATTTTTTTGGAAATTGGGATGAAAAAACAGCAAGATTCCGCTTGCGGGTTTCGGCGACCCTGACTATAAGGGCGCCACAACGAAGCGCAGGCGCCCTTCGTCTATCGGTTAGGACACCAGATTTTCATTCTGGGAAGAGGGGTTCGACTCCCCTAGGGCGTGCCACTTCACCTTACGTTATTTCCCATCCAAAATTGCATCTGCTCAGAACGCCTTAGCGGCGTCGAGAACGCGCATCTGCACGCGACGTGTGCCCTGCCAGTGGTCGGCGCTCAGCGTCCCCGCCACATGGATCTGCGACCCACGTCCGTTCAACAGGAAATCACCGAGCGCGGTCTCGGCGGCACGGAATGCAATGCCTTCCAGCCTGCTGCCGTCAGCGGCCTCGAGCGTGATCTTCACATGGGTGGTGCCGACCGGGCGGGCATCGCGCAGGCGATGCGCCGGGATGGCGAAGATCGGCTGGGCGTGACCGGAGCCATAAGGGCCGGCCGATTCGAGCTGGTCGATCAGGGCAATAGTCGCCCCGGAGGCACCGAGCGCACCATCGATCTTCAGCACCTGATTGGCGGTGAGCGCGCTCACCTGGGTCGCGGACGCCTCGTCGAAGAAGCTGCGCAACCGTCCGAGGTTGGCGCGTTCGACGGTGAGGCCGGCTGCCATGGCGTGGCCGCCACCCTTGACCAACAGGCCGGCATCGACTGCCGCCCTGACGATCCGGCCGATGTCGAAGCCGTTGATCGAGCGGCCGGAGCCTGTGCCCTTGCCGTTCGGATCGAAGGCTATGGCAAAGGCCGGACGCTTGAACTTTTCCTTCAGCCGCGCGGCCAGCAGGCCGACGATGCCGGGATGCCAGTTGTCACGCGCAGTGACGATGACGGAGGCGCCCTCGCCCGACCCGTATTCGGCAAGCGCCTCGGCTTCCGCTTCGGCCAGCATCGCGGCCTCCATCGCCTGGCGCTCCCGGTTGAGCTCGTCGAGCTTCACGGCAATCTGGCCGGCCTCCTCGACATCGTCCAGCGTCAGAAGGCGGCTGCCGAGCGCCGCATCGCCTATCCGCCCCCCGGCATTGATACGCGGGCCGACCAGAAAACCGAAATGATAGGGCGTGACCGGCCCGCCGATCCCGGCCACCCGCAACAGGGCCGCGAGCCCGGCATTGTTCTGGTGGCGGGCGGCGATCAGGCCCTTCGTCACATAGGCCCGGTTCAACCCCTTGAGCGGCACCACGTCACAGACGGTGGCGAGTGCCACCAGGTCGAGCCAAGCGAGGAGATCGAGGGAGCGGGCCTGGGGATGGCCGGCATCACGCAGCTGGCGCAGCGTCGCCACGAGGACGAGGAAAACCACGCCCGCCGCGCACAGATGCCCCTGCCCCGAAAGATCGTCCTCGCGGTTCGGATTGACCAGCGCCAGACAGGGCGGCAACTCGTGGCCCATCTGGTGGTGGTCGATCACCACCACGTCGATGCCGCGTTCATGGGCCACGGCCAGCGCCTCATGGCTCGTCGAGCCGCAGTCGACGGTGACGATCAGCTGGGCGCCGCGATCGATTAGCTGGCCGATCGCCGCCGGGTTCGGGCCATAACCTTCGAAGATCCGGTCGGGAATATATATCTCCGCGTCGATGCCGAAATGATGCAGGAATCGCGACAGAAGCGCCGAGGAGGCCGCGCCGTCGACATCGTAGTCGCCGAAGATCGCCACGCGGGCGCGGGCGCGAATTGCAGCGGTGAGCCGGGCCGCGGCCGTCTCGCAATCGGTCAGCTTGGACGGGTCGGGCATCAGCGAGCGGATGGTGGGATCGAGGAATGAAGGTGCCTCGTCGACGCCAACGCCCCGACCGGCCAGCACCCTTGCCACAAGTTCCGGCAGGCCATGCAGCTGGGTGATCGCCAGTGCGCGGTTCTGGCCCGCCTGATCGAGACGGGACACCCAGCGTTGCCCGGTCACGGAGTGATCGACGCCGAGGAATGCGCGGGGAACGGGATCTACGGGTTCTTCCATGCCAAGCCTGTCCATTATGCCATGCGTTCCCTTCTACAGGTCCTTCGGCAAATGAACAGCCCCGCCACTGCGGCAGTCGGCGAGATGGGCAGGTGCCGGGGTCTACCGGACCCCGGCAAGCAATGCGATCAGGCCGCCTTCGGGCGCTCGATTCGGATGACCTGCGGCTCGCCGACCAGGTAACCTTCGTTCTTGATCGCGGCGACGGCCTTGCGCACCGCGTCTTCCATCGTCGCATGGGTGACGAGGATGATCGTCACGGGCGTGCCAGCCGGCGCGTGTTCCGAGCGCTGGACGATCGATTCGAGCGAGATGTTGTTTTCCGCCATGCGGGTGGCGATGCTGGCAAAGACCCCCGCACGGTCGACGACGCTAAGACGAATGAAGTAGCCGCCTTCGTGGCTCTGCATCTTCGCCTGGCGATAGGGCTCGAGCAGATGGGCCGGCCGGCCGAGGACCGGAACCTGCTGGGCGCCGGGGCGGCTCTTGGCGATATCGGTGATGTCGCCGAGCACGGCAGATGCGGTCGCATTGCCGCCGGCACCCGGACCGACCATCAGGAGTTCGCCGAGAATGTCGGATTCCAGCGCCACGGCATTCGTCACACCGTCGACCTGAGCGATCACCGAATCGAGCGGCACCATGGTCGGATGCACGCGCTGCTCGATGCCGGTTTCTGTCCGCTGGGCAACGCCGAGAAGCTTGATGCGGTAGCCGAGGTCACGGGCGGCATGAATGTCCTCGATCGAGATGTTGCTGATGCCTTCGAGATAGATGTCGTCGGCGGCAATCTCGGAGCCGAAGGCGAGAGTCGTCAGGATGGCGAGCTTATGCGCGGTGTCATTGCCCTCGATGTCGAAGGTCGGATCGGCTTCGGCATAGCCGAGGCGCTGGGCTTCCTTCAGGCAGGCCTCGAACGACAGGCCCTCCTTCTCCATCCGGGTCAGGATGTAGTTGCAGGTGCCGTTCATGATGCCGTAGACGCGGCTGAAGCTGTTGCCCGTCAGGCTTTCGCGCACGGCCTTGATGACCGGAATGCCGCCGGCGACGGCCGCTTCATAGTTGAGCAGCAGGCCCTTTTCCTCGGCGAGCTTCGCCAGCTCGACGCCGTGGCGGGCGAGCAGCGCCTTGTTGGCTGTCACCACGTGCAGGCCGCGCGAAAGCGCTGCGCGAACCGACGCGTCGGCCGTCCCTTCCGCGCCGCCGACCAGCTCGACGAAGACGTCGATGTCGGCCTTTTCGGCCATCTCGACCGGGTCGTCGAACCAGGCGATGGCCGAGAGATCGACGCCGCGATCCTTGTTGCGGCTGCGGGCCGAAACGGCCGTGATCTGGATGGCACGGCCGCAGGAGACGGCGAGCTCGTTGCTGCGCTGCTGGAGGATGCGGACCAGCGAGGCACCGACGGTGCCGAGACCCGCAATGCCAATCTTAAGGGCATCAGCCATAAAACAATCCTGACATTTCAAAACATGGGGAATGGCGGCCACGAACGGGCCGCCGGGAGTTTCACCGGTGCGCGTTCAGCGGAATGACGTTGTGCATCGTCTCGTCCGCCGTCGACAGGAACTTCTTGATGTTGCGGGCGGCCTGGCGAATGCGGTGTTCGTTCTCGACCAGTGCGAGGCGGACATATTCGTCGCCCATCTCGCCGAAGCCGATACCCGGAGCGACCGCCACATCGGCCTTCTCGACCAGCAGCTTGGAGAATTCCAGCGAGCCCAGTGCGCGGAACTTTTCCGGGATCTTCGCCCACGCGAACATGGTGGCGGCCGGCGGCGGCACTTCGAAGCCGGCCTTGCCGAAGGTGTCGACCATCACGTCGCGGCGGCGCTTGTAGACGCTGCGAACCTCGGCGATGTCGGAGCCGTCACCGTTGAGCGCGTGGGTCGCGGCGACCTGGATCGGCGTGAAGGCGCCGTAGTCGAGGTAGGATTTCACGCGTGCGAGCGCCGCGATCAGGCGTTCGTTGCCGACCGCAAAGCCCATGCGCCAGCCCGGCATCGAGAAGGTCTTGGACATCGAGGTGAACTCGACGGCGACGTCCATCGCGCCAGGCACTTCCAGCACCGACGGCGGCGGCGTGTCATCAAAGTAGATTTCCGAATAGGCAAGGTCGGAGAGCACGATCAGGTCATGCTTCTTCGCAAAGGCGATCACGTCCTTGTAGAAATCGAGGCTCGCCACCTTGGCCGTCGGGTTCGACGGATAGTTGATGATGAGCGCCAGCGGCTTCGGGATCGAGTGGCGAACGGCGCGCTCGAGCGGCGGGAAAAACGTCTCGTCCGGCTCGACCGGGATCGAACGGATGACACCGCCGGTCATCAGGAAGCCGAAGGCATGGATCGGATAGGTCGGGTTCGGGCAGAGAATCACGTCGCCGGGCGCCGTGATCGCCTGCGCCATGTTGGCGAAGCCCTCCTTGGAGCCGAGCGTGGCGACGACCTGGGTGTCGGGATTGAGCTTCACGTTGAAGCGGCGGGCATAATAGGCCGCCTGCGCGCGGCGCAGACCCGGAATGCCCTTCGACGACGAATAGCGGTGGGTGCGCGGATCCTGGACGACTTCGCAGAGCTTGTCGACGATGGCCTGCGGGGTCGGAAGGTCGGGGTTGCCCATGCCGAGGTCGATGATGTCGGCGCCACCGGCTCGCGCGCTCGCCTTCAAACGATTGACCTGTTCGAAAACGTAAGGCGGCAGACGCCGGACTTTGTGAAACTCTTCCATCTTCAACCCCTGGAACCGCGCGGTCCGCACCGCGTCAGGCGGGTTCGTTTGCCTGGTGAATGCCCGCCCCGCAACGAACCGCAAAACCGGGACCGGCCAAGTGTAGCTTATTCGGCATCGTCGCGGCAAATCATGGCGCAAACATGCCCGCGGGGCAAAGCGGCACCGAAGCGGGAACCGCCTGCCCTAAAGAGTTGCTTTGCGTAAAAAGCCGAACAAAGGCAAGCGCTATTTAGCGATTTGTGCCTGGGTTTCGGCACCGTGCTCGGCAGCCAGCTTGCGCAGCGCAAGCAGGCGTTTCTGGTACTCGGCCTCCGAGATCGTCCCAGCCTTGCGCGCGGCGCCGAGCGCCGTCAGTCTGGACTGGAGGTCTGTGGCCTCCTCGTTGGTCATCTGGACGTTCGCCGCCGTCAGCGGCCCCGAGAAGCTCGGATAGCCGTCCGGCGATGTCGCAGGCGTCACCGTCTGGGCCGGCGCATCCGGATCGGCGACGGTCACCTCGAGGTTCGGAGCCTGGCTTGCGGGCTTTGCGGCCTCGTCAGAGCGCGTTGTGCAGCCGGCAGCGGCGAGCAAAAGACCGAATGCGGCAAGGCCCACCGTGCGGCGCATTGATCCAGAAGCCCAAGTATAAGCGATCATTGTCGAATCCAGACGCCGGCCACGCGGCACGGCATGCAAAAGGCCTTTGTTTCGTCACACGGTCAATGTCAGACTGTGCTTTCGTATCTATGGAACTTGTAGTCGTTTTCAGGCAGGATGCGCAATTACAAAAGACGCCGAGAGAACGATCCTGGGGAGGACGGTTTGACGAGCAAGCAGGAAGAGGCAGGTCACGGCGGCGCACGAGCCTCGGCATTCGATCCGAAGCTGATTGAGCCCTATGTCGTCAAGGATCCCGAAACGCTCGCAGTGAACGTCGCAAAAGCTGTCGAAAACCTCGGCAAGGCCGCGTCCGTCTGGCTGGCGCCGCGCGAGCGCGGTGAAATCGTCGACCCCTTGTCCGAGCCGATGACCGAACTGGTCAAGACCATGTCCAAGGTCGCTGAATACTGGATGTCCGATCCGAAGCGGACGCTGGAGGCCCAGACCCACCTGATGGCCGGCATGTTCGGCATGTGGACGAAGACACTGTCGCGGTTTTCCGCCGACGGGACCGAGGAGCCGAAAATCGAGCCGCTGAAGGACAAGCGCTTCGCCGACGAGGACTGGCAGCGCAATCCCTTCTTCGACTTCCTGCGGCAGGCTTATGTCATTCTGTCGGAATGGGCGGAGAAGATGGTGACGCAGGCCGAGGGGCTCGACGAGCACACACGCCACAAGGCCGAGTTCTATGTCCGGCAGATCACGGCGGCGCTATCCCCCACGAACTTCGTCATCACCAATCCGCAGCTTTATCGCGAGACCGTCGCCAGCCATGGCGCCAATCTGGTCAAGGGCATGAAGATGCTCGCCGAGGACATTGCCGCCGGCGGCGGCGACCTCAGGATCCGCCAGACCGACACCAGCAAGTTCAAGGTCGGCGAGAACATGGCGGTAACGCCGGGCAAGGTGATCGCGCAAAGCGACGTCTGCGAGGTGATCCAGTACGAGGCGGCGACCGGAACCGTGCTCAAGCGGCCGCTTTTGATCTGCCCGCCATGGATCAACAAGTTCTACATCCTCGACCTCAACCCGCAGAAGAGCTTCATCAAGTGGTGCGTCGAGCAGGGACACACGGTTTTCGTGATCTCCTGGGTCAATCCGGACGAGCGCCATGCTGACAAGGATTGGGAATCCTATATCCGCGAGGGCATCGATTTTGCCCTCGACACCGTGGAAAAGGCGACAGGCGAGAAGCAGGTGAACGCGATCGGCTACTGCGTCGGCGGCACGCTGCTCGCCGCGGCACTGGCGCTGCATGCGAAGGAGAAGAACAAGCGGATCGCCAGCGCGACCTTCTTCACCACGCAGGTCGACTTCACCCATGCCGGGGACCTCAAGGTGTTCGTCGATGAAGGGCAGATCGGAAGCATCGAAGATCGCATGAAGTCCTCGGGCTATCTGGACGGGTCGAAGATGGCGGCAGCCTTCAACATGCTGCGCGCCTCGGAACTGATCTGGCCCTATTTCGTCAACAACTACCTGAAGGGCCAGGATCCAATGCCCTTCGACCTCCTCTACTGGAATTCCGATTCGACGCGGATGGCGGCGGCCAACCACTCGTTCTATTTGCGCAACTGCTACCTCAACAACAATCTGAGCCAGGGCAAGATGGAAATTGCCGGCAAGACGCTGTCGCTCAAGGACGTCAAGATCCCGATCTACAACCTCGCCACCCGCGAGGACCACATCGCGCCGGCCAAATCGGTCTTCATCGGCAGCGCCCTGTTCGGAGGCCCGGTCGAATACGTTCTGTCCGGATCGGGTCACATCGCCGGCGTCGTCAATCCACCCGACAAGCTCAAGTACCAGTACTGGACCAACGGCCCCGTCGCCGGTACCTACGAGGACTGGGCGGCGACCGCCAAGGAGACACCGGGCTCCTGGTGGCCGCACTGGCAGGCTTGGGTGGAAAAACTCGACAGCAAGCGGGTGCCGGCGCGCAAGCCGGGCGGCGGAGCGCTGAACGCCATTTCCGACGCACCGGGCGCCTATGTTCTCGCGCGGGTGTGAAGGCACTGCCCCTCAGGACCGACGGGCAGTGCGGTATTTCAGACGGTGGGGATCGTGCCTCCGTCGATGACATATTCGGCGCCGTGGATCGAGGCAGCCCTATCCGATGCCAGAAAGGCGACGAGTTCCGCGACCTCCTCCGGATAGGTCGGGCGGCCGATCGGAATGCCTCCGAGCGCGTCCATGATCCCCTGACGAGCCGTTGCCTCGTCCGTTCCGCCACTGGCTGCCAAGCGCTCGACCATACGCTCGGCCGCATCAGTCATGATCCATCCGGGTGAAACCGTATTGACCCGCAGGCCGGCCGGACCAAGCTCTTTCGACAGTGACTTGCTGTAACTGGCAAGCGCTGCCTTGGCCGCCGCGTAGGCGATCGTGGATTCATGCAACGGCAACCGACGCTGGATCGAAGCGACGTGAAGAATGACGCCGTGCCCGCGTTCGATCATCCCGGGCACAAGAAGCCTGTCGAGACGCACGGCGGACAACAGGTTGAGCGCAAGCTCCTGTTGCCAGAAGCCCTCCGTCGCGGCGCGGAAACCGCCGCCCGGCGTCGCGGACCCGCCAAGGCAGTGAACGAGGACATCCACGCCGCCGAGACGGGAGAGCACGGCATCCGCAAGCGTGCCGATGCCCTCCTCCGTCGTCAGGTCTGCCGCCACGAAGAGGCGGCCCTCCTCAAGCTCGTGCGGCGCGGACCGGGCCACCGCCAGGGTCTTTGCACCGGCAGCGGCAAATCGGGCCGCGACCGCCGCACCCGCCCCCTTGGTGCCGCCCGTCACCACGACGCGGCGGCCGGCAAATTCCGTCGAATCGACCCGGAAGCGCTGGTGCACCGTCATGCGCCGATCTCCAGCCGGGCAATGCTGCCGCCGGTGAGCGTAAAGCGATACCGCAAGGTGATCGGGCTTCCCGGAAAGGTACCGGAGACCTCGGCATGCACGACGACCGTGTCGCCCTCGACGGCAAAGTCGCGGACGACGGACCTGTCGTTGTATCTGGCCCGCGTCTCCTCCATCCAGCTGCGGATGGCGTGCCGGCCTTCGTGGGCACGGTTTTCGTCGCTCACCACCGCGTCCTCGGCAAAGCCGGACAACGCGGCGGTGAAGTCACCGGCATTCTTTGCGGCGAAATAGGTTTCGACCGCTTCTGGATATTTTCCAGTCATGATTTCTCTCTCTTCCTGATTGGGTTGAGAGCCCGCGCGCTTGCTCGGAAAACAAGATGGCGATACGCTGCGCAAATGACAAGAACAGACAAAAACGTAAGGTACTCACCTAAAAGTAAGGATCGGTACCCGACCCCCAGTGCCGGAGCCGCGGGGGTAGAAAATGTCCTACGCATGCTGGAGGGACGCTGGAAGCTGGTGATCCTCTTCCACCTGTTCGGCGGCAAAGTGCTGCGCTTCTCCGAACTGGAGCGCCAGACTCCGGGGATCTCGCAAAAGATGCTGATCCAGCAGCTGCGCCAGTTGGAATTGGACGGCATCGTTCGCCGCATCGTCTATCCTCAGGTACCGCCGCGTGTGGAATACTGCCTCACGGACTGGGGGCAGACCTTATGTCCGGCTCTCGATGCGTTGCTCACCTGGGCGGAAAACAAGCCGGACGCGCCGGACAATCCTCCCCCGCAGACCGAACCGACCAGCCCTTTCAGATGATTTTCGACACTCCCCTTGTGCCTGCCCGGCTCGTTCGTCGCTACAAACGCTTCCTGTTCGACGCAGTGCTCGAAGACGGCCGCGAGATCACGGGCTTTTGCCCCAATACCGGCTCGATGCTGGGGCTGACGGAGCCGGGCTCGCGGATATGGCTGTCCGAACATGACAGCCCTAGCCGCAAGCATATCCATGCCTTCGAGCTCATCGAAACGGCGGGCACTGTGGTCGGGGTCCATGCCGCACTCGCCAACAGGCTGGCGGAAGAAGCCATTCGGGCCGGTCTCGTAGCGGATCTCGCCGACTACCCGACGATCGCCCGTGAGCAACGTTATGGCACCCGGTCTCGGATCGACTTCCTGTTGAGCGGCCCCGACCGACCGGCGGCTTATGTCGAGGTGAAGAACGTCCACTTCACCCGGAAGACCGGACTAGCGGAGTTCCCGGACACGGCCACCGCCCGCGGCGCCCGGCATCTTACCGAACTCGTCGAGGTGGTTCGCGCGGGCCAGAGGGCGGTCATGCTCTATCTGGTTCAGCGGGAGGATTGCGAGGCCTTGCGCATCTGCGGCGATCTCGACCCCGTCTATGCGCGAGGCTTTATCGCGGCAATTTCAGCCGGCGTCGAGGCCTATGCGGTCAAATGCAGGGTCACGCCCGCGGAAATTGTGCCGCTCGGGCCGATCGCAATGGACGAACCCGGCCTCGCTGCTTTATGAACGGGGAAACACAGCAGTTCAATCGACCGAAAGCGGACGAATGGTAACCTATATCGACGCGGCTTCCGCCCCGCTCAAGAATACCGGTGCAATCAGGCTCTATGGGCCCGAGGACTTCGCAGGCATGCGCAAGGCCTGCCAACTGACGGCACGCTGTCTCGATGAACTGGTGCCGATGGTGAAGCCCGGCGTCACCACCGATGCCATCGACCGCTTCGTCTTCGAGTTCGGCATGGACAATGGCGCGCTGCCAGCCACGCTGAACTATCGCGGCTATACCAAGTCGGTCTGCACCTCGATCAACCACGTTGTCTGCCACGGAATCCCGAATGACAAGCCGCTGCGTGACGGCGATATCGTCAACATCGACGTGACCTATGTCCTCGACGGCTGGCACGGCGATTCGAGCCGTATGTATCCGGTCGGCGAAATCAAGCGCGCGGCCGAACGGTTGCTCGAAGTCACCTATGAATGCCTGCTGCGCGGGATTGCCGCCGTGAAGCCCGGCGCCCGCACCGGCGCGATCGGCGAAGCGATCCAGACCTATGCCGAAGCCGAGCGTTGCTCCGTGGTGCGCGATTTCTGCGGTCACGGCGTCGGCAAGCTGTTTCATGACAGCCCGAACATCCTGCATTACGGCCGCGCCAGCGAGGGGCCGGAACTGAAGGAAGGCATGATCTTCACCATCGAGCCGATGATCAATCTCGGCAAGCCGCATGTGAAGGTCCTCGCCGACGGCTGGACCGCGGTAACCCGCGACCGTTCGCTGACCGCGCAGTACGAACACGCCGTCGGCGTGACGGCGACGGGCTGCGAGATCTTCACCCTCTCGCCCGGCGGGTTCGACCGGCCCGGCCTGCCACCGCTCAAAGGCTGACCCATGGCAAAGCCTCCTTCTCCCGGCCCTCACGACAACGAAGACGCTCCCGCCTTCGACCTGTCGGGGCCGGGAGAAGGAGAAGTAGCCACGTTCGACGACGAGCGCGGCTTCTTCGCCGAGCAGGCGAACAAAACCGCTGCACTGAAGAAACGGGCGGCGATCGGCGATACGGCCGAAACGCCCGAGACCCACTACCACGGCCATCGCGACCGCCTGCGCAGCCGCTTTCGGGACAGCGGCGACAGCGCGCTCGCCGACTACGAGATCCTCGAACTCCTCCTCTTCCGCCTGATCCCACGCCGCGACACGAAGCCGATTGCCAAGGCGCTGATCGCCCGTTTCGGCACGCTGGCAGGCGTGATCGGCGCCAACCCGGCGCTGCTTCAGGAAGTGAAGGGCGTCGGAGAAAACGTCGCGCTCGACCTGAAGCTGGTCGCCAGCGTCGCCCAGCGCATGCTGAAGAGCGAAATCCGCGGCAAGCAGGTGCTGTCGTCCTGGTCCTCGGTGATCGACTATTGCCACACCGCCATGGCCTACGAATCGACTGAACAATTCCGCATCCTGTTCCTCGACAAGCGCAATGCCCTGATCGCCGACGAGGTTCAGGGCCGCGGCACGGTGGACCACACGCCGGTCTATCCGCGAGAGGTGGTGAAGCGGGCGCTGGAACTGTCGGCCACCGCCATCATCCTGGTCCACAATCACCCCTCCGGCGACCCGACACCGTCGCGGGCCGACATCGACATGACCAAGATGATCGTCGACACGGCGAAGCCCCTCGGCATCACCGTGCATGACCACATCATCATCGGTCGGGACGGTCATGCGAGTCTCAGAGGCCTCAGGCTGATCTGACGTGTCGCTTCTGCCCATGTCGCAATGCGGAATCGATAACGAAACGGTTAGGATGGACTGCTAATCTAGCCCCCGGGACATCTTGCAGCGTGTGCGGTTCTCGCGCGCGTCATTCGGGGACATCGGCATGAACCAATATGATTTCGTCGTCGTCGGCAGCGGACCGGCAGGCCGTCGTGCTGCCATCCAGGCCGCCAAGCTCGGCAAGAAGGTGCTGGTGATCGAAAAGGGCACGCGCGTCGGCGGCGTGTCGGTGCATACCGGAACCATCCCCTCCAAGACGCTTCGCGAAACGGCGCTCAACCTGACCGGATGGCGCGAGCGCGGCTTTTACGGCCGAAGCTATCGCGTCAAGCAGGAGATCAATGCCGACGACCTGCGCCGCCGGCTGCTGATCACGCTGGACCACGAGGTGGACGTCCTGGAGCACCAGTTCGCCCGCAATCGCGTGTCCCAACTGCGGGGTGCCGCGCGGTTCATCGATCCGCATACGCTGGAGGTCGAGAAGGACGACGGCGAGCTGATCCGGGTCCATGCCAACGCGGTCCTGCTGGCTGTGGGCACCAAGCCCTACCGCCCTGCTCATATTCCCTTCGATGGCGAAGCTATCCTGGACAGCGACGAGATCCTCGAAATCAAGGAGGTTCCGCGCTCGATGGTGGTCATCGGCGCCGGCGTCATCGGCATCGAATATGCAACGATCTTCTCCGCGCTTGACACTGCGGTCACCGTCGTCGAGCCGCGCGACACCATGCTCGACTTCCTCGACAAGGAGATCGTCGAGGATTTCGCCTACCAGCTGCGCGACCGCAACATGAAGCTGGTCTTCGGCCAGACTGTCGAAAAGGTCGAAAAGGAGCCGACGGGCAAGTGTCGCGTGACGCTGCAGAACGGCCGTTCCATAGTGGCGGAGATGGTGCTGTTCGCCGCCGGACGGGTCGGCGCCACCGATAGCCTCAATCTCGAGGCCTGCGGGCTGGAGGCCGACAATCGCGGCCGCCTCAAGGTCAATCCGGACACCTTCCAGACCGCTGTTTCGAATATCTACGCCGCCGGCGACGTGGTCGGCTTCCCTTCCCTTGCCTCGACCTCGATGGAACAAGGCCGCATCGCCGCCCGTCACGCGGTCGGTGCACCCGCTCACGAGCCGCCGCAATACTTCCCCTACGGCATCTATGCCGTTCCCGAGATCTCGACCTGCGGTCTCACCGAGGAAGAAGTCCAACAGCGCGGCATTCCCTATGAATGCGGCGTCGCCCATTTCCGCGAGACTTCGCGCGGCCATATCATGGGGCTCGACAGCGGTCTCCTGAAGATGATCTTCTCGCTGAAGACCCGGCGCCTGCTCGGCGTCCACATCGTCGGCGAAGGGGCGACCGAGCTTGTCCACATCGGACAGGCCGTGCTGAACCTCAAGGGCACCGTCGAATATTTCGTCGAGAATACCTTCAACTACCCGACGCTCGCCGAGGCCTACAAGATCGCAGGCCTCGACGCGTGGAACCGCATGGGTGAACTGAAGAAGGAATAACCGCCTAGTGGTAGTCCACCCATACGGCACCGGCATCAGCTGACCGGACGCAGTTTTCGACCCAGCGAACGCCTTCGAGACCGGCATCGATACCCGGAAACGTCAACTTATCCATACCCTCGGGCGCAAGACCGCGCCTGCCGTTTATGGCGTATGCAAAACGCCGGTAGAGGTTCGCCCAGGCCTCGAACAGGCCTTCCGGGTGGCCGCCACCGATTCTGTCGTCGATCCTAGCCTCGGGATAGAGATAATCCATGCCGCGCTCGAGAATGCGCACCGGCTCACCCTGGATCTCATAGGAAAGCTGGTTCGGCCGCTCGTCCCACCATTCGATGCTGGCCTTCTCGCCGACGATGCGCAGCTTCTGGCCGTGCATCGAGCCGGCATTGACGGCGCTCGACCAGACTGTCCCGACTGCACCGTTGTCGTATTCCATCAGGGTGACGGCATTGTCTTCGAGCGGGGCGCGGCTCCTGACGAAGCTCTGGCGCGTGCACAAGAGCCGCTTGATCTTGAGGTGCGGAAGGATCACCTTGGAGAGATAAAGCGGGTGCGTGCCAATGTCGCCCAGCACATAGCTCGGCCCGGCGAACTTCGGATCGACCCGCCATTTCGTCGAGGGGTTCTGTTCCTCCACCGGAGCGGAATGAAAGCCGTGGGCAAATTGAAGGTTGACGATTCGGATCTCGCCGAGATCGCCGTTTCGCACCATGACCCGAGCCTGCTCGATCATCTGGTGGCCGGCATAGCCATAGGTCACGCCGACGATCCGGCCGCGCTCCTCGGAGAGGCGCTTGAGCTCCTCCGCCTCGGCCACCGTGAAGCAGAGCGGCTTTTCGCAGACGACGTGCAGATCGTGCTCCAGGGCTGCCTTGCAGATGGCGAAATGGGTGTTGTTCGGCGTGGCGATCGAGACCGCCTGAATGCCGTCAGGGCGTTTTGCCTCCGCCGCGAACATGGAAAGATAATCCGGATAACCGCGTTCCGCGTCGAGCCCCAGATCGACGGCGAAGGCCCGGCCCCGCTCAGGATCGATGTCGAAAGCGCCTGCCACCAGACGGAACACATCGTCGCGCAGGGCGGCCGAGCGGTGGATGGAGCCGATCTGGCTGCCTCGGCCGCCGCCGACCATGCCCCAGCGGATCGCGCTGCTTTTCGTGTTTGTCATTGTATTTCCTCCCCTGTCAGAAACCCACGGAACGCAGGTAGTCGCGGCTTGCCTTGACGTCCGCGAGGCTGCCGGCGACGCTTCTCGGATCACGCTCCTGCTCCACCGTGATGAAGCCGTGATAGCCGATCGCCGCGAGCGTCCGACGGATTGCGGGATAGTCGATGACGCCGCGGCCAATAGGACACATGACACCTTCGGCGCAGGCCTCGAAGAAGCGGATCTCCTTCGCCATCACCCGGTCGAAGACCGCCTTGTCGATATCCTTGAAATGCACGTAGTCTAGCCTGTCGGCATAACGTTCCAACACCTCGATCGGGTCCATACCCGCATACCAGCAGTGTCCGGTGTCGATGCAGAGACCGGCGACCTCATTCGGCACGTCTCGGGCGATCTTGTGGATCTCGTCGACGAATTCGATATAGCCGCCAGCATGGGGATGGATGACGGCGCGCACGCCGAACTCGTCACCGGCGCAGGTGGCGATCGCCATGATGTTGTCGACCATGCCGGCCCAGGCTTCGTCCGACAGGCGCGGCGCGCAATCGGAATGACCGGCAGCAAAGTCGCGCTCGTCATGGCCCCAGTCCATGACCGTGAGATAGGGCGTGGCAAAGCGCTGCCCCGGCACCCGCTCGGGCTGAGGCAGCTGCGTCGTCACCGCGCAGATCTCGCGCGTCTGTCTCACCAGGTTGTCGCGATTGGCCGGCGAGACCAGATCGTCGAAGATGGTGCCGGCTACGATGAAGAGACCGCGGTCGGACAGCGCCTTCGCGACCAGGGCGCTGTCCAGCGGCACATAGCCATAAGGTCCAAGTTCGAGCCCGCCATAACCGGCGGCTGCGGCCTCGTCGAAGACGCGTTCCCAGGCGGGAAGGTTCGGATTGCGGACGTCGTCCACGCCCCAGCAGCAGGGGGCGGTCGTGATCGTGATGCTCACGGTTCGGGTTCCTGTTCCAATGATGACGAGCGTTGATGTCGGCTGCGGCGTGCGGGCGCTCACGCGCCCTTTGCGCCCCAGTATTTGTCGACATATTTCTGGATCTCGGCGCGCATGAAGCGACCCGACTGGTCGGCCTTGTCCTCCCAGCCGAAGACGCAGGCCGTCACGATGCCGTCGAAGCCGACCGCGGCGAGCGACGAGAAGAACACATCCCAGTCGATCTCGCCCTGGTACATGTTCATGTGCTGGTGGATCGTCACCTTGGCGCCCGGCGGATTGATGATATAGCGCAGGCCGGAGGACGCCCTGTGGTTATAGGTATCGGCCACGTGCACATGGGCGATCAGCGGGCCGGCATCGCGGATCATCTTCGCCATGTCGTCGCCGAAGTAAAAGGTATGCGGCGCGCAATAGAGGAACCTGACGTTGTTCGAGCCGATGGTCTTCAGCATGTCGATCGCCGGATGCAGCGTCTCGCACCAATCTTCCGGATGCGGCTCCATGTTGAGGGTGACACCCTCCTTTTCGAAGACCGGGACCAGTTCCTCCATCGAGCGCCACCAGGCCGCCTCGCTGTGTTCATGGTTGTGCATGCCGCCACAGCAGCTGGAACGGTGGCCACGATCCGGCGACGGGCCGCGGCCGAATTCGGAATTCATCGTGTCGCAGCCCATTTCGGCAGAGATCCGGATCGCCTCCTTCCAGTAGCGCACGGCAGCCTGTCGCTCGTCCTCATGCGGGCTTGCCCAGCGATACATCGGCAGGATCGAGGCGAGCTGCACGCCATGGTCCTTCAAGACCTTCTTGAATTCGGCGATGCGCTCCTTGTGGGCGCGCGGCCTCACCCACCAGGGAAGGAAATCGTCGCGCGGCGAGAGCTCGATGTATTCGTAACCGAGGTCGGCGGCCTTCCGGCAAAGGTCATTGAGGCCGAGATGGCGGTGCATGTGGGGGTCGAGTGCGATCTTCATCCGTGTTCCTCCGTCATCCGCCCTGCCCGTTGCGGCAGCGGATCCATTCCTTGGCTCGGTCGATTGTCGGGCTTCGGTTCTCCTCCCGAATTGCTGTCAGGCTAATCCGCCCTTGCCATCATCGGCCAATCCTACGTTGATCAAATTTGATCATTGACCGGACAGACCGGCAGTGCTCCTCTCGCAGAGGCAGGAGGATGGGATGGCAAGGATCACGTTGAAGGACGTCTCGGAGGCGGCAGCGGTCGGCACAGCGACGGTGGAGCGGGTGCTCAACGGACGTGGCGGCGTCCGCCCCGCGACGGCGGAAAAGGTGCTGCTCGCGGCCAAGCGCCTCGGCTATCGTCATGCCCTGCCCGACGCGCATCGCGGGATCGTGCGGATCGAGGTGATCCTGGTCCGGCCGGAGACCAGTTTCTATTCACGCCTCAATCAGGCTTTCGAGCGGATCGCAGCGTTGCTCGACAAGAGCATCACGGTACACCGGACGTTTGCCCGCGAAAACGACCCCGCTGAATTCGCCCATCACATCGCCCATCCGAAGGCGCATCGCTCGGCGCTGATCGTCGTGGCGCCCGACCATCCCGACGTGGTGCAGAGCATCCGGGCGGCCGCCGATCTCGGCATTCCGGTGGTGCAGATCATGACGCGGCCGGCGCCGGAACTGCCCTATGTCGGCATCGATAACTATGCGGCCGGCCGAACCGCCGGGCTGTTCATGGCGCGGATGCTGCCCGGAATGGCAGGGTCCTTCGTCGCCCTGTGCCACAGCGGCGCCTACGAGAATCATCGGGAACGGGTGCGCGGTTTCTCCGACTATCTCGCAGCGCACAAGGACCATCGGCAGAACTTCACCGAGGTGATGTTCGACTTCGACGACGAGATGAAGACGATGGAACTGCTGAGCCGGGCACTCGAGCGGGATCCGGAGATCATCGGCGTCTATACCGCCGGCGGCGACAACCGTGCCGTCGCTTCGGTCCTGCGCCAGGCCGGACGCAGACCGGTCTTCTGGGTGGGACACGAATTGACCGAACAGACCCGCAGCGCCCTTGCCGACGGGACCATGTCGATCGTCATCGACCAGGCGCCGGAGGTCCAAGCGCGCCGTTCAATCGATCTGACGCTGAGGCAACTCGGCCTGATCGAGGTGGAGATTGCAGCCGAACCGGTCCGCTTCCTGACCGTGACCGCGGAGAACCTGTAACACGCCGGCCCTGCACGTTGGCGCGGCACAACGCTTTCGCGCTCAGTCAGTCGGCGACGTCGTCGGCACCCCGGAGGCCCGCGTCTGGCCGATGATCCAGTCGATCAGCACATGGCGCGCCGACTTTGCCTCGCGGCGCTCGGGAATGACCAAATAGAAGGCTTCCTTCGGGCGGAGCGGCGCCCCGCAGATCGCGACGAGCCGTCCTTCCCGAACGAGATCGCCGGTGTTGGATTCCCAGCCCAGCATCACCCCCTGGCCCGACAGCGCGGCCTGGGTGGCCTGAACATAGTTGGTGAAGTAGCGCCCCAGCACGCGATTTTCCGGCAACCCGTTCAGATCGAGATAGTCCTTCCACGTCAGCCAGCTCCTGTCGTCGCTGCGGACATGGAGCAGCGTCGCGGACTGCAATCCACCCTCGCCCTCGAGCTGCGCGGCGAGCTTCGGGCTGCAGACCGGAACGACCTTTTCGTCGAACAGCTTCACCACCTCCCCGTCTGTCCACTCGCCTCGTCCGTAGCGGATCAGCAGATCGACACCCGAGAGGATCTCGGGCCCGCCGATCGTCGTCATCACGTTCACCGCGATGTCGGGATGGGCATTGTAGAAATCGGCAAGCCGCGGCATCAGCCAGTAGGTCGCGGTGCCGACGGTGCAGGCGATCGTCACAGAGCTCTCGATCCCGTTCTGCAGCGCGCGGATCTGCGCGACGGCCTCGGCGATCCGCCCCAGTCCCTCGGAGACACCGGCCTGCAGGATCCGGCCGGCCTCGGTCAGCGTCGCCGGCCGGCTGGTTCGATCAAGCAGCTTCAGGCCGACAAAATCCTCGAGCGAGCGTAGGGCCTGACTGACCGCCGGCTGGGTCACATTGAGGTGGTTAGCCGCCTTCTGCACACTGCCGGTGCGCAGTACCGCCTCGAAGACAGTCAGCAGGCGCAGGGGCGGCAGGATACGTTCGGCCATTTCATAACTCTCAGCTTATACTAACCAAAGGCTTTTCGATCTTTGAAATAACAAACGTCAGCTCTATCGTTCAAAAATCGGCCTCGCAGCCAGCATATGCCGAAACAGAACATAAGATCAAAGAGGGTAATCACATGGACACCGGCGTCCTCAATTCATCACGCGTCACCCTGCAGGAAAAGGGCCTGGAGGTCGAGCTGCCCGATCGCGGGGCGACCTATTTCAACTACTACTGGCTGCGCGACAACTGCCCGACCTCGTTCGACAGCGCGACCCGCGAGAGACAGTTCGACATCTTCCACCTGTCCCAGCCGCCCCGGCCGGCCAATGCGACTGTCGAGGGCGACAAACTGGTGGTTTCCTGGGCCAACGAAAACCACGTTTCGCAGTATCCGCTCACCATGCTGGCAAACTATGCGGACGGGACACACCGCCCGGATCCCGCCGACCTGCCGCGCAAGGCCTGGTTCAGCGACCATTACCCGAGCATTGCGCGCTTCTCGCAGCCGGAGCTGATGAAGAGCCCCGAAAAGGTCGCCGAATGGATCAAGGCGATGATCGTCGAGGGTCTGACCATCGTCACCGACATGCCCGACAGCAATGAAGGCCTGACCGAAACCGTCAAGCTGATGGGGCACGTGCGCTCGACCTTCTTCGGCGAGTTCTTCGACGTCAGGACCTATATCAACCCGACAAACACCGCCTACACGGCCAAGGCGCTCGAACTGCACACCGACACGCCGGCGGAGGAGCATGCCCCGGGCATCCAGTTCCTGCACTGCCGCGCCAATTCGGTCGAGGGCGGTCTCAGCATCTATTCCGACGGCGTGGCGGTCGCCAACGACTTCCGCAAGATCGACCCGGAAGGCTTCCGGCTCCTGTCGGAAATCGACATTCCCTTCTATTGCGAACACGACACCTATGACATGCGCTCGCGCCAGCGGGTGATCGAACTCGACAAGCATGGGGAAGTGTCCGGCCTGACGATCAGCCAGCACATGGCCGACATCTTCGACCTGCCGCAGACCGTGCTCGACGACTACTATCCGGCGTTTTGCCGCTTCGGGAAGATGCTGCAGGACGACAAGTACATGATGCGCTTCCTGATGAAGGCCGGTGAATGCATGGTGTTCGACAATCACCGCATCGTGCACGGGCGCCTCGCCTACTCCGCCACCAGCGGCGACCGCTACCTGCGCGGCTGCTATGCCGACCGCGAGGAAATGCGGTCGACCTATCGGGCCCTGACGACCGAAGGACGGTTCAAATGAACATGCAGGTGCATTCCCGCGACCTCACCGGCGACGAGGTGCAGCAGCTCCGCGTCGACCTCGCGGCCGCCTTCCGGCTGACCGTCGAGTTCGGATGGCACGAATCGGTCAGCAACCACTTCAGCGCCGCCATATCGGCCGACGGCAAGAAGTTCCTGATGAACCCGAAGTGGAAGCATTTCGGCTCGATCAAGGCGAGCGACCTGCTGCTCCTCGACGCGGACGATCCGGACGTGATGAAGCGGCCGGATGCGCCCGATCCGTCGGCCTGGACCGTGCACGGCACGATCCATCGCGAGCGGCCGTCCGTGCGGGTCCTGCTGCATTGCCATCCGCCCTATTCGACGGCGCTGTCGACACTGAAGGATCCGTCGCTCAAGCCGCTCGACAACAACACGGCCCGCTTCTACGGCGGCGTCGGCATCGACCTCGGCTTCGGAGGGATTGCCGACGAGGCCGAGGAAGGCCTGCGCCTCGCCCGGTCTCTCGGCAACCACAAGACCCTGCTCATGGGCAATCACGGCGTCTCGTGCTCTGGCGACACAGTGGCGGAAGCCTTCGAGGATCTCTACTTCTTCGAGAAGGCGGCGACCACCATGATGCTCGCCTATGCCTCCGGCCAGCCGCTCAACGTGCTTTCCGACGAAGTCGCACAGAAGACGGCGGAAGGCTGGCACGCCTATCGCGGCATGTCCTACGCCCATTTCGACTATCTGAAATCAACACTCGACAAGAAGGACCCGTCCTACAGGGACTGACGGGACAACCGTTGACGGCACATGTTCGCGTCGGAAGCGTGGCCCCCAGAGGACGCCTAAAGATCTGAAAAGACCCGCCGATCCCCTCGGCGGGTTTTATGATTCGGGACTCCAAACGCTCTGGCGGAGCGGAGCCATTGCGTGTTCAATCCCGCCGACACTATCAAAGGCGAAAGGGTTGGAGGCAGAAAGACGATGAGAATCCTATCACTCAATGTCTGGGGCGGCATGCTGCATGCGGCGCTGATGGATTATCTCGTGAAGGCCGATGCCGACATCTACTGCCTTCAGGAGGTACCGCGCGCACCGTCCAGCCGGTCGGAATGGCTCGTCTATCGCGACCACGGCGTGGAACTTCAGCAGCGTGCCAATCTGTTCGATGAGATCGGGGCCGCTTTGCCCGGACATGACGGCTTCTTCTGTCCCACCGCGCGCGGCGAACTGTTCGACGGAGAGGCCCGTTGCTGGCAGGAATTCGGGCTGGCGACCTTCGTGCGGAGTTCCCTGCCGGTCATCGGCCAGGCGATGGATTTCGTCCACGGCTCCTTCTCTTCCGACGGATTCGGGGCCCATCCGCGATCACGCAATGCCCATTGCATCCGGCTGTTCGACTACGAGGCCGGCCGCCCGTTCAGCGTTGCCCAGATCCACGGCTTACGCGACACAGTCGGAAAGGACGACACGCCTGCCCGGGCGCATCAGGCGGCGGCCTTCAAGACGTTGATCGAACGCGTCTGGCGACCCGACGAACCGCTCGTCGTCTGCGGCGACTTCAATGTCCTGCCGGGGAGCGCGACGTTCCAGACGCTGGGCACACTCGGCCTGGTGGACCTGATCACGTCGCGCGGCCACCGGGATACCCGTACCTCGTTCTACAAGAAGGAGGGCCGTTTCGCCGACTACATGCTGGTGACGGCGGATATCGACGTGAAGCGCTTCGACGTGGTCCGGACGCCCGAAGTCTCCGACCACTGCCCGCTGCTTATGGAATTCTGAGGCGCCGCCGGCAGGCCATCACGCAAAAAGGCCGCCCGGTGGGCGGCCTTATCGTATGCGATCTTCCTTCGAAGATTATTCGGCGTCGCCTTCGGCGGCCTTCTTCTTCGGAGCAGCCTTCTTCTTCGGTGCGGCCTCTTCGCCTTCAGCAGCGGCCTTCTTCTTGGCGGATGCCTTCTTCGCCGGCTTGTCTTCGCCGTCCTCGTCGTCAGCGAGCAGCTCGTCCTTGGAGACCTTCTTGTCGGTCACGGAGATTTCGGAGAGCAGCTTGTCGATGACCTTCTCTTCGAAGATCGGAGCGCGGAGCGAAGCGGAAGCGCCGGGGGTGTTGCGGAAGAAGTCGAGGATCTGCTTCTCCTGGCCCGGGAACTGCTGCAGCTGGGCGAAGAGCGCGCGCTGCATTTCGTCGTCCGACACTTCGACGCCGGCCTTTTCGCCGATTTCCGAGAGGACGAGGCCGAGACGGACGCGGCGCTCGGCGAGCGTGCGGTACTCGTTGCGGGCTTCTTCTTCGGTGGTGTCTTCGTCAGCGAAGGTCTTGCCGGACTGGGCGAGATCGGTGTTGATCTGGCGCCAGATGTTGTCGAACTCGGCATCGACGAGCTTGGACGGGCTATCGAACTTGTAGAGAGCGTCCAGCTGGTCGAGGATCTGACGCTTGACCTTCTGGCGGGTGACGTTGCCGTACTGGCTTTCGATCTGGCCGCGAACGATTTCCTTCAGCTTCTCGACCGATTCGACGCCGAGCTTCGAAGCGAGTTCGTCGTTGATTTCAACGGCAGCCGGGGCTGCAACGTCCTTGACGGTGATGTCGAAGGTGGCTTCCTTGCCGGCCAGGTTTGCAGCCGGGTAGTCAGCCGGGAAGGTCACGGTGATGACCTTTTCGTCGCCAGCCTTGAGGCCGACCAGCTGGTCTTCGAAGCCCGGGATGAAGCGGTTCGAACCGATGACCAGTTCGGCATCCTCGTCCTTGCCGCCGTCGAAGGCGACGCCGTCGACCTTGCCGAGGTAGTCCATGGTGACGCGGTCGCCTTCAGCGGCCTTGCCCTTCTTCGTTTCGTAGGAACGGGCGCTTTCGGCGATCTTCTCGATCTGCTCGTTGACTTCCTCGTCCGACACTTCGACGACTTCGCGGACGACCTTGATGCCGTCGACCGGCTTCAGTTCGATCGCCGGAATGATCTCGTAGGAGAAGCTGAATTCGAGGTCAGCCTGCGCGGACAGGATCTTCTCGGCTTCGGCCTCGTCCTCGGTCATGGCGATTTCCGGCTGGGTCGCCGACTTTTCGCCGCGCTCCGACAGGATCGCGCTCGGCTTTTCGCGGATGATCTCGTTGACCAGCTCGGCCATGATGGACTTGCCATACATCTTCTTCAGGTGGCCGACCGGCACCTTGCCCGGACGGAAACCGTTGATGCGGACCTTGTCCTTGGCGTCGGCCAGGCGCTCGTTCATGCGAGCTTCCATGTCCTTGGCCGGAATGACGACCTTGATTTCGCGCTTCAGCCCTTCAGCGAGCGTTTCGATAACCTGCATCTTCTTACCTTCATGTCGTGGCGGCCGTGCTCGGACAGCCGGTTGTTTCACTGAGCACGACGCCGGAATCTCAATTGTTCCCGGACGTGGCTGCGTCGCAATCCTCAAGCATTCTGCCTGGCAAAACGGTGAAAGGAGTGGCGGGATGGTCACCCGGTCCGTCTCGCACCGACCCGCTCGGCAATCTGGTGCGGGTAGAGAGACTTGAACTCCCACGCCTTGCGGCACCAGAACCTAAATCTGGCGTGTCTACCAATTTCACCATACCCGCGTCCCAAGAAAACGCATGCAGCCCTTGCGCATGCCCCCTCCGGAGCGCGCGTCTCTATATCACCCGTTTTCCCTCACGCAAAGGAAAAATGACAGCCATCCCGCGCCGTCCGGCGGGAATCTCCGAGTGACTTGTCGCCGCGCTTCGGCATTGCGGCCAAGGCTTCAGTAGAGCGGTTCCGCATAGAGGGCCTTGCCGTCCATCCGGAGTTCACGGATCTGAGCCTTGCCGTTCGAACCGACCCGGGCCGCGACCGTCAGCGCGCCTTCGTTGCGGGCCATCTCGATGTCGCGGCCCTCGCCTTCCGGCACGTAATAGCGCTCGATTCCGTAGTCGACACGCAGCTCGCCGTTGTCGGCGGCATCCGGCATCGCGTAGTAGCGAAAGCGCTGGGTGGTGAGAACGACGCTACCCTCGGCGGGCGCCAACTCGCCGAAGGACGCTTCCGCCACGGTCCAGAATCCGTCCGTGCCGGGCTTTAGCCGGACCTGCATGGTCTGCCAGCCGCTCTCGGCCGGACGTTGCCCGGTCACCAGCGCCGCGGGGATCGCCGACACGTCATAGGACAGGATCACATAGTCGCCTCGGAACAGATCACGCGGGTCGACCGGTGCGGTCTTGAGCAAGATCTCAGTGCCGGAGCGCAGGACGCTTGCCCGCGACTCGATCATCCAGCCGAGAATACCCGTCTGAAGGATGACAAGCCCAAGAGCGATGGCCAGATAACGAAGGGCGCCGGGTCGGGCAGCTTGATTGGTCATGGCGTCGTCTCCCCTGCACGCTTGGCAAACAGTTTCTCGAGCTTGACGACAATGCCCGCCAGTACGGCCACGACGAGGCCGGCCAGCAGGAAGAAGGTCGACGTGCCGAGAATGGAATCGATGGTCACGTAGGACAGATAGAGAACCTCGACGGCAAAGGCGCCATAGGCCAGGAAGCGCACGGCGCCGTTGTCCCGCCCCTCGAGCGCCAGCGCGACGAGGGAAAGCGCAATGGTCGTCACCGCCAGAACGGCGAGCGGCAGACCTTCCTGCCACTCCGTGTGGAGGAGTGCGAGACCGATCAGGGCGAGCACCAAAGCATAGAAGGCGAAGGCGGGTTCATGACGGCGCAGGAACACGGCGACCGGAGAGACCGGCAGAGTCGCAACAACGAAGGCAAACGAACCGGCAATGACGAAGGCAATCGCCACCTCGATGTCGGTCGACAGCGAATAGATCCAGCAGAACCAGCCGATGAACAACAGATAGATGCAATGGCGGGCGCGGTCGGCGCCCGTCCAGACGCTGAGCGCGCCAATCACCACGCCGGCCAGGATAGGCCACCAAGAATAGAGCCCGTGCCACTCCGCGTCGAACTGGTCAAGGAAAGCAGCAGCAACCGCGAAGGAAAGCAGCCCGGCCATGATGGTCAGCGCCTGCGAGCGGAAGGCGGCGGCAGAGAGCGCCGTCATGGCGAACCACAGCAGCATGGCGTCAAAGGCATCGCCCGAGAGGTGGTAGAGTTGGCCGATGAGCGCGATCGCCCCCCCGAAGCTCGCTGCACCGAGTAGGAGCAAAGCCCCGGCCAGCCGATCGGCACCCCGAGAGAACATCACCGCAGCCAGAAGGTAGAAGACCCATATGAGGGCAATGATGCCGCCAACCTTAACGAGCCGCGGGATGGCCTCCCAGTTGGCGGCGACGAGCAACAGGATCGAGGCGGCGATCAACACCGCGGCCAGCACCATCAGCACGCCGCCGATGCTGAACGAGGACCGACGCGAATCGACATCCTTAAGCAGCGCATCGGCAACCGTCTGATCTATCAGGCGTTTCTCGACCCAGATTTCCAGGTCCCGTTTCAGTCTGCCCCGATACATAAATGCCCACTCCCCTCATCCGACGCGGCCAAAGGACGCGCACCGGCCTTTCATCGGCGACATTCTTGATCCGAGTGCGCAGAAAAGACAATGAGGTCAGCTGGATAGACCCGTTTTTCGTCAAGTTCCGGGCGCCCATGCAAAAGGCGCATGGCTTCCATGATGATATTGCACTGCACAAGATCGCTGATTTCGCTATAGTCGGATCCAACGAAGCCGGAACGAAATGAATTTGTTTTGGCTTCAGGCGGCTTCCGCCACATAGAGCTTCGAGCCTGCACACTCCTCCTCCCAGTGCAGGGTCGAACTGACCGACGACACTCCTCCTCCCAGTCGTTGGTCTCCCAAAATGACGCTCACCGGATCCTCCTCCCCCGGTGAGCGTTATTTTTTTTGACCTCCCGCCAAGTCATCCCCGACGAACGCCTCCTCTTCGCCACCCGGAGCTGATCTTGCGCGCTGCACACATGCCGCGCAGACACCCGCTCGACGATCAGGCGACTGCCGCAAATTGCGTCAGTTTACCACGGGTTAACCATCACCCCATGCGTAGCTCGCATAGGTGTCATACGAGATCATCACTACAAGTTTTTCGCACCGCAGCATATATTACGATTATCGAATTCAGGCAGGCACCACCTCCCAGGTTGCCGCGGAAAGAAAGAGGCAAGACCATGAACATCGCTCGCTCGCTCAACAACTGGCGCAAGTACCGTCAGACCGTCACCGAACTCGGCCGCATGTCGGACCGCGAACTTCGTGACCTCGGCATCGGCCGCGAAGACATCCGCCGCGTTGCACGGCATGCTGTCGCCGGTTGATCCGGTTCAGCTTAGACCTTCTTAAAGGCCTCCCCTCCGGGAGGCCTTTTTCGTTGTGACCACGGCAAACGCCCTGCCTTTCACCGAATGCCCGCTTTTTGAGCTTCGCCCAAACAATCGCCAGACCCCTGCACATTTGCATAGCAGTCGCTCATTATTTGCACTGCACAATCTTGTTTTACGAGCGTATAAAGCGGTCAATCGCTGATGTGGAGAGAACCACAAGATCGGCGCACAAGATTTGACCCGAGGAAACGACCATGAACCCGATCCGCATTGCAAAGAACTGGATGAGCTACCGCCGCACGCTGGCCGAACTGGGCAACCTGTCCAACCAGGCCCTCTCCGACATCGGCATCACCCGTTACGAAATCCGCAACATCGCTTCGCGCTCCTTCCGCTAATCGCGGACGTCGAGCAGCAAAGTTCGGAAACGGCACCTTAGGGTGCCGTTTTTGATTCCGGCCACGCGTAACGATCCCGCCCCTCTCGCCGGGCCGACGGGTGCCATAAATGATTGGCCGGCGGGCCTGCTCATGCTAATGAGCCGCCCATGACGAAAATCTCCACATCCCCCATCCACGTTGTCGGCGGCGGGCTCGCCGGTTCGGAAGCCGCCTGGCAGATCGCACAGGCCGGCGTCCCGGTCATCCTCCACGAGATGCGCGGCGTGCGCGGCACGGATGCGCACAAGACCGACGGCCTTGCCGAGCTCGTCTGCTCGAATTCGTTCCGGTCGGACGACGCGACATCGAATGCGGTCGGCGTGATCCATGCGGAAATGCGCCTCGCCGGTTCGCTGATCATGGCCTGCGCCGACAAGCATCAGGTCCCGGCCGGCGGCGCGCTTGCGGTCGACCGCGACGGCTTTTCCGATGCCGTCAGCGCGGCCATCGACGGTCATCCGCTGATCACCGTGGTCCGCGAGGAAGTGACGGGGCTTCCGCCGAAGGAATGGGGCCTTTCCGTCATCGCGACCGGCCCGCTGACATCGCCGGATCTTGCCGAATCCATTCGCGCCGAAACCGGCGAGGATGCGCTCGCCTTCTTCGACGCCATCGCCCCGATCATCCATCGCGATTCGATCAACATGGATGTCTGCTGGTACCAGTCCCGCTACGACAAGGTCGGGCCGGGCGGCACGGGCAAGGACTACATCAACTGCCCGATGGACGAGGCTCAGTACAATGCCTTCATCGACGCCCTGATTGCCGGCGACACCGTCGGCTTCAAGGAATGGGAAGGCACCCCCTATTTCGACGGCTGCCTGCCGATCGAAGTCATGGCCGAACGGGGCCGCGAGACTTTGCGCCATGGACCGATGAAGCCGATGGGTCTGACCAACGCGCATAATCCGACGGTCAAGGCCTATGCGGTCGTGCAGCTCAGGCAGGACAACGCGCTTGGTACCCTCTACAACATGGTCGGTTTCCAGACGAAGCTGCGCTACGGCGCGCAGTCGGAGATCTTCAAGATGATCCCCGGCCTGGAGAACGCGGAATTCGCCCGCCTGGGCGGCCTGCACCGCAACACCTACATCAATTCCCCGGTGCTGCTCGACCGGTCGCTGCAGCTCAAGAGCCGGCCGGGCCTTCGTTTCGCCGGCCAGATCACCGGTTGCGAAGGGTATGTCGAGAGCGCATCGATCGGCCTTCTCGCCGGCCGCTTCGCCGCAGCCGAGAGCAAGGGCGAGGACGTCCGCCTGCCGCCTGCAACGACGGCACTCGGCTCGCTCCTCAACCACATCACCGGCGGCCACCTCGTCAGTGACGAGGAGCCGGGCAAACGCTCCTTCCAGCCGATGAACATCAATTTCGGACTGTTCCCGGAACTTGCTCCCGGTTCGATCGTCAAGCCGGAGGGTATCAAGCGCTTCCGCGGCAAGGACAAGACGATCATGAAGCGCCAGCTGATGGCCGAACGGGCGCTAGCCGATTGCCGGACCTGGCTCGACCTCGCCTGAACGGTTACCTCGCCTGACGACGCGCCGATGCCTGTCAGGCGCTGGGCTGCGGCGGAGCGCCGGCGAAGTCGCGCTCCGCATTGCTCACATAGTTTCCGAGCAGCCACAGCGAAACCTCGGCAGCTTCCGCCGGGCTTGCGAACGTGTATTCCCCATTGTGGAAGGGTGCGTCGAGAAATTCGATAACAAAGCCCCGACCGTTCGCCGACTGGCGCACCCGGACGGTGCCGGGTTCGATCAGATGGCAGGCATAGTGGCTGCGCATGTTGCGCATGAAGCCGGCCTTGTTGTCATGCAGGCGCACAAACACGGCACGGCCGTCCGCGGTGACATGCAGGCTGCGAATGGCTTCGTTGGGGAAGGCGCGGCCAAATTCGACGATGGCGAGACCGGTGTCGTACAGGCCTTCCTCGTTCGAGCGCTTGGCAATGCGCGTCGAGAAATAGGCGAACACAACAACCAGTCCGAAAATCAGCGCCCAAGTGATCGCAGCCACACTCTATCTCCCATGGGGATCGGCCCAACCCGGCCCTCCGGACATTTCTAGTATACGAGGCTTGCGCGAATTTGGCGGCGGTCAGACCCGGCCGGTTATCGCCGCTCCGAGGAGCTTCAACTGACGGCGCCATTGGGCCGGCCTCGGCGAGCTGTCGAACACAGCCGATCCATGTTTCCCCGCTGCGACGAGCACTGCCTCGGAAAGCACGACCGGGAGGAAGGCGGGCACGAGGATCTTGGGGATCGGACCGGCCGCACGCGCCTTTGCGAGATGATCACGTCCCAGCCCGGCAAAAGCCTCGACGGCCGCAGAAATCCGGTTTCGGTCCTCTCCGGCCAGGAAGCTCTCGCGGTCGAGGCCGGTGGCGGAGAGAATCTCAAGCGGCAGGTAGACCTGTCCGCGGGCACGGTGAACCGGCATCAGCAGGATGGCGCCCGCGATTGCCTGAGCCACGCCGGCATGACCGGCGATCGTGGCGGAGCTTGCGGCCGCGCCGGGATCGAGAACGAGGCTCACCAGCTGGATGAGCGCCGCAGCCGTTTCTCCGGCATAGCCCTCGAACATCGCCGTCGTCTCGATCGGATCGTCGTAGAGGTCGAACACCCGCGCGTCGATCATGGAAACGAGCGGTGCCGTCGGTAACCGGTGCGCACGGATGGTCTCCAGAAGCGCCGCGGCAATCGGGTTCGCCTCGGTCGAACCATGGGCGGCGCCAGCGATGAGATCGCGCCAGTATTGCAGCCTCACCTCGCCCGGCAGCGGCTCGCGCACGACGTCGCGGACACGGGCGAGTTCAGCATTGATGGCATAAAGCGCGGCAACCGCGCCGCGCTTCTCCGCCGGCGTGAGCAGGCAGGCGAGATAGCGGTCGCGGTCCGTGTCGCGCAGGCCGGAAAGCGCCAGATGCTGGTTTGCAGTCAAGGCTTCGCTCAAGACCCGTATCCCGGTTTCACACGGCGATCAGGGCGGCGGCAACCGCCCGCTGCTCGGCAAGCATGATGTTATAGGTTCTAACCGCCGCACCTGTGCCCATCGGATCGCTGGCGATGCCCTTGGCCTTGAGCGCTGCCTTCAATTCGGCCGGGATCGGATGCAATTGCCTGCCCGTGCCGACGAGAAGCACCTCTATGCCGACGGAATCGTCAAGCACCCGGAGGAACTTGTCGACCGTCAGCGCTGCCCCCTCCTCCATGTCCCATCCGTAGATGCCGGAGGGCAGAAGCAGGAGAGAACCGCGATGCGACATGTCAGCAAAACGAAAACCGCCGTCGCCATAGGCATCTATCGGAGCCCGGCCCGGAAAATGGGCCTGCCGAACGACGATACCATTGCCGGACGGCCCGAGCGCCATGCTCAGGCCTCCACCTTGCCGGATACCGGACGCGCCGCTTCCGTCTCTTCCTTCTGGAAGGCATCCGGACGGAGCTTGAAGGCGATCAGGATCGGCGCGGCGATGTAGATCGACGAGAAAGTGCCGACGAGAACGCCGAAGAGCATGGCAAGTGTGAACGACGCAATGACCTCTCCACCGAAGAGATAGAGCGCGACGAGGGCCAACAGCGTCGTCGAACCGGTCAGAACCGTACGCGACAGCGTCTGGTTGATCGAAGTGTCGATCAGCACATCGAGCGGCATCTTCTTGTAGCGTCTGAGGTTTTCACGCATTCGGTCGTAAACGACGACCGTGTCGTTCAGCGAATAGCCGATGATGGTCAGGATCGCCGCGATACTGGTGAGGTTGAACTCGATGCCGAGCAGCACGAACAGGCCGAGCGTCAGGATGACGTCGTGAAGCGTCGCGATGATCGAGCCGAGGGCGAACTGCCATTCGAAGCGGAACCAGATGTAGATCAGGATGAAGAGCAGCGACACGGCGACACCGATCGTCGCTGTCTGGGTCAGTTCTCCCGAAACGGCCGGACCGACCACCTCGACGCGGCGGAACTCATAGGCATCCTCGAGCTCGCCGCGCACCATGGTGATCGCCGATTGTTCGGCATTCTCTCCACCCTCCTGGGCCTGGATGCGGATCAGCACGCTCGACGGATCGCCGAAGCCCTGGGCCTGCACTTCGCCAAGATTGAGCTCGCTCAAGCGGTCGCGGATGTCGGCGATGTCGGCGGCGCCGCTGCGGGCCTTGACCTCGATGATCGAACCGCCCTGGAAGTCGATGCCGAGATTGAGGCCGACGGTGGTGAAGGCGATCAGCGAGGCGAGAGACAATGCGCCGGCGACAGCGAACGTGTAGCGCCGGATCGCCATGAAGCGGATGTTCTGAGTATCGAAGATGCCGGTGCGAATACCCTTGGGCAAGTGCTTCGGGCGGCGCCAGCGGAACCAGACAGCCATCAGCCAGCGGGTCATGGTGAAAGCGGTGAAGACGGTGGTGACAATACCGACGGCGAGCGTCACGGCGAAGCCGCGAACCGGACCGGAGCCGAGGAAGAACAGCACAAGCGCCGCGATCAGCGTCGTCAGGTTGGCATCCACGATCGTCGCGAAGGCCTTGTTGAAACCCGTCTCGATCGACTGGACCAGGGACCTCCCGCTCTTCACCTCTTCACGAATACGCTCGTAGACGAGAACGTTGGAGTCCACCGCCATGCCCATGGTCAAGACGATACCCGCGATGCCAGGCAAGGTCAGCGTGGAGCCGATCAGTGACAGGACGGCAAGGATCATCACCACGTTGGCGGCGAGCGCAATATTGGCCATCACGCCGAAGGTGCCGTAGAAGCCGAGCATAAAGACGACGACGAAGATCGCACCGATGCCGCTTGCGAAGATACCGGCATTGATCGAGTCCTGGCCGAGGCCCGGACCGACCGTGCGCTCCTCGACGACGGTCAAGGTGGCGGGCAGAGCACCGGCACGAAGCAGGACGGCAAGGTCGTTTGCGCCCTCGACCGAGAAGTTACCGGAGATCTGACCCGAACCGCCGATGATCGGCTCGCGGATGACCGGAGCCGAGATCACCTGATCGTCGAGGACGATGGCGAAGGGGCGGCCGACATTTTCCTGCGTTGCCTGGGCAAAGCGCTGGGCGCCTTTGCTATCGAAACGGAAGGTGACGACCGGTTCGTTTGTCTGCTGATTGAAGCTTGCCTGCGCGTCCACCAGATTTTCGCCGGAAACAAGCGCGCGCTTCTCGACGAGATAGGGAACGGCGGGGTCGTCCTGCGAATAGAGAACTTCCGAGGAAGCCGGCGGGCGGCCGTTGATCGCTTCCGTCACCGGCATGCTCGCATCCACCATGTGGAAGGAGAGCTTGGCGGTCTGGTTCAGCAGCGACTTCAGGCGTTGCGGATCCTGGAGGCCCGGGACCTGCACGATGATGCGATCGGTCCCTTGGCGCTGGATCATGGGCTCGGTGGTGCCGAGTTCGTCGACGCGGCGACGTACGACTTCCATAGACTGGGTGAGTGCCGAGGACGAACGGTAGTCGATGCCCGCGTCGGTCAGGTTGAAGCGCAAAAGCGTTCCGTCTTCCTGAAGCGTGATCTCCTGGATCGTGCCGCCCGTCAGGCCGCCGGCGCTGACCGGCTGTGTCAGGCTGGAGAGCGCTTCCTTGGCGGCCTCGACCTTGTCGGCATCCGTGATGCGGACCTGCACCTGTTGGCCTACGCCGGACAGGCCGGTGTAGCGGACGCCGGCGTCACGCAGGGTGGCGCGAATATCACCCACAGTCGTTTCGAGCCGTTCCTTGACGATATCGGCCCGCTCGATCTTCAGCATGATGTGCGAGCCGCCCTGCAGGTCGAGACCGAGGGTCACCTGCTTGGTCGGAAGCCATGACGGGAATTTCGCGAGCTGCTCGTCGCTGAAGAGGTTTGGCAACGCCACCAACATGCTCACAAAAACGGTGAGCCAAATGAAGATCGTCTTCCAGCGCGAATTATACAGCATGAAACTCTCGAATTCAGATGAAGGCCATCAGAAAGAAGCGACCGGCAATGCCGGTCGCTGAAACACTCAAGCGGCGGTTTCGGTCTTGACCGGCTCGCCCTTGACGCGAACTTCGGCAATGTAGCTCCGCATCGCGCGGACCTTCACGCCTTCGGCGAGTTCGACTTCGAGTTCGTTGTCATCGATCACCTTGCTGACCTTGCCGACGAGGCCGCCACCGAGGACAACCTGGTCACCGCGACGGATTGCGGCAAGCGTCTCGGTGCGCTTCTTCATCTGCTGACGCTGCGGGCGGATCAGGAGGAAGTACCAGATCAGCATCAGCGGCGCGAAAAGGAACAGCATCTCTAGGCCAGAACCGAAAGCACCGCCAGCTGCTGCGGCGCCGTCCTGGGCGAAGGCTTGCGTAACGAACATGGAAAACTCCCTAGACTGCAAAGTGAGCGGGCAGCCTTGCCCCCGCATCAGGTCGCCGGAATATAGTGACGAAGGCCCTGAATGCAACAGAAACAGCGGGCCTGCGTACCGATTTAGAGCCTCTTACCCTTTCGGCTGCCAAAAGGCCATGCTACCCGCCGGTAAAATGGCGCGTGTCCGGACTGCATTTCTTGCGCGCCGAGGAGGTATCGATGTCCGACGACTTGAACACGCAACTGCTCGCCGAACTGCGCCGCCTGACCCTGGCGGTCGAGCGGCTTGCCGGACCGGCACCGATCGAAAACGACTGGTCGGCGTCCGACTGCTTCGTCTGGGCTCCGGCCCGCATGCATCTGCAGCCAGTGAAGCGGCCGAATCGCGTTGCGCTGTCGCTCATCCGGGGCGTGGACCATGTCCGCGACATCCTGCATGAGAACACGCTCCGCTTCACGGAAGGATTTCCGGCCAACAACGTGCTGCTGTGGGGCGCGCGCGGCATGGGCAAGTCGTCTCTGGTCAAGGCGGTCCATGCCGATGTCCGCGCACAGACCGGCGTGCCGCTGAAGCTCATCGAAGTGCATCGTGAAGACATTTTCTCCCTGCCAGTCCTTCTCGACATCCTGAAGGACACGCCGCAGCGCGTCATCGTCTTCTGCGACGACCTCTCCTTCGACCATGACGACACCGCCTACAAGTCGCTGAAGGCGGCCCTCGACGGGGGCGTCGAAGGTCGCCCGGACAATGTCTTGTTCTACGCCACGTCGAACCGCCGCCATCTTCTGCCCCGCCACATGATGGAGAACGAGCAGTCGACGGCGATCAACCCGTCGGAAGCAGTCGAGGAAAAGGTCTCGCTGTCGGATCGCTTCGGGCTCTGGCTCGGCTTCCACAAATGCAGCCAGGACGACTATCTTGCGATGATCGACGGCTACGCCGCGCATTTCGAGCTCCCACTTGACCGTGAAAGCCTGCATGCAGAAGCGCTGGAATGGGCGACCACACGTGGGGGCCGGTCGGGCCGCGTGGCCTGGCAGTATATCCAGGACCTTGCCGGTCGCCTCCGAATCTCGATGAACCGCGCCTGAAAACGAGAAAAGGCCCGGGGTTTCCGGGCCTTTTCGTCGCTTGCCTGGGACGCAATACCTATTCCAGGAAAGTCATCGGGTTGACCGGGGTCGCATCCTTGCGGACCTCGAAGTGGAGCATCGGGCGCTTGACGTTGCCGCTCATGCCGGAGGTGGCGAGCTGCTGGCCGCGCTGGACCTTCTGGCCGCGCTGAACCGAAAGCGCATCGGCATGACCGTAAACCGTGACGGTACCGTCGTCGTGGCGAACCAGAACGGTGTTACCAAGTTCCTTCAAGCCGTTGCCGGCGTAGATGACCACACCATTTTCGGCAGCCTTGACCGGAGTGCCGGCGGGGACCGAGATATCGATGCCGTCATTGCGCTTTCCTTCGACATTGGCGCCGTAGCCAGCGACAACCGCGCCGCGGACCGGCCAGCGATACTTGCCAATTCCAGTTGCTTCCGGTGCCGATTCTTTGGTGTCGACGGAGGCGACTTCGCTCACCGACTGGGTTGCGGCCGGCGCCTTGTAGCCTGCGGGGGCCTTGTCGCTCTTGGCGGCCGGGATCGTGGCAGTCTTGAGCGGATCGGTCGCCGGGGCGGAGGCCGTCTGGGCGGCAGAGCCACCAGCGGGGATCTTGAGGGCCTGGCCGACGCGGATGTTCGCGGACGTCAGTCCATTCGCAGCCTTGAGCTTGTCGATCGGCGTGCCGGTCGCCTTGGCGATCTTGTTGAGCGAATCGCCGGGCTTCACGACATAGGTGCCCGGAGCCGCACCCTCGCCTGCCCCGGCAACCGCCTTGCCGGTCGCGCTGGAGGCCGGAGCCTGCGACTTGTCACGCGAGGTCGGGACCGTCGGCAGGACGGCGACGTTCTGTTCCGGCGACTGTGGCAGCATCGGCTTGCCGCTGCCATCCGGAAGGCCGGAGGCATTGGCCGCGGCCCGAGCAGCATTGGTCTGGCCGGAAAGATTCGGGATGATAACCAGCTGGCCGGCCGCCGCATCGGAAGAATGAGTAAGGCCGTTGGCTTTGAGGATTTCGCGCTCCGGCACACCGTAGCGCTTCGAAAGGCTCGCGATCGTCTCACCCGGACGAAGCGTGACGCGGGCAGCGGCCTTGCCGGTTGACCAGCCATTCTGCGTAGCGGTGGAACCGGTCGTCAGATCATCCCCAGCCGTCGGGCGCGCCAGGGCGGCGGCCTGCTGGCCGGACGGAGCAGCCGGGAACGGCTGTGCCAGGGCGGCGGCGCGTTCGGCGGCCTTGTCTGTTGCAGGCCTGGCACCGGTCGGGGCAGCGAGCTCGGCGCGCTGCACGGAAACCGGGGTTGCGGCACCGCGGGCAACCGACGACGGCTGATAGCCCGGCTGGCTCGGATAGGGCTGATTCATCGCCTGCTGGCGATTGGTGTAGTCCGACTGGCTCGCGACCTGGCCACCACCGATCGTGGCGGACGGGACCGGCTGCTCCACGACACTGCGCCGCGGAATGGACGCGGTGGATATATTGTCAGTGGAGAATACGGAGCTGAAGCGCGAGGCGTCAGAGCTGCAGCCGGTGGCAGCGCTTGCGAGCAACATCGCCACAAGGATACGGGCGACGGGCATTCCGGATTTCGGCGATACACTCTTACGCATAACTCGACCCACATATTACGCAACTTGATGTGGCTATGATTAAAGCGCGTTAGTGTTACTGGTCAGTTAACCGACTGGAATCGCCGTGAACTATTTTCGAGAGCGCGAACATTCGCGCGCCGCAGAGCAGCCGTTCGCAAGCGATCAGAGGAACGATGCCATCTTCGGAACGAGCGGCAGATAAGGCACTTCGAACAGGTCCTCCCGATCGAAGCGGCTGCCGGTTTTGGTCAGGCGGACGATTATGCAGCTCTCCTCGCCCGTCATCAGCGGCGCAAGCAATACGCCGCCCGAAACCAGCTGTTCGGCAAAGAAGCGCGGCATGGTGGGAAAGGCCGCCGTCGAAAGGATACGGTCGAAGGTACCCTCGCCCGTCAGGCCATGACTGCCGTCGGCCTGGCGCAACACAACATTACGAAGCCCAAGATTGTCGAGCCGGCGCTGCGCAGCGGTGATGAGCGTCTTGTAGCGGTCGATCGACATCACCCGCTCGGACAAACGGCCGAGCACGGCCGACATGAACCCGCTTCCAGTGCCAATCTCGAGCACCCGCTGGCCGGGCTTTACGTGAAGATGAGCGAGCAGGCGGACCGCCAGGTCGGCCCCCTCCATGAAGGCCCCACATTCGATCGGGATCGAACGGCTCGAATAGGCCTGATCTGCGTATTGCGGCGGAACGAAGAGGGAGCGCGGCGTCTGCTCGACGGCGGTCAGGAGATCGAGGTCGTTGATCCCCTCGGACCGGAGCCGCAGGACGAGGGCCGCGAAACCCTCCTTTTCCACCATGGCGGACTTCAACCGGCGACCCCGAAGCCGAGCGCCCGGGCAATGCTGTCCTGAGCGGCATAGTCGGTCATGTCGAGCTTGAGCGGGGTGACCGAGATCTTGTCTTCCTTGAGCGCCTGAAGGTCGGTTCCCTCGCGAAAGCGGCTGCCGCGATCGCCGAAGCGGAGCCAGTAATAGGGGAAGCCGCGACCATCGGCGCGTTCCTCAACCTCGAGGCCGAAGTCGAGCTTGCCCTGGGCCGTCACCTCGATGCCCTGCACCTCGGATGGTGCGCAGCGCGGAAAATTGACATTCAGGAAGGTGCCGGCCGGAAGCTCTGCCGTAATCAACTGGGCAAGAAGCTTGGGTGCCAGTGTCTCGGCCACCTCCCAGGGGATCACCCGTCCGCCGTTCGTGTAATCGTAGAGCTGGCTGAGCGCGATCGAACGGACACCCTGCAGCGTGCCCTCGATGGCTCCGGCAACCGTTCCCGAATAGGTCACATCGTCGGCGAGGTTGCCGCCGGCATTGACACCGGACAGGACGAGATCCGGCTTCTCCGGAAGGATCTCGCGAACGGCCATGATGACGCAATCGGTCGGCGTACCGCGCAACGCAAAGCGCTTGTCGGCCACCTTGCGCAGCCTGAGCGGCTCGGAAATCGTCAGGGAATGCGCAAGCCCGCTCTGGTCCGTCTCCGGTGCGACGATCCAGACGTCGTCCGACAGGGTGCGGGCAATGCGTTCCAGCACGGCCAGACCCTCGGCGTGGATCCCGTCGTCATTGGTGAGGAGAATGCGCATGCGTATCCTCCCGGGCTCAGGCCGCCTTCTCGATCTTCGTGATGCCGCCCATATAGGGGAGCAGCACGTCCGGAACGGTGATCGATCCGTCTTCGTTCTGGTAATTCTCCATGACGGCGATCAGAGCGCGGCCGACGGCTGTGCCCGAGCCGTTCAGGGTGTGGACGAAGGTCGTTCCCTTGCCGTCCTTGCCACGATAGCGGGCATTCATGCGGCGGCCCTGGAAATCACCGCAGACCGAGCAGGACGAGATCTCGCGATAGGTGTTCTGGCCGGGCAGCCAGACCTCGAGATCATAGGTCTTGCGCGAACCGAAGCCCATGTCGCCGGTGCAGAGCGTCATCGTGCGGAAATGCAGGCCGAGCCGCTTCAGGACTTCCTCGGCGCAGGCCGTCATGCGTTCGTGTTCGTCGATCGCGCTCTCGGCATCGGTGATCGACACGAGTTCGCACTTCCAGAACTGGTGCTGGCGGAGCATGCCGCGGGTATCGCGGCCGGCGGAACCTGCTTCCGAACGGAAGGACGGGGTGAGCGCCGTGAAGCGCAGCGGCAGCTTTTCCTGCTCCAGGATCTCCCCCGAGACCAGGTTGGTCAGAGTCACCTCGGCGGTCGGGATCAGCCAGCGGCCATCCGTGGTCCTGAACAGATCCTCGGCGAACTTCGGCAGCTGGCCGGTGCCGTACATGGCCTCGTCACGGACCATCAGCGGCGAGGAAACTTCGGTATAACCGTGCTCGGTGGTGTGCAGGTCGAGCATGAACTGGCCGAGCGCGCGCTCAAGCTTGGCGAGCGGGCCGGTCAGGACCGTGAAGCGCGCACCGGAGAGCTTGGCGGCACGCTCGAAGTCCATGTAACCGAGTGCTTCGCCGAGATCGTAGTGTTCCTTGGCCGGATGGTTCCAGCCGGGTTTCTGGCCGACGACGCGCTTGACCACGTTGTCATGCTCGTCCTTGCCGACCGGCACGTCCTCGAGCGGAATATTGGGAATGCGCGACAGCTGGTCGGTCAGTTCGGCGGTCAGCTGACGTTCCTCTTCCTCCGCGCCCGGCATGACGTCCTTGAAATGGGCGATCTCGGCCTTCAGCTTCTCCGCAAGTTCCATGTCCTTCTTGCCCATCGCCGCGCCGATCTCCTTGGAGGCAGCATTGCGGCGGGCCTGCATGTCCTGCAGGGACTGGACGACGGAGCGGCGCTTCTCATCGAGGGCAATCAGGCTGGCAGCCAGCGGATCAGCGCCACGCTTGGCCAGCGCGGCATCGAGGGCTTCGGCATTGTCGCGGATCCATTTGATATCAAGCATCGTCGTTCCAGGTCATTTGTCGTGATCGTCGGATCGGACCTGGCGGGTGCCCTGTCCGGCCCCATGGATGCATGCTCGGGAGTGGAGGAGAACGGACGGCGCCGTTATGCGTCGTCCTGCTCGCCCTTCTGGTCCGCATCGTCCACCGCCACGAGGGAAGCGGTGGCGCGACGACGTTCCACGAGTCGCGCAGCATAGATGGCTACCTCGTAGAGAAGGATCGTCGGCAAAGCAAGGCCGATCTGGGAGATCGGGTCGGGCGGCGTCAGCACCGCGGCGACCACGAAGGCGACGACGATGAAATACTTGCGCTTGTCCGCCAACCAACCGCTTTCCAAAAGGCCGACGCGGGCCAGCAGCGTGGTCACGACCGGCAGCTGGAACACCAGGCCGAAGGAGAAGACCAGCGTCATGATGAGGCTCAGATACTCCGAAACCTTGGGCATCAGAGAAATGGCCACGTCCCCCTCGCCCGGCGCCTGCTGCATCGCGAGGAAGAACCACATGACCATCGGAGTGAAGAAGAAGTAGACGAGCGCGCCACCGAGCAGGAACAGGATCGGCGAGGCCACCAGGAATGGCAGGAAGGCCTGGCGCTCGTTCTTGTAGAGGCCAGGTGCCACGAACTTGTAGATCTGCGCGGCGATCATCGGAAAGGCGATGACGAAAGCGCCGAACATAGCGACCTTGACCTGGGTGAAGAAGAATTCTTGCGGCGCCGTGTAGATCAGTTCAGCCTTGCTTAGGTCGAGACCGGCCCAGAGCACGGCCCATTTGTAGGGCACGACCAGCAGGTTGAAGAGTTGCTTGGCGAAATAGAAACAGACGATGAAAGCCACGAAGAACGCGCCGATCGCCCAGATCAGGCGCGAGCGCAGTTCGATCAGATGCTCGATGAGCGGCTGCGGCTTGTCTTCGATATCGCCGCTCATGCGGTTTCCTCGTTCTTCGGCTTACGGGGTTTCTTCGGGGCCGCAGCTTTCTGGTCCGCCATAGGCTCGGTAGTGCCGACCTTCGCCTTGGCGCGTGTCACCTTGGCCGGCGCGGCGGCCTTGGCGGACGCGGGCTCTGCCTTGGCGGCGGCCGGAGCCTTCGTCTTGCGTGGCGCAGCCTTGGCGGTCTTCACCGCAGCGGGCGCAGGATCGGATATAGCGGGCACGAGATCGGCCGGTACGCCGACCAAAGCCGACGGCATGTCGGGCAGGCTCGTCGCGGCAGGCTCCGGTGCAGGGGCGGTAGGCGTCGCAGCTGCGGGTGCCGCCGGCGGCGTGGCCGCCTTCTGCAGGTCAGCCTTGATCTCGTTACCCATCTGGCGGAGCGGATTGATCGCATCGCGCAGCGAGTTGGTCGGATTGAGACGGCGAACATCCTCGACCGATTGGCGGAGATCATCGAGTTCAGCCTCGCGCAGCGCTTCATCGAACTGGGCGCGGAACTCGCCGGCAGTCCGTCTCAGGCGCGCCGTCATCTTGCCGAAAGCGCGGATCATCGGCGGCAGGTCCTTCGGACCGACCACGACGATCAGGATCACCGCGATGACAAGCAACTCGGTCCAGCCTACATCCAGCATTCAACGGGCTCCTGACGCCATTTTCCGGAAGGTGCGTCGCAGCTCTGAAAGCTGCCGCTCCACCCAAACCACCTGACATACTGCAGTGCCCAATTCATGGCAAAGCAGCAAAGGCCGGCAAGGCCGGCCTCAGGTCCATACGGGCTTACTTGGTTTCGTCGGCCTTGTGGTCGACGGTCTTGCCCGGTGCAGAGCTTTCGGTGTCGTCGTCCGACATGCCCTTCTTGAAGCTCTTGATGCCCTTGGCAACGTCGCCCATCAGTTCCGGGATCTTGCCGCGGCCGAAGAGCAGCAGAACGATCGCCAGAACGATCAGCCAGTGCCACATGCTAAAAGAACCCATTACAGTTACTCCCTGTTTTCCGTTTCCCCGATGTAAGGGGTTTCAGACTCTTTTTCAAACACCAAAATGTCCTGCGGGTTTACCGAAATCGTGACGTCGCGCAGGCCCTGCGGCAGTATGTCCGCCCGCATCCGCGAACGCACCGGGCGCTCGCTTCCGGGAATTGCAAGTTCCAGAAGCTCGACCACACCGAGGAAGCGGCGCGACACAACACGAGCCGGAATGATGCCGCTGTCCGGGCTCACACCGACGCCGGAAAGGCGCACGGCGATCGACACCGGCCTGCCCTCCGCAAACCCCGGCGCTTCGGCAAGGCCGAGCGGCGTGACGACGCGACCGTTGCGGACAGTCCCTGAGAACTCGTTGATTTCAGAAAAGAAAGCGGCCGTGAAGAGATCCTTCGGCCGGCGATAGAGATCGTCCGAGGTTCCCACCTGGACCAGCCGACCGTCCCTCAGCAGGGCGATCCGGTCGGCCATGCGCATCGCCTCCTCCGCATCGTGGGTGACCACGACCGCGGTGGCGCGAGTTTCGCGCAGGATGGCCAGCGTGTCGGCCCGGATGGTGTCCTTCAGCCGCGAATCGAGACCCGAAAAGGGTTCGTCCATCAGAAGCACGCCGGGACGTGGCGCCAGCGCGCGGGCCAGCGCGACGCGCTGCTGCTCGCCGCCCGACAGCGCATGGGGATATTTCTCCGCATAATGCGCTAGGCCAACGCGCTCCAAGGCCAGCATCGCCTCGGCAAGGCCTTCCTTCGCCGGCAGCGCGGTGAGCCCGAAGCGGACGTTCTCGACGACGCTCATATGCGGAAAGAGGGCAAAGTCCTGAAACATCAGGCCGATGCCGCGCTTTTCCGGCGGCACGAAGCCGGCAGGTCCGGCCACTTCGCGATCGTTGACCAGCAGGCGGCCGGAAAGCTGAGCCTCGATGCCGGCCGCAATCCGCAGAAGCGTGGTCTTGCCGGAGCCGGAGGGCCCAAGCAGGCACAGAACCTCGCCCGGCTCGGCCGTCAGCGACACGCCCCTCAGCGTCTCGCGGCCGTGATAACCGTGGCGAATATTCTCGAAACTCAGTCGAGCTGCGAAAGTGACGCCTGCCGTGCGTCTCGAGCTGCCGCGTTGCGTGGTATCCGAACTCATTCCACCGCCCGAATGGCTGTCAATCGCGGATGTGCCGGCGCCGTCGCCTTTGCCATCCGGACACCGCCGGGTTACCGTTTAAAAACCTGATGCTATTCGTCCGCTTCTCCGCCCGGTGTCAAGAGGCCAAGTTCCTCCAGATCGAGCTGGGTGATCGGATCCTCGTCTTCGGCGAGGTCGTCGCCGGTCAAGGGAAGCGGAATGTTGAAGTTCGCCGGAATGCGCCCGGACAACAGGCCGGCGCCTTTCAGCTCTTCGAGACCCGGCAGGTCGCGCAGTTCCTCCAGACCGAAATGGTCCAGGAAATCACGGGTGGTGCCGAGCGTCACGGGACGGCCGGGCGTACGCCGGCGGCCACGGAAGCGCACCCATCCGGCCTCCATCAGCACGTCGAGGGTGCCCTTCGACGTCTGCACACCGCGAATATCCTCGATCTCGGCGCGTGTCACCGGCTGATGATACGCGATGATCGCCAGCACCTCGAGTGCTGCGCGCGACAGCTTCTTGACCTCGGTCTCGTCTTTGCGGATGGCAAAGGAGAGGTCGGCCGCCGTCCGGAAGGCCCAGTGGTCGTCCACCTGCACCAGATTGACGCCGCGGCCGGCATAGTCGTCCTTGAGCTGCATCATCAGCGCCCGCACGTCCATGTCACGCGGCAGGCGGTCGGCGATGAAGCCTTCCGAAACGGGCTCCGCCGACGCAAAGACCAGCGCCTCGGCGACCCGCAGCGCCTCGCGTTCGCTGCGAAGGCGCGCCGGATCCGGAACTGCGACCTCCTCATCGTCGCCGATCAGGTCTTCGTCCTGCGGTTCACCCATCGTCATTCCACCGAAGCCAGTTCGCCGGCACGGGGGCCGCTGCGCAGATAGATCGGCTGGAAGGCGCCCTCCTGGCGGATCTCCAGGCGTCCCTCGCGCACCAGTTCGAGCGAGGCGGCAAAAGCGCTGGCGATCGCGGTCACGCGCTCGGCCGGGGTCGCCAGGTATCGGAGCAGGAAGTTGTCGAGCGCCGTCCAGTCGCCGATCTCGCCGATCATCCGGGTCAGGATGGCGCGGGCATCGGCCAGCGACCACACGCGACGGCGGGCAATCGTCACCTGCGTCGTCGCCTGGCGCTGGCGAAGGGCCGCGTAGGCGGTCAGGAGATCATAGAGCGATGCCTCGTAGGCATTGTCCACGCGGGTCGGCACATGTTCGGGAGCGCCCCTCGGATGGACGTCGCGGCCAAGACGATTGCGGTTGATCAGGCGCGTCGCGGCCTCGCGCATCGCCTCAAGGCGCTTCAGGCGAAAGGCGAGCGTCGCCGCCATCTCCTCGCCCGACGGACCTTCATCCTTGGCCTGCTGGGGGATCAACAGGCGAGATTTCAGATAGGCGAGCCAGGCGGCCATCACGAGATAGTCGGCGGCCAGCTCCAGGCGAATACGGCGGGCGCTTTCGACGAATTCGAGATACTGCTCGACCAGCGCCAGCACAGAGATACGCGCCAGATCGACCTTCTGGTTACGCGCCAGGAAAAGCAGAAGGTCGAGCGGCCCTTCGAAACCGGCAACGTCGATCACCAGCGCCGGTTCGCTGGTCAGCCGCTCGGCGGCGGTGTCCTGCCAGAGGCTGTCCATCGGCGTCGATGCGTCGATCGGGGGGGCCTTGATAGGGGCTGCGGATGTGCCGGCCGGTCTCGACATCAGGCGGTCGCCCTCAAGCCGTCGAACTCGGCGCGGATCGCTGCCTCGTCCGCACCATCATCAGCACCGAAGGCCGTCTCGACGGCGTCGGCACGTTCACGAGCCCTGCCCTCCAACAGTGGCGCCTCGGCCACGACCGCGCGCATCTCGTCCATCACGCCGTTGCAATGGAGGATCACGTCACAACCACCCGCCGCGATCGCCGCGGCACGTTCGCCGATCGTGCCTTTGAGGGCATTCATCGAAACATCGTCGGACATCAGTAACCCATCGAACCCGATAGAGCCGCGGATGATCTCGTCGATCACCTTGCGCGACGTCGATGCCGGATGATCCGGATCGATGTCGGAGTATACCACATGGGCGCTCATCGCCATCAGTTCACCACGCAGCCGCCGGAAAGGCGGAAAGTCGTGGGCTTCCAGCTCAGCGCGCGGCGTAGTCACCACCGGCAGTTCGAGATGTGAGTCCGCCATGCCGCGGCCATGGCCCGGCACGTGTTTCATCACCGGCATGACACCGCCGGCCTTAAGGCCGGCCGCTGCCGCCTCGCCCATCTCGCCAACGGTCACCGGGTCGTTTCCGTAGGCACGGTCGCCGATAACGTTGTTGGCGCCCTCGACCGGCACGTCGAGCACCGGCAGGCAGTCGACGTTGATGCCAAAGCGCAAGAGATCAAAGGCGTGCAGGCGAGACATCAGCCAGGCCGCCCGAAGACCAAGTGCCTTGTCGCGCCGATAGAGCTCACCCAGCACGGCGGCCGCCGGATAGCGGGGGGCCATCGGCTCGCGGATACGCTGGACCCGCCCCCCTTCCTGGTCGATCAGCACGGGCGCGTTGCGGCCTCCGACCGTCTCGCGCATCTCGGCGACCAGATCGGAGATCTGTGCCGGCTCCTTGAGGTTGCGGGCAAAGACGATGAAGCCCCAGGGCTGTTCGTCGCAATAAAGAGCCTTCTCGTCGGCCGTCAGCGCGGTTCCGCTGCAGCCGAGGATCATTGCTTTCGCCGGGGTATGGGTTTTGGTCATGGCCGAATCATAAGAGGCCGGACTGTAAACCCGAAGCGCTGCGTTGCGTCATACACAGGAAAAGAGGCGGAAACCTTGGGTTCCCGCCTCTTCTCTCTCGTTTCCCTGGCGCAAGAGCCTACTTCGTGACGAGGCAGCTTCCACCGGCCGACTTGTAGCGCTCGCAAAGGGCGGCGGCATCAGACTTGCTGCCGGCGGCGATACGGACACGGTAGTAGGTGCCCTTGCCGGCGATCTCCGCCTTCTTGATCTCGTGAGCGCGGCCGCCGACGACGCTCGCGAACTTCCCGGAAATGCTCTTGTAGGATTTCTCAGCCTCTGCCTGGGACGGCAGCGAGGCGACCTGGATGAAGTAGCTGCCTGCGGCCGGTGCGGGTGCAGCGGCCGCAGTCTCTGCAGCTGGTGTCGCCGGAACGGCAGCCGCCATCTCGGCAGCGGGTGCAACGGGCTCTGCAGCCGGGCGCAGGTCGGTCTGTTCGGCTACCGCGGGCTTGGCCGGTTCAGGCGGACGGGTCGTCGGAACGGGGGCAGCAGCCTTCGCAGCAGTTTCGGTGGCGGGAGCGGCCGGTGTAACGGGAACGGTTGTCGTCTTCACCGGCGTCGGTGCGGGTTCGTTCGACGGGGCGGCGAGCGCCGGCTTCGCCGCCGGTACTTCGGCGGGCACAGCAGGCGGCTGGCTGCTGCTCTTCGCGGCGGTTTCCTGCGGCGCCGGGGCAGGCTCCTCGGGCGCCTCCTGGGCGACCAACGTGCCGTCCGGGCGTACGATCATGGTCCGGACCTTGCGCGGTGTAATCGTCGGCTGCTCGCCCGCATCGGCAGCCGCCGGCTGCTCCGCGGCTGTGTCACCCGGCAGAAGACGCGGATCCTCAGTCTCGCCGACGGGCGTGCCCATGGCTTCGACGTCGTTCTCGCCTTCCAGCGGAAGGGTCTCGGGGATCAAAGTCTTCTGTACGACGTCAACCGGCTCCTCGCTGGAGGAGATCAGGCTCTCCTGCTTCGGATCAGCAACACCCGCGCCGGCAACGCTGTCATAGACGGCCTTGTCCTGGTTCGGCACGGCCTTGCCGCCCTTGTCCTCGGGCACGACCTTGACCGGATCCTTGTCGGCGGCAATTACCGGCGGCTCGCCGGACGTCAGAAGCGACGAACCGCTGCTGTTCAGCAAAGCATAGATGGCACCGCCAGCGAGAAGCACGGCGACCGTTGCGGTGCCGGCCATCAGCAGGTTGCGCGGCCGCAGGAAGGCGAAGCGCGACAAGCCCTTCGGCTCGACGGGAATGTTAATTCGGCCGGGGTTCTGGCTCGCATAGTCCGACGGGCTCGACAGCGTGTGGCGGAAGTCCTCCTCCAGCGCACGCTCGAAGGCATCAAAATCGTCCATCGGCGGGAGAGAAGACGACGCGGCTGGCGCCGGAGCGGGTGCAGCGGCCGGGGCCACCGGAGCGGCCGGACGGGTCGGCGTCGCCTGAGAAACGGCAGGCTTGGCCGGAACTGCGGCGTGCGAGGTCGATGGTTCGTCGAACAGCGATGCAAGCTCGCTGTCGATGTCCAGGTCGTAGTCGTGTGAATAGCTGACCGGCTCGGCTTCGGCCTCGGGCTGGGGCACCTCCGGAACATCCAATCCGGCAATCGACTCCAGGTGATCGTCCTGCTCGGAAATCTCCGAGGGATCGAAGGCCAGAGGCTCGTCAGAGAAGACCGGCTGTGGCGCGGGGCTGACGGGCGGCGGGACGACGACCGGTACCGGCTCGCGTGCGACCACCGGGGCGGGTGAAGGTGCAGGCGCTGGTGCGACTGGCGCATAGGAGCGCGCGGCAGCGAAAGCCGGCGCGGCATTGGCAAAGACGGCCGGGACGGCAGGCGCAACGGCAACAGCCGGCACGGGCTCCGCATTCCGTGACGGCACCGGCGATCCTTCGAAATCTTCCTCGATGTCCGACAGATCAAGCTCGATGTCATCGAGCTGGATATCGAACTCTCCCTCCGAGAAGGGATCGAACTCGGCCTCGTCGATCGACGCACGGGTTTCCATCGGCGGCTCGGCGCGCTGCGGCGCTTCGTGCGCCGGTGCATGCTGGACGGGGGCAACGGGCGTGCCGGCCGAAAAGTCCTCGTCAGCAGCAAGATCATCGGCGAACGAAAAATTGAACGACGGCTCACTGCGCGGCTTGGCGGCCACCGGTTCAACGGCGACAGCGTGGACCGGACGGGTGCTTGTTATAGCAACCAGGTCGTCGAGCGCGAAGGGATCCTCGTCTTCGACTGCGGGCGCGGTTGCTACCTGTTCGGCAACGGGCGTTTCCGACGGAGCAGCCTCAATGGTCGGCGTCGGCCAGTCGAAATCGGCTTCAGACAGGAAGCCCTCGGCGGCAAAGCCGGCCTCGGCGGAGGGCGCAGCCGGCTCGACCGGTGCCGGAGAAGACATCGGCGGCTCGACGCGGGCGACAGGGGCCGGCGCGAAATTGGCAAGCGGAAGCCGGAGGCGCGGCTCGGCCTCTACCGGCCTCCACGGCGCCTCATCGACCTGTTCGGCAACGGCAAGTTCCAGTTCGTCGGCGAGGTCGGTCGAAAAGGATGGCTCTTCGCGCGCCGGCTGTGACACGGCGGCGGTAACTACAGGAGCCTCGACACGGGGCTCGATGACCGGCTCGGGAAAGAATACGTCATCGAACTCGGCGACGTCATCCTCGTAGGCCGGTTCGGTATTGAGGGACGGCTCTGGTACGACGGGCTCGGCCACCGCGGGCTCGATGCGCCGGTGCGACGGCGCATCATAGTCATCGAACTCGCGCATCAGTTCATCTTCGAGGTTGAACTGATTTATCTCGGGTTCTGCCTGACGGACCGGAGCGGCACTGCGCTCGACCGGCGGTTCAAAACCGACGATCCGGGCAAGTTCCGCCAACGGATCATCGTCCGCGAAACTATCCTGCCCAAATCGACTGCCGAAAGCGGCCTGCTTCTGTACCATTACTGATTCCACTTACCCTACGCGACAAAACGCTTGCCAGTGCAATGTGGGTAAATGGTGACGATACTATCGCATTTCTACCGGAGCATCAGTGCCTGTAACGAACAGACCGGACTTCAACACGGAGGCGACAGCATGCACCAGCCCAAGCCTGGCAACGGTCAATTGTCTATGTTTATCGTTAACAAAGCGTAATTCGGGCGAATCCTTACCCTTGTTCCAGTGGGCATGGAACGAACTTGCCAGATCATAGAGGTAAAATGCAAGCCGATGCGGCTCCTGCGACTGGGCCGCAGCCTCGATAATCCGGGGATATTCCGCAAGCTTGGCGACGAGCTGCAGCTCGGTGGGGTCGACGATCTGTCCGTCAATAGCGCCGGCAAGGTCGACAGTCTCGAGATCGAGGTCGGGGAAGGCTTCCCTCGCCTGCCGGAAGACCGACATGCAGCGGGCATGCGCATACTGAACGTAGAAGACCGGATTGTCCTTCGACTGTTCCGTCACCTTGGCAAAGTCGAAGTCGAGCGGCTCGGAGCTCTTGCGATAGAGCATCATGAAACGCACCGAATCGCGGCCGACTTCCTCGACGACCTCACGCAGGGTGACGAAGTCGCCGGAACGCTTCGACATCTTGACCGGCTCGCCGTCGCGGAACAGCTTGACCAGCTGGCACAGCAGGACGGTGAGCTTAGACTTGCCCTCGGATACCGCGCGATTGACCGCCTCGAGGCGCTTCACATAGCCGCCATGGTCGGCGCCCAGCACATAGATCATCTCGGAGTAGCCGCGATCGAACTTGTCCTTGAGATAAGCGACGTCGGCAGCGAAGTAGGTGTAACTGCCATCCGACTTCATCAGCGGACGGTCGATGTCGTCACCGACTTCGGTCGAGCGGAACAGGGTCTGCTCCCGGTCCTCCCAATCCTCGGGCAACTGGCCCTTCGGCGGCGGCAGCGTGCCACGATAGACGTGGCCCTTGAAGGTCAGGTCGTTGATCGCCTTGCGGATGCGGGCTGCACCGTCCGCATGCAGGGTGCGTTCGGAGAAGAAGATGTCGTGATGCACGTTGAGGGTTGCGAGATCGTCCTTGATCATCACCATCATGGCCTCGATGGCGCGATCCTTGACGATCGCCATCCACTCCTCTTCCGGCATATTGTGCAGCCGAACGCCGAATTCCTTTGCCAGCGCCTGACCGACCGGGACGAGATAATCGCCCGGATAGAGACCGGAGGGAATCTCGCCGATCTTCTCGCCGAGCGCCTCGCGATAGCGCAGGAAGACCGAGCGTGCGAGCACGTCGATCTGCGCGCCGGCATCGTTGATGTAGTATTCCTTCGTGACGTCGTAACCGGCAAAGGCGAGCAGGTTGGCCAGAGCGTCGCCGACCACGGCGCCGCGGCAATGACCGACATGCATCGGGCCGGTCGGGTTGGCCGACACATATTCGACGTTGACCTTGCGGCCCTTACCGAGGGTCGAGCGGCCGAAGTCGGTGCCCTCGCTGATCATGGTGGCGAGCAGACGTTGCCAATAGCCCGTCGAGAGACGAATGTTGATGAAGCCCGGCCCAGCGACCGTCACCTCGTCGATGTCGGCATCTTCCTTGAGCTTTTCGCCGATCACCTCGGCGAGCGCCCGCGGATTGGTGCCGAGCGCCTTGGCCAGCACCATGGCCGCATTGGTCGCGGCGTCGCCGTGGCTAGGATCGCGCGGCGGCTCGACGATGATGCGGCCGAAATCGAGGGAGGAACGCTTCTCCTTGATGAGGTCGATCTGCTCGAGGGCGTTCTTAATTCTCGTTTCGAAGTCGGCGAAGAGGTTCATGTCTTTTACCCGCGCAAGCGGCTGTCATAGCCAGCAAATGGAGTGGAATTGCTGCGCTGCCTATCGCAATTCGGGAGTCCGGTCAAACAGCTCCCTGTGGGTACGCACCGCATAGGTGTCGGTCATGCCCGCCAGATAGTCGCCGACATGGCGCGCCTTGGCGGAAGAATTCAGGCCGGCGATGTGGTTGACCCAGTAGTGGCTCTTCATCAGGCCGGGATCGGCCATGTATGCGTGGAAAAGGTCGGTGACGATCTGTGCGGCACCAGCCCGGATACGCATGATGTCGGGATGGCGATAGATGCGGCTGAACAGCAGTTTCTTGATCTGCCGGTCGGTCTCGGCCATTCCGTCCGAGAAGGTAGCGATGGTACGGTCGGCACCGCGAACATCTGCCGCACTCTGCGGCTTGAGTTCGGCAAGCCTTGCTTGCGCAACGCCGATGACGTCCTCGACCATCCGGGTGATCTGCCGCCGCATGATCTCATGGGTGAACCGGTCCGGATCGAGGTGTGGGTAACGATCGTGCACTTCGCGCATCAGGCCGGCGAGGAACGGCACGTCTTCCAGCATCTCGAAGCTCAGATAACCCGAGCGCAGGCCATCGTCGATGTCATGGGTGTTGTAGGCGATGTCGTCCGCGATGGCCGCGACCTGCGCCTCGAGCCCGGCATAGCTCGCAAGCTCGAGGTCGTGAAGCTCGCAATAATCCAGGATCGGCTGCGGAACCGGGCCGCGGGTGCCCTCGCCCGCCTTCGTCAGCAAGGGACCGTTGTGCTTGACGAGGCCTTCGAGCGTCTCCCAGGTGAGGTTCAAGCCGTCGAATTCGGCGTAGCGGCGCTCAAGCTTGGTCACGATGCGCAGAGACTGGGCATTGTGGTCGAAACCGCCATAGGGCTCCAGCACTTCGTGCAGGGCATCCTCGCCCGTGTGGCCGAAAGGGGTGTGGCCGAAATCATGCACCAGCGCCACGCCCTCGGCGAGATCCTCGTCGAGCTTCAGGGCACGGGCCAAGGCACGGGCGATCTGGGCCACTTCGATGGTGTGCGTCAGGCGGGTGCGGTAGTGGTCGCCGTCGGGGCCGATGAAGACCTGGGTCTTGTGCTTCAGCCGGCGAAAGGCCGTGGTGTGGACGATGCGGTCTCGGTCTCGCTGAAAGTCGGAACGCGTCGGGCTGCCTCCTTCGGGGAAAAGCCGCCCCCGCGTGGTCCAGGGGTCCGTGGCATAAATCGCCCGTTCCCCGGTTCCGAAACCCAATGCACTCTTGTCGATCGTCATTTCGCGTCCTTCAGGCTCCCCATTGACGCCCATCGTCGGCCTTCATACCTATAGCCAACGACGCCGCAAGGTCGCTTCCTTATAACACGTTCGGAGCGCGCGGCCGTCACATTGACGGAAGTCTTGCCACAGGCATGTGTCAAGGCGTTGAAATTGCAGATGTTACACCCGGTTTTCCACGGGCCTTGAACCCGTCAGGAGGCAGACATGACCACCGAAAGCGTCACTCTTTCCGAGGCGGCGGCAAAACGAATCGCCGCAATCGTCGCCAGCGAGGCGGACAAAAGCGCCCTGCGCATCTCCGTCGAGGGCGGCGGATGCTCCGGCTTTTCCTACAAGTTCGACCTCGACCAGGGGCCGCAGGATGACGATGTCGTGATCACCCGCGACGGCGCGACGCTGCTGATCGACCCGATGTCGCTGATCTACATGGCAGGTTCGGAAATCGATTTCGTTGACAATCTGCTCGGCCAGTCCTTCCAGATCAACAATCCGAATGCGGTTGCAAGCTGTGGCTGCGGAACCAGTTTTTCAGTCTGACAGCCCCAGGCTCTCCTCATAGACCGGCCGGTCCAGGCAAAGCGCCCGGGCCGGCCGTTTTCGTTTTCAGTGGCCGCCATCGGCAGCGAGTGCCGCTTCACGCACGTCGGCATCCGAGGCCTTCTGGGCCCCGTTGAAGAAGATGTTGAGCAGCACCGCGGCAATCGAGGCGAGCAGGATGCCGGAGTCGATCAGCGGATGAATGGCGTGGGGCATCCACTGCTTGAAGTTCGGGGCAACCAGCGGGATCATCCCGAAGCCGATCGAGACGGCGACGACGAAGAGGTTGTTGCGGCTCGACTTGAAGTCGACGGAGGAGAGGATGCGGATACCGGTCGCAGCAACCATGCCGAACATGACCAGGCCGGCTCCACCGAGCACCACCGTTGGCAGGGACTCGACGAGGGCCGCCATCTTCGGCAGCAGACCGAGCACGATGAGGATGACACCCCCAGTCACGCAGACGAAGCGGGAGCGCACGCCCGTCACGCCGACAAGGCCGACATTTTGCGAGAAGCTCGTATAGGGGAAGGTGTTGAAGATGCCACCGATCAGCGTGCCGAGGCCGTCGGTGCGTAGACCGGCTGCAAGCATCGGTCGGGTCACCGGTTTTCCAGTCATGTCGCCGAGCGCCAGGAACATGCCGGTCGATTCGATCATCACGACGATCATGACGATCGTCATCGTGACGATGAGCACCGGATCGAAGATCGGCGTCCCGAAATGGAAGGGCATGACCGGGGCGAACCAGGCCGCACTCGCGACCTTGTCGAAATGCATCATGCCGGCGGCGGCCGCGACAATGCCGCCGATCACGATGCCGAGGAGAACCGAGATGTTGGCGACGAAGCCCTTGGCGAACCGCGCAATGAGCAGGATCGACACGAGGACGATCGCCGAGACGGCGATGCCGGACAACGGCGCGTAGGCTCCATTCGGGACGCTCGGCGCGAGCGCGAGCTTGGCCGGGATTTCGGGAATCGTTCCTGCACCGGTCGCGGCAAGGGCCTTCACGTCCTCCAGCCATTTGGCATGGGCCGGGTCGAGAATGCTCGGGGCGGTCGGTCCGACAGGATTGCCGAAGATCCAGTTGATGCCGATGCGCATCAGCGACACGCCGATCACCAGGATGATCGTGCCGGTGACGACCGGCGGAAAGAAGCGCAGCAGGCGGCTGACCAGCGGCGCGATCAGGATGCCGACAAGGCCGGCGCCGATGATCGAGCCGAAGATCAGGCGTGCCCCGTCCGGTCCGCCGGTGACGTTGGCCATGGAGACCATCGGCCCAACGGAAGCGAAGGTGACGCCCATCATGACGGGCAGCCGGATGCCGAACCACTGCGTGACGCCCAACGACTGGATCAACGTGACGATCCCGCAGGCAAAGAGGTCGGCGGAGATAAGGAAGGCAACGTCTTCCGGCGGCAGCTTGAGCGCGCGGCCGACGATGAGCGGCACGGCGATGGCCCCTGCATACATGACGAGAACATGCTGGAGGCCGAGGGCGGCGAGCCGCGACAGCGGCAGCACTTCGTCGACCGGATGGGTCTGGCTTGGAATTTCCGACATTGAGCTGGTCCCCTTGTTCTTGGTGGAGCAGGCCTTCCCTCCCAACAGGCCGGCAATGCGAGCATGATCGAGAACCGTGAATTGTCAAAGCGTGATGGACGGAAACACCGCAAAGACGGTGGCAAATGACGCGTCATCGGCTATGTAGGGGATCGGAAAAGGGAACCATGTCCATGAAGATCGCCACCTGGAACATCAACGGCGTCAAGGCGCGAATCGCCAATCTCTGCGAATGGCTGGAGAGTTCGGCCCCGGACGTGGTGTGCCTGCAGGAAATCAAGTCGGTCGATGAAGGCTTTCCCCGCCTCGAGATCGAGGCACTCGGCTACCATGTCGAGACCCACGGCCAGAAGGGTTTCAACGGCGTGGCGATCCTCTCCAAGATGAAGCCGGACGAAGTCAGCCGCGGCCTGCCCGGCGACGATCAGGACGAACAGGCGCGCTTCATCGAAGCCGTGTTCTCGATCGACGGCGGTGTCGTGCGGATCTGCTCGCTCTACCTGCCCAACGGCAATCCAGCCGACGATCCGGTGAAATATCCCTACAAGCTCAACTGGATGGAGCGCCTGAAGGCATTCGCCGAGAGCCGGCTCGCGCTCGAGGAACCGTTCATCCTCGCCGGCGACTACAATGTCATCCCCGAGCCGCACGACTGCCGCGACCCCAAGCTCTGGGAGGGTGACGCCCTGTTCCTGCCGAAGACCCGGCAATCCTTCCGCCGGCTGGAAAATCTGGGGCTCGTAGACGCCGTCCGTGCGACGAGCGACGATCCCCTACTCTACTCCTTCTGGGATTACCAGGCGGGTGCCTGGCAGAAGAACAACGGCATCCGGATCGATCATCTGATGCTTTCGCCCGAAGCCAGCGACCGGTTGCTTTCGGCATCGATCGAAAAGCATGTCCGCAGCTGGGAAAAGCCCTCGGACCACGTTCCTGTGGCTGCTGTCTTCGACTTCTGAGCGGCCCGGAATTCCCAACAGCTTGAGGCGTGAAGGCTCGCACCGAGGCAAGGCCTGGGCAAGTCCTCGACGCTAAACCCCATTATGAGCCCGTGCGGGAACGAACTCGAAAGAGCTCGGCGGACAATTGCGTCCTGCCGATATTCCGCTGCCGGCGACAGAAAGCGGGATATTTCAATGGTTTCATCTATCAATTCTGCCCAGCTTGCGACCACCCAGATCCTCCTCAGGGTCTTGAAGGAAGAAAAGCAGTCCACCGCAAGCAGCAGCAGCAGCGGCAGCGGTGGAAATGACAACTATTACAGTTCCGCCCTCAGCAGCCTCATGGCCGGCTACGGTCAGGACGACGACAGCGAAGTCGAAACCTATGACACCAGCCTCCTGCGCGCCATTGACGCCGCCGGCGGCACGGAGGACAGCACGGAAGTGAAAGCCGCGGTCTCGGACGACATCCAGACGGCCTCCTTCATGGACGGGCTGAAGGCGAGGCTTGAGGAAATGACGACCTCGGGCGATGCAGCTTTGAAAGCCAAGGAAATGCTCGCCGCACTCGAAGACGGGACACTGACGGTCACGGATGCCGTCAACGGCCGGCAGATCAAGGCCTGGGACGCGGAAGGCGAAGAGGGCGACCGGACGGCGGATGAGATCGCCCGCACCGACTGGTCGAGTTTCCTCAAGAGCCAACTCAGCCGGGACAAGACCGGCGGCTACGAGCTGACAGCGACGGGCGCCCATATAGACAAGACGACTGGGGAAAGCGCCAGTTTCCTGACCGTCGACGGGACCTATGTCTATGTCACCTGGCCGACCGCCACGGACGCCGCCTGACAGGATATCAGAATGCGAAAGGCGCCCGCCGGGCGCCTTCTCTAAAGATCGACGGGCTGGGTAAACCCCACTCCCATCGTCATTCGGTCTGGCTGTAGACCTGCGGCGCGAGAGCGACCGCGACACGGCGGTCTTCCTCGTTGGCGATGGAGAAGGCCTGCTCCTGCAGGTCCTGCATCCAGCCGCAGTCCTTGGGCGGACACTTGTCGAGTGCCGCCGTCAGGAATGCCAGACCTCGAACCGTCTGGCCTTCCTGGAACAGCACGTTGCCGAAGATCGACATGGCACCCGGATGGCCGCTCTTGCGGGCAAGGTTGAGCCACTTCTTGGCCTGCTGGACATTGGTCTTGCCGCCCTCGCCGGCGAGGATCATCCGGGCCAGCTGGAACTGTGCTTCCGGCACGCCGAAGGTGGACGCGGCCTGGAAATAGAGCTGGCGCGCCTGGGTGAGATCGATCTGGACGGGGCTGCCCGGGATGCCCTGGCGATAATAGCGGGCAAGCGACAGCAGCGCGTTGACGAAGAAGCCGGTGTCCTCGGAGCCCGGTTCGACGCCCTGGCTGGCGATCTCGGCATAGATCTTGAACGCGGCAAAGTCGTCCTCGACCACGCCGTCGCCGTCCGCATACATGTTGGCGAGCGCCCAGCGCGACCCGGTGTGGCCCTTTTCGGCCGCATAGCGGTAGGCTTCGACAGCCTCCTGCTTCTGGCCGTTCTTGTAGGCCTTGAAGCCGAACTTGAAGAGGTCGAAGGGTCCGGACTCCTTGCTGACGCCGGCATTGATGTCGAATGCGTGTCCGGCCGTCCCCGCCATCAGGAACAGGAAGGCGGAGAGAAGCAAGGTAGCCGGAGACTTCCAGTCTGTTGTCTGCATAATCCCGAATTTCTTCCACAACACTGCAGACATCAGCAGGCCCATTCGTTCGTCATCGAAGGCGCAGCCTTGTCTGTAAGTAACTCTGGCATCGAACGATGAACATCCGGTTCATCATCCCGCCACGCGTCCGTATCCGTCGTATTTCCGACGATCAGCTTTCCGTAAGCGACGAAATGGAGCTTATTTCTCGTTTCGGGCAAGACTGCGACTGTATCTCGACAGACCGCGCCAGAAAGGCCTGAGACCGCACCCAAACCCGGCGGCACGCCTTCGACACTTGAATTTCGGGAGTTATTTCGACTGCCTTGCCCCATGCCCACTCACGCCACGCTTACTCAAAACTGCACACCCGCGCTTTGTTCCTAGATCGCTGCGCTTCGTTTGTGGCGGGAAATGGACAAAATTGGCCGATGCGGGGCGCCGCGACGAGGATTCAGGCCCTGTTGTAAATCCGTCACATTCCGGCACACGGCCCCATGCCCCCGTTTACGAAAAAAGCCCGGGCAAGCCGGGCTTTCTCCAAAGGTCCGATCGTCGATCTTTAACGATCTCAGAAGGTGATCCGGTAGGAACCGGAGATCGCATAGGCCCAGTCGCCATCCGCGGTCGCGTTGTAGGTTGCAGCAGTCGAGGTCGACTGGCTGCCTTCGGTCAGGTAGCTGACGGCACCACCGAAACGCAGTTCGCCCGGGCCGTGCTTGACGGACACGCCTGCACCGAAAGTCCAAGTGTCGGTGTAGATGTCGGCGCCGGTGTCGACGCCCTTGTCCCAGGTCACATTGACCGTGCCGGCGAACTTTTCCGAGAAGGCGTGAGCCACACCGGTCTGGATCGTCCAGCCGTCCTGCCAGTTATAGACGTCCTGACGGTTGACGGTGCCACCACCGAGACCGGCCGGGCGGCCGAACTGGTAGTTCAGCGACTGCATGACGCTCCAGTCGGTCCACTTGACCGAACCGTAGACCATCCAGCCCGGCGCGACGCCGCTCTGCACGGAAAGCTTCACAGACTGCGGAAGCGTACCGGTGCCACTGGCGTCGGTCGTACCCATGCCCATCGACGTCCAGTCGAACGAGCCTTCGTCGGCATTGTGCTCAACCTTGGAACGATACATCAACTGCGCGCGGAGGGCGTATTCCGGAATGTCGTAGCCGACGCCGAAGCGGTAGCCGAATGCCGACTCGTCCTTAAGGTTGAGAATACCCTTCTGCACGCCCGGCATCAGCGCGGTGATGTCGCTTTCAGCCGTGTACTCGAAGTCCTGCATGAACACGCCACCCAGGAAATGAAGACGCCCCTTGCCAGCCTGCATGCTGACGTCGCAGGTCGCGCCGTATTCGTTGGTGATGAAGTCCTTGTGGATCGATGCACCGGCCGCCTGGGCCTGCGTGCCGTAATCCGCGTCAGCACCGAAGGGCTGCGTATAGGTCAGCGCGCAGCCGAAGTTCTCAGTCGCCTGGAACTTGAACGCCATGCTCGGGATCCAGTACTTCTGCGAGAACGCATCGTCGGTCGCGTCGACACCCTTGATCGTATCGAACTGACGATGCGGAACCACGAGGGTCGCACCTCCGCGCATGACATACTGACCGTCCTCATAGAGGATATCCGTATCGGCCTCGCCGCGGTTCCAGCCGCCTGCCTGGGCGCCCGTTGCCAGCGCGCTTACGCCGAGCAAACACAAAACCGCCGTCTTCTTGAGATTGGTTGCCATCTCTCTCCCCACTACTGGCATCAACTGGCTGTCAGTGTATCCACGTCTCAGCGAATGACAATCTACCGCAGGCACCCCTGATCACGGGGATTTTACATCGAAATTTACGTAAACATTCTTACGTGCACGTAAGATTGCATCGACCATAGAAATTATTTCTACTCCGACACGGTTAAGAATTCGTTCTTGGATTTTATTTCCAACGCATCGCCAAACCGTTGCCCGACTGCCACAAATCTCAATTTGTGTGCGAAAGATCACAATTCACAAAACCGAGCGGATGAAGACAGCCGCGCTCGCACAATTCCGGGCAAACGGTTGATTCGAGTGGAGATTCGGGAATGGTTTCGACGTTTCGACGCCGATTCTTCACAACTTGCCCACGAGCAGGGCTTGCAGGCGGCGGATCCAAGCCCGCCGCCCGAGCGTCGGCCTCAGCCGGCCTCGACGACCCGCTTCAAGGCGGTGTCCAGACTGGCCTTCTGGGCTTCCAGTTCGTTGTAACGCTCGCGCTCGGCGGCAACCACTTCCGGATTGGCGTTGGCGACGAACTTCTCGTTGGCAAGCTTGCCGGCGATGCGCACCATCTCCTGCTCCACCTTGGCGATCGCCTTTTCGAGGCGGGCCTTTTCGGCAGAGAGATCGATCAGCGTGCCGAGCGGCAGGCAGGCGGTTGCCTCACCGACCACGATCTGGGCAGCGCCCTTCGGAGCCTCGTCGGCCAGTGAAATGCTCTCGACGCGCGCCAGACGCTTGATCGAGGCCTCGTGACGGGCGAGCCGGTCGCGGGTCACGCCGTTTGCCGCGACCATGACGAGTGGCGCCACGGCACCCGGCGGCACGTTCATCTCGGCACGAACCGAACGGATGCCCGAAACGAGATCGACCAGCCAGTTGATGTCGGCGGCCGCCATCTCGTCGGCGAACTCGGGCGCCGGCCAGGCGGCATGGCAGAGCAGCGTATCACGGGTCCTGCCCTCACCGGCCGTGTGGGCCCAGAGCTCCTCGGTCATGAAAGGCATGAACGGATGCAGGAGCTTGTAGGTTTCGTCGAGGACATAGGCCGCGCAGGCCTGCGCCTCGGCTTTGGCCTTCTCGTCGTCGCCGGAGAAGACGGGCTTCAGCAGTTCGAGATACCAGTCGCAGAAGCTGTTCCAGACGAAGCGGTATAGGCTGCCGGCGGCGTCGTTGAAGCGGAACCCGGCGATCGCCTCGGTCACCTCTGTCTCCGTGCGGGCAAGCTCGGTCAGGATCCAGCGGTTGATCGCAAGCGTCGTGGTCTCCGGCAGGAAACGCGGATCGCTCTTCGCACCGTTCATCTCGGCAAAACGGGTCGCGTTCCACAGCTTGGTGCCGAAGTTGCGATAGCCGGCAATGCGGGCCGGATCGAGTTTCACGTCGCGTCCCTGCGCCGCCATGATGGCGAGCGTGAAACGCAGCGCGTCGGCGCCGTATTCGTCGATCAGTTCGAGCGGGTCGATGACATTGCCCTTCGACTTCGACATCTTCTGGCCGTTCTTGTCACGAACCAGCGCATGAACATAGACCGTGTGGAAGGGTTCGACCGGGTTTCCGGCATCGTCCTTCATGAAGTGCAGCCCCATCATCATCATGCGGGCAACCCAGAAGAAGATGATGTCGAAGCCGGTGACGAGCACGTCCGTCGGATAGTATTTGGCGAGCTCTGGGGTGGAGCCCGGCCAGCCGAGCGTCGAGAAGGGCCACAGCGCCGAGGAGAACCAGGTGTCGAGAACGTCCTCGTCGCGGGTCAGGATCTCGCCCGGCGCGAAGTTTTCGAGCTTCTCCTGAACCCAGGCCTTCCACGGACCTTCATGGGCCAGATAATGCTGGACGGCGGCGTCGAGCGCCTCTTCTTCGGTCTTCTCAACGAAGACCTGGCCATCCGGACCGTACCATGCCGGGATCTGGTGGCCCCACCACAGCTGGCGCGAGACGCACCACGGCTGGATGTTCTCCATCCATTCGAAATAGGTCTTTTCCCAGTTCTTCGGGACGAACTTGGTGCGGCCCGCGCGAACGCTTTCGATCGCCGGCTTGGCCAGCGTCTTGGCGTCGACATACCACTGCTCGGTCAGGCGCGGCTCGATCGGCACACCGCCGCGGTCACCGTGGGGAACCATGTGTTTGTGCGGCTCGATCCTGTCGACCAAACCCTCGGCCTCGAGGATCTCGACGATCTTCTTGCGCGCTGCAAAGCGATCGAGGCCCTCAAGTTCGCCCCAGACCATTTCCTGCTCACGGTTCGGCGTCAGGCCTTCGAGGAAGTCCTCGTCGCCGATGATCGCAACATTGCCCTCGACGGTCAGGACGTTGATGGCACGAAGGCCCGCGCGCTTGCCGACCTCGAAGTCGTTGAAGTCGTGGGCCGGGGTCATCTTGACCGCGCCGGTGCCGGCTGTCGGATCCGGATACTCGTCGGCGACGATCGGGATCTTGCGACCGACAATCGGCAGGATGACCTGCTTGCCGACGATTGCCTTATAGCGTTCATCCTCGGGATGGACGGCAATGCCGGTGTCGCCGAGCATGGTTTCCGGACGCGTCGTCGCGACGACAAGGTAGTCGCGCGTTTCATATTCGGTCGGCTTGCCCTCATCGTCGAAGGCAACCGGATGCTGGTAGGTGACACCCTCTTCCAGCGGATAGCGCAGGTGCCAGAGATTGCCGTTGACCTCGACCTGCTCGACCTCGAGGTCGGAGATCGCCGTCAGCAGCTTCGGATCCCAGTTGACGAGGCGCTTGTCCTTGTAGATCAGGCCTTCCTTGTAGAGCGAGACAAACACGTCGAGGACCGCCTCGGACAAGCCTTCGTCCATGGTGAAGCGTTCGCGTGACCAGTCACAGGATGCACCGAGGCGCTTCAGCTGGTTGAAGATCAACCCACCGGATTCCGCCTTCCACTCCCAGACCTTGTCGATGAAGGCGTCGCGGCCCATGTCACGGCGGCCCGGCTGCTTTTCAGCCGCCAGCTTGCGCTCGACGACCATCTGGGTAGCGATACCGGCATGGTCCATGCCCGGTTGCCACAGTACATCCTTACCGCGCATCCGTTCGAAACGGATCATGATGTCCTGCAGCGTATTGTTGAGCGCATGGCCCATATGCAGCGAACCGGTCACGTTCGGCGGCGGAATGACGATCGTGAAAGTGTCCTCGCCAGGCTTGGCATTCGCCCCGGCGCGGAAGGCATCCGCCTCTTCCCAGGCCTTGGCGATCTTCGGTTCGACGGCGGCGGAATCGTAGGTCTTTTCGAGCATTTTCTGACCAGACTTCGAGGTTCTTGTTGCGGTTTGTAAATAGGATGGCCGATCACGAGTCAATAAAAAAGCCGCCCCGGGTGCCGGAGCGGCCTTGACCCTGCGCTCGGCACAAAATCAGCGGCGCGGGCCCCGCGCCACGCGTTCGATCTCTTCGCGCACGAGCCGCTCGACGAGCGTCGGAAGGTTGTCGTCGAGCCATTCCTGGAGCATCGGGCGCAACATTTCCTCGGCCATCTCGTCGATCGAACGGTGCTGCTGGCCATCAAGGGCTGCGGCGAGCTCGCCGAAGGAGCGCGACACCTGCTCGACGGTCGCAGCCGATACGATCGCCTTTAGGTCCTGGCCTACCGGCTGAACAACCGGCTCGACGGCGGTAACGGCCGGAGCCTCCGGCTCGGCGACAGCAACATCCGCCAGTGCCGCGGCTTCGAGATCGGCCTGTTCGGTGACCGCCAGCGGCTGGTTCGGCATCGGAATTTCAAGTCGTGGTTCCGCCGGCCGCGGGGTGGCCGCGCGCAGCTCGATCATGCGCGTCGTCATCACGGGGCTCTCGGCCCGCGGGGTAACGGGCGTAGCGACGACCGGAGCAGGTGCGGCGGCCACAGGTGCAGCCGGCGGCTCGACCGCCGAAGCACGCTCGACCCGCTCCGAGGCGGAACGAACCCGGGCGGCGAGGTCGGCAAGCGAAATGCTCTTCACCTTTTCCGCTTCTGCGGAAGCAGTCTGAGCAGGAGCGGCCGCGAAGGACGGCCCGGCATCGTTGGCGGCGACCATTTCCGCGGCGGCATAGGCGTCCTCGTCGTCGATCGTCAGGCGGATGTCGCCTTCCGCCTCTTCCTCGTCGCCGCCGTAAACCGGCGGAAGCGAGGCGGAGACCGACTGGCTGCCGCCCGGATCATTGCTTTCGATGATCCGCCGGATCGATGCCAGGATCTCTTCCATGGACGGTTCACGCGCTACGCTAGGCTGGGCCATATTCATCCCCGTTGGTCCCCGAAATCTGCGGCAGGCGGCAAAAGGCCGGGCCGATTTCGAATCACCTTAGGATACTCGTTCGTTGAAAAAAATCACGCCGGGCGCACTAAATCCGACTGATGCACAGCTTTGTTCGGGCGGCCGCCGGCTCAGCGGCCGTCGACCGTGCGCAACCCAAACCAGGCGTCCTTGACCGCTTCATAGTGCTCTTCGGACCGATACTCTGCGACCTGAAGCCCCTGGCTCTTGACCGTCAGGCGGCCGGATGCAGCAAGCACCCCATAGCTCGCAACAACCGAGTTGCGCTGATAGCTGACGAGGCTTTCCTTGGCCTCCAGAACGCTCTGCTGGGCGTTCAGCACGTCGAGCGTGGTCTTCTGGCCGACATTGCGCTCCTCGATGACACCCTGCAGGGCGAGGTTGGCGGCCGAGAGCTGCTTGCGGGCGGCGGCGATGGCCGCGATCGCGGCTTCCATCTGCGCATAGGCGGAGGTCACCTGCTGCTGGACGCTGGCGCGGGCCGAGTCGACCAGGATGCGCTGCTCGCCGAGCGTCTCCTTGGCCTTGCGCACGCTGCCGTATTCGGCGCCGCCCTGATAGATCGGAACCTTCAGCTGCGCGGTAATGCTGGCCACGCTATTGTCGGGGCTGGTCACACCCGGCAGGCTGCTGGGCTCGGTCGTCCAGTTACGGCCGACATTTCCCTGGATCACGATTCCCGGCAGCAGCCTGCCTTCCGCCGACTTGACCTCGTAACCGGCAGCATCGACGACATGCAGCTGGGCGAGCACCGATGGATGTTCGCGGATGGCGATCTGGACAGCGGCATCGACGCTGGGCGGCAGCGACTTGGTCGCCGGCGACGGCTGCTTAATGCCCTTCGGCGCTTCGCCGACGATCTGGACATAGGTCGCCTCGCTCTGCTTCAGCTGCGCGATCGCCGCGGCAAGCAGAGCCTGCGATCCGGCGAGCTGTGCCTCGGCCTGGCTGACGTCGGTGCGGGTGCCCTCGCCCACCTGGAGGCGCGCATTGGCGGCGTTGAGCTGTTCCTGAAGGAAGGCCAGGTTCTGTTTGCGGATCACCACGATCTGCTGGTCGCGCGAGACGTCGGCATAGGCCTGGGCGGCCCCGAGCAGAATGGCAATTTCGTTGGCTCGCAGTCCCTCGCGGTTGGCGAAAACGCCGGCCTCTGCGGCCCGCACATTATTCAGCGTCTGAAAGCCGTCAAAGATCTGCTGGGTGATCGAGACACCGACGCTCTGCGTGTTGTAGCTGAAATCGGACCCGGCCGGCCTGGTGATGTCGGTGACGCTGATCGCGCTCGCCGTCGCGGTCGCTTCGACCTGTGGCCGCATGCCGGCCTTGGCGATGGTGACGTTCTCGTCGGTGGCGCGCAGTGCCGCGCGGACAGCATTGAGATCCGGATTGTTCTCGTAGGCCTTGGCCATGGCCCCCGTCAGCGTTTCCGCAGAGGCATGCCCAGCCACAAATATCATCAAGGGAGCAAGAGCGGCGGCGAGAGCGGTTTTCCGGATGATCGACACAGGTCACTCCACTTCTGGTAGCGGCAGGCCTGCCTCCCGCAGTCCTCGCCCGACGATCGCCCGCGGGAAAGAACGCAAGACGACACGTTAAAATTTTCTTCCAATCCCTGCATCCCTGCAACATTTGCGACGGCGGGAACGCCGCCGGACCAGGAGAATCGGTTGGAACGTTGCTCTTCGGCAACAATTTCATTCGAAAATGATTAAATTCATGCCGGGTACCGACCGTACCCGGCCCGAAATGCGTCTGCCGTTCTCAGAAGATGAATTCGGCGGCCTTGCGGAAGCCCGGCAGCGGCTTCACCGCAGCGTTGAAGTATTCCGTGAAGGAGAAGGACGCACCGGCGCGGATATAGAGGCGGGTGCGGGCCGCATTGCCGTAGCCGACCACGGCAACCAGGCGACCGCCTTCGCGCAGCTGGCCGAGCAGGCTTGCCGGCAGTTCCTCGACGGCGCCGTTGACGAAGATCAGGTCATAGGGCGCCTCGGCGGCATAGCCCTTTTCGAGTTCGCCGACGACGACGGCGACGTTGTCACAGCCAAGTTCGGTCAGGGTGGCGGTCGCCTTGTTGGCGAGCGTCTCGTCGCTTTCAACCGCAACGACCGAACCGGCCAGCTGCGACAGGAGGGCCGCGGCGTAGCCGGCACCGCAGCCGATCTCGAGCACGACGTCGTCCTTGCCGACCGCTGCGAGCTGCAGCAGCTTGGCGAGCGGCGACGGTTCCATGACATAGCGGGCGGGCTTGCCATCGGTCGCGGCTGCCACCTGCATGTCCTCGTCGATGTAGGCGAGCGGGCGCAGGTTCTGCGGAACGAAAGCTTCGCGCGGCACCGAGAGGAACGCGTTCAACACCGAATGCGACGTCACGTCTGTCGTGCGGATCTGGTTGTCCACCATCTTGGTGCGTGCTGCTGCGAAGTCCATCATGTCAGTTCGTCCCACTTCCGGCCGGGTTTGTGTCTGCAGTGTCTTAATTGCAGGGCGTTCGGCTTTCAAGACGGGTCGATGCGGCGGGAACAGATTATCGCGAAGGCAGTCTCACACGACCTGCCGTCCCGCCGGCGCGGCATGCTTATTCCTCGATCTCGTATTCGTCGCTCTCGCAGAGATCGATCTTGTTGCTGACGTCATAGAAGCTGTCGTCTTCGAAGACCGCACGAGTCGTGAAGACGCAGGCGTCCGAGCTGTCATTGATGGTCAGCTTGCGCGACTTGCCGGCCCACAGCCCCTTCTTGTTGAGCAGCTCGACCCGCTTGCCGCCACCTTCGGGCGTGGCGAAGAACTTCACGATCATGTGCGAGGTGCTGTTCTGCAGCGTCAAGGTCCGGCTTTCGGCAGAGGCAGAAACGGGCATGAGCGCGGCCGAAGCGATCAGGGCGAAAGTGGCGAGGTGGCGCATGGTGGGCTCCTTGTTGATACAGGAGCCGCTTTAGCCGAGCGTCAGGCGCGGGCAATGGGCGTGATCGGCCAAATCTGTGCCGACCCGGCGCAAAGGCGCGATCGGTCCAGTTTTGGCCGGAAGGTGCGTCGAGGATCAGCTGAAACAAGAAGGGAATGGAGGCCTCGCCCGGGAATGGGTATGTCTCTGGTACGATCTGCCGCGGCATATCGGAAGGCGTGGCAGATCCTCGGGGATGGAAGCAGTTCGCGAAACGGCTGCAACTCTCAAGCTGGCTCCGCTCCCCTCGACTTGCGCTGCCCCTGTAAGCTTGGCAGATCTCTTTGGACCGGCACGCGGTCAGTCTGCTCCGAGATGCTTCCTCCCAATCGCCTGATATAGCGCGAACAGCCTGTCATGGGCCTCACGCGCCAACTCGTAGAACTCCGGATCTATAACGATCGATGGATGAGCGAGGAGGTGACGCGCAACATCCTCCACCAACAAAGAAGATACGTGCAGAACCTCATGACAACCGAATGAGCCGGGTGCAAATTTCGGGAGTTCTGACACTTCGATCTTCGCAAGGTCGGCGAGTCGCTCTTGTTCAGTTTCGGATTTCATGGCGTGACGTTTCCTGTGCCAAGACTTTCCAGGATCATAGACCAATCACCCCACCGAGATCGAGCCGATAACGGGACCTTTTCTATCCTTTGACCGCGCGCGCTTGACGCACAGACAGATTTCCAAGGCACCGCGACGGTCACTTGGAGCTTCAATCAGATCTGGCGGCTGGGCACGCGAAATACCGCGCAATGCGCGGCGTAAAGAAGCCGAGCCTACACGGTCAAACGGGATCCGGTCCGTACGCAGCCGCTGGCTTCGGAAATAGGAAACTTTAAGCGACTGAATATTCAGAGGCCGAGAACGATGCTGGTAAAAAACACATGACCACCGCGAAAAAGCGTTTCTACATGCAACTAAATTTGCAATCTATAAAAGAAGGGAATGGAGGCCTCGCCCGGAATCGAACCGGGATGCAAGGATTTGCAGTCCTCTGCGTAACCACTCCGCCACGAGGCCATTCCGATGTAAGTGCGAGCGGTGCGGGGCGTTTAGAACGGATCTGAAGTGAGCGCAAGGGGCTTCTTCCGTCACCCGGGAAATTTTGTGCGGCCATCACCGCGAGTGACCACCGCGACCTCGGCCAGACCCAGGAGGTGCCGCGCGTCAGCGTTTTCCCGCGCGGTTCACCGCCGGATAGCGTTTGCGCCACCAGATCGCCATGCGGCGGCGGCGGCGGCGCACGGCGGGAAGATCGTGAGACAGGACGAAGAGACCGAGCGGCACCATCCAGAAGCCGAGCACGGGCAGGAATCCGAGAATGCCGCCCCCGATCAGTGCGGTGCCGGTGATGATGCGTCCGACCCTGTTTCGCGGGAAAGGAAGCTCGAAACGGTCAAGCACAATCCTGCCCCGGTCCGTATCGATGCGATATTTTCGTTTTTCAACAGCCATGCAAAACCCTTGTCTTGCCGGGCAAACATCGGCTTTCCCGGCTCCACAGAGATGGGATGCGGGCAAAATAAAACAACCTCGTCACATTTTTTTTGAAAAACCGCTTGGCAAATCGAACCAGCATTTGTATTACCCCGCTCACACCGCGCCAAGCGGCTGTTCCCTGGTAGCTCAGCGGTAGAGCATTCGACTGTTAATCGACAGGTCGCCGGTTCGAATCCGGCCCGGGGAGCCATCTAATTCAAGGCCTGCGCTGACCAAGCGCGGGCCTTTTTCTTTTTCCGCGCCATGCTGCGACACTTCTCGCCCCGCGTGAAACCCCCTCTTCATTTTTGCCTGTTATCAGTTCCGCATACTTAGTGACTGTCAGGAGAATGATATATATGTGGCTCGAGCTTCATGACGGGGACGGTTTCCCCTTCTTCGTGAACATGAACAATGTCGTGGACTTTCGCTGGTACGAGCGCGAAAAATACACCTGCCTCCTGACGAATGCCCCGGTCGCGGAAAAACTGCACCGGCTCTACGTGCGCGAGAGCGCAACCGAGATCATGCAGATGCTGAACGGCGGCGAACCGCGTCGGGCCAAGATCGCTGCGGCGTCCTGACCGCGATCGCGCCCCGTTCCGGTCGACCTGCCGATCGCGGCGATCCGCATTTTCTGAATTTTGGCCGCGGGCGCTAGGCGCGGGCGGCAAATCGTGTCACTAGGCACGAGGGACGCGAGCGCCGTAATCTATAGTACGGGCTCGGGCGAGTTGATTGACGTCTCCTCACGCTGCAGCGCGATCACGCTGCCGTCCTTCTCACAAACCCTCCGACACCCATCCTGCCGATCTTTCGAATAAACGCCGATTGGCTGTGATCCTCGCGAACGAATCGATCGTATACTGTGCAGACGCATACGATACGAGCCGCATCCTGATGAATTCCCGCGACAATTTCCCGATCATTCTGTGGTTCCGCAAGGACCTGCGGCTCGACGACAATCTGGCACTTGCCTGTGCCGCGGAAAGCCTTCGGCCGGTCGTGCCCGTCTATATCCTCGAACCGGATGTCGCCGGCAACGGCCCGCTCGGCGCGGCTCAGGCCTGGTGGCTTCACCATTCGCTCGAAGCACTTTCGGCTTCGCTCGCCAGGATCGGCAGCCGCCTGGTGCTCCGCCGCGGCCCGGCCGATGCGGTCCTCGGCGATCTGGTGGCAGAGACCGGGGCCAGCCATGTGTTCTGGAACCGCCGCTACGATCCGCCCGGCATCGCCATCGACACCCCGATCAAGGAGGAGCTGACGCGAAGCGGGCTCACCGTGCGCAGCTTTGCCGGTCAGCTGCTGCATGAGCCGTCGCGACTGAAGACCGGCGCCGGCGGTCCCTACCGCGTCTACACACCCTTCTGGCGCGCACTCGAGGCCGCGGGCGAGCCGCCGGAGCCGGTCGCCGCGCCGGAGAGACTCGCACCACCGGCCGACTGGCCGACTTCCGAGCGGATCGCCGACTGGGCGCTCACGCCGACCCGGCCCGACTGGGCGGCCACTTTTTCCGCCGTGTGGACGCCCGGCGAGGCGGGAGCCGCCGAGAGGCTCGAACGCTTCGTCGACGAGGACCTCGACGGCTACAAGTCGAAGCGCGACTTTCCGGCGCTGCCGCACACGTCGGGCCTGTCGCCGCACCTGGCGCTCGGCGAGATCTCCCCTGCCCGCGTCTGGCACGCGACCCGCGGACTGACCGCCGCGATCGCCGCCGAAGACGTCATTCACTTCCGCAAGGAACTCGCCTGGCGCGATTTCTCCTATCACCTGCTGTTCCACTTCCCCGACCTTGCGACGAAGAACTGGAATTCGAAGTTCGACGCCTTTCCCTGGCGCCATGCTCCGGACGATTTGAAGCGCTGGCAACGCGGGCAGACGGGCTATCCGATCGTCGATGCCGGCATGCGGGAGCTCTGGCAGACCGGCTTCATGCACAACCGGGTGCGGATGATCGTCGCGTCCTTTCTGATCAAGGACCTGCTGATCGACTGGCGGGAGGGCGAACGCTGGTTCCGCGACACGCTGGTCGATGCCGACCCGGCGTCGAATGCGGCAAGCTGGCAATGGGTCGCCGGCTCCGGCGCCGACGCCGCCCCCTTCTTCCGCATCTTCAACCCGATCACGCAGGGCGAGAAATTCGACCCGGATGGCGATTATGTCCGCCGCTTCGTGCCGGAGCTGAAGGACATGCCGGCCAAGTTCATCCACAAGCCCTTCGAGGCGCCCCTGCTGGTATTGAAGGAAGCAGGGGTGAGCCTCGGCAAGACCTATCCGCTGCCGATCGTCGATCACGGCAAGGCTCGTGACGCGGCGATGGCGGCGTTTCAGGGGTTGAAGGAGTAGTGAGGAGTGGCAGACAAAGATACCTTCTTTGGTCCAGCCAACTAACTCTCCCGAAGATAAAGGAACTTCAGAATTCCGACACTCAAACCAAAAATAAGAAAGCCAACGACCCAATAAACTATAGCGCCAAAAAAGGGAAAAATCGGCCAAAGCAGTATGCGCGTCATGCCCGGCCAGCGCGGATCAACCGGCTCACCCACGTCGATAAACGCCATGAAAAACAGAGAATACCCAAAAGCAACCTGCAAAATCAATATAATTACAATATTTCCATTTACCGGTTTACATTTACCAGCTGCGACAACCTTGTTCCAATACACGCGGCCAATAAAAGCGGTGATTATAGGAATAGAGACGGCACCAGAGATCACAGTTGCGATGAAACCAACGTAAGACAGGTGATCTGACCGCTTCAAATATGCAATTCTACCCTCGAAGAAAGGAATTAAATCGCCTATGTGCGAAATGATGTTTTCTGGCGAAAGAGCGACTAAATACGTAAACGCTACGCAAGCAGGGATTGTTAAAATCGCAAATTTACGAATAAAATTCTCGAATTCAACACACTCACCGGGCGGAATTTGACCGTTTTCATACACAAATTTACTGGAAGATCCTTGTTTAGACACTGCATGAATCCCAAGAAACTGAAACATTATGTAAGCTATGAAATCGGCCTTTTCCGATTTCATAGCTTACAGCGAAACCCTAACAAAGCCAGTCATTGCCCAACACAATCCTCCCCGAGCATGAGAGTAAGCGGCGAAGACAAGCCATCAAAGACCGATCCTTTGAGGGTGGCGCCTTATCGGCTGACGAGAACGCCCCCTCCCCCGAACGCATTTTCCTTCCCCCTGCCCCTGCGCGAAAAGCCATTCCTTGCCTTTGACTACCGCTGGGCCGAAAAAAGCGGTTCAATCCCGCGCCAACCGCTTCACCCGCATAATCTTGTCCAGAAGGACAAAATCTCCGTTGTGAACGGTTTTCTTCCCTCGCGCTTTTGTTTCTACTGTCCGCAGAAGACGAAAAGGCTGACATCATGACGTTTCACCCCTCCGTTCTCGAAGCGATCGGCAATACGCCGCTCATCCGGCTGAAGGGCGCCTCGCAGGCGACCGGCTGCACGATCCTCGGCAAGGCCGAATTCCTGAATCCCGGGCAGTCGGTCAAGGACCGTGCGGCGCTGTTCATCATCCGCGATGCCGAGCGGCGTGGGCTGCTTCGCCCCGGCGGCGTGATCGTCGAGGGCACCGCCGGCAATACCGGCATCGGGCTGACGCTGGTCGCCAAGGCGCTCGGCTATCGCACAGTGATCGTCATCCCTGAAACCCAGAGCCAGGAGAAGAAGGACGCACTGAAGCTGCTCGGCGCCGAACTGGTCGAAGTGCCGGCCGTTCCCTACAAGAACCCGAACAACTACGTGAAGCTATCCGGCCGGCTGGCCGCCGAACTTGCCAAGAGCGAACCGAACGGCGCGATCTGGGCCAACCAGTTCGACAACACGGTCAACCGCGACGCCCATATCGCGACGACCGCCCGCGAGATCCACGACCAGACCGGCGGCGAGGTCGACGGCTTCATCTGCGCGGTCGGCTCCGGCGGCACGCTTGCCGGCGTCGGCATGGGCCTTCGCCGCATGAAGCCCGAGGTCAAGATCGGCCTTGCCGACCCGGAAGGGGCCGCCCTTTACGAATACTACAAGAACGGCGAACTGAAATCCTCCGGCTCGTCGATCACCGAGGGCATCGGCCAGGGGCGCATCACCGCCAATCTCGAGGGTTTCACCCCGGACTACGCCTACCAGATCCCGGATTCCGAAGCGCTGCCGCTCATCTACGATCTCGTCGAGAACGAAGGGCTCTGCCTCGGCGGCTCGTCGGGCATCAACATTGCCGGTGCGATCCGGCTTGCGCGCGACCTCGGACCGGGCCATACCATCGTCACCGTTCTTTGCGACTACGGCAACCGCTACCAGTCGAAGCTCTTCAATCCCGACTTCCTGCGCTCCAAGCAGCTGCCGGTTCCGGGCTGGATCGAGAAAGAGGCCGACTACGCGGTGCCGTTCCAACCAACCGAGTGAGCCATGCCAACCACTGCCCTCTACCGCGACGACTTTTATCTCTCCACCGCGGAGGCCGTGGTCACCAACATCCTGGAAGACGGTTCGATCGAGCTCGACCAGACCGTCTTCTATGCGACCTCCGGCGGGCAGCCGGGGGATATCGGTAAGTTCGAGCGCGCCGACGGCTCAACCATCCAGATCGCCCTGACACGGCACGGCGAGACCAAGGACATCATCCTGCACCAGCCCGCCGAGGGCGAGCCGCGCCCCGAGATCGGCGAGAAACTCGTCCTACATGTCGACTGGCCGCGCCGCTACAAGCTGATGCGCATGCACACCGCTTGCCACCTGCTCTCGGTCGTCTGCCCCTTCCCGATCACCGGCGCCGCCGTTGGCGAGGATGAAAGCCGTGTCGATTTCGACATGACTGAGACCATCGACAAGGAACAGGTGACGGCCGACCTGATGCGGCTCGTCGGAGAGAACCACCCCGTCTTCCTGCAATGGATCACCGACGAGGAACTCATCGCCAATCCGGGCATCGTCAAGTCGAAGAATGTCCGGCCGCCGATCGGCATGGGGCGCGTGAGCCTCGTGTGCATCGGGGAGAATTCGAGCGTTGACAGCCAGCCCTGCGGCGGCACACATGTTTCGGAGACCCAGGAGGTCGGTGCGATTCACATCGTCAAGATCGAGAAAAAAGGCAAGGAAAACCGCCGGTTCCGCATTCGTTTCGGCACGCCGGAGACTTCCGCCTGACGAGAGCATTTGGGAGAAGAGCATGCCTGCCGAGAAAAGCCGTTTCGTCGTCTCCGCCGACTGGGTGGAAAAGCAGCTCGGCGCACCCGAATTCAAGATCATAGACGCCTCGTGGTACCTTCCGGCGCACAACCGCAACGGTGCCGCCGAATATGCCGCGGGCCATGTCCCGGGTGCCGTCTTCTTCGACCAGGACGCAATCGCCGACCAGGCGACCGGCCTGCCGCATTCGCTGCCCTCGCCGGAGTTCTTCGCCGCCGAACTCGGCAAGCTCGGCATCGCCGACACCGACACGATCGTCGTCTATGACGGTCCCGGCATGTTTTCCGCGCCACGCGTCTGGTGGATGCTGCGCGTCATGGGCGCCGAGCGCGTCTACGTGATGGATGGAGGTCTCGACGGCTGGAAGAAGGAAGGCCGCCCGCTCGAAACCGACCTGCCGGAGCCGGCACCGGCCATCTTCAAGGTCGCCTTCGACCGCAGCCGTATCACGACTTTCGCCGAAATGAACGAAATCGCCGCCAAGGGCGGGCGCCAGATCGCCGATGCGCGACCGGCCGGCCGCTTTACCGGAGAAGAGCCGGAGCCCCGCGCCGGCATGCGCTCCGGCCACATGCCCGGCGCCCGCAGCGTGCCCGCGGTCTCGCTCTCCGAAAACGGCCACCTCAAGGATCTGCCGACCTTGCGCACGATCTTTGCTGAGGCCGGCATCGACCTGGCGCGGCCTGTCGTGACCAGCTGCGGCTCGGGCGTCACGGCCGCTGTGGTCACGCTTGCGCTGGAATCGCTCGGCCATGCCGACAATTCGCTCTATGACGGCTCCTGGTCCGAATGGGGCAGCAAGGCCGACACGCCCGTCGAGACCGGCGCGGCAGAGCCCCTGCCCGCGACCTCGCACGGACCGATCTCGGCGCATGTCACCCGGCTCGAGATGACCGCGCCGCCAAAGGCCAGCCTTCCGGTTCCGGTCAACATCCAGACGGCGATCATGCGCACGCACGAGATCCCGTTGGCCTTCTACCGCTTTCTTCACCGCCAGGTCGGCGCCCGCTGGCACTGGTACAAGCGGCTAAGAATGACCGACGGCGCGCTCAAGGCCGCTATCCACAGCCCGAAGGTGACGATTTCCGTCCTCTACGTTCATGGTGCGCCGGCCGGCTTCTTCGAACTCAACCAGGAAAGCGACGACGTCGTCGAGCTCTCCTATTTCGGCCTGTTCGAGCATGCCCTCGGCCTTGGGATCGGCAAGTGGTTCCTGCTGCAGGCACTCTACACCGCCTGGCAGCTCAATCCGCGCAAGGTGACCGTCACCACCAACACGCTCGACCATCCGCGCGCGCTTCAGCTGTACCAGCAGTTCGGCTTCTCGCCGGTCGAGACCTTCGAGGCCATGGTCGAGCCGTTCAGCGAAGCAGAGCTCCTACAGATGATCCGCCGGGACGCCGCCGCCTTCTGACGGCGGCATGGCGGCCCGGCCGAACCCTATTTCTTCTTGTTCTTCTTTTCCTGGCGCTCGCGCTCGAAGAATCCGTCGATCAGCACCACGTGCTGGAGGGCCATCTCGTAGCAGAAGGTGATCTCGCGCTCTTCCGGATGCCAGTAGGCATTCGGCTCGCCGCAGGCCTTGCCGGTGAAGCGGATGCCGTCATCGAGCTTGTAGATCTCCGAGAAGCTGTCGGCCACCACCTCGAGCACCTGAGCCTCCTTGAGAATGTCGGCAAAGGGCTGGAGCGCTTCGTCGCCGGCCGGCTGGTAGCTGACCGTGATCTTGGCCTTGCCGCTTTCCCTAAGGTGAGGCTGCAACAGACCGAACCAACTCTGCTTGGTGCGCTCGTATTCGTAAGCGCATTCCTCACGTCTTGAGTCAGGAAAATCGAGCGAGTCCGCAAATTTCTTGAAATATTCCGCATCGGCGCCCGTCATCATGCAGACGATCTGATAGGCACGTTGGCGGTCGAGCGCATGGGTGTCGAGGAAGTCGCTGTCGCCGATTTCCTCCTTGCTCTCGTCGAGCAGGAACCAGCCGTCGGCGGAATCCTGAATCGCCTTGTCGAACTCGTCGCTGTCGGATTCCAGCATCAGGATTGATGAAAGCGCGTCGACCGCATCCTCCTCGCGGCCGAGCACGGGAAGGCCGAATTCCGAGATCAGCATGTGCCCGGCTTCATGGAAGAGGATGAAGATCGCGTTGTTGACGGTGAAGGTCCGTGCCTCCTCGATCTGTTCCGGAGTCGGCTGGGTGTCCTCTGCCCCCGCCGTCGTCATCCCGGCAGCCAGGGCCGCCGAGACGGCAAGGCCCGCAATAAAACGTGTGAAATGTCCCCGCACCCTTGATCCCCTCTTGAAGCGTGGAAAAGCGCCGGAACGCTAGCCGATCGCCGTTTTGCGGGAAAAGACCAATATTGGGCCGACTTTTCCGCCATGCGGCAGGAATCGGGTGGCGGGCGTGTCGCCATCGTCCGATGCTCGCGGCTCGAAAGGGAGACTGCCATGACGACCACCATAGCCTTCACCGCCATGCCCACAGCCGATGCGGAGCACTTGAGACGCGGCGGCGCGGATGCCTACGGCCTGACGCCGGAACGACGCATCGCCCAAGGTGGCGGATATCCGTGCCGGCATTGCCTCGACTTCATCGAGGATGGAGCCGCCTATCTCACCCTTGCCTATAGGCCGTTCCCTGCCCTTCAGCCCTATGCCGAGACCGGGCCGATCTTCATCCATGCTGATCCGTGCCCGCGTTATGCGGCAAGCGAAGCCAAACCGCCGGTACTTGGCGACAGCCCGGACTTCATCCTGCGCGGCTATGGCGCAGACGACCGCATCGTCTACGGTACCGGCGCGGTCACGCTCAGGGAGAATGTCGAGGACCGTGCGCGCACGCTGCTGGCACTTCCGGAAATCGCCTATGTGCATGTGCGCTCGGCCCGCAACAACTGTTTCCAGTGCCGGATCGACCGCAGCTGAAGGCGGGAAATGAAAAGAGCCGGCCCGATGGGAAGGGCCGGCCCTTCGACCGCGTCAACGCATTACATTTGCGGACCTGACGTAACGTGATGCGGGTCGAAACAACCCCGGCGTCGCTCAGGCGACGCTGAGGACCTTTTCAGGTGCGTGCATTTCATAACCGAGGGCCTCGGCCACCGGCTGGTTGGTGATGCGGCCGCGATGGACATTCAAGCCATTGCGCAGGTGCCGGTCCTCGGCGATCGCACGCAGGCCGCGGTCGGCGAGTGCCAAGCCGTGAACGAGCGTGGCATTGTTCAGCGCATGGGTCGAAGTGACGGGAACGGCACCCGGCATGTTGGCGACGCAGTAGTGCACGATACCGTCGACCTCGTAGGTCGGATCGGAATGCGTCGTCGCATGCGAGGTTTCGAAGCAGCCACCCTGGTCAATCGCCACGTCGACGATCACCGCACCCTTCTTCATACCAGAAAGCATTTCGCGGGTGACGAGCTTCGGGGCGGCGGCACCCGGGATCAGTACGGCGCCAATGACGAGATCGGCGGCAAAGACTTCCTGCTCAAGCGCGTCGATCGTCGAGTAGACGGTGCGGACACGTCCGGCGAACAGGTCATCGAGCTGGCGCAGGCGGGGCAGCGAGCGGTCGATGATCGTCACATCGGCGCCGAGACCTGCGGCCATGCGGGCGGCATGGAGACCGACGACGCCGCCGCCGATGACCGCGACCTTGGCAGGCAGCACGCCTGGAACGCCGCCGAGCAGGATGCCGCGACCGCCATGGGCCTTCTGGAGCGCCGTCGCACCGGCCTGGATCGCCAGGCGGCCGGCCACTTCCGACATCGGCGCCAGCAGCGGAAGGCCGCCTCGGTCATCCGTCACGGTCTCGTAGGCGACCGCCGTCACGCCGCTCTCGACGAGGCCCTTAGTCTGGGCCGGATCGGGCGCGAGGTGGAGATAGGTGTAGAGGATCTGCCCCGCCCTGAGCTGAACCCATTCGGAGGGCTGCGGCTCCTTGACCTTGACGATCATGTCCGATTTCTCGAACACGTCCTTGGCCGAGGCGGCGATCTTTGCGCCGGCGGAGATATAAGCATGGTCATCCGCGCCGATGCCGGCGCCGGCGCCGGTCTCGACCAGAACATCGTGGCCATGGGCCACATATTCGCGCACTGCGCCGGGGGTCAGGCCGACGCGATATTCATGATTCTTGATTTCCTTGGGGCAGCCTACGCGCATTCGTGTTCCTCTCGTGCCGGCTTTTCGCCGATCGTTGCGTTGCGGCAGGAATTGAAACACCGCTCTTCGCCGAATGTCCTTGCGAATTCGGATTGCGGAACATAAAAATTTGGAGAACATTGCGTATCTCGTCAATTTTTCGCAGGATCTTCGAATGTCGGAGCTGGATACCATCGATCTTGCCATCCTTCGTGCCCTCCAGCACAACGGTCGCATCACCAATGCGGAGCTCGCCCAGAAGGTGGGCCTGAGCCCCTCGGCCTGCTCCAGACGGCACGATCTGCTCGAGCGTTCCGGCGTGATCAGCGGCTATCACGCGCGCCTCTCGCACAAGGCGCTCGACTACAAGATGATCGCGATCGTGCACATCTCGCTTTCCGGTCAGTTCGCCAAGACGCTTTCCGAGTTCGAGACAGCCGTGAAGAAGTGCCCGAATGTCCTTGTCTGCTACCTGATGTCGGGCGAATACGACTATATCCTCCGTGTGGCGGCGAAGGATCTGGAGGATTACGAGCGCATTCATCGCGACTGGCTTTCGGCGCTGCCGCATGTGGTGAAGATCAATTCCAGCTTTGCCCTGCGCGAGGTGATCGAACGTTCCAATGTCGGGCTATGATCTGGCCATACTGCGTCGTCGCGGCAGGCTGTGCCAAATTTCGCAGATCGCTGCAATTTGACCTTTCAGATTGAACCGGATGCAAGGCTTTTCAGCCATCCTCACCGCAAACGAACAGGATGGGGGTAGCGATGCAATCCAGACTTCAGATCGAAGGTCGCAAATCCACACGCAGCCGCGTGCGCATGAGGAGCAAGGTGAAGCACCTCAATCAGGAGGTCGAAAGCCGGATCTACAACATTTCCCGCACAGGCGTCGGCCTCGAGATCTATGGCAAGCTTCACGCCGCGCGCGGTAGCAATGTGGTCATTCAGACCGAGGACCTTGGCATGATCGAGGGCACCGTGCAGTGGGCCTATGGCGGCTATCTCGGTGTCCAGATCCGCCAGAATTCCAATACGCTGGCGCAGATGTCCGCCTATTTCCGCAACTTCCACCAGGAAGTCCGGCCCGTTCTCACGCGCTAACCGCGCCCCCTTATCCCGACCGCCCTCCACGGCGCGCGCCAGAAACGGCACGCGCCGTTTTCGCATTTGCAGGCTTGTGCTCCGGCCCTCCCCTTGCCGCGCCGAATCGGTCGCCGCTCCGCACCTTCAGGCGCATTTCGCGCTCGAAGCTTTGGAACGCCAGTAACAGAACCCGACCCTTTCTAGATGTTCAGAATATCATAAAAAATATATACTGACATTTGCGATTTATGTGTGAAACGTCCAAATACCATACTTCGATATCGCAAATATATACCGACATATCGGCGATCGATAAACGTTAATGTACTTTTCGAAGCTTTGATCAATTTCTTTGCGCCTGCGATAATTAAATTTCCATTTACTATATTAAGAACGAGAAATTTAATTAGCGCAAATAGAGGCAGCGACGGTCGCAAGACGCCACGCATCCGGTGCAGGCTCAGGGGCACTCTTCGTTTTCTTCATCAGGTGGTGGATATCCGGGTGATCGACATCCCGCATCGGGGGATGGCGCTCGAACTCCACCGCTGGGTCGAGGCACGACACGGCAGCAGCGTCGAGATCAAGACGACGGAGTTCGGCCGCACCGAAGGTATCGTGCGCTGGTACCGGGCCGGCAAGATGGGCATCCAGAGCGACGAGACAAGCAATACGGCTGCGCAGATCGGCGCCTATTTCAAGAACTTCCACAAGATGCAGACGCTCGGAGCTGCCTGATCGGCATCGCTTGCTCCGTACCGAACCGGAGGCAACTGATGCCGAACGGTTGAGGGGCGGGACATACCCCCGTCATTTTAAGGATGCACGAATAAGGAAACCCACCTAGTCTTGCCCCGTCGAGCGCGTACTGACCAAGGAGCCCCCTCATGTCGTCCCTGATCGATCTTCATCCGATGTCCCGCCGTGCCTTCCTCGGTGGCTTGGCCGCCACGACCGCCCTCATCACCCTTCATCCGTTTGCGGTGCGGGCCAACGGCAACGCGAACCAGGCGCATCTCCGGCTGATGGAGACGACGGACATCCATGTCAACGTGATGCCCTACGACTATTATGCGGACAAGCCGAACGATACGATGGGGCTCGCCCGCACGGCGTCGATCATAGACCAGATCCGCGCGGAAGCCGGCAATTCCATGCTGGTCGACAACGGTGACCTCCTGCAGGGCAATCCGATGGGCGACTACATGGCCTACAAGAAAGGCATGAAGGCGGGCGACCTCCATCCGGTCATCAAGGCGATGAACGTGCTCGGCTACGACTGCGGCACGGTCGGTAATCACGAGTTCAACTATGGACTCGACTTCCTGTTCAACACGCTCGGCGGGGCCAATTTTCCGATCGTCTGCGCGAACCTCACGAAGGGGGAACTCGCCGCGGATCCCAAGCAGGACGCCCTGCATTTCAAGCCCTATGCGATCATCGAAAAGACGATCAAGGACGGCGGGGGAGCCGAGAGCGCGATCAAGGTGGGCTTCATCGGCTTCGTGCCGCCGCAGATCATGGTTTGGGATCAGAAGAACCTCCACGGCAAGGCCCAGACGCGCGACATCGTAGAGGCCGCACGCGCCTGGGTTCCGGCGATGAAGGAGGAAGGCGCGGACATCGTGATCGCGCTTTCCCATTCCGGCATCGATGGTCATGGCCTCACCGAACGCATGGAAAACGCGTCGCTCTATCTCGCGGGCGTCGAGGGAATCGACGCGGTCTTCACGGGACATCAGCACCTCGTCTTCCCCGGCCCGAAGGATTTCGTCGACGTTCCGGGCGCCGATCCGGTCAAGGGCACGCTGCTCGGCAAGCCCGCCGTGATGGCCGGTTTCTGGGGCTCGCATATGGGTCTCATCGACCTGATGCTCGAAAAGGACGGCAGCGGCTGGAAGATCCTCGACTTTACTTGCGAGGCGCGACCGATCTATCACCGCGACGACGGGCGGAAGATCGTCGCCAATGTCGGCGACACGGTGGCGGTGGTGGCTTCGGTCGAGCCCGAGCACAAGGCGACTCTCGACTATGTGCGCACCCCGGTCGGCAAGACCTCGGCGCCGCTCTACTCCTATTTCGCCCTCGTGGCGGACGACCCGTCCGTTCAGATCGTCTCCAACGCCCAGACCTGGTACATTAGGGACATGCTGAAGGATGGCCCCCACAAGGATTTGCCAATCCTCTCTGCGGCGGCTCCCTTCAAGGCCGGCGGACGCGGCGGGGCCGAATACTATACCGACGTCCCGGCCGGCGACATCGCCATCAAGAACGTCGCGGATCTCTATCTATACCCGAACACCGTGCAGGCGGTGGTGATCACCGGCGAGCAGGTCAAGAACTGGCTGGAGATGTCGGCCGGCATCTTCAACCAGATCGTGGCGGGCGCGCAGGACGCCCCCCTCATCAATCTGGATTTTCCCTCCTACAATTTCGATGTGATCGACGGGGTGACCTATCAGATCGACCTGTCGAAGCCGGCGAAATACGACAAGGACGGCAAGGCCGTGCACCCGGAAACGAGCCGTATCGTCAACCTGCAATTCGGTGGCAAACCGATCGAGCCCGGCGGCAAGTTCCTTGTCGTCACCAACAACTATCGAGCCGGCGGCGGGGGGAAATTCCCGGAGATTGGCGCAGACAAGGTCGTCTTCGTCGGCCCGGACACCAATCGCGACGTGATCGTGCGCTACATCGTCGAGCAGGGCACGATCAATCCGTCCGCCGATGCGAACTGGTCCTTCGCTCCGATGGCGGGGACGACCGCAACCTTCGAGACCGGCCCGAAGGGGCGTGACTATGCAGCAGCAGTCAAGGGAGCCAGGATCGAGGATGCCGGCGATGGCGCGGAGGGCTTTGCGAAATTCCGCCTCATCCTCGGCTGACCACCATCCGGCTGCGCCTCAAGGCGTGGCCTTAAGCCTGGTGCCGGAACATTGGCGGAGCTTCATTGATCTTGGCCATCGCGTCCGACATGGTATCGGGGCAATTGGAGAGCATTTGCCCCATCAGGTCCAGCAGCCAGCGACCCGCGGGACCAGGCGGGTTTGCCGCACGCCACTGCGCGGCCAGCGGATACTCGAAGTGCTCGTATGGTTCGACGTCGAGCCGGACAAGATGCCCGGCGCGCAGGTCTTCTTTTATCATGGCGAGAGGCACGCCGCCCCAGCCAAGCCCCGCAAGAATCAGCTGACGTTTGGTGTTCATGTCGCCGACACGCCAGATCCGGCGCGAAATGATGTTGAAGCCTTTGCTTTCCATAGGACTGGTGGTGTCCGTTACCACGATCTGGATCTCATCGATCACATCGGAAATCGACAGGGTGCGGTCGAGCCGCGTCAACCGATGATCGGGAGCGGCCACAGGAACGATGAAGGAGTGACCGATCTTGCGATCGGAGATGCCGTTTCGTCCCTCTTTCGTAGCCCCACCAAGACCGACATCGGCCGTGCCTTCATCGACCATCCGCGCCACCTGGAAAGGCGATCCGACCGTCAACTGCAGAGGAACGGTCGGAAAACGTTGCTGGAACTCGCCGAGCATCTTCATCACCGCATCGTCCGGCACCATGACGCTGACCGCAATCGACAGTTGGGCCTCCAGGCCCTCCGTCAACGCCTTGCTGCGGGCGCGGAGGCTGTCGAGATGGGCGATCATTCGCCGCGCATCCTCCAGAATGACGCGTCCGGCGTCGGTCAGGACCGGCTGGCGCGAACCGCTGCGATCCAGGAGCGTCAGCTGCAGCTGTGCCTCAAGGTTGCCGATGGTGTAGCTGATCACCGACTGGGCGCGGTTGAGCTGGCGGGCGGCGGCCGAGAAACTGCCGGTCTCGGCGACAGCGACGAAGACCTGCAACTGGTCGAGGGTGGGATTGGGCAACACGCTAGGGCATCCATTTTATCGATGAAACTGATCCAGTTTATCACAGTTTTTTCGATGGCAAAGCACCTCTATTTATGACGCACCGCAACAGCCCACCCCCGGCCTACGCGGATAGCCATTCAGACCAAGAGGTGTCCCATGTCCTCCATCCTTCTCATCACCGGCAGCACGCGCGGCGACGATTCACTTTCCAACAAGATCGCCCGTCAGCTCGTTGACGATCTCGCCTCGAAGACCGCCGGTTCCGCCGTGGTCGAACGCGACCTCGCCCGTGACCCCCTGCCCCATATCGGCAGCGACTTTTCCTCGGCGATCCGCCTTGCCCCCGAAGACCGCAGCGCGGCACAGGCTGAAGCCATCGCCGTGTCGGACGCAGCCGTCGACGAACTGCTGGCCGCCGACACGATCGTCATCTCGACCGGTTTCATCAACTTCGGCGTTTCGTCGATCGTCAAGTCGTGGATTGACCACGTGGCCCGCGCCGGCCGCACCTTCCGCTATGGCGAAAACGGCCCGGTCGGCCTCGCCACCGGCAAGAAGGCCTATCTGGTGATCGCTTCGGGCGGCATCTACTCCTCCGGCCCCGCCGCCACGCTCGACTTCGCCGAGCCGTATCTGCGGTCTGTCCTCGGTTTCCTCGGCATCACCGACGTCGAGACGATCCGCATCGAGGGCGTCGCCTATGGTCCGGAAGCCGCGGAGAAGGCAGTCTCCGCGGCTGAAGAAAAGGCCCGCGAGCTGGCGCGCGCCGCCTAAGTGTTCGAAGTGTCCGGCCGCCCGACCACCCGGTTGCGGCCGGCATTCTTGGCCTTGTAAAGCCGCTCGTCGGCCTCGGCCAGGAGGGCGTTGAAGCTGCCGCCATCCTCCGGGGCGGCAGCCACGCCAAGACTGATCGTCACGGCCTCGCCCGCAGGATTGCGGATCACGCTGCCCAGTAAGGCGCAAAGCCTGCGGCCGCGCTCCATGGCCTCGTCATAACCCGCGTCCGCAAACAGAACGACGAACTCCTCACCGCCATATCGGAACAGGTGATCGGCATCTCCGATCCCTCCCTGAAGCGCATTGGCAATTTCCCTCAAAAGCTCGTCGCCGCTCAGGTGGCCGAAGCGGTCGTTGATCGACTTGAAGTGATCGACGTCGACGATGGCAAGGCTGATCGGCTTTCCGGATCGGAGGGCTTCGCGGACCAGACGCGGGACCTCGATTTCCATGCGGCTGCGATCGTAGACGCCGGTGAGCACGTCACGCCCCGTCCGGGCCAACAGATCCTCGTAGCGTTCGCGAAAAGTCAGATCACTGAAGACATCCTTGATCGGCCTGCGCGAATGCAAGGCACCATTGCCGCGAAATGCCATCTGATAGGCTGCGAAGAGACATGAATAGAGCGCCGCGGCAGCCATTTTCGCCTTCCAACCGCCGAGGAAGACTGAAAGTGGCGCATCATAGAGGTGGTTGAGGAGAGCATAGAAGCCCAGTTGATCGAAGCTCAGGACCAGAACGCCACTCACGGTGAAGCGCAGGATCGTCCAGCGCGGCATGAACCGACCCAGCCGCTCATAGAGCAGGATGATGCCGAGCGCATCGATGTAGAGCAGCGTCGTGCCCCACAGCATCAGCAGTCCCATGTCGCTCAGGAATCCCATGTCGGCCGCCTGCCCGGGAGCCGGCTCGACGGTCTGGTGGAGCACGAGGAGCTGGGCGATCGCCAGCGTCACCAGATTGCCGAGAAAGAGGCCGTAGATCGGCTGACGGACCGTCGAGGCGTCTTCCTGGATGTAGAGCATCAGGATCATCATCAGCTTGCCAGCGAAGAAGACAGACGAGCCGGGTGAGACCACGCCGAAGGGCAGCGATACATAGAAGACGGCGGCCAGATAGGTCTCGACGAAGTGCATCACACCGAGCGCGGTCAGGAACACGCCGAGACCGATGCGGTGGCGCAGATGCAGGAGCGTCGTCATCAGGGCGAAGTATAGGATCGCCTCGCAGACAAACAGGATCAGGTTCCAGCTTTCCATCATTGTCTCAGCCCGCCATGCTTTCCATCGCAAGAGGCGGAGCCTCGATGAGGGTTCGTCCGGACGAACCCGTGAGGACCACGGCCACGGAAGCCGGGATCGTGCGGACCCGCTCGTCAAGCGCAACCGGCTTGCCGAGCAGATAGCCCTGAAGTTCATCGCAACCGGCCCGCGCCAGGAACAGGGCCTGCTCGATCGTCTCGACACCTTCGGCCACGACCTTGATGCCCAGCCGTTCACCGAGATCTATGATGGTGTTGACAATCACCGCCGCGCTCTCGTCGAGGCCGAGATTGCTGACGAAGCTGCGGTCGATCTTGATCGCGTCGAACGGATAGCGGCTGAGATAACTCAGTGAGGAATAGCCGGTGCCGAAGTCGTCGAGCGCGATGGTGAAGCCCACGGCCTTCAACTCCTTGAGGATCTGAAGCGCTCGCCGGTCATCGTCGATCAGCACGCTTTCGGTGATCTCCAGTTCGATGCGGCGCGGATCGACCCCGGACGCCCTGACAATCTCGCCGAGCCTGTGCTGGAAGTCGCTGTGGCGGAACTGGAGCGGGCTCACATTGATCGAAAGCCGCTCGACCTCCGTCCCGGCGAGGATCCGGCAGGCCTCCTCGATCACCCATTCGCCGAGCGCGATGATCTTGCCGGAAACCTCGGCAACGGCGACGAAATCGACGGGGCTTACCAGTCCGCGCTGCGGATGGTTCCAGCGCAGCAGCGCCTCGTAGGAGTGGATCTTCGCCGTCACCGCCGAGACGCGAGGCTGAAGGAAGAGTTCGAACTCGCCACGAGCCAATGCCGCGTCCATGTCGATCTCCAGCGCCCGGCGCTTCTCGATCAGCTCGTTCATGCCGTTCTTGAAGATCTTGTAGGTATTCCGACCGGAATTCTTGGCATGGTAAAGGGCGATGTCCGCCCGCCCGACAAGCTCTTCGGAACTTTCCGCATGCTCGGGCGCGATGGCGGCACCGATGCTGACACCGCATTTCAGCCGCTCGCAGCCCTCGATCTCGAAGGGCCTGCGAAATGCCTGCGCAAGCCTGCGGCAGAAATCCTCGACCTGCGCGTGGAAATAGACATTGGCGAGGATCACCGCGAACTCGTCGCCGCCGAGCCGGGCCGCGACGTCGTGGCGGGACATTGCCTGTTGCAGGCGATGGGCGGTCTCGCGAATGACCGCATCGCCGGCGGGATGGCCATGCAGGTCGTTGATGTCCTTGAAATGGTCGATGTCGACCATGACCACGGCGCAACCGGCGCCCTGGCGCGCCATGACGACGCTTTCCGCAAGCTTCTCGTTGAAAAGAGCGCGGTTCGGCAGACCGGTCAGCGGGTCGTGGAGGGCGAGGTATCGGATATGGCTCTCGGCGAGCTTGCGTTCCCGCAGGTCAACCAGGCAACCGATACGCATCCGCTTGCCGCGATAGACGATCTCCCGTCCCCGCGCCTCGATGGGCACGAGTTCGCCATCGGCCCGCTTCAGGTTGATCTCCCGGTTGAGCTCGGCACCGGCAGCGACCGCCTCGGTCAGGACATCCATGTCCGGCGGCGGGAGGAACTCGAAAATGGAACGCCCGATGAGCTCCTCGAGCGGCAGCCCGGCAAGCTCGGAGAGCTGCTTGTTGCCGTCGACGATGCGGCCCTCGTCATGGATGACGATCGCCTCGAAGGTGGCGTTGGCAAGCGCGGTGACGCGTTCCGCCTCTTCGGTGTCACGTTTCAGGGCGCGCAGCTCCTCGCGTGCGCGCTCCTCCGTCTCGATGTTGTCCATCAGCCGGTTGAACAGCGTCGTCAGTTTTTCCGCATCGTCGCCCGCCTCCACCGGCAGCCGGTGTCCGAGCTTCGTGGTACCGTCGACCAGGCCGGCAAGCGCTTCTTCGACATGGCCGATCCCGAGGCGGCTTCCGTGCTCCGAAACGTTGAGGCCGATCTCCTCGACCTCGCTCGTCACGCGGATCGGCATGAAGCGGTCGAGCACGGCGAAGAACAGGTAACCGAGGCCGAAGGACCAGTAGAAGTTCAGGCCGGCGCCGAAGATCTGGATATAGAGCTGATCGAAACGCGAGCCCGCCGGCAGGCGCTCAACCGGGGCCAGAAGCGCGAGCAGCAGGGTTCCGGCAACACCAGCGAAGGCATGCACGCCGATCGCGCCGACGGCGTCGTCGATTTTCAGCCGCCGCTCGATAAAGTCGTTGCCGGCAATCGCGACCAGGCCGCCGATCGCCCCGATGAGCATCGCACCGGCCGGTTCCAGCACGTGGCAACCGGCCGTGACCGCCACGAGCCCGCCCAGCATGCCGCTCAGCGACTTTTCCGGCAGGACGATGCCGTCCTGGATGTGCCCGAGCACGTAACCAACGCAGGTGCCGACCCCACCGGCGAGAACGGTGTTCAGGATGATCGGCGCAACGGCCTCGGACGCCTGAAGCGTGGAACCGCCGTTGAAACCGATCCAGCCGAAGAAGAGCAGCAAGGCGCCGGTGGTCGACAGGACCGGGCTGTGGCCGGCGATGCGAACGGGACGGCCATCGGCACCGTAGCGGCCGATGCGCGGACCGATCACCATACAGGCGGCAAGCGAGATCCAGCCTCCGGTCGAATGCACCACGGTCGACCCGGCGAAATCGACGAAACCGAGATTGCCGAGAAAGGCGCCGCTATTCGCTCCAAGTGCTGCACCCCAGGTCCAGTGAACGAAGATCGGATAGATAAACGCGGACAGCACGACCGAGCCGAGCACATAGGCGCTGAGCTTCATCCGCTCGGCCACTGCGCCGGACACGATGGTTGCCGCCGTGCCGCAAAACATGACCTGAAACACGAAGAATCCGGCCTGCCAGGTGTCCACGTTGCGGAGGAAAAGAAAGTCGGAATCGAAACCGAGCGGCAGCCAAGTCGAGCTTCCGAAGGCGACCATGAAACCGATCGCCGCAAAGGCCACCACGCCGAAGACGAAATCGAGAAGGTTTTTCTGAGCGACGTTGATGGAGTTCTTGGAGCGCACCATGCCGGCTTCGAGCAGCAGGAAACCGACCTGCATCATCATCACCAGCGCGGCGGTGCCCATGACCCAGACGAGGTCGATATGCGCGGAAAGCGTCGCCGTGTCCGCCTGCGCCGCCAGGGCATCGTCGGAGAGCCCTACTGCGGCAAACGTTCCGACTGCCGTTCGCGGCAGCCGAAAGCCCAGCCGTTGAGGGAAATGAATAGGAGAACGCACAAAGAAATCCCGCTGAAGTACCAGGACTTCATAAGAGCGAAAATCACTTAACAATGCGTGTTCGTCTTAACGGGATTTTCAGCATAGAATGCCCGGCCCACAAGGCTTTCCAGCCCGTTCGGCCGGTCCCGGTCAGACCGCGCGCGACTTCTCGCGGTCGGCGAAGAGCGCTGCGCCATTCTGATCGATGATCTGGCGGCCCTTGCGGAAGGTGCATTCCAGCGCGTCATCGAGCGAGGTGAAGACATCGGCGCGGATGAAGAGCCGCTGAAGGGTTTCGCCATCGACCTGCTTCTCGATCCGGCCGGCCAGCCGGTACTGGCTACCCTCGCGGATCGGCTCCGCATAGATCAGGCAATCCTGATGCGCCTGCGGTTCGGCTGCGGGAGCAGCTGGAGCGCTGGACTTGGAACCACCGGTAAAAACGGACAGAATGCTGGACAAGATCGACATGGCGTCTGGCTAGCACATCGCCGACCCGAGAAAAAGTCCCGCCGGTCGCGATTTGCGGGAAGACGTCGAATGCCCCTCTCTCCGGCCTCGATATCCGGCGCTCTCTGGCGGCCTCGGCAGGCTTGCCTTTGCACAGCGGTCGGTTAGGTTCGATGAGGACCCCGACGATGAGAACGGCCCACCCATGCCGAACCGTTTCGCCCAAGCCATTTTGCGTCGGCGCGCCCACCCGCGCCTCTCGCCCGCCGTGGTCGACACCGATGTCGAAGCCTATCTTGACGCCGCGGAGGCGAAGTTCTCCGACATCCGCCCGGGAACCCGCAAACAGATCGTCTGGGCCGATCATCAGACGAAGTCGAAAACCCCAATCGCTATCATCTATGTGCACGGTTTTTCAGCCTCACCAGCTGAACTGCGCCCCCTGCCCGACCGGGTCGCCGCGTCGCTCGGCGCCAACCTGATGTTCACCCGGCTCGCCGGCCATGGTCGCTCGCCGGATGCCATGGCTGAGGCTGACATCGGTGACTGGCTGAACGACCTCGAAGAGGCCCTGACGATCGGCGAACGGCTCGGCGACAAGATCGTCGTCATGGCTACCTCGACCGGCGCCTCGCTTGTTACCTATGCGTTGACGCTCGACAGGTTCAGGGAACGTATCTCTGCCGTCGTCTTCCTGTCGCCCAACTACCGGATCTCCGATCCGCTCGCCTTCGCCCTCACCTGGCCGTTCGCGCGCGGTCTCGCGCGCCTGGCGATCGGCAAACGGAGGGGCTTTGATCCGATAAATGCCGCCCATGCCGCCGGCTGGACGACGAGCTATCCAGTCGAGGCGCTCCTGCCGATGGCGCGAATCGCTGCGAACGCCCGTCGAAGCGCGGTCGAGCGGATCCGGATCCCGGCCCTTTTCGTCCGGTCGCCGAGGGATCAGGTTGTCGATCCGGCCGCGACAGATCGGGTGGCGGCCCGCTGGGGCGGACCACATGCGGTTCTTGACCCCGGCCCCGTCGGAGATCCGTCGTCCCACGTGATCGCCGGAGACGCGCTCTCGCCGGAAACGACCGGGCCGCTCGCAGAGGCGATCACCGCATGGCTCAGGAACCTGCCGAGCCTCAGATGATGAGGTTGGCGAGAATCTCGTTTTCGGTGATGTCCTCGTAACCGAGGCCGGCTGCCTCGAACCGCCCCAGAAGGTCGGCAAAGTTCCGGCGATCGCGGGTTTCGATGCCGATCAGGATCGAGCCGAAATTGCGGGCCGATTTCTTCAGGTATTCGAAGCGGGCGATGTCGTCGTCCGGACCGAGCAGGTTGAGGAAATCGCGCAACGCACCGGGACGCTGCGGCAGGCGCAGGATGAAGTATTTCTTCAGCCCGGCGTAGCGCATGGCGCGTTCCTTCACGTCGGGCAGGCGTTCGAAGTCGAAATTGCCGCCGCTGACCACGGCTACGACCGTCTTGCCCTCGAGCTTGTCTCGCTCGATGAGGTCGAGCGCCGCGATCGACAGCGCACCAGCCGGTTCCAGCACGACGCCCTCGACGTTCAGCATCTCGGTGATGGTCACGCAGATGGCATTTTCCGGCACGATCATCACCTGATCAGCGGAGAAGGACCGGAGGGCTGCGAAATTCAGGTCGCCGATCCGAGCGACGGCGGCGCCATCGACGAAATTGTCGACCTTGGGCAGCGTCACCACCTTGTCGGCTTGCAGGCTCCTCTTGAGGCTCGGGGCGCCCGCGGGCTCGGTGAACAGGAAGGCCTCGGGCTGCAGGCGGTCGGCCAGGTAGCCGGTCACGCCGGCCGAGAGCCCGCCGCCGCCGACCGGCACGATCACCAGATCCGGCATCACGCCCTCGGGCAACTGTTGGACGATCTCGGCGGCAACGGTCGCCTGGCCCTCGATGATGTCCTCGTGGTCGAAGGGCGGCACCATGTAGCCGCCGATCGCCTCCACATGCTCGCGGGCCGCCGCATAGCACTGGTCGAAGATGTCGCCGAACAGGCGGATGGTGATGAATTCGCCGCCGAAAATGCGGGTCTTTTCGATCTTCTGCTGCGGGGTCGTCACCGGCATGAAGACGATCCCGGGCACACCGAAATGGCGGCAGGCGAAGGCGAATCCCTGGGCATGGTTGCCGGCCGAGGCGCAGACGAAGGTCTTGCCCGCAGTGTCGTCGCCGACGATCTTGCGCAGGAAGTTGAACGCGCCGCGGATCTTGTAGGAGCGGACCGGGGTCAGATCCTCACGCTTCAGATAGATGCTGGCGCCATAGCGGGCGCTCAAATGCTCGTTGAGTTGAAGCGGGGTCGCGGGAAACAGTTCCCGCAAGGCCTCGACCGCGGCATCCACGTCCTTCTGCGTCACGACTTCCATCCGTTGAATTTTGAACCGGCTCCCGCTATGGCATAGACGAGAGCCGGAGACAAAGTCTCTTTGTGCGGCAAACACAGCGGGACCCATCTTGAACGCAAGCCTCTTCCGGTCGATCGTCTATATTGCCGCCCTCTGCGGTCTTTATCTCTCGACAGCAATGCTCGTCCCGGCGATGGTGGACCTCTATTACGGTCACAGCGACTGGCGGGTCTTCGCGACCTGCGCCTTCATGGTCGGCGGCCTTTCGCTCATGGCGGCGCTCGCGACGCGCGGCACACCGCCCACCTTCACGAAGAAGCTCGGCTTCCTGCTGGTCAACGTGCTCTGGGCCGTCTTTTCCGTGGTCGGCGCGATCCCGCTGATGTTCTCGGGACCAGATCTTACATTCGCCCAGGCGTTGTTCGAATCGATCTCCGGCATCACCACAACCGGCTCTTCGGTGATCGTCGGGCTCGACCACATGCCACCCGGGATGTTGATGTGGCGCTCCCTGCTGGCGTGGCTCGGGGGTATCGGAATCGTCGCCCTCGGGCTCTTCGTCCTGCCGTTCCTACGTGTCGGCGGCATGTCCTTCTTCAAGATGGAATCGTCCGACACCAACGACAAGCCCTTTGCCCGGCTAGCCACCTTTACCCGTGCTTTCATGGCGGTCTATGTCGGCATTACCCTCTTGTGCGCGATTGCCTACGACTTCGCCGGCATGAGCCATTTCGACGCGATAAACCACGCTTTTTCGACCGTCGCGACAGCCGGATTTTCGACCCATGATGCTTCGTTCGGCTATTTCCAGAGCCACACGATCCTCTGGATCTCGACTTTCTTCATGACCGTCTGCAGCCTGCCTTTTTCGATCCTGATCGTGTTCATCGTGCGTGGTCGCCTCGATGCGCTGCGGGATCCGCAGATCGCCGTCTTTTTTGGTTATCTCTGCGCCTTCTCCGTGGCCGTCGCTCTCTACAACCACCTGACGAACGACGTGAGCCTGCCGACCGCACTTACCCACGCCTTCTTCAACTTTTCGTCGATCCTATCGACAACCGGCTTTGCCAGCCAGGACTACCTGTTGTGGGGACCATTCGTCATAATGGCCGCCTTCTTCGCCACCTTCATGGGCGGCTGTTCCGGCTCGACCGCCGGCGGCATCAAGGCCTATCGCTTCGTGATCCTCTTCAACGTCATTGTCACCGGGTTGAAGAAGCTGGTTTATCCGAACGCCGTTTATTCGGTGCGCTACGGCAAACAGACCGTCGACGCGGAAACACAGCGCACCATTTTTCTGTTTTTCAGCGCTTATGTCTTCCTTTGGGTGGTCGGCAGTCTCGCCCTTTCCGCCCTCGGCTATGACTTCATGACCTCAACCTCTGCGGTCATCACAGCGCTCTCGAATGTCGGCCCCGGCGTCAGCGCCTTGATCGGGCCGGCCGGCAACTTCTCGACCTTCAACGCCCCGGAGCTCTACATCCTCTCACTGATGATGCTGCTCGGCCGTCTCGAAGTCCTTTCCGTCCTGGTGCTTCTGATGCCCATTTTCTGGCGAAGCTGACGAGAGCGCTTGACGAGCGCCTGCATTTTTTCCGACTGTACTCATGTCTAATGAAGCAGGGGAACTCGCGGATGCGCAGGCTGGCATTTTGGGAAGCAGGGATATACCCGGCGGTCGTTGGGCTGTTCGTTCTCTTGCTCCCGACGCTAACCTTGCCGAATATGGCGTCTGCCGGCCAGCTGGTGGAAGCGGCACGGCAAGCAGAAGAGAAGGCCGCGGCCGGCGACGTGACGGGTGCCTATGACACCATTCGCGACGCCTTCGGCAGCTTTGCCATGGAGCTGCCCTTCACCGTCGGCAAGGCCGTCTTCGTGACCGAGAAGCCGAAGGCCTACGGCGCCTATGCCGCCAAGGCGGACAACAGTTTCAAGCCCGGCGAACCGCTGATCACCTATGTGGAGCTCATCGGTCTGAAATGGAAGCCGGTCGGCAAGGGCCTGCAGCAATCCAACTTCACCGTCGATTTCGAGATCTCGGAGCCCGGTGGCAAGGTACTTGCCAACCAGAAGAATTTTGGCGAGTTCACCTTCACCGGCTTCGTGCGCAACCAGGAGATCTTCACCCATCTGACGCTCGACGTCACGGGAGCGGACCCCGGTGACTACGTGATCAAATATACGGTCAACGACAATGTCGGCAACCATTTCGCCGCCTTCGAACAGCCGTTCACGATCAAGGCCAAATAGGTCGGAGATGACCGGCCGGCAGCGGACCTGACAACGCTATTGAGGCAAAGCGAGGGGCGAAAGCCGATCAGTCTGACGCCCGCCTTGTCCTTGACCTCTCAGTTCGAGGCCTTGAAGTCTCCCGGGAACTCCTCGGCGTAGGCCCTGAGATGCGTGTCGCAGATCATCACCTTGTTCTCAAATTCCTGGTCCATCGTCCGCGTCGCCATGTAGGTGAAGACGGCGCTCCGCTGGCTGTCGATCGCGCCGCGGGCCACTTCGCCGGCGGTATCCAACGCCTCCTGCTGCGGAATGCCGCGATCGACCATCAGACGGTTGACCGAGAGCGCGAAGTGAATGTTCATGGCATCCTTCACCGCCTGGGCGTCGGGACGCTTTGCCGTCTCGGCCCATTCGCCGAGCACCTTGAGACGCCCCGCGCAGTAGGCAAGGGTGTCCCACCATGGCCCCTCGAAGGTCTTGCCGCCCACGTCCTTGTAGACGTGTCTCCGGTCCTCGGCCATTGCCGACAGCGTCCCCAGGCAGAGCAGGACGGTCGCAGCTGAAAGAATGCGCTTCATGAATACCCCCATGTATTGTCGAAAACTGTCCCCGCACCATCGATAACATTCCCTCAGAACAAGGCAAACTGTTCTTGCGTCCATCATTTTTTGTTCGTTGCCCCGCCGGCGACCTGCCGCTTTTGCACACTGTGCCCTTGACCCGACGACGCAAGTGCAGGACATAAAGGCCGCGCGCGGACGTGGCGAAACTGGTAGACGCAAGGGACTTAAAATCCCTCGGCCTTAGGCTTTACGGGTTCGACCCCCGTCGTCCGCACCAAATCCCGTACATTGCCGGAAACGGCCAAAGCGCTTCCGGCGCCGCCTCGCGCCAGTGCGCACCCTCATCTTCACAAAACGATCACGAAAGCATCGTTCCCCCGTAACGAAGGATCGCTACGGCTTTGCTGCGTGCAAGCCAGCGGGCACCAGGGAGGGACAGAACGCCTCACGCTCCCGGTGCATGTCGGGCGACCTGTCGCGCCGAACCATTTTGCAACCATACGACTTTTCCGGCGCCGATCCGCGCGCTGGCCAACCCCTTTGTCCAGAAGAGTGCTACGATGAATCTGATTTCAAACTCCGGTGTGCTTTCGCGCCGCAACCTCCTTAAGGCCTCCGGCTCGGTGGCCGCCCTTGCCGCCCTCGGCCTGCCGGGTCTTTCGCTAGCCGCCGAGATGGCCGACTGGGCCGCCGCTCCGGACCTCGAAAAGGCCAAGGAAGAGGGCAAGCTGTTCAACACCTACGGCATGCCGGCGAGCTGGGCGAACTACGGCGAAATCATCCAGGCACTCGGCAAGGCCAACGGCTTCACCCCCGAGCATGCCGACACCGACATGAGCTCGCTCGAGGAAATCACCAAGTTCGACGCCGAGAAGAACAATCCGGTGGCGATCGCCGCCGACATCGGCATCCTGTTCGGCAAGGTCGCCGAGGCACAGGGCGTGGTGCCCGACTACATGCCGCCGAATGCCGCCAAGCTTCCGGTCGGCCTCAAGGGCGAAAAGGGCGGCTGGGTTGCCACCTTCACCGGCGTCCCCGCCATGGTCGTCAATGCCGACGTCATCAAGAACGTGCCGAAGACCTGGGACGACCTCTTGAACCCGGAATATACCGGCAAGGTCGGCGCGGTGAACGCGGCCGGTGGCGGCGGCACGGACATCGCCATCTTCCTCGCCTGGGCCTTTGCCCATGGCGGCAGCGATACGGATCTGACGCCCGGCGTCGAGTTCGCCAAGAAGATGGCGGCGCAATATACGACGGCTGCCACCAATGCCCAAACGCTCGAGCGCGGCGAGGCCCCGATCCAGATGAAGTACGACTTCAACTGCATCGCCGCCGCCGACGCCCTGAAGAAGAAGGGCATCAACGCCCAGGTCGTCATCCCCGGCGTGTCGGTCTACGCCCCCTCGGCCCTGATGCTCAACCGCTACAACCTCGCCAAGATGAACGTCGCCAAACTGCTCATCGACTTCGTTCTCTCCGACGAAGGCCAGCGGCTCTATGCCAAGTTCGGCGCGCGACCGATCCGCTGGGTGCTTGGCGATCTCGACCTTCCGGCCGAAGCGAAAACCAACTGGCTGCCGGATGCCGATTATGCCCAGGTCAAGCAGGTCGCCGACTGGTCGAAGGTGGACATGGAAGCCATCGTCACCGCCTGGCAGGAACAGGTGCTCGGCGGCTGATGTCGAGCCTCCGTTTCGAACACGGCCCGTCGCCTGCCGCTCCGGCAGGCGACGGCGCCCCTGCGCGCTTCAACCGGCATCCTGGCTTCTCGATCATCTCCTTTCTCGGCGACTGGGCGCTGGCGCTGCCGCTCATCCTGGTGGCCGGCACGGTTCTGCTCGTCCCGTGCTTCGCCATGATCCTGTCGAGCTTTTCGGCCGCTGACGGCAGCCTGACGCTGAAAAACTGGACCGACACCTTCGCCTCCAAGACCGCCGTCGACGCCATCACCGGCAGCCTGCTGCTTGGCTTCACGGTCGCGACGATCGCCGCCGCGGTCGGCATACCGCTCTCGCTGATGATCGCCCGCATGCCGGGGCTCGGCCGCTCCATCAACATGGGCATCCTCAATGTCGCCTCGCATTTCGGCGGCATCGGCCTCGGCTTCGGCTTCATTGCCGCGCTCGGCACCTATGGCATGGTGACGCTTTCGCTCAACGCGCTCGGCATCCCCTTCGTGCCCCCGAAACAGAACGCCTTCTGGGGTCTCGTCATCGCCTATGAGTATTCGAACATCCCGCTCTTCGTCATTCTGACGCTGCCGGCGGTTGCGGCACTGAGGAACGAATGGTGGGAGGCGGCCCAGACCGCATCGGCAAGCCACCTGCAGTTCTGGCGCCATATCGGCCTGCCGATCCTCGGTCCGTTCTTCATCGGCTCCTGGCTGCTGATCTTCACCTGGGCGGTCGGGCTCTACGGGCTCCCCGTGGCGCTCAATGGGTCGGCGCCCGGCTCGTTCCGTCTCATCACGCTGGAAATGGCCAAATCCCTCACCGGCTCCTTCTTCGGCAAGAACTACATGCCGGTCTATGCCGTGGTGCTGATGATATCCGCCGGTGTGACGCTCGGCCTCTACCAGATCATTCTTCGCAGGGGCACACGATGGCTGAAGTGACATCCGCACCACCGATGCTGTCGCCGGTGCTTTCGGGCAGCCGGGCCTTTCCCTTCGGCCTCAGCCTTGCCGCCCGCTGGCCCTCGGCGCTCATCCTCACGACCTATCTGCTGTTTGTGGCGATCCCGATCGTCGCGGTCATTCTCTACAGCATCGCCACCCGCTGGACGACCTCGATCCTGCCGGACGGCTACACGCTTGCCCACTGGCTTGAAGCCGCGCGCGATCCGCGCTTCGTCGCGGTTCTCCTGCGCACCTTCCTGCTGGCGGTCGCCGTCGCCGTCTTCACCGTCGCGCTGGTGACGCCGGCCGTCTACTGGCAGCATGTCCGCAATCCGCGCATCCGCACCGTGCTCAGCCTGCTTGCCGGCATCCCCTTCTCGCTGCCCTATGTCGTGATCGGCTTCGGCCTGCTCAAGGTCACTGGCGAGTTCGCGCCGTGGCTGCAGGGGACGGCCGGTCTCCTGCTCGTCGCCCAGGTGTCGGTTGCCTTCTCTTTCGCCTATTGGTCGATCGATGCCTCGATGACCGCGACCAATGTCGTTGCGCTTACCGAGACGGCACGCACCTGCGGGGCCGGCCTCTTTCAGACGCTGCGCCATGTCATCCTGCCGAATGTTCGCGCCGGCATCGTCAGCGGCGCGATCCTCGCCTTCGGGGTGAGTTTCGGCGAGCTGGCGCTGGTGCAGATCCTGGTCGGCAGCCGTTTTGAGACCCTCGAACTCTACATGCTGAACATGTTGAAGAGCGCCGATGCCAATTTCAACATTCTGGCGGTGATCACCATGATCAGCTTCGTCATCACGCTCGTGCTGACGGCCGCCGTTGCCTATGTGTCGCGCGACGGCGGCAGGGCCGTTTCGCGCGGCGTGTCCACCGACAGGAAGACAGGACGATGAGCACCATCACCATCCACGAGGTCAGTAAGACCTATGGCCCGAAGCGGGCGCTCGACAGCCTGTCTCTCGACGTGCATTCCGGCGAGATGATCGCCATCCTTGGTTCTTCCGGCTGCGGCAAGACCACCTTGCTGCGGTGTCTGGCGGGGCTCATCGTGCCCGATGCCGGAAGTATCCGCTTCGGCGGCGAGGATGTGACGCGCCTGCCGCCGCAGGAGCGCCCGATCGGCATGGTATTCCAGAGCTATGCGCTCTTTCCCAACATGACGGTTGCGGAAAACATCGGCTTTCCGCTGAAGGTTCGTGGCCGCGCGCCCCGGGAGATCGCCGCGCGGGTCGAGGAACTGCTCGATCTCGTCAAGCTCACCGCCCTCGCCGATCGTCACCCCAACGAGCTTTCGGGTGGCCAGCAGCAGCGGACAGCGCTCGCTCGGGCGCTTGCTCCCTCACCGCAGGTTTTGCTGCTCGACGAACCGCTCTCGGCGCTCGATGCCGTCGTCCGCGACAACCTGCGCGACGAACTTAGGCGCATCCAGCAGAAGGTCAGGACCACGGCGCTGATCGTCACCCACGACCAGGCCGAGGCGCTGGCGGTGGCCGATCGCGTGGTGGTTATGCAGGATGGCAGGATCGAGCAGCTCGCGACGCCGGAAGTGCTCTACGAGCGGCCGTTAACGGCCTTCAGCGCATCCTTCATCGGAAATCGCAATGCCTTGAGGCTGCCGGTCGTCGAGGGGGGCGTCCGCCTCGGCAAGGCGCTGACGCTCGAGACCGTGCCGGCAGCGGCCACCGCCGCACTGTTCGTGCGGCCCGAGGACGTCCGTCGGGTGGGTGCGGAACACGGCGAACCCGCCTATGTGGAAAGCCGCATGTTCCAGGGACAGACCACGCGCTTCTATCTTCAGCTGCAGCGGGAGGGCGAGACCGTGCATTTGAGGGCGGACTGGCCGGCCCGCGAGGTCGCCGACATCCGGGTCGGCGATACCGTGCATGTCGCACTGACGCCGGAGGACGTGCACGTCTTCGAGGCCTGAGACCTATCGGCTGGAGCCGCGGTTTTCGTCGTTCAACTGGCGATCTTGAAGGCGACGCCCAGTTCCTTGGGCGTGCGCCACTTGACGTCGCAGGCGTGGGTGCTGCCGTCTTCGAAATTGAGGGTGAAATCGTTCGGGACGCCGATCGTCGTTTCCAGCACGATCTTGGCGCCGGCGGAAGAAAGGTTCCTGACCGTGCAGTCGAATGTGGAAAAGCCACCCGGCAACACGATTCGGGCCGCCTTCAACGCGCGCAGCCTCGGACTTGCTCTTCTTTCTTCCATGCCATTCACCTCTGCATTTCGCCCAGAGATTATTTTCAAATTTGCTAATTTTTCGTTTCGCCGAGAGGGTGTTTTCTTGCCCGTGAACACAAGAAAGCCGGGGATCAGATCCCCGGCTTTCCCGACCTTCAATTCTACCTCAGGCTCAGGCGAGCTTGGCAGCGATCTTGGCGACGTGCGCGCCCTGGTAGCGAGCTGCTTCCAGTTCGATTTCCGAAGGCTGGCGCGAGCCATCGCCGTCGGTGATCGTCGAGGCGCCGTAGGGCGAGCCGCCCTTGACGGCTTCTACGCCCATCTGACCCTGGAATGCATAAGGCAGGCCGACGACGGCCATGCCGTGGTGCAGGAAGGTCGGGATGAAGCTCAGGATCGTGGATTCCTGGCCGCCATGCTGGGTTGCCGACGAGGTGAAGACCGAGCCCACCTTGCCGACCAGCTTGCCGTTGAACCACAGGCCACCGGTCTGGTCCCAGAAATTGCGCATCTGCGAGGCGACAGTGCCGAAGCGGGTGCCGGCGCCGACGATGATCGCATCGTACTGGTCAAGTTCGGCGGGCGTGGCGATCTCGGCCTTCTGGTCGATCTTGAAGTGCGAAGCCTTGGCGACATCTTCCGGAACCAGTTCCGGAACGCGTTTGACGGTCACTTCTGCCCCGGTCGACTTCGCGCCTTCGGCGACTGCATAGGCCATGGTTTCGATGTGGCCGTAGGAAGAATAATAAAGAACCAGTACCTTAGCCATTTTCTTGTCTCCGTTCCAAGGGCGCGGCGAGCGCCGTCGATGAATCTGATGAGTCCAATGTAGCTCACTGCCGATCAGGTACCAGCCGTCGCGGCGGCGACGGACTGTTCACCTACTGGATACGGAACAATCGAATTCGCGTCATATTTTGTGAACGAAAGGAAGGCTGAAGCCGGACCCTTGCCAAGCCCCGGAGACCCGCTAGAACTCATCTGCAAAACGATCGGGATACGCTCATGACTGCCGCCAACCTCAAGACCGCCGCTATGCTCGCCATCGGTGACGAACTGCTCTCCGGCCGCACCAAGGACAAGAACATCGGCCATCTCGCCGACGTGCTGACCCTTGCCGGCATCGACCTCAAGGAAGTCCGCATCGTCGCGGACGAGGAAGAAGCGATCGTCGAGGCCCTCGACGCGCTCCGGGCCCGATACACCTATGTGTTCACCTCCGGCGGGATCGGCCCGACCCACGACGATATCACGGCGGATGCGGTCTCGAAGGCCTTCGGCGTGCCGTGCCGCCATGACGCGGAGGCGATGAAGCTTCTCGGGGCGATGTACGAGCGCCGCAACATGGAATTCACCGAGGCGCGACAGCGCATGGCGCGCATGCCCGAGGGCGCCCGCCACATTCCCAACCCGGTCTCGACGGCACCGGGCTTCGTCATCGGCAACGTGCATGTGATGGCGGGTGTCCCGCAGGTGTTTCAGGCGATGCTCGACCACGTCGTCTCGACGCTGCCTGCGGGAACGCGGATGCTGTCCCGGTCGATCGCCTGCCCATTCGGCGAAGGCGACATCGGCACCCTGCTCGGCGCCATCCAGAATAATCATCCCGAAACCTCGATCGGCTCCTACCCGCAGTTCGACGGCAAGCGCTTCTCGACGGAGCTGATCGTCAGGGCCCGCGACGAAGCCGTCCTGGCGGCGGCCGCCGCTGACGTCGAGGCCATGATTTTGGCGCTCGAGGCAGAGCGCGACGGCAACCGACCGAAGGATCTCGGCACGGGCGAACTTGCCTGAGATCGCCATCACGGGCCGCCACCGCTATTGACCGAAGTCAAGGAACGGCCCAAGGATTGGCGCCATTAATTGCTTATGCGGGATGCCTCAGTCACCGCTCGAGGAGAATTATCATGGGCTACAAAACACTTCTTGCCGTTCTGGACACCACCAAGAATGCGCAGCAAATCACTGATTTTTCCATTTCACTCGCCGAACATTTCAAATCCCACGTGATCGGGCTGCATGCCGAGGCGCTGGCAACCGTGCCGCTCGTGGCACCGATGGAAATCCCGGATCCGTCGACCGTCCAGGCGCTTCAGGACATGGCCCATGCCGAGACGCTCGATGTCGAAAAGGTCTTCCGCGAACGCGCCGAACGCAACGGCACCTCGTTCGAATGGCGCAGCTTCGTCTCCTCCGCCGGTTATAGCGCCTCCTCGCTCGTCGACAGCGCGCGTTGCGTCGATCTGGTCGTCGCCGCCCAGGGTGAGAACAGCGTGCTTTCGGAAAGCCGCTCCGACCTCGAGACCTTCCTTTTCGAAAGCGGCCGCCCGGTCCTCCTCGTGCCCTACATCCTGAAGCAGCCGAAGCCGATCAAGCGCGTGCTGATCGCCTGGAACGGCTCGCGCGAGGCAGCGCGCGCCACTTTCGACGCCCTGCCCTTCCTTGTCGCCGCCGAGTCGGTCGAGGTCTTCTCGGTCGATCCGCCGGAAAACCGCAGCCAATCGGCTGCCATGGCTGGCGCCGAGATCGCGGCGACCCTCTCCCGCCACGGCGTCAACATCACGGTGGTGCGTCAGGAGTCGGATCACCTGCCCGCCTCGGCGGCCATCGAGAACCGCCTCTCCGACAGTTCGATCGATCTTCTTGTCATGGGCGCCTACGGCCACAAGCGCTGGTGGGAAATGCTGTTCGGCGGCGTTACGCGCACCGTCCTCGAGTCGATGACCGCACTCACGCTGCTGTCGCGCTGAGCGCAAGGGCCGGGCCTTGCCTTGCCCCCCTGAATGCCGCTAATAGCAGCGGACTGGACCCAAGCCCTTGTGGGCAGCATGCGCGCGGCCTCGTCCGCGCGCTTAGCGTTTGGCCTTCGCCCCAACGCTGACGCGCCGGCACGAGCGACGGGTCCCGACGCTTTCGGCCGACCGGCCACCAGACAAACCCCTTGCCTTCGCGGAGCCCGAGATCGATGTCCCTGCCAGATAAAGCCTTCCCCGTTTCCTGGGATCAGTTCCACCGTGATGCCCGTGCGCTCGCCTGGCGGCTCGCCGGCCTCAACCAGTCGTTCCGCGCCATTGTCTGCATCACCCGCGGCGGCCTCGTGCCGGCGGCGATCATCTCGCGCGAGCTGAACATCCGCCTGATCGACACGGTCTGCATCGCCACCCGCCACGACTACGTCAACCAGGGCGAGACGCAACTCCTCAAGGGCATTTCCCCCGACCTGCTGGCGGATGGCGGCGCCGGCGTTCTCGTGGTGGACGACCTCACCGACACCGGCAAGACGGCGCTGGAAGTCCGCGAGATGCTGCCGAAGTCCCATTTCGCCTGCGTCTATGCAAAGCCCTCCGGTGTCCCGACAATCGACACCTTCGTCACCGAGGTCTCGCAGGACACCTGGATCTATTTCCCCTGGGACATGGGCTTCACCTACCAGGAACCGATCGCCAAGGGCCACAAGGGCTAGAGGCAAGGTATCGACGGGTAGCAAAGGTCGCTGCCCTGAACGTCCGACCGAGAGAAGGCGCGGCGTCCCCGCGCCTTTTTTTTCGTTTCCGTCGCGAGAATTTTTTCGGTCCGCTAAGGGAGAGCAAAGCCGGCCACCCGACACATTTTGTGACAGCGCAAGACCTCTTCGTGAACCGGCCTTATCCCCCGGAATTAGACGTCGGGCGATTCGGTCGCACTAGATATGGTTAAAACGGTGGAGAACCGAGCCATCGCCGAGGTCGCCGCCGCTGCCCTTTCGTCCATGAGAGACATCTAATTGTGGCGCGCAACTGCCGCCCATGATGCGGCCGGGAACGAAAAGCCGAGCGATTACATCTACATCGGTCCTTTCCCCGTTTTCCACAGCGGAAAACTACAATATCTTGTACTCATAATTTCGTCATAACCCACCCCTTGACGGAATCGGGCCTTTCAAAGTTAATGCTTCCTTATGTTGCGGCGGCGACTGAACCGGACATAACGAGGCCGGTTCACTCCTGAAAATCGCGAGGCGTATGCACGGGTCCGGGCCATGATCAGCCTTAAGCCCGGCGGCATTTTTGCGCGGTTCAAGGCTGCCGAAACAAGATGTGGGGACTGGCGGCAACAAAGTGTTAATACTATATATTGTAGGCTTGCAGCCATAATCAGCACAAGATACAGGGTCATCATCTCCGGATGAATCACCCGACGGACGAGACAGATGGCCGGCTGCGCGCTTAGACACGTGTGGCTGGACGGGGCTTTTTGCGCCGATTGGCGCTTGAGATACGAGGGACGACGATGCGCATTGAAAGACGTTTCACCAAGCCGGGCCAATCGCCATATGCGGAGATCGAATTCCGCAAGGCGGTGAGCGAGATCAAGAACCCCGATGGTTCGATCGTCTTCCGGCTCGCCGACATCGACGTGCCGGCCCAGTTCAGCCAGGTCGCGGCCGACATCCTGGCGCAGAAGTATTTCCGCAAGGCTGGCGTGCCGAAGGTCCTCAAGAAGGTCGAGGAAAACGACGTCCCGTCTTTCCTGTGGCGCTCCGTGCCCGACGACAAGGCGCTGGCCGCACTTCCGGAAAACGAACGCTTCGGCTCGGAAACCGACGCCCGCCAGGTCTTCGACCGACTCGCCGGCACCTGGACCTACTGGGGCTGGAAGGGCAAGTATTTCACCTCGGAAGAAGATGCGCTGACCTTCCGTGACGAACTCGCCTACATGCTGGCCACGCAGCGGGTCGCCCCGAACTCGCCGCAGTGGTTCAACACCGGCCTGCACTGGGCCTATGGCATCGACGGTCCCGGCCAGGGCCACTTCTATGTCGACCCCTTCACCGGCAAGCTCGTCAAGTCGAAGTCGGCCTATGAGCATCCGCAGCCGCATGCCTGCTTCATCCAGTCCGTCGGCGACGACCTCGTCAACGAAGGCGGCATCATGGACCTGTGGGTCCGCGAAGCCCGCCTATTCAAGTACGGCTCCGGCACCGGCTCGAACTTCTCCTATCTGCGCGGCGAAGGCGAAAAGCTGTCCGGCGGCGGCCGCTCGTCCGGCCTGATGAGCTTCCTCAAGATCGGCGACCGCGCCGCCGGCGCCATCAAGTCGGGCGGCACGACGCGCCGCGCCGCCAAGATGGTCGTGGTCGACATCGACCATCCGGACATCGAGGAATACATCAACTGGAAGGTCAAGGAAGAGCAGAAGGTCGCGGCGCTGGTGACCGGCTCGAAGATCGTCGCCCGTCACCTGAAGGCGATCATGAAGGCCTGCGTCAACTGCACGGCCGACAACGACGCCTGCTTCGATCCAAACCAGAACCCGGCCCTGAAGCGCGAGATCCGCGCCGCCAAGAAGGACCAGGTTCCGGAAAACTACGTCAAGCGCGTCATCCAGTTCGCCCAGCAGGGCTACAAGGACCTCGAGTTCAAGACCTACGACACCGACTGGGATTCGGAAGCCTATCTCACCGTCTCGGGCCAGAATTCCAACAACTCCGTCTCGCTGAAGGACGACTTCCTGCGCGCCGTCGAAAATGACGGTGACTGGCACCTGACCGCCCGCAAGGACGGCAAGGTCATGAAGACGCTGAAGGCCCGCGCGCTCTGGGAACAGATCTCCTATGCCGCCTGGGCATCGGCCGATCCGGGCCTGCACTTCAACACGACGATGAACGACTGGCACACCTGCCCGGCCGCCGGCTCGATCCGTGCGTCGAACCCGTGCTCGGAATACATGTTCCTCGACGACACGGCCTGCAACCTTGCTTCTCTCAACCTCCTGCAGTTCAAGGATGCGGCGACCAAGAAGATCAACATCGGCGACTACGAGCATGCCGTCCGCCTGTGGACGGTGGTCCTCGAAATCTCGGTGATGATGGCCCAGTTCCCGTCGCGCCAGATTGCCGAACTTTCCTATGAATACCGCACACTCGGCCTCGGCTACGCCAATATCGGCGGCCTGCTTATGTCGTCCGGCATTCCCTACGATTCCGCAGAAGGCCGTGCCATCGGTGGTGCGCTGACCGCGATCATGACGGGCGTCTCCTATGCGACCTCTGCCGAGATCGCTTCGGAACTCGGCCCCTTCCCGGGCTATGCACCGAACCGCGACAACATGCTGCGCGTCATTCGCAACCACCGCCGCGCCGCTCACGGCCAGACCACCGGCTATGAAGGCCTGTCGGTCGATCCGGTCGCGCTCATCCATTCGGACTGCACCGATCCGGCGCTGATCGCCCATGCGACCGCCGCCTGGGACAAGGCGCTCGAACTCGGCGAGACGCACGGCTACCGCAACGCGCAGGTCTCGGTCATCGCGCCAACCGGCACGATCGGTCTCGTCATGGACTGCGACACCACCGGCATCGAGCCCGACTTCGCTCTCGTGAAGTTCAAGAAGCTCGCCGGCGGCGGTTACTTCAAGATCATCAACGCTGCCGTTCCGGAAGCGCTGCGCACGCTCGGCTATTCGGAGAGCCAGATCGCCGAGATCGACGCCTATGCCGTCGGCCATGGCAACCTCAACCAGGCGCCGGGCATCAACCCCTCGACGCTGAAGGCCAAGGGCTTCACCGACGAGAAGATCGAAGCCGTCAACGGCGCACTCAAGGCCGCCTTCGACATCAAGTTCGTGTTCAACCAGTGGACGCTCGGCGCCGACTTCCTGAAGGAAACCCTCAAGGTCTCCGACGAGCAGCTCGCCGACATGTCGTTCAACCTGCTCGAGCATCTCGGTTTCTCGAAGAAGGACATCGAAGCCGCCAACATCCATGTCTGCGGTGCGATGACGCTCGAAGGCGCGCCCTTCCTCAAGGCCGAACACCTGCCGGTCTTCGATTGCGCCAATCCGTGCGGCAAGATCGGCAAGCGTTATCTCTCGGTCGAAAGCCACATCCGCATGATGGCGGCCGCCCAGCCGTTCATCTCGGGCGCGATCTCCAAGACGATCAACATGCCGAACGAGGCGACCGTCGAGGATTGCGGCGCGGCCTACATGCTGTCCTGGAAGCTGGCGCTCAAGGCCAACGCGCTCTATCGCGACGGCTCCAAGCTCTCCCAGCCGCTCAATGCCTCGCTGATCGAGGATGAAGCGGACGAGGACGCGATCGAGGATCTGATCCAGCAGCCGGTTGCCGCCCAGGCGGTCACCGTCACGGAAAAGATCGTCGAGCGGATCATCGAGAAGGTGGTGCGCGACCGCGAGAAGCTGCCGAACCGCCGTCAGGGTTACACCCAGAAGGCCACCGTCGGCGGTCACAAGGTCTATCTGCGCACCGGCGAATTCGGCGACGGCCGCCTTGGCGAGATCTTCATCGACATGCACAAGGAAGGGGCTGCCTTCCGTGCGATGATGAACAACTTCGCCATCGCGATCTCGCTCGGCCTGCAGTACGGCGTACCGCTCGAGGAATATGTGGAGGCCTTCACCTTCACCAAGTTCGAGCCGGCCGGCATGGTTCAGGGCAATGACGCGATCAAGAACGCCACGTCGATCCTCGACTACGTGTTCCGCGAGCTGGCCGTCTCCTATCTCGGCCGTCACGACCTCGCCCATGTCGACACGTCGGACTTCTCGAACACCGCGCTCGGCAAGGGTATCCAGGAAGGCAAGACCAACCTGATCTCGACCGGCTGGACCCGCGGTTACAAGCCGACGCTGGTTTCCAGCGGCAATGTCGACCGCTCGCTCGCCGAGCCGAAGGGTGCAGCAACAGCCGCCCCCGCCAAGGCTTCGTCCGGCGGCAGCGTCACGGCCTTTGCCGGCTCGGCCGCCCGCAAGCTCGAGGTGACGACCGCCATCTCGACCTCGGAAATCGTCGCCTTCAAGCGCGACTACGAGGAACGCGCTGCCGAACTTGCCGAAGAGATCGCCGACGAGACGCTCGCCAGCGAAACCGACCAGGCCGCAACCGCCCTCTTCTCCGACAAGGCCGCAGCCGACGCCGCAGCCGCCAAGACGGAAGCCAAGAAGGTCGAAGCCGAACGCCGCATGCGCTCGATCGCGCAAGGCTACACCGGCAACATGTGCTCGGAATGCCAGAACTTCACGATGGTTCGGAATGGAACGTGCGAGAAGTGCGACACGTGTGGTGCGACGAGCGGGTGCTCTTGACGAGTTGAAGATGCTCAAAGAGCATCTTGATACCAGCCTTGTGGAGGCGAGCCAGCAATGGCTCGCCTCTTTGCTTTCTGCCCATATCGCGGTGTCATGCGGCGCCCCGTGGCTGGTCGACGTGGCTTCCGGGTCCACGATTCATCGACCGGATCCGTTGGCATGACCTGAACGTCCGGCGTGCCCGATGTGGGCTTGATCGTGGATCCTCGGGTCAGGCCCGAGGATGACGACCCTTCATAGGAGGCCTTTGCGGCCCCTGCCCCTTTCAACTGCTCATGTCGGCCTCTTGCCCCCTTGGCAAACCCGCCTCCCTTTCCACCGGCAGAGACGTGTCTGCCACAACCGACGCCACCCCACACCCCGTCATCCTCGGGTTTGCCCCGAGGATGAGGACCCACGCTGTCAGCCGCCGATCACCTTCAACACCTGACCGGCGGCGCGTTCGCCGCTGAGATAGGCGCCGTGCACCGTGCCGTGGAACTCGAAGCCGGTGTGTTCGCCGGCGAGAAACAGCCGTTCGCCGACGGGATCCGCGAGGCAATCGAAATCGGCGGGCTTGGCGCCGACCGCGGGGAAGGAATAGGCGCCGAACGCGAAGGGGTCGCGCGACCATTGCGAGGCGACGAGACCGGTTGCGGGCCGCGCCGCCCTGCCGAACATCTCGGAGAGGACGGTGGCAATGTCGGCCTCGAGTTCGGCCTTCGTCATCCCGTCGGCCTTGACGGCATGGTCTCCGGTCGCGATCAGCGTCAGGACATCGGCATCATTGACCGGCTTCAGGCTGACCATGGTCGGCCACCGGCCGCGCTCGCGGGCGGCATAGCTCAGGAATTCGACGTCTTCCGGCCAAAAGCAGGCGTCGAAGCGCATCGAGACGCGCGTCACTGTGCCGAAGCCGATCGCGGCGACTGCATCCGCCTGCGCCTTCGGCAACGGCGGATCGAAGAGCACATTGCCGGCCTTCATCACGCCGAGCGGCAGTGTCGAGATGACATAGGCGCCCGAATGCGATCCCTTCGACGTCTCGACCGTCACCCCGCCGCCGCCATGAGTGATGCGGCGAACCGGTTCGCCGAGGCGAATATCGAGCCCCTTAGCGAGAGCCTCCAGCACGCCGGCATAACCTTCGGGCAGTAGAGCATCCGGGCCTTCGTAGATGCTGTCCTCACCGTAATGGGCGGCCGAAATCTCCGACAGCGGCGCACCGGCGTCATCCTCGATCTCGCTCGACAGCATCCAGCCGGAGAGCGGATCCTTGAGCGCGCCGGGATCGAGCTGGTCGATGGCGTCGAACATCGAGATGTCGGCATCCTCGTCCGCCTCGTCGGCGGCCTTTTCGACGATGGTCTCGAAGGCATCGAAGACATCCTCGATCTCCCAGTCCTCCGGGCGCTCGCCGCCGGGCAACCAGACCTGGTAGTCGTCGTAGTCGCTGAAGAAGGTGGTGATGCCCGCGTCGCGGACGCGGGTTGCGACCGGATTGCCGTTGAAGCCGTGCACCCAGGCCGCTCCGCGTTCGACAGGCGTGCCGAGACTCTCGTCGGTGTCGATGCGGCCGCCGATCCGCTCGCGTGCCTCGATGACGACCACGGCGAGCCCGCGGTCGGTCAGCATGCGGGCGGCTGCGAGACCGGCGATGCCGGCGCCGACGATGATGACGCGCGGCGGGGCCGCAGTGGTTGCGGCGGGCTTGGAGGCGGCCACGGCCGGATTAAGGCGCGGGCCGCCGAGAAGCGCGCCTGCGGTCCCGGCCGACAGGGCCAGGAGGCGGCGGCGGGAAAGCTCAGGCCGCATGGCTCGCCCCGGAGCTTGCGGATCGTGCCGCGCCAGACGACTGATCGGCGGCGAACAGCGCCCTGCCCCGCCCGCCCTCCTTCGAGGCATAGAGCGCGCGGTCAGCGGTCGCCATGATCGCATTGGCGCCGGTCGCATCGTCGGGAGCTACCGCAATGCCGAGGCTGATGCCGACGTCGGTTGTCACACCGTTGTCGAGGGTGATCGGGGCACCGACCGCGCTCATCAGCCGGCTTGCCAACAAGGAGAGCCTTGGACGGTCGCTGAAACCATTGACGAGAATGACGAATTCGTCGCCGCCGATGCGGCCGACCAGCCCGTCGTCGCCGACGGTCTCGGCAAGACGGCTGGCGACCGTCTTGATGACGAGATCGCCGGCGGCGTGGCCCCAGGTGTCGTTGATCGCCTTGAAGCGGTCGAGGTCTCCGGCAATCACCGCGAAGCGCGAAGCGGCCGCCTTGCCGGCAGCATGCTCCAGCGCCTCAGAAAAGCTCAGGCGATTGGCAAGGCCGCTCAGGGGATCGTGGAGGGCAAGCTCTCTGTTGCGCTGCTCACTTTCCTCGAGCTGCAGCGAGAGCGACCGGATATGGCGAACGATGAACAAGCTGGCAAGCGCCAGCACGCAGGACAGGAACAAGGCCACCGGCACGACCACCGCCCAGATGTGCGAGCCGGGATGCGCCCCGGTCCAGTCGAAGCTGCCGATCACACGACCGGAAGCCGAGCGCAGCGGCACCTTGCCGCCGGCATCCGGCCCGAAGGCCACATCGGCGAAGTCGAGCTGGGAGTTGAGGTCGCGCACCAATTCGATATCGATCGGCTTGGCGGAAATGACGATGTAGGGCGCCCCTTCCGGCAGCACCACTTCCTCGTCGTCCGGCACGATCGCCATCGCGCTAACGATCATCGGTTCGCCGTCGATTTCAGCAAAAGCGAATTCGGCGATCTTCGCGACATCGATGCTGGTCACCTGCTTCTGGCTGAAGCCACCCTGCACCGCGACGCGGTTGGCGTTGTGGCGTTCGACCGCCTTGCGAGCGATGAAGGCGATGTCGCCCTCAGGATCAGGCGTGCGGCGGGTGAAGTCGACGCGTTCCTCCTGACCGGACATGACGATCTGGCCTTCCGGATCGACGAGGAAGGTGCGGTCCTGCCCGAAGTCGTACCACAGCGAGGACACGAACTCGTCCTCGACAAAAGCCTCGCGGAACTTGAGGGCGATGTATTTGACCGAGCGGTCCCAGCGCGCCATGCTCAGCTGGTCGCGGGCCAGCAGGCTCTGGCGGTCCCTCAGCGCGTTCTCGAAGAGCTTGAGTTCGGTGACGGCAGCCTGCTGGTCGGCCTCGTCGGAGGCGATGCTGCCGACATAAAGCAGCGACAATGCCGACAGGGTTATCAACGTCGCGGCAAAGACCAGAACGAGCCGCGACAACCGTCTTGGCGACACATTTCCCCGAATGCCGACCATTTCATCTGCGGCCATGATCTCACCCACCATCCCCTTAGTCGCGGAAAGTGTGACGGCGGGCCTTTAAGACCGCCTTAAATGGGGTGACCCAAACGACTGCAACCTGCAGTCATGCTTGACGAATGATGAAGTTGGGGGGATCGCGGCAAAAAAAGAACCCCGCTGGAGGAGCCGGGGTTCGGGGAGCAGAAGGGGAATGGTGGAAGGCCTTTATAGCCTTCCTTGTCGAAAGAGCCGGATTTCGTCAGGCTTCTACGGGGCCAAGCTCGCCGCGTTCGCGCCGGTAGCGTAGCCTGAGGCGTGGTGCGATGTGCCGGGCGATAAAGGGCGAAATCGCAAATGCCAGCACCACGACGGCGGGCAACAGGTACTTGGCATTCTCGTTAAGCGCCGGGACCGAAAGAACGGTGATCGCGCCGATACCGAAGACGACGGCGTTGGCCATCATCGCTACGCATATGGTGATAAAGGTGTCGGTCTTCATGGAACATGCTCCTTGCGGTGGATCGCTTACGGTCGAACGCCGCGATCGGCGGTTTGTTCCGAAAAAGGTCCGCATTCATCAAGATCCGGCGGGTTCGCCCCAACCTTTCCTTAACCCACTTAGTGTATATGAGCGATACTGAATTTAATTGACAGGACGAGCAGCCGGATGTCCAAACCGACCTTCCGCTTTACCCATTACGATATGAAGGAACAGCGTGCCGGAGCGATCATCGAAGTGACGTTGTCCGCCGTGAACAATGTGCGGCTGATGAATGCCGGCAATTTCCAGCGTTTCAAGGAAGCGCTCGATTTCAAGTATGTCGGTGGGGTTGCCAAGAAGTCGCCGGTCAAGCTCGTCATTCCGGAACCAGGCCACTGGCATCTGATCGTCGACATGGAAGGGCATCACGGGCTGGCGGATTCGTCGGTGAAGATGCTCGCTGCACCGGCACCGGCCAAGCAGCAGAAGGCGTCCTGACACCCACCTAGAGCATTGCCGGCGAAAACGGAGCGCCTCCAATGTTCGATGTCATTGCTTTAACGCCATTGCGGACGCAAAACCGCTTCACACCTTTGCTGGATCTGCTCTAGCTGTTGCGCTCACGCCTCAGCTTCGCCCACCAGTCCAGCCGCTTGCGGATCTCCCGCTCGAACCCGCGTTCTGGCGGATCGTAGAAGGTCTTGCGCCCCATCTTCTCCGGAAAATAGTCCTGGCCTGAAAAGGCGTCCGGCTCGTCGTGGTCGTAACGATAACCTTCGTTGTAGCCCTCGGCCTTCATGAGCTTGGTCGGGGCGTTCAAAATATGCTTGGGCGGCAGCAGCGAACCGTGCTCCTTCGCCGCCCGCATCGCCGACTTGAAGGCCGTGTAGACGCCGTTCGACTTCGGTGCGGTGGCGAGATAGACGCAAGCCTGTGCCAGCGCCAGTTCCCCCTCGGGCGAGCCAAGATAATCGTAGGCATCCTTGGCGGCATTGCAGACGACCAGCGCCTGAGGATCGGCAAGACCGATATCCTCGACCGCCATGCGCACCAGGCGCCGGCCGATGAACAGCGGATCCTCGCCCGCGTCGAACATGCGGCAGAGATAATAGAGCGCCGCATCGGGATCCGAGCCGCGCACCGACTTGTGCAGGGCGGAGATCAGATTGTAATGGCCGTCCTGGCCCTTGTCGTAGACGGGGGCACGGCGCTGGACGATACGGGCAAGGCCCTCGGTGTCGAAGACTTCGCCCGGACGGGCGGCGCGCCAGACTTCCTCGGCCAGCGTCAGGGAGGCGCGGCCGTCGCCATCCGCCATGCGGATCAGGCTCGCCCGGGCATTCTCGTCCAGCGGCAGTGGGCGGCCCTCGGCTGCCTCGGCGCGTTTGAGCAGCGTCTCGATGCTCGCCTCGTCATGGGACTTGAACGTCAGAACGCGGGCGCGCGACAGAAGTGCGGCATTGAGTTCGAAGGACGGGTTTTCCGTCGTGGCGCCGACGAGGATGACGGTGCCGTCCTCCATGACCGGCAGAAAGCTGTCCTGCTGGGCGCGGTTGAAACGATGAATCTCGTCGACGAAGAGCAGCGTCTGACGCCCCTCCATGCGGCGCATGCGAGCCGCCTCGAACACCTTCTTGAGATCGGCCACGCCGGAAAAGATCGCCGAGATCTGCTCGAAGGCAAGCCCCGCCTCGCCGGACAGCAGGCGCGCGACCGTGGTCTTTCCCGTACCCGGCGGTCCCCAGAAGATCATCGACCCTAGCGAACCGGAAGCGATCATACGGGCGAGCACGCCGTCCTCCCCGGTCAAATGCTCCTGGCCGGTGACCTCGGCCAGAGATTTCGGCCGAAGCCGGTCGGCCAGCGGCCGGCGGGCCTCCACGTCCTTCGGCACATGCGGGGCGAAGAGATCGCTCATCGGAAGATCTGCCGGATGCGCTGACCGTCGCGTTCGATCTCGACCCGCCAGAAGCCAGGATCGGAGTCCGCGACCTCCGCCATGCCGGCCGTGCTGGTGACAGCAACGCCATTCACGGAAACGATAATGTCATGGGGCTCGAAACCGAGCCGGGCTGCCGGCGATCCTCCGACGACGTCAGTAATCACCACGCCAATGACTTCGGAGGGCATCTTCAATTCATAGGCAAGCTTCGGCGAGAGATTGGCGACCTTGGCGCCGGCAAAGGGGCTGCGTCCTTCGATGAGACGTTCGTCGCGCGGTGTGGTTTCCGGCGCGCCCGAGAGGGTCATGGAGATGTCCTTCTCATTGCCATCCTCGCGAACGGTGAGCGTGACCGGCTTGCCGAGACCCGCCGTGGTGAGGCGATAGCCGAGCGCGTCGGGATGCTCCACCGGCATGCCGTCGACCGCGATGACGACCTGGCCCGCCTTCAGGCCTGCCTTGGCAGCGGGACCGTCATCTAGAACCCTGACAACAAGTGCGCCGCGCACGGTGTCGAGACCCAGCGCCTCGGCAACATCTGAGGTCACCGGATCGAACGTCGCGCCCACATAGGGACGCTCGAAGCTCGCGGCACCGCCTTCGGCAGCGTTCAGGAAGACCTTGACGAGATTGGCGGGAATGGCGAAGCCGACGCCGTTCGAACCGCCGCCCTTGGAAAAGATGGCAGTGTTGATGCCGATCAGCTCACCCTTCATGTTCATCAGCGCGCCACCGGAATTGCCCGGATTGATCGCCGCGTCGGTCTGGATGAAGAAGCCGAAATCGCCTTCGTTGATGCTGTTGCGGGCAAGACCCGAAACGATACCGCTCGTCACCGTCTGGCCGACACCGAAGGGATTGCCGATGGCAAGCACCAGATCGCCGACCTCGAGACGGTCGGAATCGCCGATCGCGAGGGCCGGAAGCTCTTCCTTCGCATCGATCTTGAGGACCGCGAGGTCCAAGCGATCATCCTTCAACACCACCTTCACCGGAAATTCGCGGCCGTCGGAGAGCGCGACCTTGATGTCGTCAGCTCCGTCGATCACGTGGTTGTTGGTCACCACCATGCCGTTGGCACCGACGATGACGCCGGATCCGAGCGAGGACTGCTTCTCGGTCCGGTTCGGCATCTGCTGGCCGAAGAAGTGTTCGAAGAAGGGGTCACCGGCAAAGGGGGAAGCCCGCCGCTGGACCAGGCGCTCGGCATAGACGTTCACCACCGCGCCATGGGTCTGCCTGACCAGCGGCGCGAAGGAAAGCTGCATCTCGGTTGCCGTCTGCGGAACGCGGAGCTCCTCGGCGCGCACTGACAAGGGCGCGCACATCACAAGTGCCAGCGCCGAGATTGCGACACCACGAACAAAACCCTGCATGGAATTCTCCTGCCTGAAAGATAGGACGTTTTAGCGCCCGGAGCGGAAAAGGAAAGCACGCTGAGGCGGCACCGGACGGCGCAGCACCAAAGTTAGTGGCGATTTGAACTTTTCCAAGGCGAAGACGTTGGCGAACCACAGGGTATTCGAAGCAGGAGCCAATGCCGATGTCAGTAACCAGCCGTCCCGGCCCCACCGTCACCGCGCTGTTGACCGCTGTCCCCATTCTTGCGTTTTCGAGCGCAGCCTCGGCCGCGAGTTTCGACTGCAACAGGCAGGGTTTGGCCGCGGACGAGGTGGCGATCTGTGAAAACCGCGACCTCAATGACCTCGATGTGAAGATGGTCACGACGTTCGAGTTGATCTCCGGTCTCCTGCCGATGGGAAACCGCGGCGAACTGCAGGACCAGCAGTCCGCCTGGTTGAGACAGCGCCAGGACTGTGGCGCAGACGTCGATTGCCTGGAAAGGGCCTATGAGGACCGCATCACTCAAATCAACCGCGTCTACGACACGATCGAAAAGACCCAGTGATTTCGCTAGATAGTTATTTCGCTATTCAGCTAAATACACTTCTTAACTTCCGTATCTTTCAAGACTTGGCGCCCGCTCTAATGCCGCGCATTGCGAATGCGAACAGAAGCAACGTAACCACAACATGATAAAGAACTCGCGGATCCGCCGGATTTCCGATGACAAAACCGAAGGACAGGACAACGGCCAGCCAGCCGGCGCAGCCGATGGCAGCGAGCGCGGACAAGGCCCGATCCGATTGCCGGCGCGCCCGCAAGCCGCAAAGCAGCGCAAGAAGGACGGCAAAGCCGCTCGAGCCGAGAGACCAGACGAGCTCGGGACTTCCCCAGCCAAAGGTGAGGAAAGATCCGTAAGCATGCAGAAGCGCGCCGATGAACAGCACCAAGGACAGGACGAGTTCAGCAATCATCATTGAAACATACCTTTTTGAAAAAACATGAGCGATCGTCAATCGGCAGCGTTTCTCCGCCCCGCCAAGGCACGATAACGGGAAACTCATCGACCGCAATGCCGGAACGAGTGCCATCGACCGGGTAGAACGACCGGACGATTCCAGCATGGAGCGGACCGAGCTTCGGCAGGCGGTGATGTGTCCCGGGACCGAAGGGACGCGGAATTGCCGGGGGATATTGCGCCTCTGCTTCAAAACCCTCTGCCATCGACCCTCAATGTTGGGCTAGGATGAAGCCCGTGCCCCCCAAGATATTTCAGAGACACGGTATTTCGGGCCGGGCTGTCCCGCCTGCCCTTCGGAGTGGTTTTATTGAGTTTTGATCAGTTGTACGAGGCAGGCGGCCGCGCGATGGCGACGGGCCGCAGCATTCTCATCACGGGTGGCGCCGGTTTTCTCGGATCGCACCTTGCCGAAAGGCTCGCTTCAAGGGGCGCTCGCGTCTTCTGCCTCGACAACTTCGTCACCGGTCGGCGCGACAATCTGCTTGACGCGCAGAAGACCGGGGACGTCACGATCGTCGATCACGACATCACCGACGGCATCCCGGACGCCCTGCCGCGCTTCGACGAGATCTACAATCTCGCCTGCCCCGCCTCGCCGGTGCACTACCAGGCCGATCCGGTCGCGACCGCATTGGTCAACAGTCACGGTACGCTAAACGTGCTACGCCGGGCTGAACGCGACGCGGCATGCGTTTTCCATGCCTCGACCTCCGAAGTCTACGGCGATCCGGAAGTGCATCCGCAGCGGGAGGACTATCGGGGTAATGTCAATCCAGTCGGCCCCCGCTCCTGCTACGACGAGGGCAAGCGGTTTGCCGAAATGCTCTGCGCCGATTTCGCCAGAACCCGCGGCCTCACGCTCAGGATGGCGCGGATCTTCAACACCTACGGCCCCCGCATGCGCGAGGACGACGGACGTGTCGTCTCGAATTTCGTCGCCCAGGCGTTGCGCGGCGAAGCGCTGACGATCTATGGCGACGGAAGGCAGACGCGATCATTCTGTTATGTCGATGACCTCATCCGCGGCATCGACCTCCTGATGCACTGTCCCAAGGCCGACGGCCCCGTCAATCTCGGCAATCCTCAGGAATTCACCGTGGAGGCGCTGGCACGCCTCGTTCTCGACATCACCGGATCGCGCTCGCCGATCGTAAGCCTGCCCCTTCCCGTCGACGACCCGAGGCGCCGTCGGCCGGATATCGGCAAGATGGCCAGCCTGACCGGCTGGCATCCGGAAACGGCACTCGAAGCTGGAATTGGGAAAACGGTCGCCCACTTTGAGCACGAGATCCACAAAAGTGCCGGCGAGACGGTCGGCAGGACAGCGGAGCGCCTGGCATGAGCTGGTTCCGGCGCGCCAACAACGGCATCAAGGCGTTGACGATCAACCCGCCCAAGGAAAGACCCGGACGGCACGGTATCGCGATCGCCGCCTGTGTGAAGAATGAGGAGCCTTACATCGCGGAATGGCTGCGCTTCCACCGGGCAGTGGGGGTTCGCCATTTCATTCTCTATGACCACGGATCGGAGGACGATACGGTCGAGGAGATCCGCCGGGTCCTGCAGCCGGACGAATTGACATTGCTGCCATGGGCCGGACGGATCGTCGCCACGAAGACCGACCTTCTGATCGACTGGCAAGTGGTGGCCTTTGCCCATGCAATCCAGAATTTCGGCGCAGATTTCCGACGCATCGCCTTCATCGACGCCGATGAGTTCCTCCTGCCCAGGCAGGCCTCAACAGTCGAAGAGGCGCTCGCTGCGGCCGGCGACTTCCCCAACATCGCGCTTCCCTGGCACATGTTCGGCACCGGCGGACACAAGACCAAGCCGGCGGGACCGGTTGCCACGAGCTACACGCTGCGCAGCTCGGATCCGATGAGCCGGCTAAAGCATGCGAGCAATTTCAAATGCATTGTTGACCCGTGCGAGGTGACGCAGGTGAGCGTGCACAGCTTCGAAACGCGTAGCCACGGCAACGTGGCGTCGAATGACGCCGGACGGCGGGCGGCCGGCAACGACCGCAAGAAACCTGAGTTCTATTCCAACGCCTTCCTGCAGCTGAACCACTACTACAGCAAGTCGGAGGCGGAATTTGCCGCCAAGCTTGCACGCGGGGCGATCTTTTCGCTGACCCGCAACCACATCCCCGACCGGATGACCACGACGATCCGCAATATCGAGCGGTCCCAGGTCGAGGACCGGGCCATGGTGGAGTTCATCAAGCGGCAAGGCATCGAGCTCGAGGACGCTCCCGGCGCTGCCTATCAAGCACGTTAGGCGTCGCGGTCTTTGCGCAAAAAAGAACGCCGGCGGCAATAGCCACCGGCGTTCGTTTCAGAAATTCAAACTTCTCCCGGCTTATTCCGGCAGGATGCGCACCGCGCCGCGGTCGGCGGAGCTGGCGAAGGCGGCATAGGCCTTGAGCGCGGTCGTCACGTTGCGCTTGCGCGGCGTTGCCGGCTTCCAGCCAAAGGCGTCCTGCTCGGCGCGGCGACGGGCGAGTTCGTCCTCGGCAACAGCCAGGTTGATCGTACGGTTCGGGATGTCGATCTCGATCGTATCACCGTCACGGACCAGACCGATCATGCCGCCATTCGCCGCTTCCGGCGAGGCATGGCCGATGGAGAGACCCGAGGTGCCGCCGGAGAAGCGGCCGTCGGTGATCAGAGCGCAGGCCTTGCCGAGGCCCTTCGACTTCAGGTAGCTCGTCGGATAGAGCATTTCCTGCATGCCGGGGCCGCCCTTCGGGCCTTCGTAGCGGATGACGACGACGTCGCCGGCGACGACCTCGTTGGACAGGATCGCCTTCACGGCCGCATCCTGGCTTTCATAGACTTTGGCCGGGCCGGTGAATTTCAGGATCGACTCGTCGACGCCCGCCGTCTTCACGATGCAGCCGTCGAGCGCGATGTTGCCCTTCAGAACCGCAAGACCGCCGTCCTTGGAGAACGGGTGTTCGACCGAGCGGATAATGCCCTTTTCGCCGTCGGTGTCGAGTTCTTCCCAGCGCGCATTCTGCGAGAAGGCAACCTGGGTCGGTACGCCGCCGGGTGCCGCCTTGAAGAATTCGCGAACCGTCTCGGAATTGGTGCGGGTGATGTCCCACCGGTCGATCGCGTCGCCGAGGGTGGCAGCATGCACGGTCGGGCACTCACGGTTGATCAGGCCACCGCGCTCGAGCTCGCCGAGGATGCGCATGATGCCGCCGGCGCGGTGAACGTCTTCCATATGGACGTCGTTCTTGGCCGGAGCGACCTTGGAAAGGCACGGCACCTTGCGGGACATGCGGTCGATGTCGTCCATGGTGAAGTCGACTTCCGCCTCGTGGGCGGCCGCCAGGATGTGCAGGACCGTATTGGTCGATCCGCCCATCGCGATGTCGAGCGCCATGGCATTCTCAAACGCAGCCTTGGAAGCGATGGTGCGCGGCAGGACGGTGGTGTCCTCCTGCTCGTAGTAGCGGCGGGCGAGATCGACGATCAGATGGCCGGCCTCGACGAACAGGCGCTTGCGGTCGCCATGAGTGGCGAGCGTCGAGCCGTTGCCCGGCAGAGAGAGGCCGAGCGCTTCGGTCAGGCAGTTCATCGAGTTGGCGGTGAACATGCCAGAGCAAGATCCGCAAGTCGGACAGGCCGAACGCTCGATCGCCTGGACGTCCTCGTCGGACACGGAGTCGTCGGCGGCGGCGACCATTGCGTCGACGAGATCAAGCGCGTGCTTCTTGCCGTGCAGAACGACCTTGCCGGCCTCCATCGGGCCACCGGAGACGAAGACGGCCGGAATATTGAGGCGAAGCGCCGCCATCAGCATGCCGGGGGTGATCTTGTCGCAGTTCGAGATGCAGACCATGGCGTCGGCGCAATGGGCGTTGACCATGTATTCGACCGAATCCGCGATCAGTTCGCGGCTCGGCAGCGAATACAGCATGCCGTCGTGGCCCATGGCGATGCCGTCATCGACGGCGATCGTGTTGAATTCCTTCGCGACGCCGCCGGCGGCCTCGATTTCGCGGGCGACCAGCTGGCCGAGATCCTTCAGGTGCACATGGCCCGGAACGAACTGGGTGAACGAGTTGACCACGGCGATGATCGGCTTGCCGAAATCGCTGTCCTTCATGCCGGTGGCGCGCCAAAGGCCGCGCGCACCCGCCATGTTGCGGCCGTGGGTGGTGGTTCTCGAACGATAGGCTGGCATCGGTGTTACCTCGGATTTGTTCTGTCGCGCGGAATGACCCGTCGGCATGCCCGGCCAAAGGCCCTGGACATGCCCGCTTTTGCGATCTTTCGTAAAGGATCAGGCTCGGGCTGTCACTATCGGCAACCGGCAATTCGGTACGCCAGAGGATAACAGCTGGCAGGCCGGGATTCCAGCCGCAACTCACCCCCCCCGCCGGTCCGGACAGAGCCTCCAATGGCTCAAGGCCCGTCACGCCCTCGCCTCGCCAGAGGCGGGGGCCGCGTCTTCCCCGACCGGGGAAGGCTTTGAATTTCGCACAGGTCAGGCGACGTTGCGCGGAGCTTCCATCTCGTGCACGGCCTTGCGGATTTCCGCCCGGAATGCCGGCGTGTCATGCTCGCCGTGAACCGACACGGCATGCACGACGGCAGCATTGACGAGTTCGTCCATGCTGTCGGCGGAAATGGCTACGGTACACTTCATTTCGCTCGGGAACTCCCGGCAGTCGATAAATTTGCGGCCCATTTTGTCCTCCCTGACAAGCCTTGCCTTCGAGAAACCCAGCCCGCAAACATTCTACTCCCCTTGCCGGGCGACGACAAACGACAAAGCCGGTCAGGCCCGATCGGAGCGTCCCGCGGCGGGTATACCCCGGGGGGCGGGCGACTACACGAGATTGTGGTCGAAAGTTTCTTTTCGTCGGCGTGAAACTCTGCTCTCTTCCCTTACGTAATAGGGTCAGAGACCTGAACCACAGCGAAAGAGCATCGCCATGTCCCGCTATCGTCCGCCCCGCATCGCCTCGAGCGAAGTCACCCCGCAGTCGCTCTACATCAACCGACGGAGTCTGATCGGCGCAGCGGCGAGCGGACTGGCCTTCGCGGCGGCGCCGAAAGCGTTTGCTGCCGCGCTTTCCGCATCACCCAGCCGCTACGTGCTGACGGAAAAACAGACGACCAAGGAAGACGCGACCACCTACAACAACTTCTACGAATTCGGCACCGGCAAGTCCGACCCGGTCGCCAATTCCGGTTCCTTCACGACTCGGCCCTGGTCCATCGAGGTCGGGGGACTGGTCGCGAAGCCGCAGATCATCGACATCGAAACGATCCTCAAGGACTTCGCCATGGAAGAGCGCGTCTACCGGATGCGTTGCGTCGAAGCCTGGTCGATGGTGATCCCGTGGATCGGCTTCCCGTTGTCGGCCCTTCTCGACCGCGTCGAACCGCTCGGCAGCGCCAAATATGTTGCCTTCGAAACGGTGGTGCGGCCAGAGGAAATGCCGGGCCAGAGCGGGCTCTTCCAGCCTCTGCCCTGGCCCTATGTGGACGGGCTTCGGCTCGACGAGGCGCGTCATCCGCTGACGATCCTCGCGACCGGACTCTATGGGGAGACGCTTCCCAATCAGAACGGCGCGCCGCTTCGCCTCGTCGTACCGTGGAAATATGGCTTCAAGGGCATCAAGTCGATCGTGCGGATCACGCTCACCGAGAAGGAACCGCCCTGCTCGTGGAACATCGCGGCCCCGAGCGAATACGGGTTCTACGCCAATGTGAACCCGGCAGTGGACCATCCGCGATGGAGCCAGGCGAGCGAACGGCGTATCGGCGAGGCCGAGGGGCTGTTCGGCGGCGCGCGCATCGCAACACTTCCGTTCAACGGTTATGCCGACGAGGTCGCGAGCCTCTATACCGGCATGGACCTGGCGAAGTCGTTCTGAGATGGCCGGTCTTGCCCTGCCCGCGCGTCTCAAGCCAGCATCCGTCTGGACGCTCTATGCGGTTGGACTGCTGCCGGGTCTGTACGCTTTTTATCTCGGCATTTTCGGAGGTCTTGGAGCCGATCCGGTCCGGGCATTCGAGCACCTGCTCGGCCTCTGGGCCTTGCGCTTCCTTTGTCTCGGGCTCGCCGTCACGCCGCTTCGCGACTTGTTAGGCATTAACCTAATTAGCTACCGACGAGCACTCGGCCTCCTGGCCTTCTATTATGTGCTCGCCCACTTCACCGTCTACCTGACGCTGGATCGCGGGTTGATCTTCTCATCGATCCTCGGCGACATCGCCAAGCGGCCCTATATCATGCTGGGCATGGCCGGACTGCTGATGCTGATCCCGCTCGCAGCGACGTCCAACCGGTGGTCGATCCGGCGACTCGGACAGAACTGGAACCGGTTGCACAAGCTGGTCTATGTGATCGCCGCCGCCGCCGTCCTTCACTATGCCCTGTCGCTCAAGGCTGTGACGGCCGAACCCGCCTTCTACATCGCCGTCGTGACCGTGCTTCTCGCCTACCGCCTGGTGCGACCGAAGGTGACGGAATGGAAGCGCGGACGGCGAAGGACAGATGGCGGCGGGGTGACGGTACGGCACGTGAGGTGACACATTCCCCATCTGTGTTTCGTTCGCTGCCGGAGAGCCGTCATGATCTGCCCTTCCCGCGTATTCGTCCTCGCCCCACGGTCACCATGACCAGGCCGGCGATCAGTCCGAAAGCCATGAAGGGCCAAAGAATTGCAAAGGACAGTTCATCGCCGCTGGCGGGCCAGCTGGGGGGACCCATGCGAACATCGCACGCCGTAGCGCCAAACGCGAAGATACTGAACGACAATTTGACGGCAAAAAACGTCTGCCAAAGCAGTACAGGCAATGCGGGCCCGCAGAGCAGAAATGCCAAGCGGAAATTCCTGCTTAGGAACAGTGAGACAAGGGAAATCAGATAGAGCACAATTGACAGCACTACACCCCAAAGCTCATGCGCCGCGCCGCCGGTACATGTGCCGGATAGGCCGGCCAACAGTGTATTGAGCGCAGCGGAGTACATGGTCAGGACAGCAATGACGTTCCATATCATCTGAGCACTTCCCTAAGCCCCCTGAACGGTGAACGCCGCTTATGTATCGAGCTCGCTGGTCAACCATAGTGGCAAGCCAACCGGCGCCTTGCCCGTCACGGCGGCCCCAGCGCAATCGGCGAGGCCGGCGAAGCGGACCTGCTTTCCACTCAGTCCGGGGCCGTAATGGGCGTATTTTCCGGAATTGGTCAGGATGGTCCGGGCGTTCGGCGGGACGATAGGCTGCATGACCGTGCACCAGCAGGCGTCGCAAACGAAGGTCGCCCCGAAGGATTCGAGGTCCCCGGCAATGCCCGCCTCGATCACCCGGGCGTGGGTGGCGCGGCTGACGGTAATCGTCACGGTCACGTCCGGGTTCTTTGTCCGCCCGGCAAGAAGATCGGCGAGTGCCTTGCATTCGTCGAAGGAGAAATGCGGATTTCCGAACGCGACGAGATCGATTGGCTCGCCCGTCGTCGGATTGAAGTGATGCCAGTCGTCGGCGAGGTCATGCCGTGTGACTCCGACAGTCGGCAGATCCGCGCCTCCGGTTGCCTGTGCCAGCGACGCCGCTTCGGGCGTCACACCAACAATGTGGAACATCGGCGCTGCGGACGTGGTGGCGAAGGCCGCGCCGAAGGCCTTCAAGTCGTCGGCGGACGGGCGGGCATCCTCCAAGCCGGTGATCGCCGGGATGGCGTTGGGCGCAAGCGTACCGATACGGTAGCCGAGCAGCGGCCAGAAGCTGTCGTCGCGGCCATCCATCTTCTCCACGTCGACGACCACGCGGGCCCTGCGGTTTTCCATCAGATGGCAGCCCGCATGGGGCGCACGGCCGGTCAACGCGATACAGATATCGAGAAAATCCGGATATTTCATCGTGCGGGCGCCTAGCACGCTGTTGGCATAGACGACGGCATTGGACTCGGCCCAGGCGACATCCTCGCCCGCGGCGGGTGCGCTGTCGAGCTGGTAGGGCGCACAGGTGAAGGTCGGCCGGGCACCCATTCGCACATAGGCGTCGGCGAGTGCCCCGGCCGCGGTGGAGAGAACCGGATCGGTGCCCTGCTCGCGCCAGCGGGCCTGATCGACGGAGATCGCATTGAGCGATGTCGGAACGACGACCCTGCCGCCCCAGTCAGCGAGTTTTTCGGCGAAATCGAGGCTCGCCGGACCGGTGTAGATGCAGCCGTCGACATGGACCTGGGTGACGTCGATCAGTTTTTCCGCACCCAGCAGGTCCGCCATGCGGCGGACGATCCGCATGGCCGTGCGGGTTGCCTTCGGGGCATCCTCCGACAGGAGCGCGAGATCGGACGCGGTCAAGGCAACCGAGGACGACGGCTTCGCCGGCAGCACCGGGACGGCAGGCGACGTGGCGCCGGGTTCATGGACCAGACCGTTTCCGATGTAAAGACGCGCCACTCCCTCAAGGTCGGCGAATGCCGCAGGCGTGATCACCGCGATCGGCAGGGAACGGTCGTACATCTCCTCGGCAACAATGACCCCAAGGGTGAGGATTTCCTCGTTCTGACAGAAGACCATGCCGGCCGGCGCCGTGCCGGCAAGGATGAGCTGCATCAGCACGGCGCTGCCGGTGCAGGAGCCGCGGCCGCCGGGAATGGCAAGGATCGCCCCCTTCAGACACTTGCCGTGCAGCGGATGTGCCTGGTCGATGACAATGCCGGTGTCCGGATCGACGCCGCCCCAGAAACTGAGGGCGGTGTCGGACCAGAGGAGAGGTCCCTCGGCCACGCCCTCGATCAGCATGCGTGCGGTGGAGGCAAACGGCGCCCGTTCGATTTCGGCAGACATACGCTTCTCATCCTCCAGAATTCCGGCCTCAACCTTCCGATACCGAGCTCAAGGCATTTAACTCGACTACCATGCCGGCGGAGCAAATCAAGCAGAGCCCCTTGTCTCAACCGTCGGCATCGGATGTCATGCGCCGGGGGGAACAGTTTCCTGAAGAAAAACTTTGAAGGCATGTCGAATCCGGTCACGGCCGTTCGTCATAGGATCATGCGCCAGGGAGCGCGGATCGGAAACCAAGGAGAAAAGCAATGCGTGTCATGGTGATGGTGAAGGCGACGGAAGACAGCGAAGCCGGCATCCTGCCCTCCAACGAGCTCGGCGAAGCGATGGGCAAGTTCAACGAGGAGCTGGTCCAGGCCGGGATCCTTCTGTCCGGCGACGGGTTAAAGCCCACCAAGTTCGGCAAACGGATCGCCTTCGACGGCGACAGCCGCCGGGTCATCGACGGACCCTTCGCGGAAACGCGTGAACTCGTGGCCGGATACTGGGTCTGGGAGGTACGTGACATGGACGAGGCTGTGGAATGGGTGAAACGCTGCCCGAACCCGATGCCGGGTCCGAGCGAGATCGAAATCCGCCAGTTCTACACGATCGAGGACTTCGCGGAGACGCTGACGCAGGAGACGATCGATCTGCATCACCGCAATGCCGACACGCTGGCCAGGCAGCAGACAGAGAAGAGCTGAGGGAGCAAGGCACATCATGAGCAAGATGATCTTCATCAACCTGCCGGTCACCGACCTTGGCGCCTCGCCCCGGTTCTACGAGGCGCTCGGGGCGACCCGAAACCCTCAGTTCTCCAACGAGAACGCCGCCTGCATGATGCTCTCCGACACGATCGGCGTGATGATTCTGACCCACGACTTCTACCGCACCTTCACCAGCCGGCCGATCGCGGATGCCCGGGCGACGAGCCAGACGCTGCTGGCCCTGACGGTTGCGGAGCGGGCCGAGGTCGACCGCGTTCTGGAAGCGACTGTCTCGAGCGGTGGGCGCGCCGATCCGAACCCGCCTCAGGATCACGGCTTCATGTTCAGCCGCTCGGTGGAGGATCCGGACGGCCATGTCTGGGAGATCTTCTGGATGGATCCGGCCGCAGCCGGCGGCGACGCGCCGCCCGCATAACGCGCGATCCGGATTGACTGGCATGGGCCGGTGTCCATAATCCCGGCCCATGCAGCAAGCCGAAACCTACAAAACAACGGAAACCGTCTTCCGGATGGAACGCGCTCGGCTGATCGCCGCTCTAGCGAAACTGGTTCGTGACGTCGGATTGGCCGAGGAACTGGCGCAGGATGCCCTTGTCGCAGCCCTTGCCGAGTGGCCGAAGCGCGGCATACCGGACAAGCCCGCAGCCTGGCTGATGGCAGCCGCGCGCCGTCGCGCGATCGACGGCTTCCGGCGCCAGCGGATGATCGCCCGCAAGAATACGGAAATCGTCACCGAATTCGGGACGGATCACCACGACCCGGCTACCGAAATCGAGGCGGCCATGGACGACGACATCGGTGACGAGCGCCTGAGTCTGATCTTCACTGCCTGCCATCCCCTGCTTTCGCTCGACCAGCGCGTGGCGCTGACACTCAAGCTGATCGGCGGGCTGACGACGCAGGAGATCGCGCGGGCCTTCCTGTCGAGCCAAACGACGATCGCCCAGCGCATCGTCAGGGCCAAGAAGGCGCTCGGATCGGCCGGGCTCCCCTATGCGGTGCCTCAGGCCGACGAACTGCCTGCCCGCCTCGCCCCCGTTCTTGAGGTGATCTATCTGATCTTCAACGAGGGCTATGCCGCCAGCGCAGGCACGGACCTGATCCGCCCGCAACTCTGCGCGGAGGCGTTGAGACTGGGGCGGATCCTGACTGGGCTTCAGCCGGACGAGCCGGAAGTTCAGGCATTGCTTGCGCTCATGGAAATCCAGGCCTCGCGCCTTCCGGCACGGGTCGGTGCCGACGGCGTGCCGTTGACCCTTGCCGAGCAGAACCGGGCGCGCTGGGACCATTTACTGATCCGCCGCGGGCTGGACGGACTGGACCGCGTGGAACGCCTCAACGGCGCCGAAGGCAGCTACGCCCTTCAGGCGGCGCTCGCGGCATGCCACGCCCGGGCAATGCGCTACGAGGATACCGACTGGCACCGCATCGCCGGGCTCTATGACAGGCTGCTTGATGTCACGCCCTCGCCCGTTGTTGCGCTCAATCGCGCAGTCGCACATGCAATGGCCTTCGGCCCGGAGAAGGGGCTCGCCTTGGTCGCAGATCTGGAACAAGAACCTGCACTCGCGGGCTATGCGCCGTTGGCCGCGGCACGCGCCGACTTCCTGTTCAGGGCCGGGCGGCAGGCCGAGGCGAAAGCAAGCTATGAGCGGGCGGCAGCGCTATCCGGCAATGCCGGGGAGCGGGCCTTCCTGATGCGTCGCGCCGAACAGTGCGTGGCGTTATGACCTTGGGCGGGCGCAGGCGGGCTTGTTATTGCGGAATGTGGATCTTCTCACGGATATGCTTCAACGAGGCGACGATGGTGAAGGTCATAATCACCAGGAGCGTCCACGAGCTCCATTTGCCGAGATGCACGGTCGACCAGGCCCCGAGCTGATTGGGGTAGTGCCACACCGCGAAAAAGGTGGAGATGTTCTCCGCCAGCCAGATGAAGAAGCCGATCAGGATGAAGGACAGGATCATCGGCATCTTCCTGTCGCGATCGAAAGGCCGGTAGATGACGGTAGCGCGCGCATAAAGGCCGATCGCAAGGGCGGCGATGTACCAGCGATAGTCGCCGATGAAATGATGGGTGAAGAAATTCAGGTAGATCGCGAGGGCGACCAAGGCCGCCATCCAGTAAGGAGGATGATGGCGAATCCGGACATGCAGGAGACGCCAGGCCTGGATGATATAGCTGCCGACGGCCGCGTACATGAAACCCGAGAAGAGCGGCACGCCGAGCACCTTCGTGTAGGCGAAATCCGGATATGACCAGGACTGGATGGCGCCGGAAGTCTTGAACACCTCCAGCGCGAAGCCGACAACATGGAACAGACAGATCGCCTTGAGTTCGTCCAGTGTTTCCAGCTTTGCCCAGACCATCCAGATCTGAATGGCAAGGGCGATGACCAACAGGAGATCGTAGCGCGGAATGCCGAACAGCCCGTCCCGTGGGGTGACGAAGATCGACACGAAAAACAGGCCGGCGAAAAGGCACGCGCGCGCCTCCTTGATGCCAAAAAGCAAGAACTCCGCGATGAAGCGTCGGAAAACGGAGAGTTCCGGGGCCGGCGGCGGATCCATCAGAATACGATCGAGATCTTCGAGCCGCGGCAGGCTCCGCATGGGAAAAGTCGTCATCTGGCTGATAGATCCCTCGTCTGCACTTGCCTGTCCATCCACTCAAGCTAGAAGCAGCCTATGGACAAATTGAAGGCAAGATCGTCAAACCGCCTGAAACCGCTGGCCGCCGCCGCGCTGGTCATCGCCGCCGGCACGACGTTGCGCCTCACCGGTTATGAAGCGGGCCTCCCCTACGCCGTCGTGAAATATGGCGGATCGCTGCTCTGGGGGGCCATGGTGTATCTGCTCGTGACGGCGGCCTTGCCCGCCCAACCGCGCTTGCGGATCCTGGTTTCGCTTATCATTGCGATGGCCGTCGAGCTGTTCAGGCTCTACCACACACCCTGGCTGGATGCCTTCCGCCTGACGCTCGCCGGAGCCCTGCTGCTCGGCCGCATCTTTTCCGTCTGGAACATCGTCGCCTACATCGCCGGGATCGCGGTCGCCGCAGCAATCGCCGGTGTCCGCCGCCAATAGCCACGACGCGAAAAAGCCGGGTGGTCGCCCACCCGGCTTTTCGTCAAGTCTTTCCCTCGCGGGAAAAAACTCAGGCGGCTTCGGCAGCTTCTGCTTCGGCAGCAACGCGAGCCTTGTCGGCTGCGCCCTTGGCATCGACGTCGCGCTCGACGAATTCGATGACGGCCATTGCAGCGTTGTCGCCCTGGCGGAAGCCGGCCTTCATGATGCGCAGGTAGCCGCCGTTACGCGAAGCGTAGCGGGTGGCGATGGCATCGAACAGCTTGCGGACGGCGTCCTGGTCCTGGATCTGCGAGATGGCCTGACGACGAGCGTGCAGGTCGCCGCGCTTGCCGAGAGTAACCAGCTTCTCGACGATCGGGCGGATTTCCTTCGCCTTCGGGAGCGTGGTGACGATCTGCTCATGGGTGATGAGCGAAGCAGCCATGTTGGCGAACATCGCCTTGCGGTGGCTGGCGGTACGGTTCAGCTTGCGGCCGGCTTTCTGGTGGCGCATTGCTATTCTCCTTTAAGTGCAGGCTCTCTCTCAGAGGCTGCCGTTTCCTGACACATACAGGCATTCGCCTGCAGTTTGACTGGAAAAGGCAGAGATCAACCTGCCTTTTTTATTGGTTAGTACTGGTCTTCGTAGCGCTTGGCGAGATCTTCGATGTTCTCGGGCGGCCATGCCGGCACTTCCATGCCGAGGTGCAGGCCCATGGAAGCGAGAACTTCCTTGATTTCGTTCAGCGACTTGCGGCCAAAGTTCGGAGTACGGAGCATTTCTGCTTCGGTCTTCTGAATGAGGTCGCCGATATAGACGATGTTGTCGTTCTTCAGGCAGTTCGCCGAACGAACCGAGAGCTCGAGCTCGTCGACCTTCTTGAGGAGCGCCGGGTTGAACGCGAGTTCGGTAACGGCTTCCTCTTCGACTTCCTTCTGCGGCTCGTCGAAGTTGACGAAAACGCCGAGCTGATCCTGAAGGATACGGGCAGCGAAGGCGACAGCGTCTTCACCGGTTACCGAACCGTCGGTCTCGATCGTCATGGTCAGCTTGTCGTAGTCGAGAACCTGTCCTTCGCGGGTGTTTTCCACCTTGTAGGACACCTTCTTGACGGGCGAGTAGAGGCTGTCGACCGGGATGAGGCCGATCGGAGCATCTTCCGCACGATTGCGCTCGGCCGGAACATAGCCCTTGCCGTTGTTGACGGTGAACTCCATGCGGATCTCGGCGCCCTCGTCGAGCGTGCAGATCACATGGTTCGGGTTGAGGATTTCGATATCGCCAACCGTCTGGATGTCACCGGCGGTCACAACGCCCGGACCCTGCTTGCGCACGACCATGCGCTTTGCGTCGTCGCCATCCATCTTGATGGCGATTTCCTTGATGTTGAGCACGATGTCGGTCACGTCTTCCCGGACGCCCGGGATCGACGAGAACTCATGCAGCACGCCGTCGATCTGGACGGCGGTCACGGCAGCGCCGCGCAGCGACGACAACAGAACGCGGCGCAGCGCGTTACCGAGCGTCAGGCCGAAACCGCGTTCCAGCGGTTCTGCGACGAGGGTGGCCTTCGTGCGGCCGGACGAGGTGAACTCCACCTTGTTCGGCTTGATCAGTTCCTGCCAGTTCTTCTGAATCATGATTTTACCTTCCGTTCGTCGTCACCATCCAATCGTGACGACCGAGCTAACATCGAGAGGAGCGCACAAGGCGCTCGTCGACGGGATGAAAGATGATCAGACGCGACGCTTCTTGCGCGGGCGGCAACCATTGTGCGGGATCGGGGTCACATCGCGGATCGAGGTGATCATGAAGCCCGCAGCCTGCAGAGCGCGCAGAGCCGATTCACGGCCGGAACCCGGACCGCAGACTTCGACTTCGAGCGACTTCATGCCGTGTTCCTGAGCCTTCTTGGCGCAGTCTTCAGCAGCGATCTGGGCGGCAAACGGGGTCGACTTACGCGAGCCCTTGAAGCCCTTGGCACCAGCGGACGACCAGGCAATCGCGTTGCCCTGTGCGTCGGTGATGGTGATCATGGTGTTGTTGAACGTCGAGTTGACGTGGGCAACGCCCGACGAGATGTTTTTGCGTTCGCGACGGCGTACGCGGGTGGCTTCCTTGGCCATGATTTCCCTTTCGTTGATCTAAACACCGCCGTAGTTCCAGCGGCTACACCGGAAAGGGCCGGAACAGCCCCTTACCAAACTCAAAGAAGGCCGGCACTGACGCGCCAGCCTCCCATTCCGGAAAAACCGGAAATTACTTCTTCTTACCAGCGATCGCCTTCGCCGGACCCTTGCGGGTGCGGGCGTTGGTGTGGGTGCGCTGGCCGCGAACCGGCAGACCACGACGGTGGCGCAGGCCACGGTAGCAGCCAAGATCCATCAGACGCTTGATGTTCATCGAGGTTTCGCGACGCAGGTCACCTTCGACCTGGTAATCGCGGTCGATGGTTTCGCGGATTGCCAGGACTTCAGCGTCGGTCAACTGGTGAACGCGCTTCTCGGCCGGAAGACCGACCTTCTCCATGATTTCCCGTGCGAACTTCGGGCCGATCCCGTGAATGTAGGTCAGCGCGATAACAACGCGCTTTGCCGTCGGGATGTTGACGCCAGCGATACGTGCCACGCCTATTCTCCTTGCTTCCAGTTGCCATCCGGCAAGTGGTGTCTCGTTACACGGCCCGAATGGGCCGCAATTACAAATCGGGTTCTCAACAAGTCAAAACGATCGAACCCGGTCTTCCAAGCTGGAAGAACGCGCCGATCGCTTCAATGTCGCGAGTTGGCGCGCTATTTAGCGGAATCAGCTGCCGAAAGCAACCGGTCCCACGAAGATTCTTGCGGACCCGCCAAGTCAGAGCTTGGCGAGGATCCCTTCTATTTCCGCCGTGACCGCATCGATCTCGGCCATACCGTCCACCGACTTCAACTTGCCCTTGGCATAGTAGTAGCCGATCAGCGGCGACGTCTTCTTGTAGTAATCCTGGAGACGCGTGGTCATCGTCTCGGCGTTGTCGTCCGGGCGACGCTTGAACTCCGTCGAGCCGCACTTGTCGCAGACGCCCTCAACCTTGGGCTTCTGCAGTCGGTCGTGGTAGCCCGAGCCGCACTTGGCGCAGGTATAACGACCGGAGACGCGATCGACGAGGACCGAATCATTGACCTGGAGCTCGATCACCACATCGAGCTTCATCCCCTTGCCGCCCAGCATAGCCTCGACCGAATCGGCCTGGACAAGCGTGCGCGGATATCCGTCGAGGATAAAGCCATTCGCACAGTCGGGCTGGTCGATGCGCTCGGAAACGATGGCATTGACGATGTCGTCGGACACCAGGTTACCGGCATCCATCACCGCCTTGGCGCGCTTGCCCACATCGGTCCCCGCGCTGACGGCGGCGCGCAGCATGTCACCAGTCGACAATTGCGGAATGCCATGCTTCTCGACAATTCTCTGGGCCTGCGTCCCCTTACCCGCTCCCGGCGGACCCAAAAGGATAAGTCTCATCGTCCCCTCTTTCCTCCACGCAACTTGGACTTCTTGATCAGCCCCTCATATTGCTGGGCAATCAGGTGACCTTGGATCTGTGCTACAGTATCGAGGGTAACGCTGACAACAATCAAAAGAGAAGTACCACCAAGGGATAATGGTACGCCGGTCTCGGCAACCAGGATCTCAGGGAGGATACAGACGAAGACGAGATAGATCGCACCGATCACGGTGATGCGGGTCAGCACGTAATCGATGTATTCCGCCGTGCGCTCACCGGGGCGGATGCCCGGAATGAAGCCGCCATGCTTCTTCAGATTGTCGGCCGTATCCTTCGGATTGAAGACAATGGCCGTGTAGAAGAAGGCAAAGAAGGCGATCAGGGCCGCGTAGAGCACCATGTAGAGCGGCTGGCCGTGGCCGAGCGTCGACACGATCGTCGTCGCCCAGGAAGGCAGCGTCGAGGTGCCGGCAAAGCCTGCAGCCGTTGCCGGCAGCAGCAGCAGCGACGATGCGAAGATCGCCGGGATGACGCCGGAGGTGTTGAGCTTCAGCGGCAGGTGCGAGGTGTCGCCCTGGAACATGCGGTTGCCGACCTGACGCTTCGGATACTGGATCAGCAGACGGCGCTGGGCGCGCTCGACGAAGACGATCAGCGCGATCACGCCAATGGCGACGACGATGACCGTCAGAATCAGTACGGTCGACAGGGCGCCGGTTCGACCGAGGTCGAGGGTGTGCGCAAGAGCGGTCGGAAGCCCGGCGGCAATACCGGCGAAGATGATGAGCGAAATGCCGTTGCCGATGCCACGCGAGGTGATCTGCTCACCAAGCCACATCAGGAACATGGTACCGCCGAGCAGCGTGACGACCGTCGAGATGCGGAAGAAGACGCCAGGATCGGCGACCATCCCCTGCCCGCTCTCGAGGCCGACGGCAATGCCGTAGGCCTGCAGCGTGCCGAGAAGCACGGTGCCGTAGCGGGTGTACTGGTTGATGATCTTGCGGCCCTGCTCGCCTTCCTTCTTCAGGTTTTCGAGCGCCGGCACGACCGAGGTCATCAGCTGCACGATGATCGATGCAGAGATGTAGGGCATGATGCCGAGGGCGAAGATCGCCATGCGCTCGACAGCACCGCCGGAGAACATGTTGAAGAGGCCCAGAATGCCGCCGGCCTGGCCCTGGAAGGCCGCCGCATAGGCTTCGGGGTTGAGGCCGGGCAGCGGAATGTGAGTGCCCAAGCGATAGACAAGCAAGGCGGCCAGCGTGAACCACAGTCGCTTCTTCAGATCTTCCGCCTTGGCGAAAGTCGAGAAGTTGAGGTTCGAGGCCAATTGTTCCGCTGCAGAAGCCATGAAATTCTCCGCAAAACCAAATCCGGCGGCGCGGAACGCCGAAACCGGAGGCTATCGTCCAATGTTTTTAAGAAAACCGGGCGTGGAGGAGATTGCGCTGCAACCGCATGCCTCACCCTTGTTTTCCAGAATCTCCCGGAAGACGAAACGACGTCACTCCGTCCTAGGATCGTGAGGCTCACATATGGGAGCAAGATCGCCCGGAGTAAACACCCCGGGCGATCCGATTGAAGACTTATTCGGCAGCTTCAGCAGCGGCGGCGAGCAGCTTGATCGAGGCGCCGGCCTTTTCGATCTTCTCGACGGCGGTCTTAGACGCGCCAGCAACCTCGATGGTCACCTTGGCTGTCAGTTCGCCGCCGGAGAGAACGCGGACGCCGTCCTTGGCGCGACGGATGACGCCGGCAGCCTTGAGGGCAGCAGCATCGATCGTTGCCTTCGGGTCGAGCTTCTTGGCATCGATCGCGGTCTGGATACGGCCGAGCGAAACGGTCACGTATTCGGAAGCGAAGATGTTGTTGAAGCCGCGCTTCGGCAGACGACGATAGATCGGCATCTGGCCGCCTTCGAAGCCGTTGATCGCAACGCCCGAACGAGCCTTCTGACCCTTGACGCCGCGGCCACCGGTCTTGCCCTTGCCAGAGCCGATACCGCGACCAACGCGGATACGGTCCTTGGAGGCGCCTTCGTTGTCCTTGATTTCATTCAGTTTCATGATGATTTCCCCCGTCTCACTTCTCGTCGACGACGCGAACGAGATGCTGGACAGCACGGATCATGCCGCGAACCGAAGGAGTGTCCTCCAGGGTGCGGACCCGGTGCATCTTGTTGAGGCCCAGACCGATGAGCGTCTTGCGCTGCACTTCCGGACGGCGAATGGGCGAACCGATCTGCTCGACCGTGATCGTCTTTGCTTCAGTCTTCTTCGTAGCCTTAGCCATGGGTCAGACTCCTCTTATTCTTCCGAGGCATTGCCGGAAGCGGCACGGCGAGCCTGAAGCGTAGCATACTTGATGCCGCGCTGAGCTGCGATGTCCTTCGGGTGAACCTGGTGCTTCAGGGCGTCGAACGTGGCGCGAACCATGTTGTACGGGTTCGAAGAGCCGGTCGACTTGGCGACAACGTCGTGCATGCCGAGCGTTTCGAAGACGGCGCGCATCGGGCCGCCTGCGATGATGCCGGTACCGGCCTTGGCCGAGCGCAGCAGAACCTTGCCGGCGCCGTGGCGACCGTTGACGTCGTGGTGCAGCGTACGGCCGTCACGCAGCGGTACGAAAATCAGTTCGCGCTTGGCAGCTTCGGTTGCCTTGCGGATCGCTTCCGGCACTTCACGTGCCTTGCCGTGGCCGAAACCGACCCGGCCCTTCTGGTCGCCGACGACGACGAGGGCTGCAAAGCCGAAACGACGGCCACCCTTCACCACCTTGGCGACGCGATTGATCGCGACCAGCTTGTCGACAAATTCGCTGTCGCGCTCTTCACGGTTCTGGCGGTCTTCGCGCGAACCACGCTTTTCCTGTGCCATTGTCCTTTTCCTTTTTCTTTTCCGGGTGCAATCGGCAGATTACGAAAAACTCCGCCCTGCCCTTTCCGGGCGGTGGCGGAATCCGGGGACCGGCTAATGCCGGAAATCCGCCCGGACCGCAAGGTCCGGGCGGAATTTATTAGAAGTTCAGACCACCTTCGCGGGCTGCTTCTGCCAGGGCCTTGATACGGCCGTGATAGATGAAGGCGCCACGGTCGAAGACGACTTCCTTGACGCCAGCCTTGGCGGCACGCTCGGCCACGAGCTTGCCGACAGCAGCAGCTGCTGCAACGTCGGCGCCGGTCTTCAGAGCGCCCTTGAGGTCCGCCTCGAGAGTCGAGGCGGCTGCAACGGTCTTGCCAGCGACGTCGTCGATGATCTGAGCGTAGATGTTCTTCGACGTGCGATGTACCGACAGACGCGGACGGCCATTGGCCACCGCCTTGATCTGACGCCGTACGCGATTGGCACGACGAACAAGTGCTTCTTTTCTGCTTGCCATTTCGCGCGTTCCTTACTTCTTCTTGCCTTCTTTGCGGACAATCCGCTCTTCGGCATACTTGACACCCTTGCCCTTGTAGGGCTCGGGGCCGCGATATTCGCGGATCTCAGCAGCGACCTGACCGACCTGCTGCTTGTTGATGCCGGAGACGATGATTTCCGTCGGCTTCGGAACGACGATCGTGATACCGACCGGCGGTTCGTAGACAACGTCGTGGCTGAAGCCGAGTGCCAGCTGCAGGTTCTTGCCCTGCAGCGACGCGCGGTAACCGACGCCGTTGATCTCGAGCTTGCGCTCGTAACCGTCCTTGACGCCCTTGAAGATGTTTTCGATCATCGTGCGGGACATGCCCCACTTCGAACGAGCATCCTTGGAGTCGTTGACCGGCAGAACAACAACAGCGTTGTCTTCCAGCTTCACGGAAATTTCGTCATTCGCGACGAAGAAAAGTTCGCCCTTGGGGCCCTTTGCAGTCACCTTCTGGCCGTCAACGGTGGCCGTGATCCCTGCAGGAACCTGAACGGGCTTTTTACCGATACGAGACATGTTTCAATCCTGTCTGTTCGCTAGGAGATCACTGCTCAGTCTTAGAAGACCGAGCAGAGAACCTCGCCGCCTACGTTCTGTTCGCGAGCCTGGTGATCGGCCATCACACCCTTCGGAGTCGAAAGGATGGTGATGCCGAGGCCGTTCGCGACCTGCGGAATGGACTTCACCGATACATAAACTCGGCGGCCCGGCTTGGAGACGCGGCCGATTTCGCGGATGACCGAAGCACCTTCGTAGTACTTCAGTTCGATCTGCAGTTCGGCCTTGCCGTTATCATACTGGACTTCGGAGTAACCGCGGATGTAGCCTTCAGCCTGAAGGACATCGAGAACGCGTGCACGAAGCTTGGAAGCCGGCGTGGAAACCGAGTTCTTGCGGCGTGCGGCGCCATTGCGGATACGGGTGAGCATATCGCCCAACGGATCAGTCATCGTCATTTGCCCGTCTCCTTACCAGCTCGACTTGACAATACCCGGCACCTTGCCGAGGTTGCCCAGCTCGCGAAGCGCGATACGCGACATCTTGAGCTTGCGGTAGAATGCACGCGGGCGACCGGTGACTTCGCAACGGTTGCGAATACGGGTCTTGGAGCCATCACGCGGCAGGTCTGCCAGCTTCAGGGTTGCCTTGAACCGGTCTTCGATCGGAAGCGCCTGGTTCATGATAATCGCCTTGAGGGCAGCACGCTTGGTGGCCTGGTTGGCGACGGTCTTGCGGCGGCGCTTGTTCTTCTCGACTGCGCTTGTTTTCGCCATATCGAAGTTCCTCTTCTACGCTCGTCGTTACGGTTACTGACGGAACGGGAAGTTGAACTCTTTCAAAAGAGCCCGAGCTTCGTCGTCCGAGTTTGCCGTCGTGCAAACGATGATGTCCATGCCCCACATCTGATCAACCTTGTCGTAGTTGATCTCAGGGAACACAATGTGTTCCTTGATGCCCATGGCGAAGTTGCCACGGCCATCGAAGGACTTCGGGTTCAGGCCGCGGAAGTCGCGAACGCGCGGAAGCGCGATGTTGATCAGGCGGTCCAGGAATTCGTACATACGGGCGCCGCGCAGGGTCACCTTCGCGCCGATCGGCATGCCTTCACGAACCTTGAAGCCTGCGATCGAATTGCGAGCGCGCGTGATGACCGGCTTCTGGCCGGCGATCGCTGCGAGGTCGGCAGCAGCAACGGTGGGCTTCTTCGAATCAGCGGTAGCTTCGCCGACGCCCATGTTGATGACGATCTTTTCGAGCTTCGGGATCTGCATCTCGTTGGAGAAGTTGAACTGCTCCTGGAGGGCCTTGCGGATCCGGTTCACATACTCGGTCTTGAGCCGCGGCTCATACTTTGCCTCAGCCATCGATCACATCTCCCGAACGCTTGGCCACACGTACCTTCTTGCCGTCGACGACGGAGAAACCGACGCGGGTCGGCTTGCCGTCCTTGTCCATGACGGCAAGGTTCGACAGGTGCACGGATGCTTCCTTGTTGATGATGCCGGCTTCCTGCGTCTGCGTCTGGCGCTGGTGGCGCTTCACGACGTTGATACCGCGAACAACGGCGCGGTCTTCCTTCGGCAGAACCTGGAGGACTTCGCCCGAGCGACCCTTGTCCTTGCCAGCGAGTACGACGACCTTGTCGCCTTTACGAATCTTTTGCATCGCTTGTCGCTCCTCTTACAGTACTTCCGGAGCCAGCGAGATGATCTTCATGTGGTTCTTGGCGCGAAGTTCGCGCGGAACCGGTCCGAAGATACGGGTGCCGATCGGCTCTTTCTTGTTGTCGATAAGAACAGCTGCGTTGTTATCGAAGCGGATGACGCTGCCGTCCGGACGACGGATGTCCTTGGCGGTACGCACGACAACCGCCTTCATCACGTCACCCTTCTTCACGCGGCCGCGCGGGATAGCTTCCTTGATCGAGACGACGATAATGTCGCCGACCGAAGCGTACTTGCGCTTGGAGCCGCCCAGCACCTTGATGCACATGACACGACGTGCGCCGGAATTATCCGCCACGTCGAGGTTAGTCTGCATCTGAATCATGTCAGGTCGCCTTCTTGTTGTAACCCGAACGGTTGGGCGCGAACGCCCCCTATTCCGGCTTATGAAAATTTCGAATGTCGCGCGGGTAGGATCTTGCCAGGGTGGTTTCCTTGTTAAGGACCTTCCGTGCGCTCAAAGCAAAAGAACGCCCGTTGCCGGAGCGTTCCTGCGCCAATGGTGTGCTTCATACAGATTTCTGCGCCTGACGCAAGGGCCAGGCGCAAAACTCTGTAAATTAAGCGTGGGCGGCGATAACCGTCCAGCGCTTGTCCTTCGAGATCGGTGCGCATTCCTCGATGGAAACTACGTCACCTACCTTGTACTGGTTGTTCTCGTCGTGAGCCTTGTACTTCTTGGACCGGCGAACGGTCTTCTGAAGCAGCGGGTGCGCGAATCGACGCTCGACGCGAACCACGACGGTCTTTTCGTTCTTGTCGCTGACAACGACGCCCTGCAGAATGCGTTTAGGCATATTTTTCTGGTCCTTAGGCCTTGGCTTCTGCCGCCTTCTGGCGGGCAATGGTTTTCACGCGTGCGATGTCACGACGGACTTCCTGGATACGCGAAGACTTTTCAAGCTGGCCAGTCGCCTTCTGGAAGCGCAGGTTGAACTGCTCCTTCTTCAGCTTGGCAAGCTCGTCATTCAACTGATCGGCGCTCATGGCGCGAACGTCTGCGGCTTTCATGGGCTTGATCCTTACTCTGCAATGCGCTGAACGAAGCGCGTCTTGACCGAGAGCTTGGCAGAACCGAGGCGGAGCGCTTCGCGCGCGATTTCCTCGGATACACCATCGATCTCGAACATCATACGGCCGGGCTTTACCTTGCAGGCCCAGTATTCAACCGAGCCCTTGCCCTTACCCATACGCACTTCGGTCGGCTTGGCAGTGACCGGAACATCGGGGAAAACCCGGATCCATACACGGCCGGCGCGCTTCATGTAGCGGGTGATCGCACGACGAGCAGCTTCAATCTCGCGGGCGTTGACGCGGTTCGGCTCAAGAGCCTTGAGACCGAACTCGCCAAATGCCAGGTCGAAACCGCCCTTGGCAACGCCCTTGATGCGGCCCTTGAACTGCTTGCGGTACTTAGTACGCTTTGGCTGCAACATTTTCTTATTCTCCGAACTTATCTTTCGCCAGCGCTAATCAAGCGTTCTCGCGGCGACGGTCGCCACGTTCACGGCTTGCCGGACCCTGCGCATCGCCTTCCAGCGCGCGGCGTTCAGAGGCCATCGGATCGTGCTCAAGGATTTCGCCCTTGAAGATCCAGACCTTCACGCCGCAGATGCCGTATGCGGTCTCGGCTTCAGCCGTACCGTAGTCGATGTCTGCACGCAGGGTGTGAAGCGGCACGCGGCCTTCGCGGTACCATTCGGTACGTGCGATTTCCGCTCCGCCAAGACGGCCGGCGCAGGTGATCTTGATGCCTTCGGCACCGAGACGCATGGCCGACTGTACGGCGCGCTTCATGGCGCGACGGAAAGCAATACGACGCTCGAGCTGCTGGGCAATCGACTGAGCAACGAGCGTTGCGTCGACTTCCGGCTTGCGCACTTCAACGATGTTGAGGTGCGTCTCGGAGTTGGTCATCTCCGAGAGCTTCTTGCGAAGCTTCTCGATGTCTGCGCCCTTCTTGCCGATGATCAAGCCCGGACGAGCCGAGTGGATCGTGACGCGGCACTTCTTGTGCGGACGCTCGATGACCACCTTGGCGATACCGGCCTGCTTCAGTTCTTCCATCAGGTAAGCGCGGATCTTGAGATCCTCATGGAGCAGCTTGCCATATTCGGCGTTGTCGGCGAACCAACGGCTGTCCCAGGTGCGGTTGATGCCCAGGCGGAAACCGATCGGATTGATTTTCTGACCCATTATGCGGCCTCCCCTTTGGCTTCGACTTCGCGCACGACGATGGTGAGGTGCGAGAACGGCTTTTCGATGCGCGATGCGCGGCCGCGGCCACGAGCGTGGAAACGCTTCATGGTGATCGACTTGCCGACATAGGCTTCCGCCACGATCAGCTGGTCGACGTCGAGATCATGGTTGTTCTCGGCGTTTGCGATCGCCGATTCCAGGGTCTTGCGAACCGTGCCGGCGATACGCTTGCGCGAAAATTCCAAGTCGGCGAGCGCGCGCTCGACCTTCTTGCCGCGGATCAGCGCGGCAACCAGGTTGAGCTTCTGCGGGCTGACGCGGATCGTGCGCGCAACAGCTTGCGCCTCGTTGTCCTTCAGCCGACGTTCGGCTTTTGCCTTGCCCATTGTTACTTCCTCTTCGCCTTCTTGTCCGCACCGTGACCGTAATAGGTCCGGGTCGGAGAGAATTCACCGAACTTGTGACCGACCATGTCTTCGTTGACGCTGACCGGAACATGCTTGCTGCCATTGTAGACGCCGAAGGTGAGACCTACGAACTGCGGCAGGATCGTGGAGCGACGGCTCCAGATCTTGATCACTTCGCTACGACCGCCTTCGCGAACCTTCTCAGCCTTCTTGAGAAGATAGCCGTCAACAAACGGGCCTTTCCATACTGAACGAGCCATTTCTGACTAACCTCTCTTACTTCTTCTTCAGGTGGCGGGAGCGCATGATGAACTTGTCGGTCGACTTGTTCGAGCGGGTCCGCTTGCCCTTGGTCGGCTTACCCCACGGGGAAACCGGGTGACGACCACCGGACGTGCGGCCTTCACCACCGCCGTGCGGGTGGTCGACCGGGTTCATGACGACACCGCGGTTATGCGGGGTCTTGCCACGCCAGCGGGTACGACCGGCCTTGCCGTCGTTGATGTTGCCGTGGTCCGGGTTGGATACGGCGCCGATGGTTGCCAGGCAGGAGCCCGGAACGAGACGCTGTTCGCCGGAGTTCAGGCGCAGGATCGCCATGCCGGCATCGCGGCCGACGAGCTGAACGTAGGTGCCGGCGGAGCGAGCGATCTGACCGCCCTTGCCCGGCTTCATCTCGACGTTGTGGATGATCGAGCCGACCGGGATGTACTGCAGCGGCATGGTGTTGCCGGGCTTTACGTCGACAGCCTTCTCGGAGGCGATGACCTTGTCACCGGCCGCGAGACGCTGCGGCGCCAGGATATAGGCCTGCTCGCCGTCGGCATAGCTCACCAGCGCGATGAACGCGGTGCGGTTCGGGTCATATTCCAGGCGCTCGACAGTGCCTTCAACTTCGAACTTGCGACGCTTGAAGTCGACGAGACGGTAGGTACGCTTGTGACCACCGCCGATGAAGCGGGCGGTGATGCGACCGAGGTTGTTACGGCCGCCGCTCTTGGACAGACCTTCCGTCAGCGCCTTGACCGGCTTGCCCTTCCACAGGCCCGAACGGTCGACGATGACCAGCTGACGCTGGCTCGGGGTCGTCGGATTATAGCTTTTCAATGCCATTGTTCTTATTCCCTACCTCAGACGCCCGTCGACACGTCGATGGACTGACCTTCGGCGAGCGTCACGACAGCCTTCTTGACGTCTTTCTGCTTGCCGATGAAACCGCGGAAACGCTTGGTCTTGCCCTTGCGGACGAGCGTATTGACGGCGGCGACCTTGACGCCGAAGAGGGCCTCGACAGCAGCCTTGATTTCCGGCTTGCTTGCACCCTTGGCGACGTTGAAGACAACCTGGTTCTGCTCGGATACCAGGGTCGACTTTTCCGTGATCGAAGGAGATACGATCACGTCGTAGTGACGAAGATCAGTCATTTGAACCGCTCCTCCAGAGCTTCAACCGCAGCCTTGGAAAGCACGAGCTTGCCGCGACGCAGAATGTCGTAAACGTTGATGCCCTGAACCGGCAGAACATCGATGTTCGGGATGTTTGCGGCTGCGAGCTTGAAGTTGCTGTCGATCTCGGCGCCGCCGATGACCAGAGCGTTGGTGAGGCCCAGCGAGGCGAAGCTGCCGACGAGTGCCTTGGTCTTTGCTTCAGCCGCAACCAGCTGATCGACGATGATCAGGTCTTCCGACTTCAGCTTGGCCGAAAGGGCGTGACGCAGAGCGAGAGCACGGACCTTCTTCGGCAGGTCATGGGCGTGGCTGCGAACAACCGGGCCATGAGCCTTACCACCGCCGCGGAACTGCGGAGCGCGAGCCGAATGGTGACGAGCGCGACCCGTACCCTTCTGCTTGTACATCTTCGCACCGGTACGGGAAACTTCCGCACGGGTCTTGGACTTGTGGGTGCCCTGGCGCTTGTTTGCCAGCTGGTAGCGGATCATACGGGCGAGGATGTCCTCGCGCGGATCGAGACCGAAGATCGCGTCCGACAGGGATACCTTGCCGGCGTCTTTGCCCTCGAGGGTCTTGACGTTCAATTCCATGTGCTTGGCTCCCTTACTTCGCAGCCGACTTGACGGCGTCGCGGACGATGATCCAGGAACCCTTGGAACCGGGAACGGCGCCCTTCACGAGGATCAGGCCACGCTCTTCGTCGGTGGATACCACTTCAAGGTTCTGGGTGGTGACGCGCGTCTGGCCCATGTGACCAGCCATACGCTTGCCCTTCCAGACCTTACCCGGATCCTGGTTGTTACCGGTCGAACCGTGCGAACGGTGCGAAACGGACACGCCGTGGGTGGCGCGCAGACCACCGAAGTTGTGACGCTTCATAGCGCCGGCGAAACCCTTACCGATGGTGGTGCCGGTCACGTCGACCAGCTGGCCAGCTTCGAAGTGGCTCGCCGTCAGCTTGGCGCCAACGTCGATGAGGTTGTCTTCGGAGACGCGGAACTCGACGAGCTTCGCCTTCGGCTCAACGCTGGCAGCAGCAAAATGGCCGCGCAGACCCTTGGTCGTGTTCTTGACCTTGGACTGGCCGGCGCCGAGCTGCAGAGCGACATAGCCGTTCTTTTCGACGGTACGCTGGGCAACGACCTGGACGTTATCCAACCGCAGAACTGTTACCGGGACATGTTCGCCGGCGTCGTTGTAGACGCGGGTCATTCCCACTTTCTGTGCAATCACACCTGAACGCATTGGTTCATTCCTCTTGAGAGCAGAATCAGGGCCTTTCGATCCTGACCTTGGCTCTTTGTTTAAGGATTCCACTCCGGCCCTTCCGAACCTTCAGGTTTCCCGTTTCGAGAAGTCGTTGGCAGGTCTTGCCACGTACCTTCCTTGTTATTTCGGCTCTCGCCGGAATTCCTTCTTAGAGCTTGATCTCGACGTCTACGCCGGCAGCCAGGTCGAGCTTCATCAGAGCATCAACGGTCTGCGGGGTCGGATCAACGATGTCGAGAAGACGCTTATGGGTGCGCATCTCGAACTGTTCACGGCTCTTCTTGTCGACGTGGGGCGAGCGGTTAACAGTGAACTTTTCAATGCGCGTCGGGAGCGGTACCGGGCCGCGAACGCTTGCACCGGTGCGCTTAGCGGTCGAGACAATCTCCCGCGTGGAGGCATCGAGAACCCGGTGATCAAACGCCTTGAGGCGGATGCGGATATTCTGGCCGTTCATTCGACTTGTCCTTGTTTGTTTTCTTGCGTCCCGCATACGCAGAGACAGTGAATTACCAATTGCTGGTCGGCCCCGGATTATCAAAAATCACAAGGACACCGTGAAGGCGCCCCTGTCACTTGCTATTCACAGAAACCTGCCAGGTCTCGATCTACAAGAGATCGACTCAACGCAGCGAAAAACGGACGACGACGACATCGTCCGCTTTCTTTCGTGGCCGGCACATACAATGCCAGCGGAGATTCGTCAATCGAATACTGAAGAAACGGAGCGGCGTTTTTCCGCCGCTCCGTATTTCAATTACTCGATGATCGAGGCGACGATGCCGGCGCCGACGGTACGGCCGCCTTCGCGGATAGCGAAGCGCAGCTTTTCTTCCATCGCGATCGGAACGATCAGCTCGACAACAACCGTGACGTTGTCGCCCGGCATAACCATTTCCGTGCCTTCCGGAAGCGTGACGATACCCGTCACGTCCGTCGTGCGGAAGTAGAACTGCGGACGGTAGTTGGTGAAGAACGGCGTATGACGGCCGCCTTCTTCCTTCGTCAGGATGTAGGCTTCAGCGTTGAACTTCTTGTGCGGCTTGACCGAACCCGGCTTGCAGAGAATCTGGCCACGCTCGACGCCGTCACGGGCAACGCCGCGGATCAGAGCGCCGATGTTGTCGCCGGCCTGGCCCTGGTCGAGCAGCTTGCGGAACATTTCAACGCCGGTAACCGTCGTCTTCGTCGTCGCACGGATGCCGACGATTTCAACTTCTTCACCAACCTTGACGATACCACGCTCGACGCGGCCGGTCACAACCGTACCACGGCCCGAGATCGAGAACACGTCTTCGATCGGCATCAGGAACGGCTGGTCGATCGGACGCTCAGGCGTCGGGATGTAGGCGTCAACAGCGGCCATCAGCTCACGTACGGCGTCTTCACCGATCTTCTTGTCCGAGTCGTTGAGAGCGGCCAGAGCCGAACCCTTGATGACCGGAACGTCGTCGCCCGGGAAGTCGTAGGATGACAGAAGTTCGCGAACTTCCATTTCAACGAGCTCGAGGAGCTCGGCGTCGTCAACCTGGTCGACCTTGTTGAGGAACACGACCAGAGCCGGAACGCCAACCTGACGGGCGAGCAGGATGTGCTCGCGGGTCTGCGGCATCGGGCCGTCGGCAGCCGAGCAAACCAAGATCGCGCCGTCCATCTGAGCGGCACCGGTGATCATGTTCTTGACGTAGTCGGCGTGGCCGGGGCAGTCGACGTGCGCGTAGTGACGGTTGGCCGTCTCGTACTCAACGTGAGCCGTCGAGATCGTGATACCACGGGCCTTTTCTTCCGGAGCCGCGTCGATCTGGTCATAGGCCTTGAACTCACCGAAGAACTTGGTGATCGCTGCCGTCAGAGACGTCTTGCCATGGTCAACGTGGCCGATCGTGCCAATGTTAACGTGCGGCTTGTTGCGCTCAAACTTACTCTTTGCCATTTTCGGCTCTCCGTTTCTTTATTCCCTCGAAGGGAAAAATTCCGTTGTTCTTTAAGGTCTTAGCGTATTCCGGTCACTTCTGACCGGAATACTTTGCCTGGATTTCAGTCGCGACGTTCGACGGAACCGGTGCGTAGTGATCGAAGGTCATCGAATACTGTGCACGGCCCTGCGACATGGAGCGCAGGTTGTCGACGTACTTGAACATGTTTGCCAGCGGGACGTGAGCGTTGATCACGATCGCGATGCCGCGCTGTTCCTGGCCCTGGATCTGGCCACGACGCGAGTTCAGATCGCCGATGACGTCGCCGACGTAGTCTTCCGGCGTCACAACTTCGACCTTCATCATCGGCTCGAGCAGCTGTGCACCAGCCTTCTTCGCTGCTTCACGGAAGCAGGCGCGGGAGGCGATTTCGAAGGCGAGAACCGACGAGTCGACGTCGTGGAATGCGCCGTCGACGAGGGTCGCCTTGACACCCAGCATCGGGAAGCCAGCGAGCGGACCAGACGACAGAACGCTTTCGATACCCTTCTGAACGCCCGGGATGTATTCCTTCGGAACAGCACCGCCGACGATCTTGGATTCGAACTTGAAGTCATCGCCTTCCGAGTTCGGTTCGAAGATGATCTTGACGCGCGCGAACTGACCGGTACCACCGGACTGCTTCTTGTGCGTGTAGTCTTCTTCGTGCGACTTGGTGATGGTTTCGCGGTAGGCAACCTGCGGAGCACCGACGTTGGCTTCAACCTTGAACTCGCGACGCATACGGTCAACGAGGATGTCCAGGTGAAGCTCGCCCATGCCGGCGATGATGGTCTGGCCGGATTCCTGGTCGGTCTTGACGCGGAAGGACGGGTCTTCAGCAGCAAGACGATTGAGAGCTAGGCCCATCTTTTCCTGGTCGCCCTTGGACTTCGGCTCGATCGCGATCTGGATGACCGGCTCCGGGAATTCCATGCGCTCGAGGATGACCGGCTTCAGGGGATCGCAGAGCGTGTCACCCGTCGTGGTTTCCTTGAGGCCTGCCAGAGCAACGATGTCGCCTGCAAAGGCTTCTTCGATGTCTTCACGGCTGTTGGAATGCATCTGCAGCATGCGACCGACGCGCTCGCGCTTGTCCTTGACCGTGTTCAGAACCGACACGCCCTTTTCGAGCTTGCCCGAGTAGATGCGTGCGAAGGTGAGCGAACCGACGAAGGGGTCGTTCATGATCTTGAACGCGAGCATGGCGAGCGGCTCGGCATCGTCAGCGTGACGCTCGATTTCGGCTTCCGTCTTGAAGTCGATGCCCTTGATGGCCGGGATATCGAGCGGCGACGGCAGATAGTCGACAACGGCATCGAGAAGCGGCTGAACGCCCTTGTTCTTGAAGGCGGTACCGCAGAACATCGGGTGGAACTTGACGTCGATGGTGCCGCGACGAACGAGTTCGCGGATCTTGTCGTTGTCCGGCATTACGCCTTCGAGATAAGCTTCCATCGCGGCTTCGTCGATCTCGACAACGGTCTCGATCAGCTTTTCGCGATATTCTTCGGCCTTGTCCTTCAGGTCGTCCGGGATCTCGACAACGTCCCAAGCGGCGCCGAGCGACTCGTCGCGCCATACCAGAGCATTCATCTCGATCAGGTCGACAACGCCCTTGAACTCGGACTCAGCGCCGATCGGGAGCTGCATAACGACTGCGGTGGCACCAAGACGGGTCTTGATCATTTCTACCGAGCGGTAGAAGTCAGCACCGGTCTTGTCCATCTTGTTGCAGAAGATCATCCGCGGGACGTTGTACTTTTCAGCCTGACGCCAGACGGTTTCGGTCTGCGGCTCAACGCCGGCGTTGGCGTCGAGGAGAGCAACGGCACCGTCGAGAACGCGCAGCGAACGCTCGACTTCGATGGTGAAGTCAACGTGGCCGGGGGTGTCGATGATGTTGAAGCGGCGCATCTTGCCGTCACGACCCTTCCAGAAGGTGGTCGTGGCCGCAGAGGTGATGGTGATGCCGCGTTCCTGCTCCTGCTCCATCCAGTCCATGGTAGCAGCGCCGTCATGGACTTCGCCGATCTTATGAGACTTACCGGTGTAGTAGAGGATACGTTCGGTCGTCGTGGTCTTGCCGGCGTCGATGTGCGCCATGATACCGAAGTTGCGGTAGTCTTCGATTTTATATTCGCGAGCCATGATGGACTGCCTTTCAATATTCGATCGGTTCAGATTACCAGCGGTAATGCGAGAAGGCGCGGTTTGCGTCGGCCATCTTGTGCGTGTCTTCACGCTTCTTGACAGCGGAGCCGCGGTTGTTCGCAGCATCCATGAGTTCGCCGCAGAGGCGGTCGATCATGGTGGTCTCGTTGCGCTTGCGTGCAGCGGCGATCAGCCAGCGGATGGCGAGTGCCTGACGGCGCTCCGGACGAACATCGACCGGGACCTGGTAGGTGGCACCACCGACGCGGCGCGAACGGACTTCGACATGCGGCGCGATGTTTTCGAGCGCCTGATGGAAGACCGTGATCGGCTCCTGCTTCATCTTGCCATGAACCGCATCGAAGGCACCGTAGACGATGCTTTCAGCGACCGACTTCTTGCCGTGAAGCATGATGGCGTTCATGAACTTGGTGACGACGAGATCGCCGAACTTCGGGTCCGGATTGATCTCACGCTTTTCTGCACTATGGCGACGGGACATACTGGTTTGTCTCTCAACAGTTAGGACGCTTTACCACGCGGAGAACCTCGCGCAGCGCCGGAATCAAAATGGAGTGCCGAATTACTTCGGACGCTTTGCACCGTACTTCGAACGGCGCTGCTTACGGTTCTTGACACCCTGGGTATCGAGAACGCCGCGGATGATGTGGTAACGCACACCCGGCAAGTCCTTTACACGGCCGCCACGGATCATGACGACGGAGTGTTCCTGCAGGTTGTGACCTTCGCCCGGGATGTAGCCGATGACTTCAAAGCCGTTGGTCAGGCGAATCTTAGCGACCTTACGGAGAGCCGAGTTCGGCTTCTTCGGGGTCGTCGTATAAACGCGGGTGCAAACGCCGCGCTTCTGCGGGTTTTCCTGCAGAGCAGGAACCTTATTGCGCTTTACCTGTGCCTGACGCGGCTTGCGGATCAGCTGGTTTACGGTAGGCATATACCCATCCCTTGCAAATTCTTGTCTCTAAGGCCCTTTCGGACCCTGGTTAAACCGTTTCCGGCGACGAACGCACGAATTTCTCATGCGCAAAATGTGGCCCGATCCGCTTTTCGCGGATGGACCACAAAAGGCAGAGGACGCACGATCGAGTGCGTCTTGCGTGCAGCATTCGTGTCTTCAACGTGCGAAAAGAACCCTGTTTGAGGCGAACTCCAGAACGAGACGTTCCGAAAAGCCTAGCCTCACATAGGCTCCGATGGGCGGGGTACTACTGTTTTCACCCCGTTCCGTCAAGTCTATATCGCAAATTTGTGGTCGCAGGCCCTGTGGCTGCGGGCATTTGCGATGCCTCAGCGGTGAATCGTGAAGGGCGCCGACGATTTGGTTTGGGTTTTTCCGGCAAAACTTCTAGATATCGCTGAGGGAGGCTGTCAACCGCCCTCCCCCTCTCTGTTCGATTCGCCTCCGCCGGGAATCGACCAACGCCAGAAGAAGACCAAGCCATGATTTCCAGCCCAGACAACGACAACAACCGCGACGACCCGATGGTCTTCATCATCATCGCCAAGGCCTATGAGGTCGAGGGCGGCGAAGGCATCGATCTTCATATCCTGCTCACCGCACCGGATGACGATTCCGCCGTGCGCATGGCGCTCAACGCACTTTCGGAAGAAGGCTTCCTCGAGGCCGATCTCGATCAGATCGGCATGGTCACCGAAGCCCCGGACGAAGAACCGCACGCCTCCGCCTTCCAGGGCGCGCTCGAAGGCGAAGTGGCGATCATCCGCTTCAACTGATCCCGCGATCAGGCTACATCGGCCACATTCGAAGGGCCGCCCGGCGAACCGGGCGGCCCTTCTCGTTCAGTGCGTCAGCGGGTATTCCTTACTTGGGAATGACCTCGCCACTCGGACGCGGGGTGGCGTCGGTTTCGGCCGGAAGTACCGGATAGCTTACCTCCGGCATCTTGCCCGTCAGCGAGTCGAGGAAGGCGACGATCAGATCGACCTCTTCATCCTTCAGTTCCTCGCCGAGCTGAGCCGTCCCCATGACGGCCACCGCCTGCTTCAGGTTCCACACCTTGCCGGAGTGGAAGTAGGGAGCCGTCAGCGCCACATTACGCAGCGGTGCTGCGCGGAACACGTAGGAATCGTCGGCCGTGTTGGTCACGGCAAAACGCCCCTTGTCGTTCACCGGCAGGACATCGGCGCCGGGTTTCTCGATGAGCCCGAAGGGGAAGTAACCCTCGCCACCGACATTGATCCCCGCATGGCACGACGAGCATCCCTTGACGATGAAGAGCGCCAGCCCCTTCTGCTGTTCGGCCGCCATCGCCGCATCGTCGCCATTGAGGAAGGCGTCGAAGGGAGCCGGGGTGACGAGCGTCGCCTCGAAGGCCTCGATCGCCTTGGCAAAGTTGTCGAAGGTCACCGGATCTTCCTCGCCCGGGAAGGCGGCCTTGAACCACTCGACATATTGCGGCATCGACTTCAGCGTCGCGACAACCTGGACCGGTGTGTTCGCCATTTCGACGCCGGCCTGGACCGGGCCCTTGGCCTGGGCCTTCAGGTCTTCTGCGCGACCGTCCCAGAACTGCGCCACGTTGAAGACCGCATTAAGCGCCGTCGGGGCATTGCGTGGCCCCTTCTGCCAGCCGTGACCGATCGAGGTTTCGAGATTGTCGTCACCGCCGGTCGCGAGGTTGTGGCAGGAGTTGCAGGAGAAGACCCCCGAGGCGGAAATCCGGGGATCGAAGAACAGCGCCTTGCCGAGTGCGATCTTGTCGGGAGTGATCGGATTGTTGGCCACCGCAGGCGTAGTCGAGGGAAGTGCCTTGAATATTTCCAGCGCATTCGCTCGCAGGTCCGCCGGTGCCGGATCGGCAGCAAAGGCCGTGGTTGCAAGCATCAGGACTGCGACCGATGTCAGTAGCTTTTTCATATTAGCCTCCGTTCTTTGTGAACGGAGCATAGTTTAGAATGATTTTAATGTGCAGCCTTGTCCTGGATCAATGAATAGGCGCGCGAAATGGAGGGTGCAAACGAAAAAGGCGCCCGGTAAGCCCGGGCGCCTGCTGATCGTCAAATCCAGAGTGCGACATAATCGCACCGAGGAAAACCGGCCTTACTCGGCGGCCGGAACACCTTCGGCCGAAGCCAGATCCTGCAGCATCGGAGTGGCGACATCGGCGCCCGTACCCTTGCGGCGCTCCTCGAGGATGAGGTCGTCGCGCGAGGTCGCGATGCGGCGGATCTGCGTCATGGTACCGCCGGTACCGGCAGGGATCAGACGGCCGACGATGACGTTCTCCTTGAGACCCTGCAGCGTGTCGGTCTTGCCGGCGATCGCAGCTTCCGTGAGAACCTTGGTGGTTTCCTGGAAGGATGCGGCCGAGATGAACGACGGGGTCTGCAGCGATGCCTTGGTGATGCCGAGGAGAACCGGGTCGCCGTAAGCCGGCTTCTTGCCTTCCTCGATCAGGCGCTCGTTGACGTCATCCAGTTCGATGCGGTCGACATTGTCGCCGACGATGTACTGGCTGTCGCCGGACTCGGTGATCTCGACCTTCTGCAGCATCTGGCGAACGATCACCTCGATGTGCTTGTCGTTGATCACAACGCCCTGCAGTCGGTAGACTTCCTGGATTTCGTTGACGAGGTAGGAAGCGAGTGCTTCCACGCCCTTGATCGCCAGGATGTCGTGCGGAGCCGGGTTACCGTCGAGGATGTAGTCACCCTTTTCGATGTAGTCGCCGTCCTGAAGATGGAAGGGCTTGCCCTTCGGGATCAGGTACTCGACCGGCTCGACACCGTCTTCCGCCGGCTCGATGATGACGCGACGCTTGTTCTTGTAATCGCGACCCAGACGGATCGTGCCATCGATCTCGGCGATAATGGCGTGATCCTTCGGACGACGCGCTTCGAACAGTTCGGCAACGCGCGGCAGACCACCGGTGATGTCCTTGGTCTTGGCGCTCTCGAGCGGCGAACGGGCGAGAACGTCACCCTGGGAGACCTTCGTGCCCGGCTCGACCGACAGGATCGCGTCGACCGACAGCTGGAAGCGGGCATCGCCACCACGCGACAGCTTCATCACGTTTCCGGCTGCGTCCTTGATGACGATTGCCGGCTTGAGGTCCGAACCGCGCGGGGTCGAACGCCAGTCGATAACCTGACGCTTGGTGATACCGGTCGACTCGTCGGTCGCCTCGAGAACCGAGAGGCCGTCGACGACGTCCTCGAAATGCACGATGCCCTCGACTTCCGTCATCATCGGACGGGTATACGGGTCCCACTCGGCGAGACGCTGGCCGCGCTTGACCTTGTCACCGTCGTCCACGAAGACCTTCGAACCGTAGGCAACGCGCTGCGACGAACGCTCGACACCACGCTCATCGAGAATGGTGATCGCCATGTTGCGGCCCATGGCAACCAGGTTGCCATCGGAGTTGCGCAGGATGTTGCGGTTCTTGATCTGGATCGTACCTTCATACGAAGCTTCCAGGAACGACTGGTCGACCACGTTTGCCGTACCGCCAAGGTGGAAGGTACGCATGGTGAGCTGGGTGCCCGGCTCGCCGATCGACTGGGCGGCGATGACGCCGACCGCTTCGCCCATGTTGACCGGCGTACCGCGCGCGAGGTCGCGGCCGTAGCAGACCGAGCAGACGCCCGTCTGGATTTCGCAGGTCAGTGCCGAACGGATGCGGACGGACTGGATGCCAGCCTTTTCGATCACGGCCACGTCGGCTTCATCGATCAGCTTGCCGGCCTTGACGATGTTCTCGCCGGTGACCGGGTTGTCGATGTCGTCGAGCGCCGTACGGCCGAGGATACGGGCGCCGAGCGAAGCCACGACCTGGCCGGCGTCAACGATCGCCGTCATGGTGAGGCCCTTGTCGGTCCCGCAATCGGTCGAGTTGACGATGCAGTCCTGTGCAACGTCGACGAGACGGCGGGTCAGGTAACCCGAGTTCGCTGTCTTCAGAGCGGTGTCTGCAAGGCCCTTACGGGCGCCGTGGGTCGAGTTGAAGTACTCGTTAACGGTCAGACCTTCCTTGAAGTTCGAGATGATCGGGGTTTCGATGATTTCACCCGACGGTTTGGCCATGAGGCCGCGCATGCCGCCCAGCTGACGCATCTGGTTCGGAGAACCACGGGCGCCGGAATGCGACATCATGTAGATCGAGTTCATCGGCTTCTGGCGACCGTTGTCGTCGAATTCGACGGCCTTAATGCGGGCCATCATCTCTTCGGCGACCTTTTCGGTGGCCTTGCCCCAGGCATCGACGACCTTGTTGTACTTCTCGCCCTGAGTGATCAGGCCGTCGTTGTACTGCTGCTCGTATTCCTTGACCAGCGCTTCGGTGTCGCCAACGATCTTCACCTTGCTGTCCGGGATGACCATGTCGTCCTTGCCGAACGAGATGCCGGCGCGGCAGGCATGGGCGAAGCCGAGCTGCATGATGCGGTCGCAGAAAATGACCGTGTCCTTCTGGCCGCAGTGACGGTAGACCGTGTCGATCATCTTGGAGATGTTCTTCTTGGTCATTTCCTGGTTGCAGGTCTCGAACGGCACGTTGACGTTCTTCGGCAGGAGTTCGCCGATGATCATGCGGCCAGGCGTGGTCTCATAGATCTTCGAAACCGGGTTGCCTTCGGCATCCACGGTCTTGAAACGACCCTTGATCTTCGCATGCAGCGTGACGACCTTGTTCTCAAGTGCGTGCTGCAGCTCGCCCATGTCCGAGAAGGCCATGCCTTCGCCCGGCTCGTTCTGGTTCTGGATCGAGAGATAGTAGAGGCCGAGAACCATGTCCTGCGACGGAACGATGATCGGTGCACCGTTGGCCGGATGCAGGATGTTGTTCGTCGACATCATCAGAACGCGGGCTTCAAGCTGCGCTTCGAGCGACAGCGGGACGTGAACGGCCATCTGGTCGCCGTCGAAGTCGGCGTTGAAGGCCGTGCAGACGAGCGGGTGCAGCTGGATCGCCTTGCCTTCGACCAGGGTCGGTTCAAAGGCCTGGATGCCCAGGCGGTGCAGCGTCGGCGCGCGGTTCAGGAGAACCGGATGCTCGCGGATGACCTCGTCGAGGATATCCCAGACTTCCGGCTTTTCCTTCTCGACCAGCTTCTTGGCCTGCTTGACGGTCGAGGAGTAACCCTTGGCGTCGAGACGGGCGTAGATGAACGGCTTGAACAGTTCGAGCGCCATCTTCTTCGGCAGGCCGCACTGGTGCAGCTTGAGTTCCGGACCGGTCACGATGACCGAACGGCCGGAATAGTCGACGCGCTTGCCGAGCAGGTTCTGACGGAAGCGGCCCTGCTTGCCCTTGAGCATGTCGGACAGCGACTTCAGCGGACGCTTGTTGGCGCCGGTGATGACGCGGCCACGGCGGCCGTTGTCGAACAGCGCGTCTACAGATTCCTGCAGCATGCGCTTTTCGTTGCGGATGATGATGCCCGGAGCGCGCAGTTCGATCAGGCGCTTCAGACGATTGTTACGGTTGATGACGCGGCGATAGAGATCGTTGAGGTCAGACGTCGCGAAACGGCCGCCGTCGAGCGGAACGAGCGGACGCAGGTCCGGCGGAATCACCGGAACGACCTTCATGATCATCCATTCCGGACGATTGCCGGACTCCATGAAGTTCTCGACGATCTTCAGGCGCTTCATCAGCTTCTTCTGCTTCAGGTCCGAAGTGGTCTCGGCCAGTTCAGCACGCAGGTCGCCGGCGATCTTCTCGAGATTCATCGAAGCGAGCATCTCGTAGATCGCTTCGGCGCCGATCATCGCGGTGAACTGGTCTTCGCCATATTCATCCACGGCCAGCATGTATTCTTCTTCGGAAAGAAGCTGGTTTTCCTTGAGCGCGGTGAGGCCCGGCTCGGTCACGATGTAGTTCTCGAAATAGAGAACGCGCTCGACATCCTTCAGCGTCATGTCGAGGAGCGTCGAGATGCGCGAGGGAAGCGACTTCAGGAACCAGATGTGGGCGACCGGGGCTGCGAGCTCGATATGGCCCATGCGCTCGCGGCGAACGCGCGACAGCGTGACTTCGACGCCGCACTTTTCGCAGATGATGCCCTTGTACTTCATGCGCTTGTACTTGCCGCACAGGCACTCATAGTCCTTGATCGGCCCGAAGATGCGGGCGCAGAACAGGCCGTCGCGTTCCGGCTTGAAGGTACGGTAGTTGATCGTTTCCGGCTTCTTGATCTCGCCATACGACCACGAAAGGATCTTCTCCGGGCTCGCGATCGAGATCCGGATGGAATCGAAGTGCTGTGCCGGCACCTGCGGATTGAAAAGGTTCATGACCTCTTGGTTCATGCCTGTCTCCTTGATGGGGCGAAGAGCCCTCAAACGGGTCACGGTGCCGGCAAATTCCCGGGATGCCGAACCGAACCCTGAAATGACAATAACCGCAAATTGCGGCGAAACTCCCCTCGCCTGCCCGGGCCTTCAGCCCCGGATTGGGAGGGAATGGCGTGCGCGGCCTTCAGGCAGCGCACGCCCTTGTCAAACCTTTATTCCGCCGCGTCGGGCAGAGATCCCTCGGCTGTGCCGTCGATCTTGGAGTTCTCGAGCTCGACGCTGAGACCCAGCGACCGCATTTCCTTGACGAGAACGTTGAAGCTCTCCGGAATGCCGGCCTCGAAGGTGTCGTCGCCGCGGACGATCGCCTCGTAGACCTTGGTACGGCCTGCCACGTCGTCCGACTTCACCGTCAGCATTTCCTGCAGGGTGTAGGCGGCGCCGTAGGCTTCGAGCGCCCAGACTTCCATTTCTCCGAAACGCTGACCGCCGAACTGCGCCTTACCACCGAGCGGCTGCTGGGTAACGAGCGAGTACGGGCCGATCGAACGGGCGTGGATCTTGTCGTCGACCAGGTGGTTGAGCTTGATCATGTACATGTAGCCCACGGTCACCTTGCGGTCGAACGGCTCGCCCGTACGGCCATCGTACAGGACCGACTGACCGGACGAATGCAGGCCGGCCTTGGTCAGCATGGCTGCAACGTCAGGCTCATGCGCACCGTCGAAGACCGGGGTCGCGATCGACACGCCGCGCTTGGCCTCTTCGGCCAGGCGGACGAGGGATTCGTCGTCGAAGCGCTTCACCTCGTCATGCGATTCACTCGCATAGATCTCGGTGAGTTCGTTGCGCAACTCGGTGATGTCCATCGTCTTGCGATACTCTTCGAGCATCTCGCCGATCTTCTTGCCCATGCCGGCGCAAGCCCAGGCCAGATGGGTCTCGAGGATCTGGCCGACGTTCATGCGCGACGGCACGCCCAGCGGGTTCAGGCAGATGTCGACATGCGTACCGTCTTCGAGGAACGGCATGTCCTCAACCGGAACGATGCGCGAGACGACACCCTTGTTGCCGTGACGGCCGGCCATCTTGTCGCCCGGCTGGATCTTGCGCTTCACAGCGACGAAGACCTTGACCATCTTCATGACGCCCGGAGGCATTTCGTCGCCGCGCTGGACCTTCTCGACCTTGTCCATGAAACGCTGTTCAAGGCGCGACTTGGATTCGTCGTACTGGCCACGCAGAGCTTCGATCTCGCCCTGGACCTTCTCGTCCTCGACGGCGAACATCCACCACTGCGAACGCGGATACTCGGACACGACGGCGTTCGAAAGTTCGACGCCCTTCTTGAAGCCCTTCGGACCAGCGACCGAAACCTGACCACGCAGCATGTCGAGCAGGCGGCCGTAGACGTTACGGTCGAGGATCGCCTGTTCGTCGTCGCGGTCCTTGGCCAGACGCTCGATCTCCTCGCGCTCGATGGCCATCGCACGTTCGTCCTTCTCGACGCCGTGACGGTTGAAGACGCGGACTTCGACGATGGTGCCGAAGGTGCCCGGAGGCATGCGCATCGAGGTATCGCGAACGTCGGATGCCTTTTCACCGAAGATGGCGCGCAGGAGCTTTTCTTCCGGCGTCATCGGGCTTTCGCCCTTCGGGGTGATCTTGCCGACCAGGATGTCGCCCGGCTGAACTTCGGCGCCGATGTAGACGATACCGGCTTCGTCGAGGTTCTTCAGCGCTTCTTCCGAAACGTTCGGAATGTCGCGCGTGATTTCTTCCGGACCAAGCTTGGTGTCGCGGGCCATCACTTCGAATTCTTCGATGTGGATGGAGGTGAACACGTCGTCAGCGACGATGCGTTCCGACATCAGGATCGAGTCTTCGTAGTTGTAGCCGTTCCACGGCATGAACGCGACGAGCGCGTTGCGGCCGAGAGCCAGATCGCCGAGGTCGGTCGACGGACCGTCCGCGATGATGTCGCCCTTGTTTAGAACGTCACCGACGGTGACCAGCGGCCGCTGGTTGACGCAGGTGTTCTGGTTCGAACGCTGGAACTTCTGCAGACGGTAGATGTCGACGCCGGACTTGCCGGCTTCAAGATCCTCGGTCGCACGGATAACGATACGCGTCGCGTCGACCTGGTCGACCACACCGCCACGACGGGCAGCGATGGCAGCGCCGGAGTCACGGGCAACGATCGGTTCCATCCCGGTACCGACGAACGGCGCTTCGGCGCGCACCAGCGGCACGGCCTGACGCTGCATGTTCGAGCCCATGAGAGCGCGGTTGGCGTCGTCGTTTTCCAGGAACGGGATCAGAGCGGCTGCAACCGAAACGAGCTGCTTCGGCGAGACGTCCATCAGGTTGATGGTGTCGCGCGGCGACAGCATGACTTCGCCAGCATGACGGCAAACGACGAACTCTTCGACGAACTGGCCGTCGGCGGTGAGTTCGGAGTTGGCCTGCGCGACGTAGTACTTCGCCTCTTCCATGGCCGAAAGATAGACCACGTCGGTCGTAACCTTGCCGTCGACGATCTTGCGGTACGGCGATTCAATGAAGCCATACTTGTTTACGCGAGCGAAGGTTGCGAGCGAGTTGATCAGACCGATGTTCGGGCCTTCCGGCGTTTCGATCGGGCAAATACGGCCGTAGTGCGTCGGGTGAACGTCGCGGACTTCGAAGCCGGCGCGCTCGCGGGTCAAACCACCCGGGCCAAGAGCCGAAAGACGGCGCTTGTGGGTGATTTCCGAAAGCGGGTTCACCTGGTCCATGAACTGCGACAGCTGCGAGGAGCCGAAGAATTCGCGAACAGCTGCTGCGGCCGGCTTAGCGTTGATCAGGTCCTGCGGCATGACGGTGTCGATCTCGATCGACGACATGCGTTCCTTGATCGCACGCTCCATGCGGAGCAGGCCGAGACGGTACTGATTCTCCATCAGTTCGCCGACGGAGCGGACACGACGGTTACCGAGGTTGTCGATGTCGTCGATTTCGCCCTTACCGTCGCGCAGTTCGACAAGCATCTTGACCACGGCCAGGATGTCGTCCTTGCGCAGGATGCGGACCGTGTCGTCGACCTGCAGGTCGAGACGCATGTTCATCTTGACGCGGCCAACGGCCGACAAGTCGTAGCGCTCGGCGTCGAAGAACAGCGAGTTGAACATGGCTTCCGCGGATTCCATGGTCGGCGGCTCGCCCGGACGCATCACGCGGTAGATGTCGAACAGGGCGTCCTGACGGTTCTCGTTCTTGTCCGCAGCAAGCGTGTTGCGGATATAGGCGCCGACATTGATGTGGTCGATGCCGAGAACCGGGATTTCGTCGAAGCCGGAATCGAGGATCTGCGGAAGGGTCTTCTCGTCGATCTCGTCGCCGGCTTCCAGGTAGATCTCGCCGGTCGCCATGTTGACCATGTCTTCGGCGAGGTAGTTGCCGTACAGGTCTTCGTCGGACGCCTTGAGAGCCTTCAGGCCCTTTTCGGAGAGCTGGCGCAGCAGGCGCGGGGTGAGCTTCTTGCCGCCTTCGACAACCACTTCGCCGGTATCGGCGTCGATCATGTCGGAGATGGTCTTGGCGCCCTTCAGCGTTTCCGGAACGAACGGAATGCGCCAGCCCTTGCCATCACGGACGTAGGTCGACTTGGTGTAGAAGGTCGAGAGGATTTCCTCGCCGTCCATGCCGAGGGCCATCAGCAGCGACGTGACCGGGATCTTGCGACGACGGTCGATACGGGCGTGGACGATGTCCTTGGCGTCGAATTCGATGTCGAGCCAGGAACCGCGATACGGGATGACGCGGGCCGCGAAGAGCAGCTTGCCAGAGGAATGGCTCTTGCCCTTGTCGTGGTCGAAGAACACGCCCGGAGAGCGGTGCATCTGGGACACGATGACGCGTTCGGTACCGTTGACGATGAAGGTACCGTTGTTGGTCATGAGCGGCATGTCGCCCATGTAAACCGACTGTTCCTTGATGTCCTTGATCGAACGGGCGCCAGTATCCTCGTCAATATCGAACACGATGAGGCGCAGCGTCACCTTGAGCGGCGCTGCGTAGGTCAGGTCGCGCTGACGGCACTCGTCGACGTCGAACTTCGGCGGCTCGAATTCGTAGGACACGAATTCCAGCATCGATGCGCCGGAGAAATCGGTGATCGGGAAGACCGACCTGAAAACGGCTTGAAGCCCCTCATCGGGACGACCGCCGACCGGTTCGTCAACCATGAGGAACTGATCGTAGGACGCCTTCTGAACCTCAATGAGGTTCGGCATTTCGGCGACTTCGGGGATCTTACCAAAAAACTTGCGTACGCGCCTGCGACCGTTAAACGAAAGGGTCTGAGCCATCGTCGCTCCTTGTCAATTTGCATCCGGGCCTGCAACAGACGGAAACCGCTGGCCAGTCGGCTCCGTCAATCAATGGGTCGTTCAATCTCGTCTCGTTCCGACGCGGCCGGCCGGATTGCCGGGTGCCTCGGTTCAAGACCATCCTCTTGAGAACCCATTACCCAAAAGCCGTTTTACTGGCTTTTGGGTAATTTGTTCCAGAGAAACGACGGATGGGAGGCAGCGAATGCCACCTCCCAAACGCTATTCCGGTATTACTTGACGTCGACCTTAGCGCCGGCTTCTTCAAGCTTCTTCTTGAGGTCAGCAGCTTCGCCCTTGGAAACGGCTTCCTTGACAGCCTTCGGAGCGCCTTCGACGAGGTCCTTGGCTTCCTTGAGGCCGAGGCCGGTGATGGCGCGGACTTCCTTGATGACGTTGATCTTGTTGGCGCCAGCGTCAACGAGGATAACGTCGAATTCGGTCTTTTCTTCTTCAGCAGCAGCCGGAGCAGCGCCGCCGCCAGCAGCAGCAACAGCTACCGGAGCAGCTGCGGAAACGCCCCACTTTTCTTCGAGCAGCTTGGAGAGCTCAGCGGCTTCCAGGACGGTCAGTGAGGAGAGGTCTTCAACGATCTTTGCGAGATCAGCCATTGTCTTAGTTCCTTAGTAGATGTTCGGTTCGAAACGAACGGGTTAGGGTATGAACAGCGAAAAACCGCCTTAAGCGGCTTCGTCCTTCTTGGCATAGGCCGCAAACACGCGAGCAAGCTGAGCTGCCGGTGCCTGAACCACACCTGCGATGCGGGTAGCCGGAGTCTGGATCATGCCCAGCAGCTTCGCACGCAGCTCGTCCAGCGACGGCAGGGTCGCAAGCGACTTGACTGCATCGGCGGTGAGCGTGGTTGTTCCCATGGCGCCACCGAGAACAACGATCTTGTCGTTGGTCTTGGCGAAATCCATGACGACTTTCGGAGCCGTGATCGGGTCGGCGCTGTATGCAATCAGCGTCTGGCCCTTGAAGAGATTGCTCATCCCTTCCGACTCCGTGCCCTGAAGAGCGATCTTGGCCAGACGGTTCTTCGCGACTTTGACGGTGCCGCCAGCAGCGCGCATCTTCGAACGGAAGTCGTTCATCTGCGCAACTGTGACACCAGCATAGTGGGCCACGACAACCGAACCGGAAGCCTTGAAGACTTCGTTCAGCTCCGTGACGAATTCGCGTTTTTCCGCTCTTTCCACTGTCTGTCTCCAGTTGATGGGACCGCAATCCTGCAGGCCCCACCGGGTTTGCCTTTGCCTCAAGGGATCCAAACTCGTCAGATCCCAAGCGACGCTTGAGGATCCTGTCCCCTCGCACTGGCAGCAAAGCCAGGCACAAGGCGAATAAGGCTCGAACCGAACTTCAAGACGTCATCAGACGTTTAAAAAATCGGGTCTTACCCGTCTCATGCAGGTCATGAATTAAGGCCCGCGGGCCACCTGCAATCTCGGACAGGAGTTCCGGGTTTCCCCGGAAATTTCCGGCTCCGAAGAGCCGGAAATTCTTGGTCATCCGGAGCCAAAGGTCCGGAGAAATTCTATCAGGCCGAAACGGTCGACGGATCGACCTTGACGCCCGGGCCCATGGTCGAGGAGATGGCTACGCGCTTGACGTAGTTGCCCTTCGCACCAGCCGGCTTTGCCTTGACGACGGCGTCAGCGAAAGCCTTGATGTTTTCTTCGAGAGCCTTGGCGTCGAAGGAAGCCTTGCCGATACCGGCATGGATGATACCAGCCTTCTCGACGCGGAACTCGACGGCACCGCCCTTGGAAGCCTTGACGGCGCCAGCGACGTCCATGGTGACGGTACCGACCTTCGGGTTCGGCATCATGCCACGCGGGCCGAGAACCTTACCGAGACGGCCGACGAGCGGCATCATGTCCGGGGTCGCGATGCAACGATCGAAGTCGATCTTGCCGCCCTGGACGATTTCGACGAGCTCTTCCGCACCGACGATGTCGGCGCCGGCAGCCTTGGCTTCATCAGCCTTGGCACCACGAGCGAAGACGGCAACGCGAACGTCACGGCCGGTGCCGTTCGGCAGGTTGACAACGCCACGGACCATCTGGTCGGCATGACGCGGGTCAACGCCGAGGTTCATCGCGATTTCAACGGTTTCGTCGAACTTGGCGACGGCACGCTCCTTGACGAGAGCGATAGCTTCCGGCAGCGCGACCAGCTTGGTCGGGTCGATGCCTTCGCGGATCTTCTGAATGCGCTTTGCGAGCTTAGCCATGATCAAGCCACCACTTCCAGGCCCATGGAGCGGGCAGAGCCCTCAACCATCAGCATTGCACCTTCGATGTCGGCGGCGTTGAGGTCCTTCATCTTACCTTCGGCGATCGCGCGGACCTGTGCCTTGGTGATGGTGCCGACCTTCGCACCCTTGCCCGGAGTCTTCGAGCCAGAGGTGATCTTCGCTTCCTTCTTCAGCCAGTAGGTAACCGGCGGCTGCTTCATTGCGAAGGTGAAGGACTTGTCCTGGTAGTAGGTGATGACGACCGGGATCGGCATACCCTTTTCCATTTCCTGCGTGGCGGCATTAAACGCCTTGCAGAATTCCATGATGTTAATGCCGCGCTGACCAAGGGCCGGGCCGATCGGCGGGGACGGGTTAGCCGATCCTGCCTTGACCTGGAGCTTGAGCTGGCCTGCAACTTTCTTAGCCATTACTCTCTGCCTTTCTACTGAGATCGGTTACCCGACCCATACATGCCGGCCTCGGCCGGCGGCTGCGGTTGCGTGGTGCGTCTGAACAGCCCGGCTTAATAGGCCGCCATCCTCCCACGCGGATCGGGGAGTCCCCTCCCCTTGCCCGATCAGACCTTCTCGACCTGACCGTATTCCAGTTCGACCGGGGTCGCGCGACCGAAGATCGAAACTTCGACCTTGAGGCGCGAACGCTCCTCGTCGACGTCCTGTACGACACCATTGAACGAAGCGAACGGACCATCGGAAACGCGAACCTGCTCGCCGATTTCGAAGGATACGGACGACTTCGGACGCTCGACACCTTCCTGGACCTGGCCCAGGATGCGCTCAGCCTCGAAATCCGGGATCGGAACCGGCTTGTTGTCGGAACCAAGGAAGCCCGTAACCTTCGGGGTGTTCTTGATCAGGTGATAGGCCTCATCGGTCAGGTTCGCCCGCACCAGCACGTAGCCGGGGAAGAACTTGCGCTCGCTGTCAACCTTGCGGCCGCGACGAACCTCGACAACCTTCTCGGTCGGAACGAGGATCTTTTCGAAGAGATGAGTGAGCCCCTTCTGACGAGCCTTGTTCTCGATGTCTTCGGCGACCTTCTTTTCAAAATTTGAATAAGCGTGGACGATATACCAACGTGCAGCCATGTTCGTCTCCGCCTGATTAATTGCCGAGGCTCAGCACGAGGCTGATAGCCCAGCTGATCAACTGATCAGCCGCAAAGAAAAACAGCGCGGCAAAGAAGACCATGAACAGCACCATCGCAGTCGAGATCATCGTCTCGCGACGGGACGGCCATGTGACCTTGGACGTCTCGGAGCGCACTTGCTGCAGAAACGCGAATGGATTTGCCTTGGATGCCATTTAATGCCCACGCATTTACGGCGCGTAAAGCCGACTATGTCAGCCCCACGCACCGCGTGTCTGTTTGAACCCTACATAAAGACCGATTCCACATTTCACAAGGGGGAATCCATCTTCGTGCAACTTTTCGCATTCCACAAGCCGGCACGCCCTTCAGGCGATCGTCGCAAAAGCTGCGCCGTCATGCCGGGCTTGGCAGGGGCAGAGGGGCTCGAACCCCCGACCTGCGGTTTTGGAGACCGCCGCTCTACCAACTGAGCTATACCCCTATCCGCCTTGCCCGAGGGCAAGGACGAGCGCGTTATTATTAAGTTTGCGCGTGAATGACAAGCACATTCACGCAAAGTCCGGATTTTTCTTTGAGGCCTCTGCGGGGTACGCCCGCACGGCAGGCACTCCTCTCAAAGATCCACATATTTCCGCCAGTTATGCTCCTCGGCGAAACCGAGCACCTCGCGTAACTTACGATTGGAGATCAAGCCTTCATCACCCTCGAGCGCCCGCTTCAAGGGCACGCCGGGGAAGAATCGCGCCGCCAGTTCGGCCGACGAAAGATTGGCCGTGACGGTGTCGTTCGTCGCGTTGAAGACCTGATAGCCGAGCCCCGAGGTCTGAAGGCAGAGATGCACGATCTGGCCAAGGTCGCGGGCATCGATGTAGCACCAGGCATTACGCAACCGCGTTTCCGGCCGCGCCACGAAGTCGGCGAAGCGATCATATTCGTGCGGCTCGATGACATTGCCGATTCGCAGCGCATAGACATCAGCACCTGTGCGCTCGGAGAACGCGCGGGCCGTTTTCTCGTTCACCACCTTGGACAGGCCGTAACTGTCCATCGGATCAACGTCGTATTCCTCGTCGAACGGCAGATAGTGCGGATTGCGAGGCCCCTCCGCGAAACAGATGCCGTAGGTCGTCTCGCTGGAGGCGATCACCACCTTGCGGATGCCGAGCTTCACGGCGGCCTCGATGACATTGTAGGTCCCCATCACGTTCGCCTGGAAGGTGACGTTGTCCGGCCGGATGAGGATACGGGGAACGGCTGCGAAATGAACAACCGCATCAAAGGGCTGAACGCCCCCGCCATGCTCCAGATCGCTAAAATCCGTATGCATGGACAAAGCGTTGAACACCTGGCCGGCATCGGTGATATCGACCGTCAGGTTCGTCACGCCGGGATGATCGAGGGGAACCAGATCCAGGTTGTGGACCTGATAGCCGTCATTGACCAGCCAGGCGACCACGTGACGGCCAGCCTTGCCAGAGCCACCGGTGAACAGAATACGTTTTGTCATGACTCCTCCTATTTGACGTGCGGCGAGCCAGTGCGCCGCCACGCGCTCCCATGGTTACCAAGCCAACTGCCCGTTTCCAGTTCTCAAGGAGAAATCTGCCTCCACCCCGACAAAAATGCAAAAACCCCGCTGTTGCCAGCGGGGTTCTCATCAATCCGTGCGGATCGAACTATTACTCGATGATCGAGGCGACGATGCCGGCGCCGACGGTACGGCCGCCTTCGCGGATAGCGAAGCGCAGCTTTTCTTCCATCGCGATCGGAACGATCAGCTCGACTACAACCGTGACGTTGTCGCCCGGCATAACCATTTCCGTGCCTTCCGGAAGCGTGACGATGCCCGTCACGTCCGTCGTGCGGAAGTAGAACTGCGGACGGTAGTTGGTGAAGAACGGCGTATGACGGCCGCCTTCTTCCTTCGTCAGGATGTAGGCTTCAGCGTTGAACTTCTTGTGCGGCTTGACCGAACCCGGCTTGCACAGAATCTGGCCACGCTCGACGCCGTCACGGGCAACGCCGCGGATCAGAGCGCCGATGTTGTCGCCGGCCTGGCCCTGGTCGAGCAGCTTGCGGAACATTTCAACGCCGGTAACCGTCGTCTTCGTCGTCGCACGGATGCCGACGATTTCCACTTCTTCACCAACCTTGACGATACCGCGCTCGACGCGGCCGGTCACAACCGTACCACGGCCCGAGATCGAGAACACGTCTTCGATCGGCATCAGGAACGGCTGGTCGATCGGACGCTCAGGCGTCGGGATGTAGGCGTCAACGGCGGCCATCAGCTCACGTACGGCGTCTTCACCGATCTTCTTGTCCGAGTCGTTGAGAGCGGCCAGAGCCGAACCCTTGATGACCGGAACGTCGTCGCCCGGGAAGTCGTAGGACGACAGAAGTTCGCGAACTTCCATTTCAACGAGCTCGAGGAGCTCGGCGTCGTCAACCTGGTCGACCTTGTTGAGGAACACGACCAGAGCCGGAACGCCAACCTGACGGGCGAGCAGGATGTGCTCGCGGGTCTGCGGCATCGGGCCGTCGGCAGCCGAGCAAACCAGGATCGCGCCGTCCATCTGAGCGGCACCGGTGATCATGTTCTTGACGTAGTCGGCGTGGCCGGGGCAGTCGACGTGCGCGTAGTGACGGTTGGCCGTCTCGTACTCGACGTGAGCCGTCGAGATGGTGATACCACGGGCCTTTTCTTCCGGAGCCGCGTCGATCTGGTCATAGGCCTTGAACTCACCGAAGAACTTGGTGATCGCTGCCGTCAGAGACGTCTTGCCATGGTCAACGTGGCCGATCGTGCCAATGTTAACGTGCGGCTTGTTGCGCTCAAACTTACTCTTTGCCATTTGAATGCTTCCTATGATCGAAAAAAGGTTGACCCGGCGAACCGGTTTGGTCCCGCCGTTTAAGGCTTTCGCGTGGATTGCGCAAGACCTAATTGCTTTCGGCCCAAACGGCCGGAACGAGGCCGCGCCCTGCCCTCCCGGCCGGCGCAAAGACGGATCTGCCAGACGCCGGGGTGGCGCCCGGCAGATCGATTGCCTCGCTTGACTTACGGCTGGATCGCCACTTTCAGCACGCCGTCGCGCTGATTGGCGAAGAGCTCGTAGGCTTCTTCGATATCGTCCAGCCTGAAACGATGGGTGACGAGCGGCTTGAGATCGACGCGACCCGATGCGCAAACCTCCATGAGGCGGCGCATGCGTTCCTTGCCGCCGGGGCAGAGCGTCGTCACGATCTTGTTGTCGCCGAGGCCGGCCGAGAACGCGCCGAGCGGTATCGTCAGATCGCTGGAATAGACGCCGAGGCTCGACAGCGTGCCGCCCGGGCGCAACGACTGGAGTGCCGAACGGAAGGTTCCCTGCGTACCGAGCGCCTCGATGGCGACATCGACGCCACGGCCATCCGTCAGCGCCATGATCTGCTCCACCGGATCACCCGCCTTGAAGTCGATCACATGATCGGCACCGAGCTTCCTGGCAACCTCCATACGCGAGGCGAGCGTGTCGACACCGATGATCTTCGTAGCCCCCATCAGCTTAGCGCCCGCCACCGCGCAGAGGCCAATCGGCCCGAGGGCGAAGACAACCACCGTGTCACCGATCCGCACGCCGCCGCTCTCCGCGCCCGAAAATCCCGTCGACATGATATCGGGGCACATCAACACCTGATCGTCGGTCAGGTGATCCGGGATCGGGCTCAGATTGGCCATCGCATCCTTGACGAGGACATATTCGGCCTGGCAGCCGTCGATGGTGTTGCCGAACTTCCAGCCACCCATGGCCTTGAAGCCGTGCTTCGTACCGGCACCGTCCTGCGAACCGCAGCCGCAGAGGCAGGCATAACTGTGGCCGGAGGGCGTGATCGCGCCGGCGATCACCCGCTGACCTTCCGCATAGCCCTCGACGGCCGAGCCGAGCTTCTCGATGATGCCGACCGGTTCGTGGCCGATGGTCAGACCTTTCTCGACCGGATACTCGCCCTTCAGGATGTGGACATCGGTTCCGCAGATGGTGGTCGTGGTGATGCGGATCAGCGCATCGAGCGGACCGACATCGGGGATCGGTTTCTCATCGAGAACGATGCGCCCCTTTTCGACAAAGATCGCGGCTTTCATTTTCTGCACCATGGTCGTTCCTCCAAGCATGTGATGGACGCGACGCAGGCTAGTGCATTTATATGAAAGCGTGAATACGACCGCCCTGGAATGCAAACGCTGCGACGGCGGCAGCGCACGTCGGCCGGAAAAACCGAGCGCTGCCGGTGGCAAGGCGTTGAATACATTCAGAGGAATGGTTGGAAAGGTTGGCCTGGAGCGGGTAGCGGGAATCGAACCCGCGTATTCAGCTTGGAAGGCTGCTGCTCTACCATTGAGCTATACCCGCGGTAATCGATCCGAGGACGAATGGTGGAGAGAGTTGGATTTGAACCAACGTAGGCGAAGCCAACGGATTTACAGTCCGTCCCCTTTAACCACTCGGGCATCTCTCCAGTTTTTCGTCCGGATCAAGCGACCAAGCTTTTCAGTCGAGATTGCGGTGGCGTTGGCCCCGCGATCTGCGGCGGGTATATGACGGCCCTTCCCTCTCATGTCAACACGATGACGAAGGAAAAATTCGGAAAAATTTTCGCCCTTTGGAAAAAGCCTTGCGGCGCAGCAGGTCTATCGCGGAAGGGGCCGCACGGTTATAAGACCGCATGGTAAAAGATCCGAAGACAGACAAATCCGCCCGTGACAGCCACTATGCGACGCTGCGCCGCCAGGTACGCGACGCCAAGCGCGAACGCGGTGAGATCCCGACGCCCGATGTCCGCAAGGGACGGAAGAAAGAGACCGACTGGACACCGCCGCAGCTCGCGCCGGACCAGGTCCAGCTTTACGGCCTGCACACGGTGCGCGCCGCCCTTGAAAACCCGGAGCGCGAGCCGATCAAGCTCAGCGTCACCCAGAACGCGCTGGTGCGGCTGGAGATCGCCCCCGTGGCGGCGCTCGGTTTTCCTGTGGAAATCGTGACACCCCAGGATCTCGACAAGCAGCTCGGCCCGGATGCGATCCATCAGGGTGTCATGCTCGAAACGCGCCCGCTCCCCGTTCGCCGATTGGAGGCCCTGAAGGACAGCCCGCTTCTGCTGGTGCTCGACCAGGTGACCGACCCGCACAATGTCGGGGCCATCATGCGGACCGCGGTTGCCTTCGGCGCCGGTGCCGTCATCACCACCATGCGCCACAGCCCGACCGAATCCGGCGTCATGGCCAAATCGGCATCGGGCGCGCTCGAACTCATCCCCTATATCCAGATCACCAATCTGGCCGATGCGCTGAACGAGCTGCACAAGCTCGGCTTCCATTCGGTCGGCCTTGATTCGGAGGGGCCGGCGCCGCTCGAAGGCACGCTGTCCGGCGACAAGATCGCCCTTGTACTCGGTTCCGAAGGCAAGGGCCTCAGGCAGAAGACGCGGGAGACCGTCAACGCGCTGGCGCGTCTCGACATGCCCGGCGCGATCAAGTCGCTGAATGTGTCGAATGCGGCGGCGATTGCGCTCTACGCTTCCCGCCAATATCTGGCGAAATCCGGCGCCTGAGCCGGCCCGGGCGCAAGCCGATCCGCCATGCCGACCCTCAATGCCGAGGCCGGCATGGGAAGCGAACGTCCAAACTGTCGAATCATTTCGAATCCTTGTGCGCGTTTCTTCACGAAACGCGCCAGGTGCGCTCGCGTCCTAGTGCCCGTGCTATACCGTGGCCGGGTGAAAGCGACTGACCGCGAGATAGCCGAAGGCGCAGAAGGCCAGCAGCACCATGCCCTGCGCGATGGCAAAGGGCGGCTCGGCACCGGTTGGGGCAAGCGCATTCAGCGCCGGAACCTTGGCGAAGGCCTGCACTACCAGCACGAAGACATTGAGATAGAGCGAGGCCGCCGCGCAGACCACATAGACCGCCCGCCACCGGCCGGCCAACTGGTAGCGATAGAGCGCCGCGATTGCCAGGACGAGAAGAACCGTGGCGATGATCCCCACCCCGATTGCGGGCGTGAAGCCGCTGAACGGGAAGAGGAAGCCGGTGATCACCGTGGCAAAGGTGGAAAGCAGGAAGAGGGCCGTCCAGCCGGACCTGCGGTCGGACCGCAACCAGCCGGAGAGCACGACGAAGCCCGCGGCGATGCCGATCAGGCTCAGGACAACATGAAACAGGGTGAAAGGCGTCATTCCGAGGATCATGGCAAAGCTCCGTCCTTGATAGCCGCAGCTTCAGTAGATGCCGAATTCCTGCACCTGTAAATTGCGATTTCTTGCCAAACGTCAAATTACTCCGGCGCACGACAGGCAAGGTCACCCGGGCGTGCCGACAGGTTCGTGCCGGCGGCGGCGACCTTGCGCGACACCGGATACTCGATCACGTTCGGCCAGGCCTTTATCGTGGCGGAAGATGCGGGATCGGAATCGATCAAAGGCTGGTAGGCCGGCCGGCAATCCGGCATCGCCCGGTCGGCTGCCAGATCGAGCCCCTTCCTGATCCTTGAGGCACAGCTCTCTGGCGCGGCCAGCAGCGAGCAATCCGCCGCATAGACCCGGCGATATTGGAAGACAGCGTCGGCATCGCTGACCTTCGCGGCTTCGATGTCGTCCCCCGCCATCACGTCGTCGAACAGGCGGCGCCGGTTTGGGCCTCATAGACGACGAAGGGCAAGCCACCGTTCCAGCCGTCAGCGCCCTTGAAGATGACGTAAGGCCCCTTGGCGCCCCAGAGATAGCCGGCCGTATCGTCCTCGACCTGCCGGTCGCCCGGTTCGCCGAGCTTGCAGCCCGCAGAGGCGGGCGCGATGAACAAGGCCGCCGCCCCCTTTTCCCCGAGGTCGAGTTCCTTCAGGGCAAAATCTGCATAGTGCCGGCAGCGCAATCGACCCGGCATGTCGAACTCGGTGTCGCCCGCAGCCAGCGCGACGCCTTCCGCGCGCGGCACATCGAACAGCCGTCCGGTCGTCGATTCGGCATGGCAGACGATCGGCGTGCGACGCCCGATGGCGAACCGCACCTCGTCTCCCTTGCCGCGCAATTCGTGGCGACCGGAGGCGTACCAGAACCCGGAGGCCGCCGGCTGCTCGGGCAAAGACAGTTCCGTTCCGTCGGCCAACCGGACCTCGCCGGAACCGTCCGTGTACTCGACCGAAAGAAAGCTGCCGACCTCGCAACGATACTGCACCTCGGTCGCCCGGGCCCCCGCGGCCGCGAGACACAGCCCGGACGCCGCCAGCAAGAGCGTGAACGCAGATTGCCGAATGCAGGCCATGAACATCTCCCGAACTGGTTTCGGCAACACGATGCCAGAGGGCGCGGCCGCCGGAAAGTGGAGGTCTCGCCGGCCGCATGAACGGTTCTGTTTGCCGCATAGAGAGATCCCGTGCGAACGCCTTTGCCGGCCTTCGGGCCAATGCTCCCGAAAATGGGCCGGCTGCCATATCCCGGTCGCGATCGTGGTTAACGATCGGTCAACGGATCGCCTGATAGGGTTGGGAACTCAAACTATCGCTCCGCCGTTTTCTCGGCAATTGGGAGGAAAGACCATGTTCGCGCTGCTGACGTCCATCCGGGAAAACACCATCGAGACGCCCGATACCGGCACCTTTGCCGACGGTGCCTTCACCATCCCGCTGGTCGACCTGCGCGCCGTCTCCCGCCAGGACGTTCGCCGCGGCGCTTATGCCCGCGACTACGGCGCCGGCCGCAAGGTCCAGCCGGACCTGATCGGTTACGCGTGAGGAACGGGCGCTGCGCCGGAGGACATGTGGCGGCGGGACGATGAAAATTCGCCTAATCCGCGGACCTGAATGCGCAATGCAAATGCAGGTACGCGGCCACGACCGGCGGCTATATATCCAAGCTTTTCAAGAAATGGTGCCCCCGGCAGGGTTCGAACCCGCGACCCCCTGATTACAAATCAGGTGCTCTACCAACTGAGCTACAAGGGCATTGTTGCCGTCATTAAGCAGATTTGCGCGCCGGGTAAAGAAAAATCTGGCAGTCGTCAGTTTGGCTGTGGAGCGGGTAGAGAACGCGCCCTTCCTCGGTCCGTCAAACGCCTTGTCGGTCACGCCCTTTATCATGTACCACAGTCGCGACCAAAAAGGGTTGTCCATGTCGCGTTCGTTCCGCTCGCTCTCCTTCATCGCCTCCAACGCCGAGGAAGCCCAGGCTTCCCGTGAAGACCTCGTGGCGCGCTACGGCAATGTCGCACCAACAGAGGCCGACGTGATCGTGGCCCTTGGCGGCGACGGTTTCATGCTGCAGACGCTGCATGACACGATGAATTCCGGCAAGCTGGTGTACGGCATGAACCGAGGTTCGGTCGGCTTCCTGATGAACGACTTCTCCGTAGAGAACCTGCATGAACGAATCGCGGCCGCCGACGAGAACGATTTTCATCCATTGCGGATGACGACCTCCAATGCGGACGGTTCAATTTCGATCGCGCTCGCCATCAACGAAGTCTCACTGCTGCGCCAGTCCTACCAGGCGGCAAAACTCCGGGTGATCATCGACGGGAAGGTACGGCTCGACGAGTTGATCTGCGACGGCCTGATGGTGGCGACGCCGGTCGGCTCGACGGCCTACAACCTCTCCGCCCACGGGCCCATTCTGCCGCTCGAGGCCCCGCTTCTGGCGTTGACCCCCGTCAGTCCGTTCCGGCCCCGCCGCTGGCGCGGCGCGTTGCTGCCCAACAAGGTGTGCGTCGACATCATCGTGCTCGAGCCTGAGAAGCGGCCGGTCAACGCGGTCGCCGACCACACGGAGGTCAAGTCTGTGCTCCAGGTGAAGATCGCGCAATCGGAAGACACGACGGCCCGCATTCTGTCCGATCCCGACCGCTCCTGGTCGGATCGCATTCTCGCCGAACAGTTTTCAAACTGAGGGAGACATGAGATGACCCCGCAGCTTTTCGTCGGTGCAGGCCTGCTCGCCCTGTTTCTCACCTCGACTGCCGTCCGGGCAGACGACATCGACCAGTTGCCCGTGACGGCGACTTTCGTGATCAGCGGCGGCTTCTGGGAGGGCGACGCCGACGTCGAAACCGCGCCGAAGGCGTCCGGTCAAACACCGTCCCCGGCGCCGGCTAAGACCGACGCGGAAACCCAGCGCGGCTATTACAAGCTCGTTTCCATCCGGCAGCCCGATCGCACCGCCAAGGTCTATCTGCAGCAGATCGTCAGCACGGAAGGCGGTCCGCAGCTCATCGAAAGCGTCGAGCTCGAGGAGTTTTCGGCGATCAAGCCCTATGTCACCGACATCCGCCCGGAAGATTCGACAGGTGTCAGCCGCCAGGCCGGGTTCTTCGCGACCGTCTACCTGAAGACCACGCCCGAGCAGGTCGAACCGGAGGGCTGGACCGTGCTGATCGACGAGTTCGGCGAAATCCGCGTCGAGCGCGAGACGAACTGATTCGTCAAAAACGGCCCTGTCGGCTTCAACGCTTGCTGAAAGCCTTCAGGAAGGTGTGAACGGCGTTGCCAGCGGTGCCGTTCATCGCGATCATGACGCTCCGCCCCGAAACGGCCGGCGCGCTTCCGGCCGCACCCGCCGGCGAACGCGCATGAACGAAAAACGGCGGGACCCAAATCCCGCCGTTTGTTTTTCTGACTGCACTCGATCGTCCGGAGATCAGTCGATGTCGGCGACCGCGTCGGCCTTGCCGCTGATCCGGTGCGCCAGGGCCGCTTCCATGAACTCGTTGAGGCCGCCGTTGAGGACGTTGTCCGGATCGGTGCTTTCCACGCCGGTCCGCAGGTCCTTGACCAATTGGTAGGGCTGCAAAACGTAGGAACGGATCTGGTGGCCCCAACCGATGTCGGTCTTGGACGCGGCTTCGGCGTTGGCCGCCTCCTCGCGCTTCTTCAGTTCGGCCTCGTACATGCGGGCGCGCAGCATTTCCCACGCCTTGGCGCGGTTCTTGTGCTGCGAACGCTCCTGTTGGCAGGCAACGACGATACCGGTCGGGATGTGCGTGATGCGCACTGCCGAGTCGGTCGTGTTGACGTGCTGGCCACCGGCACCCGACGAACGATAGGTATCGATGCGGCAGTCGCTTTCGTTGATGTCGATCTGGATCGAGTCATCGACGACAGGATAGACCCAGATCGAGGAGAACGATGTGTGGCGGCGCGCGTTCGAGTCATAGGGCGAGATGCGGACCAGGCGATGGACGCCCGATTCGGTTTTCAGCCAGCCATAGGCATTGTGGCCCTTGACGTGGATCGTCGCGGACTTGATGCCGGCCTCTTCGCCGTCGTGCACTTCCATTACCTCGACCTTGAAGCCCTGCTTTTCCGCCCAGCGGATATACATGCGCAGAAGCATGTTGGCCCAGTCCTGGGACTCGGTGCCGCCGGCGCCGGAATGGACTTCGAGATAGGTGTCGTTGCCGTCGGCCTCGCCCGAGAGCATGGCCTCGACCTGCAGACGCCCGGATTCCGCCTTCAGCGCCTTCAGCGCGTCCTCGGCTTCCTTGACGATCTGCTCGTCGCCTTCGTCCTCGCCCATCTCGATCAGCTCGATGCTGTCTTTCATTTGCTGTTCGAGGCGCTTCACGCCGTTGATGCTTTCATCCAGTTGCTGGCGCTCGCGCATCAGCTTCTGGGCCTCCTGGGCGTCATTCCAGAGGTTGGGATCCTCTGCCTTGTTGTTCAACCAGTCCAGTCGTCTTATCGCCTGGTCCCAGTCAAAGATGCCTCCTCAGCAGGCTTATGGCCTGCTTGATTTCGTCGACAACATTCTCGATTTCACTGCGCATTTCGCTCGCTTTCACCTTGGATGAAAAACTCGCCCGTCAATTAGTTGCGGCCGTCCCTTCTGTAAAGGGGCGGCCGCATGCTCAAACGGGTCGATAGGGTCAGAACAGGCCGCCGGCACCGGATGTCACGGCCTGGTTGGCCTGCGGCGAATCCCGAAGGATCTCTTCCGGCGCGGCATAGCCTTCCATACCGATAACGGAGAAGGTGTCGGCGGGGCCGGTGCCAGGCTTGAAGGCTTCGGTGATCGTGTCGGGATCGCCTTCGGCGGCGTACATGCCGGTCTTTCGGTTGACGGGGATGAGGCTCATGCCCTCCGGCAGGTGGAACTTGCCAGGCGGCGTGCCGGCAACGGCCTCCTGCATGAACTCGTTGAAGATCGGAGCTGACATCGAGCCGCCGGTCGCGCCGCGGCCGAGCGGGGTCGGGTTGTCGTAGCCGATATAGAGGCCGGCGACGAGGTCGGGCGTATAGCCGACGAACCAGGCATCCTTCTCATCGTTGGTCGTACCGGTCTTGCCTGCGACCGGGCGATCAAGCTTGATCTTGCCGGCAGCGGTACCGCGCAGGACCACACCCTCCATCATCGAGGTGATCTGGTAGGCGGTCATCGGATCGAGAACCTGCTCGCGGTTGTCGACGACGGCGGGCTCCTCCTGACCTTCCCAGGCATTGGCGTTGCAGCCGTCGCAGGTACGCTCCTCGTGACGGAAAATGGTCTTGCCATAACGGTCCTGGATGCGGTCGATGAGAGTCGGCTTGATCTGCTTGCCGCCGTTCGCCAGAACCGCATAGGCGGAAACCATGCGCAACACCGTCGTTTCCCCGGAACCAAGCGACATCGACAGCACCGGATTCATCTTGTCATAAATGCCGAAGCGTTCGGCATATTCGGCCACCAGGTTCATGCCCATGTCGTTGGCGAGGCGGACGGTCATCAGGTTACGCGACTTCTCGATACCGAGACGCAGTGTCGACGGGCCGGCCGAGCCGCCGCCGTAGTTCTGCGGCCGCCAGACCTGACCGCCGGCGACGAACTCGATCGGGGCGTCCATGATTACCGATGCCGGTGTGTAGCCGTTGTCGAGAGCTGCGGCATAGACAAACGGCTTGAAGGATGAACCGGGCTGGCGCATCGCCTGCGTGGCGCGGTTAAACTCCGACTGCGCATAGGAGAATCCGCCCACCATGGCGAGCACGCGGCCGGTATGCGGATCCATGGCCACCAGACCACCCTGCACCTTCGGCGGCTGGCGAAGCTTGTAACCGCCCTCACCATTGGGCTCGACATAGATGACGTCGCCGGCAGTGAAAACGCCTTCCGGCGACTTTGCCGTCTTACGGTCGCCATTGGCGGAGCGGTAGGCCCAATCCATGTCGTCGGCCATGACGCGACCGGTCTCGCGCTCGGCGACCACCTTGCCGCCGGCCTCCGTGGCGGGCTGCAGACCGATATCGACACGCGACGAGGAGACCGCAAGCACGACGGCGAGCTTCCATTCCGGCACGTCGCTCAGGCCCTTGACCTTTGCGAGTTCGGCACCCCAGTCGCCCGAGACGGCGATATTGGCTACCGGGCCGCGGTAGCCGCGACGCTGGTCATAGGTGACGAGACCGTCCTGCAGCGCCTTACGGGCGAAGATCTGCATCTTCGGGTCGAGCGAGGTACGAACGGAGAGCCCACCCTCGTAGAGCGCCTTGTCACCGTATTTCTCGATGATCTGGCGGCGGACTTCCTCGGAGAAGTAATCGGAGGCGAAGACATTTGCGCCGGACCGACGACCGGTAACACCGAGCGGCTGCTTCTTGGCTTCTTCGCCGTCGGCCTTGGTGACGAAGCCGTTCTCGACCATCCGGTCGACAACCCAGTTGCGTCGCTCGATGGCAGCTTCCGTGTGCCGGAAGGGATGATAGTTCGATGGGCCCTTCGGCAAGGCCGCGAGATAGGCGGTCTCGGCGATGGTGAGTTCAGTCACCGACTTGTCGAAATAGGTGAGCGCAGCACCGGCGATGCCGTAGGCATTCATGCCGAAGAAGATCTCGTTCAGATAGAGCTCGAGGATCTTGTCCTTCGAATAGGTCTGCTCGATGCGGAACGACAGGATCGCTTCCTTGACCTTGCGGTCGATCGTCTGGTCGGCGGACAGAAGGAAGTTCTTGGCGACCTGCTGCGTGATCGTCGAGGCACCGACCGGGCGGCGGCCGGACCCGAAATTCTGCAGATTGACGAGAATGGCGCGGCCGAGGCCGTAGATATCGACGCCGGGATGATTGTAGAAGTTCTTGTCTTCCGCCGAGAGGAATGCGGCCTTGACGCGATCGGGAATGGCCTGGATCGGCAGGAACAAGCGCCGTTCACGTGCATACTCGGTCATCAGCGCGCCGTTGCCGGCGTGAATGCGCGTGGTGACCGGCGGCGCGTAACTCGATAGGACAGCGTAGTCCGGCAGATCCCTGGAGACCCCGTTCAGATAAACGGCGACGACGCCCGCGACGATGAGGGCGAGGACGGACGCGAGTCCGAAGAGATAACCAATCAGTCTGATCATGTTCGAGCTACCGGCAATGCTTTCGGTTCAGCGCGCAATGGGCGAACATCGCACATAGCGAGGCGTTATGCACGTCATTGGCCCCTTGGCAAGACGCAAGCGGCCAGCAATCATTCCCGCAGGATTCGAAAGCAATCCGCCTCGTTCGGAGTAACGGCCCGATTGTGAGGAAAATAGGGCCACTGTTCTGTTATGCCCGCAACATTCAGCGAGGATCAATTGCGATTTCAGCCGCCGTTCGCCACCAGTGGCACGCGGTAGCGCTTTATTGCAGCAGCCAGCAGATCAGCGATCTTCGCCCGCCAGGCCGGATCGAGCAACAGCTTCTCGTCGTCCTTGTTGGACAGGAAGCCGATTTCGAGCAGGATCGACGGCACGTCGTGGGCTTGCAGGACGCGGAAACCGGCGTAGCGATGGGGATTGTTGATCAAGGCCACCTGCCCCTCGAAGGACTTCACAACGGCATCGGCGAGCGAGATCGAGAAGGCCTGGGTCTCGCGCCGGGTCAGGTCGAGCAGGATGTCGGAGACTTCAGCAGGCTCCGCCGACAGATTGACCCCGCCGACGGCATCGGAGTGGTTTTCGCGTTCGGCGAGATCGGCGGCCATCCGGTCCGAGGCCTTGTCCGAAATCGTGTAGACGGTGGCGCCGCGGATATTGTTCTGTCCCAGCGTGTCGGCATGGAAGGAGATCAGCAGGTTCGCACCGCGCTGGCGGGCGATGGTCACCCGTTCGGAAAGGGAAAGAAACTCGTCTCCCTCGCGAACCAGAAAGGCCTCGATGCCGGTCTCCGACTTCAGGCGCTCCTTGAGTGCCTTGGCAAAGGCCAGTGTGATTTCCTTTTCCGCCGTTTTGGTCGCTGCGCCAGCCGCGCCGGCATCGATACCGCCGTGCCCGGCGTCGATGGCGATGACGAAAGCCCCCGGGCTTGCCTGCTCGGATCCACCGACGCGGTCGCCGCGGGTTACCGCCATCGTCTGCTCGCCGCCGTTCCAGGCCTGACTTGCCACAAGCTTTTCGAAATCCTGCGCCGTGACCATTTCCGCGTCGAGCACGAGGCGATAGCCCTTGCCGTCCTCGTTCGCCATCACCTCGCTGCCGACCAGCCGCGCCGGTCGTTCCGCCGTGAGCACGAGCCGGGCGGAATCGACGTCCATCGAGCCGTAGCGGATGTCGCGGAAGAGGCCCCTCGCCTGCAAGTCGGCCTCGGGAAATGTGAAGACGGTCGACGGCAGGTCGACTACGATGCGATCGGGCCTCGCGATATAGCGCACCTCGATCTCAGGCTTGCGGTCGAATTCCATGACGATGCGAGTGCGGGCGCGATCACCGACGATGCGCGCTGCATATGCCGCGATCGGGTCGGAGGATGCGGCCTTCACGCCGCCCGGGAAAGCGAAGGCGGCAACCAACGGCAGCACGACGGCGACGATTCGCGCAAATGCACGCGTCTGGACTGCAAAGCGTCTCGGACGAGACCATTTCATATGGATGCGCTTCCCCGTAACAGAATTTCTGCCATCGCCTCTTAGCGTGCCGATCCCATCAATCTCGTATGAAATCAGTCCCCCCGAGCCAAAATCCACGGCAAATTTCCCGATCGAAGTGTATCAAAACGGCACAAGCGCCGAAAAAGACCGAGAATCGCGAATTGTCACCGAAACAGGCTAATCAATCGATATTATGGCATAATTTCGTTTCCCCTTGCTATTGTCACAGAGAAAACATACAAGGCACGGGAGGGTTAAAAGTGCCAACGGGATAGAATGACCACCGCGGCTGCCAACCTCTTCAAGGACTTGGCGCCTAGCTTGTCGGACACTCATCCGCCGTCTCCGCATTTTTATCCTGAAACTTGTTTAACACGTCGGCCCGGCCGGCAAACGTAACTGGTGGATGTCCACCACATGCTCTGACGAGCACTCATCGGGTCCCAAGGGGCCTATGTCATTGTCGTTTTCGTTCGGTCTTTGATGTCGTTGCAGTTGGTATTGAACACTCTTGGCGGGTCGGGCTCTTCGAGGATCCCGACGGCCGTTCAATTGCTGCCAGCGCACCCCGTCGGGCGAGAACATCTATATCCGGCGCCCAGCCCCTCAAGCCTCACCCGCACCAAAGTACAGCGAGCGAGTGGACAGCTTCCAGGCGGCGCCGAGGAGCACATCTTAAATGGCAGACAAAATGCTGATCGACGCGTCTCACGAGGAAGAGACGCGCGTTGTCGTCGTACGCGGTAACCGCATAGAAGAATTCGACTTCGAGTCCCAACACAAGAAGCAGATCCGCGGCAACATCTATCTGGCGAAGGTCACGCGGGTCGAACCCTCGCTTCAAGCCGCGTTCGTCGACTACGGCGGCAACCGCCACGGCTTCCTGGCCTTTGCCGAAATCCACCCGGACTACTACCAGATCCCCTATGCTGACCGTCAGGCACTGCTGAGCGCGGAAGCCGAGGAACATCGCCGCGAGGACGATGGCGACCTAGAAGACGCAGCTCCGGTCGTCGATCTCGCGACCCAGGAGCAGCCCGATACGGGCATCGTTCCGGCAACGGAAACCCTCGTCGAGACCGAAGCCGAAGTCGTAGCGGAGGCTCCGGTCGAAGCAGTTGCGGAAGAAGTCGCGGCCGAGGAAGAAACCCCCAAGGCAAAACCGAAGCGCGTCCGCAAGCCGCGCGCCAAGAAGGCCGCAGCCGAGGCGGAAGAACAGCCCGCTGAAGCGAGCGACGCTGGTGACGATGACGGCCGCAACGACATGGCCGCCCTGTTCGAGACCGACGACGAGATCTCGGAAGACACCGACGGCCGCCGCGGCCGCGACGACGATTTCGACGATGACGACGATGATGGCGACGGCGAGAAGGAAGAGATCGAATCCGTCGGCGCCGAAGACGCCATGGAAGAGGTTCCGGACCGCGTCGTGCGCAAGCCGCGCAAGCAGTACCGCATCCAGGAAGTCATCAAGCGCCGCCAGATCCTCCTGGTTCAGGTGGCGAAGGAAGAACGCGGCAACAAGGGTGCTGCCCTCACCACCTACCTGTCGCTCGCCGGCCGTTATTCGGTCCTGATGCCGAACACCGCCCGTGGCGGCGGCATTTCCCGCAAGATTACCCAGCCGACCGACCGCAAGCGCCTCAAGGAAATCGCGCGCGGCCTCGAAGTGCCGCAGGGCATGGGCGTGATCCTGCGCACCGCCGGTGCAAACCGCACCAAGGTCGAGATCAAGCGCGACTTCGAATACCTGATGCGCCTTTGGGAAAACGTCCGCACGCTGACGCTCAACTCGACTGCGCCCTGCCTCGTCTATGAGGAAGGCTCGCTCATCAAGCGCTCGATCCGCGACCTTTACAACAAGGACATCAGCGAGATCATCGTTTCGGGCGAAGAAGGCTATCGCGAAGCGAAGGACTTCATGAAGATGCTGATGCCGAGCCACGCCAAGGTGGTTCAGCCCTATCGCGATCTTCATCCGATCTTCTCGCGCTCCGGCATCGAAGGTCAGCTCGACCGCATGCTGCAGCCGCAGGTGACGCTGAAGTCGGGCGGCTACATCATCATCAACCAGACCGAAGCTCTCGTTTCGATCGACGTCAACTCGGGTCGTTCGACCCGCGAATACTCGATCGAGGATACGGCACTCCAGACCAACCTTGAAGCCGCGGAAGAAGTGGCGCGTCAGCTCCGCCTGCGCGACCTTGCCGGCCTCGTTGTGATCGACTTCATCGACATGGAAGAGAAGCGCAACAACCGCGCGGTCGAGAAGAAGCTCAAGGATTGCCTGAAGAACGACCGCGCCCGCATCCAGGTCGGCCGCATCTCGCATTTCGGCCTTCTGGAAATGTCGCGCCAGCGCATCCGCGCTTCGGTTCTCGAATCGACCACCCAGCTCTGCCCGCATTGCGGCGGCACGGGCCTCATCCGTTCGCAGTCCTCGGTCGCCCTGCACGTCCTGCGCGGTATCGAGGAATACCTGCTTAAGAACACGACGCACGACATCACCGTGCGGACCACCCCTGAAACGGCGCTCTACCTCCTCAACCAGAAGCGCGGCACCATCGTCGACTACGAGCACCGCTTCGGCGTTTCGATTGTCATCGACAGCGACAGCTCGGTCGGGTCGCAGCATTTCGGCATCGACCGCGGCGAAGCGGTTGCCAATCCGGTCAAGATCGAAAGCCTGATGCAGATGCTTCCGGCGATCGAAGAGGACGATTTCGTTCCCGAGCCGGAGGAAGAGGAAGACGACGAGGAGATCATCGCAGCCGCACCGTCGGCCCAGTCCGCCACCGCCAATGGTGAGGAACAGGGCGGCCGCAAGCGCAAGCGTCGTCGCCGTCGCCGCAACAAGAACGGCCAGGGCGGCAATGGCGCACAGGCCGGCGCCGAGGGTGAAGGCGACGAGGATGAAGGCGACGAGGGCGATGAAGACACCGCCGTCGAGGCTGGAGAGGAAGGTCGCGAAGATGCAACCGAAGCGGCGGGCGATGATAGCCAGAAGCGCAAGCGCCGTCGTCGCGGCAAGCGTGGCGGCCGTCGCAACCGTCCGGGCGAGGAAGGCGGCGAAGCCGGTGTGGAGGCATCCGGAGAGGATGAGTCGGAGGACGACAGCGACACCGAAGCCGCTCTGATCGAGGACATCGCAGAACAGGCGGTTACGGAAGAGCCCACGGCTCAGGCGGTCATCGAAGCGGGCGAGGAAATCGTCGCGCCGAAGCCCCGCCGCAGCCGCAAGGCCAAGGTTGTCGCATCGCCGGTCGAAGAGCCGGTCATCTCGGCCGAGCCCGAAGCCAAGGCCGAAGCGCCGGCCGCAGAGCCGGTCGCCGAACCTGTCGCCGAACCGGTCGCGGAGACCCCCGCAGCAGAAGAGGAAGAGGCCGCTGCCGAGGCGGAGGCCGTGGAAGAGGCAAAGCCGGCCCGCGCCAATCGGCAGTCGAACGTGTCTTCGTCCGAACCGGTCGTGACCTCGGTCAAGACCGCGACCGAGGGAGACGAAGAGCCGCCGAAGCCGAAGAAGGGTGGCTGGTGGCAGAAGCGCGGCTTCTTCTGAGAAGTCGCCCAAAGCCGAAGATGATCAAAGGCCGCGTCGAAAGCGGCCTTTTTTCGTTGTTGCGGGTCCTGGGCAAAGGCGGCAGGTGGAACGTAAGACGACTGCGAATGCAGACCGTATCGAACGCCCGGCATACGAAGCGGCCAGTGTTCACATTTCGATTCAAGGCCCTGTCAATTTGATTCCGGAAACGCCGCCAGGGCGTTGATCCGGAATCGTTTTTCTCAAGGCAACCAGCGCGCCATCCGATCGGTTGCCTCGACCATCTCGGCATAGGTGCCTGCATAGGAGATGCGCAGCGCCCGGTTCCCCTCGACCGGATCGAAATCCATGCCGGGCGTTGCCGCGACATCGATCTCGGCCAGCATACGCCGGGCAAAGGCCATGCTGTCATTGGTGAACCGACCGACATCGACATAGGCGTAGAAGGCGCCATCCATCGGCGACAGCAACGGCAGGCCCAGCTCAGGCAACCGTGTCATCAGGAAGTCGCGGTTGCGCCGGCAGCTCGCCTTGTAGTGCTCCAGCTCCTCTTCCGCGTCGAGGGCTGCGATCGCGGCGATCTGCGACAGTTCCGGGGCGGAGATGTAGAGGCTCTGCGCCAGGCATTCGAGCGGCCGAACGATGTGGTCCGGCACGACCATCCAGCCAATGCGCCAGCCGGTCATGCAATAGTATTTTGAGAACGAGTTGATGATGACCGCCTCGTTGCCGATCTCGAGTGCAGTCGCCTCTTCGCCCGCATAGGTGAGGCCATGATAGATCTCGTCGGAGATCAGCGTGATCCCCTGCCCCTGGCAATAGTCATAGACCGCCTTCAGCTGCGCGCGGCCGGTGACGGTGCCGGTCGGGTTGGCAGGGCTCGCGAGCAGAACGCCCTTCAGCCTCACGCCAGCGTTCGACTGCGCCGCTTCGAGGCTTTCGGGCGTCAGGGTGAATTGCGTCTCCTCGTTCACAGGCACTTCGACGACGGTCAGTCCCAGGGCCGAGAGAATGGCGCGATAGGCCGGATAACCGGGCCGCGCGATTGCCACCGCATCACCCGGATCGAAGAGTGCGAGGAACGCAAGGTTGAAGCCGGCGGACGAGCCCGTGGTGACGACGATCCGGGCGGGATCGACCGCAACACCGTGTCGCCGGCGATAATAGTCTGCCAGCTTGCTTCTCAGCTCGGAAAGGCCAAGCGCATCGGTATAGCCGATGCGCCCATGGGCGAGCGCCTCGCGCGCCGCAGCCAGGGCTGCCTGCGGCGCCGGATGGCCAGGCTGGCCGACGGCCATCGAAATGACCGGCGCCCCGGCATTTCTGCGCCGGGTCGCCTCGGCCAGAAGATCCATGGCATGGAAGGGTTCAACTGCACTGCGTCTGGAAAGGGAAACCACCAAAACCTCGCTCCGGTCTCGTCAAGGGCGCCCGACAATTGCCGCATTATTGCGCTGTTCACAATGGCGAGAGCGCTCAGGCGCAGCCCTTTTTCCGATTTCACTTGCCGCTCGCTGCCGATACGCTACAGCAAATCAACGGGTTCGGATGGCGAGGGCCATCCGGCCGAGATCCGCGATAGCGGAATGCCCATGAGAGGAATGACATGGCCTTCAGTTTCAAGAAGCTTGCGGCAACCGCCCTGGTGCTGATGCCGGTGGTGCTGCCCACCAGCGCGGGCGCACTGGACGACGCGCAGAAGAAGGAAATCGGCGATTTCATCAAGGATTACCTGATCGCCAATCCGGAAGTGATGCTCGACGTGCAGGATGCGCTTGAGAAGAAGCAGCAGGCCGCCCGTCTCGAACAGGCATCGGCCGCCGTGAAGGAAAACAAGGACGCGCTGTTTGCCTCCTCGCACGACATCACGCTCGGCAATCCCAAGGGTGACGTAACCGTCGTCGAGTTCTTCGACTACAATTGCGGCTACTGCAAGCGCGCGCTTTCCGACATGGACGCGATCCTGGCGAAGGACAAGAATGTGCGCTTCGTGCTCAAGGAATTCCCGATCCTTGGACCGGAATCGCAGGCGGCCCACAAGGTATCCGACGCCTTCCGCAAGATCGCGCCGGAGAAATACGGCGACTTCCACCGCGCCCTGCTCGGCAGCGAGGGCCGCGCCGGCGAAGAGAGCGCTCTTGAAGTGGCAGCCTCGCTCGGCGTCACCGAAGAGGCGATCCGCGCCAAGATGGCCGAAAGCCCGAATGACGAGTCCGTCAAGGAAGCCTATCAGCTGGCGACCAGCCTCGGCATTACCGGCACTCCGTCCTACATCGTCGGCGACGAAGCCGTGTTCGGCGCCATCGGCTCCGAGGCGATCGAAGAGAAGGTGGCCAACGTCCGCAGCTGCGGCCAGACGGCTTGCTGACCTCGGTTTCCCGCGCCTGCCCGAAATAGCCCTCATTTTCGGGGGAACGAATCACCGTCGGGCCGCTAGGGGCTTTCCCTTGCGGCCCCAGCGGTCTATAGGAGGCGGTTGAAAGTCGACGGAACCGCAGATGAGCAAAACAATTTTCGTTCTGAACGGCCCCAATCTCAACGCGCTCGGCAAACGGGAGCCAGGGATCTACGGGGGCAAGACGCTCGCCGACATCGAGGCCGACTGCATCGCCGCAGGCCTTGAACTCGGGCTTACCGTCGATTTCCGCCAAACCAACCACGAAGGCATGCTGGTCGACTGGCTGCACGAGGCTGGCGAAAAGGCGGTGGGCGTGGCGATCAATGCCGGTGCCTATACGCATACCTCGATCGCATTGCACGACGCCATCCGGGCGATCGGCGTTCCGGTCGTGGAGGTGCATATCTCCAACGTCCATGCCCGGGAAGAATTCCGCCACACATCCATGATCGCGCCTGCCGCAAAGGGCGTGATCTGCGGTTTCGGCCCGCACAGCTACATCCTGGCGCTCCACGCGCTGAAGAACATCACGCAATAACAAGAATACAGGACCCCTTTCCATGGCTGACAAGAAATCGGGAATCGATCAGGCTCTGATCCGTGATCTGGCAAATATCCTCAACGAGACGGATCTCAGCGAGATCGAAGTCGAACAGGACGACATGCGCATCCGCGTGTCGCGCGCCGCGCCGCAGATGATGGCGATGCCGCAGATGCCGGCCTATCAGGTCGCCGCCCCTGCCGTGGCCGCGGCAACCGCCCCGGTCGCAGCCGCCGAGCCCGCCCGCAACCTCGCCAATGCGGTCACGGCCCCGATGGTCGGTACCGCATACCTTGCTCCGGCTCCGGGTTCGCGTCCCTTCGTCGAAGTCGGCTCGATCGTCAAGGAAGGCCAGACCCTCCTCATCATCGAAGCCATGAAGACCATGAACCAGATCCCGGCGCCGCGTTCGGGCAAGGTGGTCGAGATCCTCATCGAGGATGGTCGCCCCGTCGAATACGGCGAACCGCTCGTCGTCATCGAGTAAGCCGATGAGCTCGATTTCGAAGATCCTCATCGCAAACCGCGGCGAAATCGCCCTCCGGGTCCTGCGCGCCTGCAAGGAACTCGGCATCGCGACCGTCGCGGTGCATTCGACCGCCGACGCGGACGCCATGCATGTGCGCCTCGCCGACGAAAGTGTGTGCATCGGCCCGCCGCCGTCGCGCGACAGCTACCTCAACATCCACCAGATCGTTGCGGCCTGTGAAATCACCGGTGCCGACGCCGTTCATCCGGGCTACGGCTTCCTGTCGGAGAACGCCAAGTTCGCCGATATCCTGGATGCCCACGGCATCACCTTCATCGGGCCGACCGCCGAGCATATCCGGCTGATGGGCGACAAGATCACCGCGAAGCAGACCGCCGTCGAACTCGGCATTCCGGTCGTTCCGGGCTCGGACGGCGAAGTGACGGCGGAGAATGCGCTGGAAACCGCGCGCGCCATCGGCTTCCCGGTCCTCATCAAGGCCACCGCCGGTGGCGGCGGTCGCGGCATGAAGGTCGCCAAGACCGAGGATGACCTCGAAGAGGCGTTCAACACCGCCCGGACGGAAGCCGCAGCCGCCTTCGGCAACGCCGCCGTCTACATGGAAAAATATCTCGGCAAGCCGCGCCACATCGAGGTGCAGGTCGTCGGCGACGGTGCCGGCAATGCGATCCATCTCGGCGAACGCGACTGCTCGCTGCAGCGCCGTCACCAGAAGGTCTGGGAAGAAGCCAATTCCCCTGCCCTCAACGTCGACCAGCGCATGAAGATCGGCCAGATCTGCGCCGACGCCATGAAGAAGATGAAGTACCGGGGCGCCGGCACGATCGAGTTCCTCTACGAAAACGGCGAGTTCTATTTCATCGAAATGAACACCCGCCTGCAGGTCGAGCACCCGATCACCGAAGCGATCACCGGCATCGACCTGGTGCACGAGCAGATCCGCGTCGCCTCCGGTGCCGGCCTGTCCGTCACCCAGGACGAGATCGTCTTTTCCGGCCATGCCATCGAATGCCGCATCAATGCCGAGGATCCGCGCACCTTCGTACCCTCGCCCGGCACGATCACGCATTTCCACGCTCCAGGCGGCCTCGGCGTTCGCGTCGACAGTGGCGCCTATGCCGGCTACAAGATCCCGCCCTACTACGACAGCCTGATCGGCAAGCTGATCGTGCATGGACGCACCCGCGTCGAATGCATGATGCGGCTGCGCCGCGTGCTGGACGAGTTCGTCGTGGACGGCATCAAGACGACGCTGCCGCTGTTCCAGGACCTGGTCGCCAACCAGGACATCGCGAACGGCGACTACGACATCCACTGGCTGGAAGACTATCTGGCCAGGACCTCCGCCTGAGGTGACTTAGGAATGGCAGGGCGCCGCAGCAGGGATCAGAGCATAACGCCGGAACTCCTGCTGCGCGCCTATTCCATCGGGCTCTTCCCGATGGCGGATGCCGCCGACGACCCGGAGATCTTCTGGGTCGAGCCGGAGATGCGCGGGATCATCCCGCTCGACGAGTTCCACGTCTCCAAAAGTCTCCTGAAGACGATCCGCAAAAAGCCCTTCGACATCCGCTTCGACACCGCCTTCGAGCGCGTCGTCGAAAAATGCGCGGAAGAGGTCGACAACCGGCCGAGCACCTGGATCAACCAGACCATCCGCGACCTCTATAGCGCGCTGCACAGCCTCGGCCACGCCCATTCCGTCGAGGCATGGGAGGGCGGCGAACTGGTCGGCGGCCTCTACGGCGTCTCGCTCGGCTCCGCCTTCTTCGGCGAAAGCATGTTCTCCCGCCGCACCGACGCCTCGAAGATCTGCCTCGTCCATCTCGTCGAACGACTGAAGGAGCGCGGGTTTACGCTGCTCGACACGCAGTTCACCACGGAACACCTGAAGACATTCGGGGCAATCGATGTTCCCAAGGCGGACTATGGGGTGTTGTTGGAGAGGGCGATGGAGGGGGAGACGTTGGTGTTTTGAGTGGGGGGCGGTTTGCGGCAATTGCGGACAAATGCGAATGCAGTTTCGGCCCTTCTTCAACCCTGAGCAATGCTGATTGCGGCCGCGATCAGTTTGTCCCGGTAGGCGGCGTAAACAGTAGTGTTGTTGCCCGGACCCCTCGGGTCAACCGCGATCAAAAGCTGATACACGCCGATTCCGGGTTGGGGTTGGGCCATGATCCGCCCTGCCAACGATTCAAGAGCCCTGCGGGTCGAGGAGGACATATGAGCGCACGAATTGCGGATGGTCTTCAAGTCCTGCAACTCAGCCGTGATGCTGCTTAGGGTGGGGTCGAACGGGTAGCCGCCTTGGAAATACAGGCTCGCCAGCTTTCGGACATTTTCGTGGTGGGCAAAATCGAAAAACCGGTGGGTGTGGATCACCATCCCTGTTGAATGGTCCCGCGTCGGCGGCGACACAAACTTAACCGGCTGGTTACCACCTAACGTGGCATCGCCCATCATGAAATCGCCAAAGGCCGCCTCGATGAACTCCTCCCATGCGATGAACAAGTTGAGGAACGCGGCCACGGTGATCTGCTCGCGGTCGCGCTGTGGAAAGATGTTCGCGCCGGCCGCGTCTGTCCGGTGTGCGTTAGCTATCAAGCTATCGCACTGCGCAAGACTCGCTTGGAAACCAGCCAGAGATTGCGCGATAGGCACGTGGTTAACCCGTGAAACCCGTATTCATCAGGTCGAGAAGATACCGTGCGCGGCGTTCTCTCACGGCTCCATCGGTGGTTGCGCGCCGGCTGTCCTGCAGGAACTGGGCAGCCTGCCTCTGCAGCTCTCCCGGCTCGGCCGAGAACAGCTCCGTCACCCCGTCCAGCCCGTTCCGCGCCCGTTCGATCTCGGCCTCGGTGGCCAGAGACACCCGTGGCACCGGCCGGTTGTCGAAATCGAACTTGGGCAAGCCATAGAGGCAGTGATAGACGGCAGTAAAGAGTGAGTAGAAGAGGTGGTTACGCCGGAACTCGGACTCCTTCAGCCCTTCAGGGAACAGCTTCGAGATGGTGTCCATAACGTCGCGAAAATGTTCCTCCAGCTCCAGCGTATCGTGCGCGAAGTCTTTCTCGTAAATGCCGTAGTACCGCTTAATCTGCTTCTTGGATTTGATGCCCTCGATCATCGCAATGAGGATGTCGGCCACAAGGTTGACTTCCTGCATCCGAAGAATCTGGACCGCTGAAACAATGTCCTGCGCCCTCCAGAACTCGTTGTACTCGAAGGCGATCTTGTCGGCCAACACTTTGAAAGGGCCGAAGTGGGCGGCGTTGATCTTCTCCTGATCGTTCAAGACGACGGCATAGGAGTTGAGGCGCGCAAAGATATCCAGGATCTCGGAGTCCGGCAGGTTGATGAGCAGATCGACCGCGATTTCGAACGACAGGAACTGCGCCTGGGCTTCCTCGGGAAGCTGGCTGAAGCGCATACCACCGAACTCGGGGTGCTGACCGCGCCCCAATGAGAAACCATCCTTGACATAGGAAAGAATGGTCCTGAGGCGTTGCTGCCCGTCCACCACCTCGCGCATCGACTGCTTAGTGGTGACGTTGAGCCTTTGACGGATGAAAACCTTAGGAATCGGCTTCCCACGAAGAATGGTGTCTATGAGGTAGCTCTTGGCCTTTTCGCTCCAGACTGCACGCCGCTGGAAGATTGGGTTGAGGACGAGTTGCTTCTGGCTATCCCACTCGACAAAATCGTTGATGCTATAGGTGCGAGAATCAAAACTCTTCATTCGTAAACCCCAGAGCGGAGAACACCGCTGCCATCACAGAATACTTGACTGACTTTCAGTATCGTTTTTCAACTCCGCTGTGAATTCATTTGCGGCTAACTTTCCGCAACTCTTCCTTTCGCGCTCCGTGTGAGCAAGCGAATACCTGATGACAGCTTTGAGCCGATAGCAGCCCTCAACGAGCCACCGTAATATGGCTGCTTCTGTCTCTCAATTATGGGAAGCAGACAGTTACCCGGCCCCGTTCTAGTATCCAACAGACCAAGCAGCCCCCTCACCCCCTCCTCGCCGCCTCAATTCTCGCCACATCGATCTTGCCCATCTCCATCATCGCCTCGAAGGCACGCTTCGCCTCATCGCCGCCCGCCGCCATGGCTTCGGTCAGGGTGCGTGGGGTGATCTGCCAGGAAAGGCCCCAGCGGTCCTTGCACCAGCCGCAGGCGCTCTCCTGCCCGCCGTTTGCGACGATGGCGTTCCAGTAGCGGTCGGTCTCTTCCTGGTCGTCCGTCGCGATCTGGAAGGAGAAGGCTTCCGACTGCCGGAAGGCCGGGCCACCGTTGATGCCCATGCAGGGAATGCCGGCGACGGTGAACTCGACGGTCAGCACGTCGCCCGCCTTGCCGGAGGGATAGTCGCTCGGCGCGCGGTGGACGGCATGAACCGCGCTGTCGGGAAAGACCTCGGCATAGAAACGGGCCGCGGCCTCGGCGTCCTTCTCGTACCACAGGCAGATGGTGTTCTTCGCAATGGCCATGGTTTCTCCTCCCCGGCTCTGCACATCCCTGCATTGCACGCCCGAAAGCCGGTTGCGTCAAGGGAGAATGGCGGGCGGAAGAAAGGTCCGGGCGTGGGATCACCCCCCTCTGCCCTGCCGGGCATCTCCCCCTCCAGGGGGGAGAAAACGTGGGGCGGCGTCTCGGCCAAAGGGGGACTGGGCCGAATCGCGGCCCGGGCGTCGGGGGGTATGGCCGGGTCAAGCCCTCCCCCTTGGGAGGAGGGGTTTGGGAGGGGAATTTTCTCCGCGCCTCACGCGGCCGTCAGGTCGGCCGTCTCGCCGAACTGGATGAGCAGGCGCGGGCTCGACATGTCGCCGCTCTCCTCGTCCACCTGCACCGAATAGGCCGCGACGCCGATGTGGCGGGCCGACATGGCGGTGGCGATCTTTTCGGCAGACACCGCATTGGAGGCCTGGCGCATCTCACCGGGCACCACGTTTCCGCGGTTCTTCTTGAAAGGCAGGACGATGAATTTTTCAGAAAGGGACATGGTCGAGGCTCCTGTTCGTTCCCTGAATGTTCTCATTCAAGGACATTGTCAAGCGCGGCATTGCGCCGTGCCGGTGAACCGGGGTGCAGGCATGGTCAATTCAGATGGGGTCTGGCGCGGCCGACGGGCATCAGGTCGCGGTCCGGGTCGTCTCCAGCGCGTGACGCCGTGAAGGTGCGCGGGCTCAGTAGAGCCCGACACCAGGCGGCGGAGCTCCGGCACCGGGCGGCGTTCCGACATCGGCCGGCGGCAGCAACTGCCCCTCGGGCACCGGCTGGCCGTCCTCAGGGAAGCCGTTTTGGGGCAAGCCGTCCTGGGGCAAGCCGTCCTGCGGGAAGTCGGTCGGCGGCAAGGCGTCGCCGGGGACGTCCTGCGGGATTTCCTGCGGCGCGTCGAGGGGCGGCACGACGCCGGGTGCGGCTTCGCCGGGCAGCCCCACTGCGGGTGCCGCGTCCGCCGGTGCGGCTGCGCCCGGATCGACGGACGGCTGCGCCGTGCCATCGGTTGCCGGCGCGGGGGCCGCTGCCGCCTTGGCCGGCTCGGGCGCCGCATGGGCGGCCTTCACGCCGGGGGGAGCCGGAACGTCGGACTTCTCCTTGCAGCCGGTCAGCCAGACGTCATAGATCGCGTGCTCGACGGCGTTGAGCGCCGGGCTGTCGGCGAACATCCAGCCGGAGAAGATGCGGCGGATCTTGCGGTCGAGGGTGATTTCGTCGACCTCGACGAAGCCGTCGATCTTTTGCGCTTCGGTTTCGTCGCGAGAATAGCAGACCTTCGGGGTCACCTGCAGGGCGCCGAACTGAACGGTCTCATCGATATAGACGTCGAAGGAGGTGATGCGGCCGGTGATCTTGTCGATGCCGGCGAATTCGGCGACCGGATTGGAAATGCGCTCGGCCCGGGCGGTTCCCATGCCGGCAAGCGTCGCGGCGGAAACGGACAAGGCCGCCATGCCCAGCACAGCAAGGGTTGAGCCACGCCCGAAACGCTTCATGTCTGCCATTCTCCAGCCTTCAAATCCGTGGGCGCCGCTCGCAGCTCGGGCGCCACACAGAGGCCCTAGAACCGAAATGTGGCCAAATCGGGTGTCAGTTGCCGGGGGTCCAGGCGTCGTAATCGCCCGTCACTCGCGGACGCTCGCCGGTCGCGGCGATCGAGCCCTGGGGACGGTAGGCAGCGGCCGTGCCGGTCGGGTTGGCGCGATGCCCCTTCTGCCATTCGGCGGCCTTGTAGTCTTCCTTCGACGGCGGAACGTCGGTGCGGTAGTGCATCCAGCCGTGCCAGCCGGCCGGAATGGCGGAAGCGTCCGCGTAACCCTTGTAGATGACCCAACGGCGCGGCAGGCCGAAGGTGGTCTTGCCGCCTTCGTAATAGATGTTGCCGAACTGGTCTTCACCGACCTTCGTGCCCTTGCGCCAGGTGAAGAACCGCGTGCCCATGGTCTGACCGTTCCACCAGGTGAAAAGTTCCAACAGAAGCTGCTTCATGTCTCGTCCTTGGTCCGTGCCGGTTGCGGCAGTCGGCTTGTCATCTTTCTCCGCTTATGCCGCCTCCCCGGCCGGTTGTCCAGTGATTCGCCGCGCGGCGGCACTCATTTCAGCTTGTACTTGAAGCCGAAATGGCTCCGGATAAAACCGAGCCGCTCATAGAAGCGGTGCGCGTCGGTGCGGCGGGCATTCGAGGTCAGCTGGACGAGGCGCAAGCCCTGCCGTTCGGCCTCGGCGATCGCGTGGCGGATCATCGCCGCGCCGATCCCCTGCCCCCGGCAATCGGGCCGCGTATGCACCGCCTCGACGATCATCGACGTCGATCCGCGGCCCGAAAGCGTGGTGGTCAGAAGCGTCTGGAAGGTGCCGACGACCTCGCCGTCCCGTTCGGCGACATAAAGCACTTCGCGCGGCGTCTGCTGGAGCGTCCGGAAGGCGGCGAGATAGTCGGCTCGCGCACCCTCGTCCGTCGTGTCGCCGTGACCGCCGACATCGTCGGATGCGAGAAGTGCGACGATGGCGTCCAGATCATTTTCGGTAGCTGGCCTGATCGTGACCGTTGACGCTTGCATGCTTCATCCTTCCCGGCGTTAATCGGTCCAGACGTTAGGAACAGAGGGAGGCGCTGCGTATGACGATCTCACGGTTTTGCACCACTATTTTTGCTCTGACCGTGGTCGCGGCTGCGGCCTTCGCCGAGGAAGGCGGGAGAAAGGGCATCGCCTTCGTCCAGGCGCCGGAAATGTCGAGCGGGGTGTGCACAGGCAAGGACGCGGCCAGCGCCTTCGACTGCGCCAAGAAACAGTGCATCGACGGTGGCGGCACGGCGGAAGACTGTCTGGAGCAGGCCTATTGCTTCCCCGCACGCTTCAGCGTCGACGTCTTCATGCAGTCGTCCGAGGGGCCGCACTGGCACGAATATTTCTGCGGCTGGGAAAGCAAGGAACTGGCGCTCGCCGCCGCCAAGGTCGCCTGCGACAACGTCAAACGGCCGGACCTCATCGAATGCACGGCGGTTCTGACCTATGACGAGGACGGGACGTCGGAAGAAGTTCCGATGGACAACTGACGCGGCCAAGACACCTGCCGGCACTCAGCTGAGGCGTTTCTCCATGATGATCGCCGGCAGGCCGCTGTCGGGGCCGCCGCAGCTCGTCGTGCGGTCGACCTCGGCGAAGCCGTGGGCCTCGTAGAAGCCGATCGCGGCGGCATTCCTCGGCTCCACTTCCAGCCGCATGATCTCGGCATCGGGAAAACAGGTCTCGAGCTCGGCGAAGAGATCGCGGCCGATCCCCATGCGCAGACATGAGGGATGAACATAGAGCTGGTGCAAGAAGGCCGTCTTTGCCATTTTCGAGGACATGGCCGCATAGGCCATGCCACCGAGCCGGCGGCCGTCATCGGCCACCAAAAATTCGCCGCCTTTCTTCCCGATCCGGGCCTTCAAGGCCGGGATCGAATGCCAGGCATCGACCAGCTCGCGCACCTTCTGCTCACCGTAGAGTGGATCATAGGTGGCGTGAAAGGCGTCCGACAGCAGGGTGCGGAGCGCTTCCGCGTCCTTGAGGCTGGCGGTGCGGACGAAGAACAAGGCCTACTCCTCGACGATGCCGAGCTTGGCCTTGACGAGGGCCTGCACCGCCTGCGGGTTGGCCTTGCCGCCGGTCGCCTTCATCACCTGGCCGACGAACCAGCCGGCGAGCGTCGGCTTGGCGAGAACCTTGGCGACCTGGTCCGGGTTGGCGGCGATGATCTCGTCGACGGCCTTTTCGATGGCGCCGGTGTCGGTCACTTGGCGCATGCCGCGGGCTTCGACGATCTCCGCCGGGTCACCGCCTTCGTTGAAGACAATTTCGAACAGGTCCTTGGCGATCTTGCCGGAGATGGTCTCGGCCTTGATGAGGTCGATGATGCCGCCCAGCTGGGCGGGCGAAACCGGAGTCTCTTCAATGGCTTTGCCGGCTTTGTTCAAGGCACCCAACAGGTCGTTGATGACCCAGTTGGCGGCCGTCTTGCCGTCGCGGCCCTCGGCCACGGCCTCGAAATAGTCTGCGATCGCCTTTTCCGAGACCAGCACGGAGGCGTCATAGACCGACAGGCCGAGTTCGCGGACGAAACGGGCCTTCTTGTCGTCAGGCAGTTCCGGCAGGTCCTTCTTCAGCGCCTCGATGAAGGCATCGTCGAACTCGAGCGGCAGCAGGTCCGGATCGGGGAAATAGCGGTAGTCATGCGCGTCTTCCTTGGAGCGCATCGAACGGGTCTCGCCCTTGTTCGGGTCGAACAGGCGGGTTTCCTGGTCGATCGAGCCGCCGTCCTCCAGGATGGCGATCTGGCGACGGGCTTCGTATTCGATCGCCTGGCCGATGAAGCGGATCGAGTTGACGTTCTTGATCTCGCAGCGCGTGCCGAACTCACCGCCCGGCTTGCGCACGGAGACGTTGACGTCGGCGCGCATCGAGCCTTCATCCATGTTGCCGTCGCAGGTGCCGAGATAGCGCACGATCGAGCGCAGCTTGGTCATGTAGGCCTTGGCCTCGTCGGACGAGCGCATGTCGGGCTTCGACACGATTTCCATCAGCGCGACGCCGGAGCGGTTCAGATCCACATAGGACATGGTCGGATGCTGGTCGTGCATCGACTTGCCGGCGTCCTGCTCCAGATGCAGGCGCTCGATCCCGATCTCGATATCCTCGAAGTTGCCCTGGCGGTCGGGGCCGAGCGAGATGATGATCTTGCCCTCGCCGACGATCGGATCCTTGAACTGCGAGATCTGGTAGCCCTGCGGCAGGTCCGGATAGAAATAGTTCTTGCGGTCGAAGATCGAGCGCTTGTTGATCTGCGCCTTCAGGCCGAGACCGGTGCGCACGGCCTGAGCCACGCATTCCTCGTTGATGACCGGCAGCATGCCGGGCATGGCGGCATCGACAAGCGAGACGTTGGCGTTCGGCGCATTCCCGAAGGTCGTCGAAGCGCCGGAGAAGAGCTTCGACTGGCTCGTCACCTGGGCGTGGACTTCCATGCCGATAACGATTTCCCAGTCGCCGGTTGCTCCCGGGATGAGGCGTTTCGGATCGGGCGTGCGGGTGTCAACAAGGGTCATCGGCTGCTCGTGTCATGCGTTGTTTTCGTATCGGTTGAGGTAGAGCAAATGGTGCGGAGGCGCAAGGCTTGTCGGGCCTGGACGAGCGATCGCGGGAGCGGTGCGGCGGACTTTGCCAAGCGTTAATCCGGATCGGCCATCATGGCTCGATGCCAAGCGAAACGAGCCTAACCCTCCTTGCGATCCTCGCGCTCTACAACGTCGTCGTCTTCTGCGTCTATGCCTGGGACAAGCTGGCAGCACAAAACGGTGGCTGGCGGATCCGGGAAGACGCGCTTCTTGGCCTTGCCTTCTTCGGCGGAGGCGCGGGCGCCTTCCTCTGCCAGCGCCTCATGCGCCACAAGACCCGCAAGCCGCCATTCCGGGTAGCGCTGCCGGCGCTCTTCATTCTGCAGACGGTCATCATCGGCGTGGCGGTTCTCGCTCCGGGCCCGGCGCTAGCAGGGAGCCGGGCGACACTGACGATTTTCCGCGGCTTCTAGAACTCCTGGCCATAGGCCGGGACGGCGGGGGCGGCGAGCTGTTTCGACAGGCCGACCGACTGGATGTCCCGGTCGAGCTTGGGATTGTAGACAGTGGTCAGCCAGTGGACCGCATAACCGTGCTTCTCGAAAAAGCCTACCGCCTCGATGTTCTTGGCATGGGTCTGGAGGCTCGCCCTGGAAAACCCCTGATGGACGATCTCCTTCTCGATCTCGGCGAGCAGCGCGGTCCCCAGACCCTGTCGCTGAAAATCAGGATCGATCCAGAAATCGGTGATGTTCTCGTCCAGATGCTCCCGCGCCGCCCAGCCGGCCGGCTGGCCGTTCTTGTCGATCACCGAAATCGTCAGCCACTCACTGTGGGTGAAGTTGACGAAGGCGCTACGGGCACTTTCGACCATCGACTTGGTCTCGCCGACGAGGACCATCGCCTTTTCCCAGGCCCGAAGGCCGATCTCGGCCAAAAGGTCCGCCTCGTCGCGGCGCGCATTGCGTATCGTGATCATTGGCTGCCCATCCTTCGATCGCAGTAGACCATCCGGGGCAGCGATTTTCCAGCCTTGAGCCCGAAGGACAATTTTCCGGCGGACATTATGTATACACATCAATGCTTTGGCGCATCGTCCCGGATGCTCCTCGAAGAGGCGGGTCCATTCTCGCCCGGCGAGAAGGCCTTGTGACCGAATCACCACGGCGCCGCGACAAGACGTCCCGCCGCGGCTCAGGTGCTTGACGAAGACAGGCGGCGCGCCCATCTTGAGGGCGCAACCAATGGAGTGTGGATGTTCGGTTCGTCCGAGACCCGGTAAGGGCCCCTGCCCGCGATCAATTCCGATCCGCGCGCACGGGCCAGTGAAAAACGCATAGCCCCGACGCCGCAAGGCGCCGGAAACGGTTTTTCATGCGCTCTTCAAGAGCGCTATCCGGATCGACAATCATGGACATCTCTCGCGCCGAACAGCGCATCCTCCACCTGCTCGCCCAGGGCGGGCGCATCGAAATCACCCGCGACGAAAACCACAGAATAGAGAAGATCCAGCTCTTCACCCGCGAAGGCTGGATGTTCACCGGCCTCGACGTGATCGCCTTCCGAAAGCTGAAACAGAAGAGGGCCATCAAATCACAAGGCGGCAAGCCCTACCGCATTACAGAACGCGGCCTGGTGCTGGTCCGGTCACAGCCTGACAACAGGTAGCGTAAACGAAAGCGGCGCCCCAGGGCGCCGCTCTTTTCATTCCGATTGTGGGTCGATCACCACCACTTCGCCGGGGTGAACTTGCCGGCAGCCTGTTCGATGACGTGGGCGGTCTTGAAGAGGGTTTCCTCTTCGAACGGCTTGCCGATCAGCTGCAGGCCGAGCGGCAGGCCCTTCGAGTCGAGGCCGGCCGGAACAGACAGGCCCGGCAGGCCGGCCATGTTGACGGTGACCGTGAAGATATCGTTGAGGTACATTTTGACGGGATCGGCCGCCAGTTCCTTGTCGCCGATGGCGAAGGCGGACGACGGGGTTGCCGGGGTCAGGATCGCATCGACGCCGGCGTGGAAGGCCAGTTCGAAATCACGCTTGATCAGCGTGCGGACCTTCTGCGCCTGCAGGTAATAGGCATCATAATAGCCGGCCGAGAGCACGTAGGTACCGATCATGATGCGGCGTTTGACCTCGGTGCCGAAGCCGGCAGCGCGGGTCTTTTCGTACATGTCGGCAATGTCCTTGCCGTCGACGCGCAGGCCGTAGCGCACGCCGTCGTAGCGGGCCAGGTTCGAGGAGGCTTCGGCGGGCGCGACGATGTAATAGGCCGGGAGCGCATACTTGGTGTGCGGGAGCGAGATGTCGACGATTTCGGCGCCGGCATCCTTCAGCCAGGCGATGCCCTGGCTCCACAGCGTCTCGATCTCGCCCGGCATGCCGTCGACGCGGTACTCCTTCGGGATACCGATCTTCATGCCCTTCAATGACTGGCCCAGCGCCGCTTCATAGTCCGGAACCGGCAGGTCCACGGAGGTCGTGTCCTTGGCATCGACGCTTGCCATCGACTTCAGGAGGATGGCGGCATCGCGAACGTCACGGGCGATCGGGCCGGCCTGATCGAGCGATGAGGCGAAGGCGATGGTGCCCCAGCGCGAGCAACGGCCATAGGTCGGCTTGATGCCGACGGTGCCGGTGAAGGCCGCCGGCTGGCGGATCGATCCACCCGTGTCGGTCGCGGTCGCGCCGGCGCACAGATGGGCAGCCACGGCAGCGGCCGAACCGCCGGACGAACCACCGGGCACCAGCTTCTCGTCGGAGCCCTTGGCCTTCCACGGGTTGACGACCGGTCCGTAATGGGACGTCTCGTTGGACGAGCCCATGGCGAATTCGTCCATGTTGAGCTTTCCGAGCATCACGGCGCCGTCATCCCAGAGGTTCTGCGTGACGGTCGATTCGTATTTCGGCTTGAAGCGGTTCAGGATGTCGGAGCAGGCCTGGGTATGGACATCACGCGTGGCGAACAGGTCCTTGATGCCGAGCGGGATACCTTCGAGCGCGCCGGCCTTACCTTCGGCATAGCGGGCATCCGAGGCTTTCGCCATCTCGCGGGCCTTTTCCGGCGTGACGGTCACATAGGCGTTGATCACGTCATTGGCGGCCTCGATCGCCTGGATATAGGCATCGGTCAGTTCGACGGCCTTGATCTCCTTCGCGGCCAGTTTGGCGCGGGCTTCGGCAATGGTGAGGCTGGTCAGTTCGCTCATGAGGTCGGTTCACTTCAGAATGCGGCGCTCGGCTTCAAGCGCCCGGATAGCGGGATCGGCGGCGACAGGAGGCGGCGGGCGCCCTCCCCGGCTATTCAACCACCTTCGGCACCAGGAAGAAGTTGCGGTCGGTTTCCGGCGCATTGGCGACAATGTCGTCGGCCTTGTTGCCGTCATTGACGACATCCTGGCGCTTCTTCATCGCCATCGGGGTTACGGACGTCATCGGCTCGACTCCGGAGACGTCCACCTCGGAAAGCTGCTCGACGAAACCGAGGATACCGTTGAGCTCACCCATCATCCGCTGGGCTTCTTCCTCGTTCAAGGCAATGCGAGCCAGATGCGCGACGCGCTTGACGGTCTTGAGATCAACGGACATCGGTATTCTCCAGGTCTTTCGTTTCCTCCGCTATAATGGCCGCAAAGCTCTGGCGCAACGGGGGATTTGTCAGAGGTCGACGCTATGACCGGCCGCTGGCGTAGCGACCCGCGTACGGGTGCCTTCCATGCCGAGGACGAACTTCTCCGGGGTCTGGTCGATGATCGGAAACGAGCCGTAGTGGCAAGGAATCGCCGTCTTGAAATCGAAGAAGCGCTGGCAGGCGAGCGCGGCCACGGCACCGCCCATGGTGAAACGATCACCGATCGGGACGATGCCGATGTCGGGCTGATGCAGTTCGTTGATCAGCTTCATATCGGAGAAGATGTCGGTGTCGCCCATGTGCAGCAGAGAGGCATCGCCTTCGAAATGCATCATCAGGCCATTGGCGTTGCCGAGCGAATGGGAAACGCCATCCTCGCTGATATGGGCAGACGAGTGAAGAGCGTTGGTGAAGGTCGCACTGAACCCTTCAAAACCGATCGTGCCTCCGGTGTTGCCGGGTGAGAAGTTCTTCAATCCCTTGTGGGCCAGCCACATGCAGAGGTCGAAATTGGCGACAACCGTGGCGCCCGTCTCGCCGGCGATCTGCAGCGTGTCGCCTACGTGGTCGCCGTGACCGTGGGTCAAGAGAATGTGGGTGATGCCGGCCGTCGCGTCCTTGGGGTCAAGCCCGACAAAACCGGGGTTTCCGGTGAAGAACGGATCGATGAGGATGCTGGCCTTGGCTGTGTCGACACGAAATGCGGAATGGCCGAGCCATGTTATCTTCATGATGTTCTCCCTTCGGTGCGTTGCCCGGAATATATGCCATGCCCGGTCGACGGCAACCGGGTTCTCGTCAAACGTCCGGCACGCCTTGTTGCACGCCGCCGACGTGTAGGATAAGCCGCGACTACCAGCCTTCGGGTTGGCAAGGCCGCCCTCACCGCTCCGGTCGTCCGGCCGAACCTCAAACCCTTACGACAGGAGACCAGAATGGCCGACGACGACGATTATGTATATGACGAAGTGACCGGCGAATGGCGCCCGGCCTCCGAAATGGCAGCAGCGGCCAACAGCAAGCCGGTCGCCAAGGATGCCGCCGGCAACGTGCTGGCCGACGGCGATTCCGTAACGCTGATCAAGGACCTCAAGGTCAAGGGTACGAACACCACCCTCAAGCAGGGAACCGTCATCAAGTCGATCCGCCTGACGGAGGACCCTGAGGAAATCGATTGCCGGCACGACACGGTCAAGGGACTGGTTCTCCGGACCGAATTCGTGCGCAAACGCTGATTGGCCGGGGCAGCAGCATGACCACGCTCACCATCGAAGAACTCGCGGACGTGCTGCAGCCCCGACAGGCGATTGCCGGGCTCGATCTCGGGACCAAGACCATCGGGCTCGCCATGTCCGACCTCGGGCGCCGCTTCGCCACGCCGCGCACCGTCATCAAGCGGGTGAAGTTCACTCAGGATGCGGAGGTCCTGCTGGCCTTCGCCGCCAAGGAAAACGTCGCCGCCTTCGTCATCGGGCTGCCGATGAACATGGACGGGTCTGCTGGACCCCGTGTCCAGGCCACCCGAGCCTTTGTGCGCTCGATGTCGGAAAAGACCGACATTCCCTTCATCTTCTGGGACGAAAGGCTGTCGACGGTCGCGGCCGAACGGGCCTTGCTGGAAATGGACGTTTCGAGGGCCAAGCGCAGCGAGCGGATCGATTCCGCCGCGGCGAGCTTCATCCTTCAGGGCGCCTTGGACAGGCTGTCGATGCTCGGCAATGCGGCCGCGCGCGGAGCGGACGCCGACTGACGGGCCGCCCACCAGGCAGCGATCTTCCTGCGACGACGAAATGCAATGATCGAAAAGACGATGGCGCTGTCGACCACGATGGCGCGCGCCACCAGCGGCGGAATGGTCTCGGGCGGCAGACCGAGCGCATGGCCGTAGACGGCAAACACCAGGTCATGCGCCTGCCGGGTCAGCATGAAGATGCCGAAATTCATGTCGTAGTAGGAAAGACTGTACCAGCTGCCGAGCAGCAGGATCGGAAGTGCCCACAGGACCAAAAAGACTTTCACGCGGGTGTTCCCTTCCATCGCCGTGACAAGGACCAGCCGCCCGAAAGCGATTCGGGCCAGGACTGGACCAGCCAGTTCGACACCGCCATGGCGCCGAGCACGACCGTCGGGACAGCAATGTCCAATGCGAGGCCGGCAAAAAAAGCAACCATGACGACGGTCAACGTCACTCTCACCAATCCGGTTCCCATTGCGATCCGCCTGCCCGCCTTCCTTGTCTTGAAGAAAGACTGGCCTGTTAACCCGAGGCTCGCAACGTAAACTCTTTGTTAAGGTTAACGGGCGTTGGGGATAACCTGCAAGTCTCGGGGCCACGTTCCCCGTTCAACTCTTCTCGATCGGTGGCGGTCGCGGGTTTGCGTCCGCGCATGGCGAACTGCTAGGTACGTTCCCGGTCCCCAATCGGCAGCGGAAAGCCAAAGCATGCTCGTGATATTCGAAAGCGTCCTGCCGATCTTCCTGCTCGTGCTGCTGGGTGCGCTCCTCAAGCGCTGGCCGCTCATCAATGACAGCCTCTGGGACGGGCTCGAGCAGTTCGGCTTCTACGTCCTCTTCCCCGCCCTTCTCTTCGAGACGCTTGCCAAGGCGGATTTCGCGGTCATGGATACCGGCGTCGTCAGTGCAAGCGCGCTTGCCGCCGTCGGAATCATGTCCGCCCTGGTGCTTGCGCTCTGGCGCCCCCTCAACCGGTTCGGGATCGAGGGACCGGCCTTCACCTCGATCTTCCAGACCGCGACGCGCTGGAACGGCTTCATGGCGCTGGCGATTGCAGAGAAGCTCTCCGGCCCGGTCGGACTGACCGTGGTTGCGGTGGTGATGGCGGTGATCATCATTCCGCTCAACGTGATCAACGTCGGCGTGATGATCTGGTTTTCCGGCAACGGCGGAAGCCTCCGGGATTTCGCCCTGAAGATCGTCTCCAACCCGATCATCCTCGGATCGGCCTTCGGCGTGCTGTTCAATCTCTTGAGGATACCGGTCTACGAACCGGTCATGACCGCGGTCGAACTGGTCGCCAATTCGTCGCTCGGCCTCGGACTGATCATGGTCGGTGCGGGCCTGAGAGTGATGGACGCGCTGCGACCGCAGCCGAACGTGTTGCTCGGCTCGGCGCTCAAGCTGCTGGTCTTTCCGCTGGTGATGGCGGGCACGGCCTTGTTCTTCGGCGTCCAGGGAGAGGCGCTCACGATGTTGATCCTGAGCGCGGCCGTACCGACTGCTATGAACGGCTATATCCTAGCCAAGCAGATGGGCGGAGACGCACCGCTCTATGCGGCAACGGCGACCGTGCCGACGGTCGCCGCGGTGCTGACCATTCCGCTGGTCCTATACGTCGCCAGTCAGCTCGCCGCGGGATAGAGCAGGTCAAGCACGTAGCGGGCGTCGAACCGGGCGTCGAGCACACCATAGGTGTGACGCCAGCCGCCCGCGAGACGCGATTCGAGGAAGGCGTCGGCGATCTTGCCGGCACCGAGCTTGTAGAGTTCGGCCGCCGCCGCGGCGAGTGCGAGTTGCTCGATCAGCAGGCGGGCAGCTCCCTCGTCCCGCTCGGCAAGAGCGGTTGCGACGCGCAGGACCTCCACGGTCTTCTTGCCGGAGGCGCCCAGATCCCGTTCCAGGCCGGCAAAGATGGTTTCGAACAGGTCCTTCCCGCGGCTGAGCACCCGCAGGACGTCAAGCGCCATGACATTGCCGGAGCCTTCCCAGATCGCATTGACCGGGGCCTCGCGGTAGTGCCGCGCGATCGGCCGTTCCTCGATGTAGCCGCTGCCGCCGATGCTTTCCATGGCCTCGTAGATCAGGCCCGGCGCGATCTTGCAGATCCAGTATTTGACGACCGGGGTCATCACCCGCGCATAGGCGGCGTCGACGGCGTTTTCGCGGGCGCGGTCGAACGAGTCGGCAAGCTTGAAGGCAAGGGCCGTGGCCGCAGCCACGTCGAGGGCCATGTCGGCAAGCACCCGCGTCATGATCGGCTGGTCTATCAGCTTCTTGCCGAAGACAGAGCGGCCGCGCACGTGGTGCACGGCTTCGGCCATTGATGCACGCATGATGCCGGCGGATGCGAGCGCGCAGTCGAGGCGCGTCAGCGTCACCATGTCGAGGATGGTGCGGATCCCGTCACCCGGCGTACCAAGAAGGAAACCAAAGGCATCGGAGAACTCGACTTCGGAAGACGCGTTCGAGCGATTGCCGATCTTGTCCTTCAGGCGCTGGAACTGCAGTCCATTGGCCGAACCGTCCTCAAGCAGTCTCGGAACGAGGAAACAGCCCATACCGTCCTTGGTCTGGGCGAGCATGACGAAGGCATCGCTCATCGGCGCGGACATGAACCACTTGTGGCCGGACAGGCGATAGATCCCCTCGCCGACCCGCTCGCCGGCGGTGGTGTTGGCGCGAACGTCGGTCCCGCCCTGCTTCTCCGTCATGCCCATGCCGATGGTGACGGCCGTCTTCTGCATGGCGGGTTTGTTGGAGGAGTCGTATTTGCGGGCGAGGATCTTCGGAACCCACTCCTTCTGCACCTGCGGCGAGGCGACCAGAGCGGCCACCGAGGCGCTGGTCATGGTCAGCGGGCAGAGATGACCACATTCGAGCTGGGCGGTGAGGAAGAAGCGCACGGCACGCGCCAGGTGTTCGTGACCACGGGCATCCGGCTGGTTCTCCCAGACGGAGGAATGCAGGCCAACCGACATCGACCGGCGCATCAGGGCATGCCAGGCAGGATGGAACTCGACGACATCGAGCCTCTCGCCGCGCACGCCATGGGTACGAAGCTGCGGCGGGCTCTGGTTGGCCATGCGCGCCAGTTCCTGCGCCTCGTGGGAGGTCACGTACTTGCCGATGACGTCGTATTCCTCGCGCAAAGCGCGCGAAAGTCCGGCCGTCAGATCGACGATCAGGGGGTCGGAACGATAGGCATTGATACCGGACCAGGGTTTCGGCTGGTTCAGTTCCGCGAGTTTTTCTTCAGTCCGGTTCATAGAGCTCATGCCGATCTTCTAGACGAAATTGATTGATTTAACATGGGGACCGCGCCGCTATCCACATAGCATATGCTTGCCCCTCGGCGTGGCCTTCTTTATAGACCGCGTGACATCTGCGGAGGACGTCCATGGTCTTCTTTCCCCATCGCCATCTCATCGGCATCAAGGGCCTTACCGAACAGGACATTACCTACCTGCTCGACAAGGCTGACGAAGCCGTCAAAATCAGCCGCCAGCGCGAGAAAAAGACCTCCACGCTTCGCGGTCTCACCCAGATCAACCTTTTCTTCGAAGCCTCGACCCGAACGCAGTCCTCGTTCGAGCTCGCCGGAAAGCGGCTCGGCGCCGACGTGATGAACATGTCGGTGGGCAACTCCTCGGTGAAGAAGGGCGAGACCCTCATCGATACGGCAATGACGCTCAATGCCATGCGCCCCGACGTGCTGGTGGTCCGCCACTCCTCGGCTGGCGCGGCAGCACTGCTCGCCCAGAAGGTCGCCTGCTCGGTCGTCAATGCCGGCGACGGCCAGCACGAACATCCGACGCAGGCGCTCCTCGATGCGCTGACAATACGGCGCGCCAAAGGCAAGCTATCGCGCATCATCGTCGCGATCTGCGGGGACGTGCTCCACTCGCGCGTCGCCCGCTCGAACATTCTCCTGCTCAATGCCATGGGCGCCCGCGTCCGGGTCGTCGCACCGGCAACCCTCCTGCCCTCGGGCATCGCCGACATGGGCGTGGAAGTCTTCCACGACATGAAGGAAGGACTGAAGGACGCCGACGTCGTGATGATGCTGCGCCTGCAGCGCGAGCGCATGTCGGGCGCCTTCGTGCCTTCGGTGCGGGAATATTTCCACTTCTACGGCCTCGACGCCGAGAAGCTGAAGGCTGCCAAGGAGGATGCACTCGTCATGCATCCGGGTCCGATGAACCGCGGCGTCGAGATCGCCTCGGAAGTGGCGGACGGGCCGCAAAGCGTGATCGAACAGCAGGTGGAAATGGGTGTCGCGGTGCGCATGGCCGTGATGGAGGCGCTGCTCGTCTCGCAGAACCAGGGTCCCCGCAGCGAAGGAATGGGCGCATGACCAAGCCGCTCGTCTTGAAGAATGTCCGCATCGTCGATCCGTCGCGCAAGCTGGACGAAGTCGGCACGATCATCGTCGGAGAGGATGGCCGCATCCTTGCGGCCGGCGCCAACGCCCGCAACCAGGGCGAACCGGCTGGCGCGGAAGTCCGTGACTGCAGCGGGCTGGCGGCCATTCCGGGCCTGGTCGACGCGCGCGTGTTCGTCGGCGAACCGGGCGCCGAGCATCGCGAGACGATCGCGTCTGCCAGCCGTGCGGCCGCCGCCGGCGGCGTGACGTCCTTCATCATGATGCCGGAAACCGATCCGGTGATCGACGACATCGCGCTCGTCGAGTTCGTCAAGAAGACCGCCCGCGACAAAGCCGTCGTCAACGTCTATCCGGCAGCAGCCCTGACCAAGGGGCTGGACAGCAACGAGATGACCGAGATGGGCCTGCTTCAGGAAGCCGGAGCGGTCGCCTTCACCAACGGCCGCCATGGGCTTCACGACACGCAGGTGCTCCGCCGGGCAATGACCTATTCGCGCGAATTCGGCGCTGTCATCGCGCTCGAGACCCGCGAAAAATACCTCGCCGCCAACGGCGTGATGAACGAAGGCCTGCTCGCCAGTTGGCTCGGCCTTTCCGGCGTACCGAAGGAGACGGAGATCATTCCGTTGGAGCGCGACCTCAGGATCGCGGGCCTCACCAAGGCCAAGTACCATGCCGCCCAGATTTCCGTCCCGGAATCGGTCGAGGCGATCGAGTTGGCGCGCAAGCGGGGCACAAGGGTGACCTGCGCGATCTCGATCAATCACCTCTCCCTCAACGAAAACGACATCGGCGAATACCGCACCTTCTTCAAGCTCTATCCGCCGCTGCGCTCCGAAGACGACCGGATGGCGATGGTCCAGGCACTTGCCGAGGGCAAGATCGACATCATCGTCTCGTCGCACGATCCGCAGGACGTCGACACCAAGCGTCTGCCCTTCGGCGAGGCCGCCGACGGGGCGATCGGGCTCGAAACCATGCTTTCGGCGGCGCTGCGCCTGCATCACAACGGCCAGGTTCCGCTTATGCGCCTGATCGACGCCATGTCGACCCGCCCGGCGGAAATCTTCGGCCTCGACGCCGGCACGTTGAAGCCGGGCGCCCGTGCCGACATCGCACTGCTCGACATCGACGAACCGTGGCTCGTCGCCAAGGAGCAGTTGCTTTCGCGTTCGAAGAACACGCCGTTCGAGGACGCGCGCTTCTCCGGCCGGGTGGTCGCGACCTATGTCACCGGCAAGTGCGTGCATCTCGTGTAATCGGGCCATCAGGGGGAACACCGTGCCAAGCGTCAACTTTCTCGCAATCGGCTGGCCAGCGGTGATCGCCGTTCTCAGCCTCGGTTATCTGCTGGGCTCGATCCCGTTCGGCCTCGTTCTCACCCGAATGGCGGGGCTCGGCGACCTGCGCTCGATCGGCTCGGGCAATATCGGCGCGACCAATGTTCTTCGAACCGGCAACAAGAAGCTCGCCGCAGCGACCCTCCTGCTCGATGCGCTGAAGGCGACGATCGCCGCCGTGATCGCGCAGGCCGTCTTCGGCGCCAATGCCGGACTGCTCGCCGGCTTTGCCGCCTTCATCGGCCACCTCTTCCCGATCTGGCTAGGCTTCAAGGGCGGCAAGGGTGTCGCAACCTATATCGGCACGCTGCTTGGCGTCGCGCCCCTGATGGTGCTGGTGTTCGCGGCAGCATGGCTTTCGGTCGCCTTCCTGTCGCGCTATTCCTCGCTCTCCGCCCTGGTTGCAACGCTTGTCGTTCCGGTTGTATTGTGGTTCACCGGCAGCCATGAGGCGGCGATCGTCACCATCGTGATGACCGCGATCACCTATTGGCGCCACAAGGCCAACATCGAAAGACTGATTGCGGGAACCGAGAGTAAGATCGGACAAAAGGGATAGGTCGCATGTCGGCAGCCAGCGCAGGACGAACAGGGATTGCGCTGACGGACCGACAAAGGATCAGCTGGTTGAGACTGATCCGTAGCGACAACGTCGGCCCTGCCACGTTCCGCGACCTCATCAATCATTTCGGCTCTGCCGAAACGGCCCTTGCCATGCTGCCGGAGCTTTCCCGGCGTGGCGGTTCGACCCGCGCCATACGGATCGCTACGCAGGCGGAAGCCGAGGCGGAGCTGGAAACGGCCACTCGCTTCGGCGCCCGGTTCGTGGGGATCGGCGAACCCGACTACCCACCGGCACTGCGCCAGATCGACGGTGCCCCGCCGCTGATCGCCGCAAGGGGCAATCTCGCCATCGCGACGGTTCCGAGCGTCGGTGTTGTCGGTGCCCGCAACGCCTCGATCAGCGGGGCGAAGTTTGCCGCCCTGATGGCCCGTGATATCGGCCGCGCCGGCTACGCCATCGTCTCCGGCCTCGCGCGCGGCATCGATACCGCCGCCCACCGGGCAAGCCTCGATACAGGAACGATCGCCGCACTCGCCGGCGGCCTCGACCGTCCCTACCCTCCCGAAAACCTCGACCTGTTGCGCGAGATCTGGGACGGCCGCGGGCTTGCCATCTCGGAGATGCCGTTCGGCTGGGACGCACGCGCCCGCGATTTTCCTCGCCGTAACCGACTGATTGCCGGTGTTGCGCTGGGCGTCGTCGTCGTCGAGGCGGCGGCACGTTCGGGTTCGCTCATCACGGCACGCCTCGCGGCGGACTTCGGGCGGCAGGTCTTTGCCGTTCCCGGCTCCCCGCTCGATCCGCGCTGCGAGGGAACCAATGGACTGCTGAAGGACGGCGCGACGGTCACCACCCGCCCCGACGACGTGCTGCAGGCTCTTGCGCCGCTCTCCGAGATCGATCTGTTTTCGGGCCGTGAAGCGGATGAGCCCGGAGAGGACGACCGGTCGATGATCCTGCCGCCGAGCGACGGCGACCGGGCGCGCATCACCGACGCTCTGGGGCCGACGCCTGTCGAGGTCGACGACATCATCCGGCACACCGGGCTTCCGGCCCAGGCGGTCTATCTCGTCCTGCTGGAACTCGATATCGCCGGCCGCCTACACCGGCATCCGGGAGGGCTTGTTTCCATTGGGATGATGGATTGAAAGAGCACGACGACCGCTCTGCAAGTCCCCGGCCTCGACATAGGCCATTTCGATGAGGTAGCAGAGCATCTCGGCGCCTTCGCTTTCCGCGACAGCCCTGAGCTCGGCCAGCATCTGCCGGACATAGGCGATCTTCTCGCGGGTGCGTGCTTCGCCGATATCGCCACCTGCCGATTTTGAGACCATGTTTTCAATCCGAAAAGACCGCCCAGCGCGGTCGAACACTGACACCGGGAACGATAAAACCAATTATCTTAAATTGCAATAACGAGCATATCTACACTAGGTTGCATATCGTTGCACGCCTCAGAAAATCGAGCCCCCCTCTTGACCGCGACCGAATCCCTGTCCATGTCGGGGAACCGGTTTTCACGGTCATGCTGTAAATGACCGGAACTGAAAGCCTTTCCGAAGTACAGAGAAGCGCAATGGATGTCGTAGTCGTAGAATCTCCGGCCAAGGCCAAGACGATCAACAAGTATCTTGGGCCTGGCTACAAGGTGCTTGCGTCCTTCGGGCACGTGCGCGACCTGCCCGCCAAGGATGGCTCGGTTCTTCCCGACCAGGATTTCGAGATGCTGTGGGAGGTCGACGGCGCGTCACAGAAGCGCATGAAGGACATTTCCGATGCCGTAAAGGCGTCCGACCGCGTCTTTCTTGCAACCGACCCCGATCGCGAAGGCGAGGCGATTTCCTGGCACGTGCTCGACCTTCTGAAAAAGAAGAAGGTGATCGGCGACAAACCGGTCAAGCGCGTTGTCTTCAACGCGATCACCAAGAAGGCCGTGCTCGACGCGATGGCCGATCCGCGCGACATCGATGGCTCGCTGGTCGACGCCTATCTCGCGCGCCGCGCACTCGACTACCTCGTCGGCTTCAACCTGTCGCCAGTTCTCTGGCGCAAGCTTCCCGGCGCGCGCTCGGCGGGGCGCGTTCAGTCGGTTGCGCTTCGGTTGGTTTGCGACCGTGAAACCGAGATCGAGCGTTTCGTCGCCGAGGAATACTGGAACATCTCCGCGCTCCTCAAGACGCCGCGTGGCGACGAGTTCGAAGCCAAGCTCGTCTCGCATCTGGGCAAACGCATCCAGCGCAACTCGGTAACCAATGCCGATCAGGCCAATGGGATCAAGTCTCTTCTGGAAGGCGCCCGCTATGCCGTCGACAGCGTCGAGGCCAAGCCGGTCAAGCGCAATCCGGGACCGCCTTTCACCACCTCGACCCTGCAGCAGGCAGCTTCCTCGAAGCTCGGATTCTCCGCCTCGCGGACGATGCAGATCGCCCAGAAGCTCTATGAGGGCATCGACATCGGCGGCGAAACCGTCGGTCTCATCACCTATATGCGTACCGACGGCGTGCAGATGGCACCCGAAGCGGTCGACGGCGCCCGTGCAGCCGTCGCCGACCAGTTCGGTCCGCGCTATGTGCCGGAAAAGCCGCGCTTCTATTCAACCAAGGCGAAGAACGCCCAGGAAGCCCACGAAGCGATCCGCCCGACCGATTTCAACCGCTCGCCGGACAAGGTTCGCCGGTTCCTCGACGCCGACCAGATGCGCCTGTATGACCTCATCTGGAAGCGCGGGATCGCCAGCCAGATGGCATCCGCAGAAATCGAGCGGACCACCGTCGAGATCCTGGCCGACAACAATGGCGAAAAGGCCGGCCTGCGCGCGGTCGGCTCTGTCATCCGCTTCGACGGCTTCATCGCCGCCTATACCGACCAGAAGGAAGACGGCGAACCGAGCGAGGACGGCGACGACGAGGATGGCCGCCTGCCCGAGATCAACGCGCGCGAAAGCCTCGCGAAGCAGAAGATCAATGCCAGCCAGCATTTCACCGAGCCGCCGCCGCGCTATTCGGAAGCCTCGCTAATCAAGAAGATGGAAGAGCTCGGCATCGGCCGCCCCTCGACCTATGCGGCGACGCTGAAGACGCTGTCCGACCGCGAATACATCATTACGGAGAAGCGCAAGCTCATCCCGCATTCCAAGGGTCGTCTCGTCACGGCATTTCTCGAAAACTTCTTCACGAAGTATGTCGAGTACGACTTCACCGCGGACCTCGAGGAAAAACTCGACCAGATCTCGGCCGGCGAGCTCAAGTGGAAGGACGTTCTCCGCGACTTCTGGAACGACTTCTTCGCGCAGATCGAAGTGACAAAGGAACTGCGCGTCACCAACGTGCTCGATGCGCTCAACGAGGCGCTCGCTCCGCTCGTCTTCCCGAAGCGCGAAGACGGCTCGGACCCGCGTATCTGCCAGGTCTGCGGCACCGGCCAGTTGTCGCTGAAACTCGGCAAATATGGCGCCTTCGTCGGCTGCTCCAACTACCCGGAATGCAACTACACGCGCCAGCTCTCCTCGGAGAACGGCGGCGAGGCGGAGGCATCCGGCACCAACGAGCCGAAGGCGCTCGGCAAGGATCCGGCGACGGGCGAAGAGATCACGCTGCGCAGCGGCCGTTTCGGACCGTATGTGCAGCGCGGTGACGGCAAGGACGCTAAGCGTTCGTCGCTGCCCAAGGGCTGGACGCCGGCAACGGTCGACTACGAGAAGGCACTGGCGCTGCTTTCTCTGCCGCGCGATGTCGGCCAGCATCCCGAGACCGGCAAGATGATCTCTGCAGGCCTTGGCCGATACGGGCCCTTTGTCCTGCACGACGGCACGTATGCCAACCTGGAAAGCATCGAGGACGTATTCTCGATCGGGCTCAACCGTGCGGTCACTGTGCTTGCCGAAAAGCAGAGCAAGGGACCGGGCGGACGCGGTCGAACGGCAGCAGCCGCACTCAAGGAAGTCGGGGAACATCCCGATGGCGGTGCGATTACTGTTCGCGATGGCAAATATGGTCCCTATATTAACTGGGCCAAGGTCAATGCCACCCTGCCCAAGGGTAAGGATCCGCAATCGGTGACGCTCGAGGAAGCGCTGGCGATGATCGCCGAGAAGGCGGGCAAGAGCGGCGGCAAGACGACCAAGGCGAAGAAGGCACCCGCGAAGACGGCCAAGGCCAAGGCCGAGGGCACCGAAGACGCCAAGCCGAAGAAGAAAGCCGCTGCCAAGCCGAAGGCAAAGGCGGCACCGAAGACGAAGAAGAGCTAGATTTGAGCAAGACCCCGCGTGACCGTTCTCCTCACCCCGCCTCCGGCAACCGCAGGAGCCGGCGCGCGGAGAGTGCGGCGGCGAAAGGCGACAAGCAGACCATCATCCACGGCGCCATCCCGCCGCGGGAGGTGCTCCTGCAGTTCATCGCCGACAATCCGGACCGGGCATCCAAGCGCGAAATCGCCAAGGCCTTCGGGCTGAAGGGCGATGCGCGGGTCGAACTCAAGGATGTGCTTCGTTCCCTCGAGGACGACGGACTGGTCCAGAAGGACCGCAAGTCTCTGAAGCGCCCGGGCGCCCTGCCGCCGGTTACGGTTCTCGATATCACCACGCGCGACAAGGACGGCGAGCTCATCGGCCGGCCGGCAGAGTGGAACGAGGAGCTGGGCGTGGCCCCGGCGGTTGCGATCCGCCAGTCGAGTGCCGACCGCGCCAAGGGCAAGGCGCCCGTCGGCGGACTGGGCGACCGCGTGCTCGCCAAGATCTTTGCGTCCAAGGACCGCGCAGGCCCTGCCTATACCGCGCGCATCATCAAGGTCATCGACAAGCACCGCAATGCGCTTCTCGGTGTCTATCGCGAAATGCCGGGCACCGGTGGCGGCCGCCTGATGCCGATCGAGCGACGCGGCGAAGAAATGCAGGTCGACGGCAGCGATCTCGGCGACGCCAAGGACGGAGATCTGGTCGAGGTCGAGGTTCTGCGCTCCGGCCGCTTCGGGCTGACGCGGGCCAGAGTGCTTTCCGTGATCGGTTCGGTCGCCTCCGAAAAGGCGATCTCGATGATCGCCATCCATGCCCATGGCATTCCGCACATCTTTCCGCATTCGGTACTTTCCGAGGCCGATGAAGCGAAGGCCGCGACGATGTCGCATCGCGAGGACTGGCGCGACGTTCCCCTGATCACCATCGACCCGCATGACGCCAAGGACCACGACGACGCGGTTTATGCCGAACCGGACACGTCGCCGGACAATCCCGACGGCGTGATCGTCACCGTCGCGATCGCCGACGTGTCCTGGTATGTCCGCCCGAAGTCCGCCCTCGATCGCGAGGCGCTGAAGCGCGGCAACTCGGTCTACTTCCCCGACCGCGTCGTACCGATGCTGCCGGAGCGGATCTCGAACGACCTCTGCTCGCTGCGCGAAGGCGTCGACCGCCCGGCGCTTGCGGTTCGCATGGTCTTCTCCAAGGAAGGCCGCAAGGCCGGCCACACCTTCCACCGCATCATGATGAAGAGCGCGGCCAAGCTTTCCTACCAGCAGGCCCAGGCGGCAATCGACGGCAAAGCGGACGACAAGGCCGGACCGCTGCTCGAACCGATCCTCAAGCCGCTCTGGCATGCCTATGCCGTCCTGAAGCGCGGCCGCGAACGGCGCCAGCCGCTCGAACTCGACATGCCCGAGCGCAAGATCATCCTGAAGCCGGACGGCACGGTGGACCGCGTCCACGTGCCGGAACGCCTCGACGCCCACAAGCTGATCGAGGAGATGATGATCCAGGCCAACGTGGCCGCCGCCGAGACGCTCGAGAAGAAACGGCAGCCGCTGGTCTACCGCGTTCACGATGCGCCCGCACTTTCCAAGCAGGAAGCGCTGCGCGAGTTCCTCGGCACCATCGGCCTGTCGCTGGCCAAGGGCAACCTGCGGTCCAACTCGTTCAACGGCATCCTTGCCAAGGCGCTCGACACGCCGCACCAGACGATGGTCAACGAGATGGTCCTGCGGTCGCAGAGCCAGGCGATCTACAGCCCAGAAAACATCGGACATTTCGGCCTCAACCTGCTGAAATATGCGCATTTCACCTCGCCGATCCGGCGTTATGCCGACCTGATAGTGCATCGCGCTCTGGTCGGCTCGCTCGGCCTCGGCGACGGCGGCATCACGCCGGACGAAGAGGCGGCACTCGACGACATCGCCGCCGAGATCTCGACCTTCGAGCGGCGCGCCATGGCGGCCGAGCGCGACACCATCAACCGGCTGATCGCCCACCATCTTGCCGGCCGCGTCGGCGAGGAGTTCGACGGCCAGGTCTCCGGCGTCACCAAGGCCGGATTGTTCATCGCGCTGCCGCAGTTCGGCGCGGACGGCTTCGTACCGGTCTCGACGATCGGGCGGGACTACTACATCTACGACGAGGCACACCAGGCGCTTTCGGGCGAACGGACGGGGCTCGGCTACCGGCTGGGCGATTCGGTGCAGGTAAAGCTCGTCGAGGCCGTTCCGCTCGCCGGCGCACTACGTTTCGAGATGCTGAGCGAAGGTCGACCGATGCCGGTGGCCGTACGCTCGTTCCACAAGTCGAGCCGGCGCGGCGCGTCGAAGAAGCCGGGTACCCGGCCGAAGCGCCCGCATCGCTGATTGATGACCATGGGGAGTGAAGGAATGTCTGCCAGCCAGCAACAGGAAGCCGTCCGATTCGGCGGCGAGGCTCAGGCCGAACGGCCTCTCGGCCGCTCGATCACGCGCGGCCTGCTCAACCGCTGTCCGGCCTGCGGCAGCGGCAAGCTGTTTCGGGCCTATCTGAAACCGGTGGACGCGTGCGCCGCCTGCGGCGAGGAGATGTTCCACCATCGCGCCGACGACCTTCCGCCCTATCTGGTGATCATGGTGCTCGGCCATGTGCTGCTCGGCGGCTTCATGATGACCGACCTCATCTTTCCGGCCTCGGAATGGATCCACCTGGCGATCTGGGCGCCACTCGGCGTCATCACGGCACTCGCCACCATCCAGCCGATCAAGGGCGGCGTCATCGGCCTGCAATGGGCGCTCAGGATGCACGGTTTTGGCGGAGTGGCGGACGAAACCGAGGACTTTGGTCCGGCAAAAAAGCCATGAGCGAGCATCCGTTCAACCGGCAGGATGCGGCGTCCCGGGCGCCGGTGAAATTGCGGCCGCGGGATGCAGCCTCACTCCTTCTCGTTGACCGTACGAACGGTGCACCGCGCGTCCTGATGGGCAAGCGCGGGAGCGCACATGCCTTCATGCCCAATCTCTACGTCTTTCCCGGCGGCCGGCGCGATCGCGAGGATAGCCGGGGCGCATTCCTTCGGGATCTCGATCCGCTCGTGCTCGCCCGGCTGAGCGGAGGGGACGACAGCGCATCGGCAATGAATCGTTGCCGGGGTCTGGCGCTCGCGGCCGTGCGCGAACTGGTCGAGGAAACCGGCCTGCTGCTGGGGAGCATGGACAATGCGCGGGACGGCAATCCGCGACTGGTGGCCGATCTCGGCAGCCTGCGCTATGTCGCACGCGCCATCACGCCGCCCGGCAACGTCCGCCGCTTCGATACCCGCTTCTTCCTGACCTTCACGGACGAAACCACGATGGATCCCACCGGATTCCGCGATTCGTCCGAGCTCCACGACCTTCGTTGGCTTGACATGAACGACCTTTCCAGTCTGAACATGCCGCCAATCACGCGGACGATCCTCGAGGACGTGAAAGCACAGATGAGAAACGATCCATCCCTGCCCTTCGGAAGCGACGGACCTTTCTATTTTTCCCGCCGCGGCAAGTTTCTCCGCGAAACGATTTGAGGTCAGTCTGATGTCACAGCCGGAATGCGGCGCCAACGGTCACCGCGAGGAGATACACTGGCCCTCCCTCGTCGCCGCGATTGCGGCGATCACGGCGGTCGGTATCGCAATCGGCCTCGGCCTGCCGCTGCTCAGCATCATTCTCGAAAAGCGCGGCATTTCCTCGACGCTGATCGGTCTCAATTCGGCGATGGCCGGGATCGCGGCCATGGCTGCGGCGCCTATCACCACCAAGCTCGCCCATGACTGGGGCGTGGCGCCGACCATGCTCTGGGCCGTCGTCATTGCAGCGGTGAGTTCGATCGGCTTCTATTATGCCGAACAGTTCTGGATGTGGTTTCCGCTTCGCATCGCCTTCCACGGCGCGACCACAACGCTCTTCATCCTTTCCGAGTTCTGGATCAATGCCGCCGCCCCGCCAAAGCGTCGTGGGCTCGTTCTCGGCATTTATGCCACCGTGCTGTCGGTCGGCTTCGCGTCGGGGCCCCTGCTCTTCTCCCTGCTCGGCAGCGACGGCATTCTGCCGTTCGCCGTCGGTGCTGTGGCAATCCTTGCCGCTGCGATCCCTATCTATGTCGCGCGGGGCGAAAGCCCGGCACTCGACGAGAAGCCGAGCAATCATTTCCTGCGCTACATCTTCCTCGTCCCGACGGCGACGGCCGCCGTGTTCATCTTCGGTGCCGTCGAGGTGGGGGGGCTGTCGCTCTTTCCGATCTACGCGACGCGAATCGGTTTCGGCGAATCGCAGGCCGCGCTGTTGCTGACGGTGATGGGCATCGGCAACATGATCTTCCAGATTCCGCTCGGAATGCTGTCCGACCACCTGAAGGACCGCAGGCTGCTGCTCTCCGCCATGGCGGTCATCGGCCTTGCGGGTTCGCTCGCCCTGCCCTGGCTTTCCGGGAACTGGCTGCTGATGGCGGTCGTGCTGCTGTTCTGGGGCGGCAGCGTATCCGGCCTCTATACGGTCGGCCTCAGCCACCTCGGCTCCCGGCTGACCGGATCCGATCTCGCCGCCGCCAATGCCGCCTTCGTCTTCTGCTACGCGGTCGGTACCGTTGCCGGTCCGCAGGTGATCGGCGCGGCCATCGACATCTCCGGAAACCACGGTTTTGCCTGGGCGATCGCCGGTTTCTTCGGCCTCTATGTGGCCCTTTCCGTGGGAAGGCTGCTTTTTAGGGGCAAACGGACTTGACTTTTCGGGCGCGATTTGTAGTTTCGCGCCAGATTTGCCGTGGGCTTCGTTCGGTCGTCCACGGCTTCGTTTATTAGAGGCAGGACGACCATGGCCAAGGCTACAACCATCAAGATCAAGCTGCTGTCGACAGCCGACACGGGTACCTTCTACGTTACGACGAAGAACAGCCGCACGATGACGGAAAAGATGACCAAGACGAAGTACGATCCGGTCGTCAAGAAGCACGTCGAATTCAAGGAAACCAAGATCAAGTAATTTCTTGATCGGTTATCCGAACGTTCAGGCGCGTTGCCCCGGCAACGCGCCTTTTCGTTTTGGTACATCGCGACGGCGACCTCCCCCCCCCACGCGCATCCAACGGTCTGGCACTGTAGAGCAAAGAAAAAGGGCACCGCGCCGGTCTGGCTGCGGTGCCCTTTTCAATAGGGGGTCGGTCGACACGCAAAGACGGCACGAGGAACCGTTTTTATTTTGCGTATCAACCGACCGACCCCACGACCCAGGAGATGCGGCGGACCTGAGCATCATGGGGTATCGATCAGCCTCTTTTCGAGGCATCTCTTTCGTTGGTGTCAACTTCGCTCAACTTCAGATGAAAATCAACAGTTTCTTAACCCTTCCACATTTTGCTTGTGGCTATGGTTAAGATCGGGAAGTCGCGCCTAGACTAGAGCGAGCGTTACTCAAGCTCGCCCTCCGAATACTTTCAAGTAAAACTCAGCGAGACCAAAGTCCATCACCCAAAAAATAAGCATTCTCATCACAAATGGTCACCGTGCATACCCATCAATATAATTGAATTCTAATATTTATCGGTAAGAATCGACAGCGATCGACGCGATTCGAGAGTTCTCTTGTGATCTAGACTTAGAAAATCGCACAAGACAGCGAAAAGTGGCTTAAATCCGCCAAATCAGACTGCGCCTGTTCTTCGTCATCCAGCCGACATGACGCCGGACTGGGCGCGGAAGCGTATAAAGAGACGCTTATATATTGGTATTTTCATCAAAGGCGGCGGATCGCGCAATCCCCGATTCAGGCCTCTTGACAAAAGAAGTTTGTCATCACGTCCGCCGATGGCGCAAAATGCCGCAGGCTTGGCGAAGAAAGCGTCAGGCAGCAGCAGCCACGACGCGGTTGCGGCCGGAGCGCTTGGCCTCGTAGAGCGCCAGATCGGCCTGTTTCAACAGCTGTTCCGGGGTCTCGACGCCACCGCCGACAGTCGCAATACCCATCGACGCCGTTACGTCGAGCATCTGGCCCGCCCCGCGCAATTGGAAGGGCTTAGTCTCGATGATGCTGCGCAGGCGCTCGGCGATGACCGCCGCTGCCTGCGCCGGAGTATCCGGCATGACCAGAACGAATTCCTCGCCACCATATCGGCAGGCGAGATCCGCGCCGCGCACCGTCGAGCGGACGCGCATCGCAAACTCTTTCAACACCTCGTCGCCCGCGTCGTGGCCGAAGGTGTCGTTTACGTGTTTGAACCGGTCGATGTCGGTGATGCAGACGGAAAGCGGCCGTCCCCGCGCCTGGGCACGGGTGAACAGCATCTTGAGATGGCTATCGAGATAGCGGCGGTTGTGCAGCCCCGTGAGCCCGTCGGTGACGGCCAGCTCAATGGTCTGGGTCACGCTGTTGCGCAGACGATCATTGAAACGCTTGCGGCGGATCTGGGTCAGCGTGCGGGCCACCAGTTCATTCGGATCGAGCGGACGGACGATATAGTCGTTCACGCCGAGGTCGAGGGCGCGGACGATCATCTGGTCGTCGCCGTGTTCGGTAATCAGGAGGATCGGCACGAAACGCGTCCGCTCGAGCGAACGCAGCTGCGAGCAGAGGCGCAGCGGGTCGTAGTCATCGAGATTGCCGTTGACGATCACGAGATCGAAGGGGTTTTCGACCGCCTCAAAGACCGCGGCCTGCGGATCGGACATGGCGTTAACCACGGCGATCGGCTTCAGTGTCTTGATGATGCGCTCCTGCGAGCTGCCGCGGCTGTCGACCAGCAGGACCTGACCGGCCTCTTCCAGGCGTCCGTCACTCAGGCGCAGGCTGTCGTCGATGCCGATCTGCTGCGCGGTGTCGGCGCGGATGCGCAGTTCGTCGCTCAACGTCTTGAGGCGCACGAGACTTTTCACACGCGAGATCAGCTGCAGGTCGTTGACCGGCTTGGTAAGAAAGTCGTCGGCTCCGGCCTTCAGGCCGCGCACGCGGTCGGAGGGCTGATCGAGTGCGGTGACCATGACCACCGGAATGTGAGCGGTGCGCGGGTTGGCCTTCAGGCGCTCGCAGACTTCGAAACCGTCCATGCCGGGCATCATGATGTCGAGCAGGATGACGTCGACCTGGGTGCGGTCGCAGATATCAAGCGCATCACGCCCATTGTCGGCTGTCAGCACTTCGAAATATTCGGCGAGCAACCGCGCCTCGAGGAGTTTGACGTTGGCCGGGATATCGTCGACGACTAGGATTCTCGCGGTCATCTTTGCCGTTCCCTCACGCGTCGCCGAGATAGGTCTTGATGGTCTCGATGAACTTCGGCACCGAGATCGGCTTCGAGACATAGGCCTCGCAGCCACCCTGTCGGATGCGTTCCTCGTCGCCCTTCATCGCAAAGGCCGTCACCGCAATGACCGGGATGACATGAAGCTCGGGATCTGCCTTCAGCCAGCGCGTCACGTCGAGGCCTGAGACTTCGGGCAGCTGGATGTCCATGAGAATGAGATCGGGATGATGCTTGCGGGCAAGATCGAGCGCCTCCAGACCGTTGCGGGTCTGAATCGTCTCGTAGCCGGATGCTTCGATAAGATCGCGGAAGAGCTTCATGTTGAGCTCGTTGTCTTCGACAATCATTACCTTCTTCGGCATTCACCCTGTCCCTCAATCCCGCCTGGCGCCAGTAAATATCTGTACGACAAAGGCAGTCTGCACATTGCGCGCGATGTCATGCTAAGGTCATTTGGTTGAGAAATAGGTAACTCTGTTGGGAATTTCGGAAAGGCTCATGAACAATACCAGCATACCCGCCGAAGCCGAGGAAACCGCCATCGCCGTGCTCGGCTGGCTGGCCAACGAACCGGACATGCTCGGCCGATTCCTTGCACTTTCCGGCACACGGCCGGACCAGTTGCGGCAAGCGGTGGGCGACCCTAGCTTTCTGGCGGGCATGCTCGACTTCCTGATGGCCCACGAGCCCAGCCTGATGGCCTTCTGCGAGGCGAGCGGAATCAAGCCGGAGACCGTCGTCTCCGCGTCGCACCATTACACCGGGCCGTCGCTCGGGTCCGGCGAGTATTGAGTGTCCGAGTCCGTTGAGAACATCCGGCTGACGGAACGCCCGCTGGTCGTGTGCGACGTCGACGATGTGGTGCTCGAATTCGTCACGCCGTTTCGCGCCTTTCTCGCCAGTCACGGGCTCAGGTTGATTCCCCGCTCCTTCCGCCTGCATGGAAATATCGTCGGAGAAACCGATGACACACCGGTCGAGGCCGATGCCGTCAGCGCGCTGCTCGAGGGCTTCTTCGCGGAACAGGAACAATGGCAATCGCCCTTTTCCGACGCCACCGGCGCTCTGCGCGCGCTTTCCGATACAGCGGATCTGATCTTCCTCACGGCCATGCCGCCCCAGCACTTCGCGGCGCGCCGTCGCCTTCTCGACCGCTTCGGGTTCACCTATCCGCTCATTGCGGCGAAGGAGGCCAAAGGTCCGCTTGTCCGGTGCCTGCACGGCGAGAGGGCCCTGCCCGTCGCCTTCATCGACGACATGGTCCACAACCTCCATTCGGTCGGTGAGCATTTGCCGCAATGCCTCCTCGTCCACCTTCCTCCGCCGATCGACATCCATCAATTGGCACCTCCTGCAGGCGACCGCGTCCGGCGGGCGCGCGACTGGCCGGAGGCACTGGGTCTCATTTCCGCGCACCTTGCGGGCTGACCGGCGGAAGGCCTCCCGTCCCGCAAGGTTTCGGGATCGCACGCACAGGCCATCGTTTCGCTTGCCAGTCCGCAGGCTAGCGCCTAATGTCCAGACGTTCAACCTTTGTTCCCCAGATGACGACGGATAGCACTCAATCTCCGGGCTTCTGCCGAGACTGCCTGAAGGCGCAACCGGACGAGCGGCGGCGTTGCATCGCGTGCGGCAGCCCTCGCCTCGTTTATCATCCGGAACTCAACCAGCTGACGCTCGCCCATATCGACTGCGATGCCTTCTATGCCGCCGTCGAGAAGCGCGACAATCCGGATCTGGTCGACAAGCCGGTGATCATCGGTGGCGGCAAGCGCGGCGTCGTTTCGACCGCCTGCTACATTGCCCGGATCCACGGAGTGCGCTCCGCGATGCCGATGTTCAAGGCGCTGGAGGCCTGTCCGCAGGCAATCGTCATCCGTCCCGACATGGAAAAATACGCGCGCGTCGGCCGGCAGGTGCGCGCCATGATGGAGGAATTGACCCCTCTCGTGCAGCCCCTGTCGATCGACGAGGCCTTTCTTGAGCTCAAGGGCACGGAACGCCTGCATCACGACCCGGCCGCCCGGGTGCTTGCCCGCTTCGCCAGACGCGTCGAACAGGAAGTGGGCATCACCGTCTCCGTCGGGCTATCCTACTGCAAGTTCCTGGCGAAGGTGGCGTCCGACCTGCAGAAACCGCGCGGCTTCTCGGTCATCGGCGAGGCCGAGGCGCTCGACTTCCTCGCGCCGCGCCCGGTCACCACGATCTGGGGCGTCGGCAAGGCGTTTGCAGCCACGCTGGAGCGCGACGGGATTCGAACGGTGGGCCAGTTGCAGACCATGGAGGAAGGCGACCTGATGCGGCGCTACGGCTCGATGGGACAGCGTCTCTTCCGGCTGTCGCGCGGCATCGACGACCGCGAGGTCCATCTCAACGAGGCGGCCAAGTCCGTTTCGGCTGAGACGACCTTCTTCGACGACATCTCATCCCATGAAGAGCTTGTTCCGCATCTGCGAGCCCTCTCGGAAAAGGTTGCCTGGCGCTTGAAGCGCTCCGGCATAGCCGGCCAGACGGTCGTGCTGAAGCTTAAGACCGCCGACTTCAAGGGGCGAACCCGAAACCGACGGCTCGATGATCCGACCCAGCTCGCCGACAAGATCTTCCGGACCGGGCTCGGCCTTCTGGAAAAGGAGACGGACGGAACGCGCTTTCGCCTGATCGGGATCGGTGTGAGCGACCTGCAGGACGAGGCGCTTGCCGATCCGCCTGACCTGGTGGACGAACAATCGCAACGGCGGGCGGCCGCAGAAGCGGCGATGGACAAGCTGCGGGAAAAATTCGGCAAGGGGAGCGTCCAGACCGGCTACACCTTCGGCCGGGACAAATGAGCGTCAGGCGCCGTCCGGCGTCCCGCCCGCCTCGCTTTGGAGCCGACCGAGATTGCGCGCCGCCTGCTCGTTGGCGGGATCGAGCGCAAGCGCTTGCCGATAGCTCTCCTCGGCCTCGTCTAGGCGCCGGAGCTTACGCAATAATGTGCCGCGATTGCTGAAGGCCACCGCATTCGTTCCGTCCAGGGCGATTGCCTTGTCGTAACTCTGCAGAGCCTCGTCCAGCCTTGATTGCATGATGAGTACGTTTCCGCGCTGGAGGTGAACTGCGGCGGAAGATGGAGCCACAGCGAGCGCTCGGTCGAGAAGTTCGGCAGCCAAATCCGTCGCGTTCTTCTGAATCAGCAGTGCGGCGAGGCTGAGCAAGGCCGGCAGGCAGTCCGGATCAAGGTCGAGCGCGTCCCGTAAATCGGCTTCCGCGGCGGCGAGCGCGCCTGAGCGCAGGTGGGAGAGCGCGGCTGCGACAAGACCGTCCACGCGCTGCCGCAGCGACTGTTCCAACCTCTGACCAAGCTCCAGGGCCGGCTGATAGGCCGGGTCGGTGGCGAGGATCTGTTGACAGCAAAGGGCGGCGGCGTCCGCCTGCCCGGCACGGTCGAAGGCGGCGGCCTTCGAAAAGGCAGCGTCGAGCGTTCGTGGGTCGAGCCTGCCGCCAAGGTTCTGCCCGGACAGGGTCGATATGCGGAAGCGCTCGACCTGGCGATGTTCCGCCCCGAAGGAATCCTTGTAACTGTAGTCGCCCGTGCCGAGATCGTAGATCTGGTAACCGTTTTCGATTGCCCAGCGCAGGCTGTGGCAGTGGAGGATCAGACCGGGACTGACGGACCTGTCCGCGGTCAGGTCACGCCCGCTGACGAAGGCAATGACGGTATGCCGCGCGGGATCGAGGAAGAGGACGAAGGCGGCGATCGCCTTGCCACGGTGCCAGAGGATAGGCATGTGAAGACTGCCATCCGCGAAGCATGCCGGGAGCATGTGGCGCGTATTCTCGAGAATGAAGCGGCCATAGGCCGGACGCTGCGGTCCCCACTGGCTCCACCAGAGGGAGCAGAAGATGTCGATATCCCGTTCCAGCGTATCGGTGGTCGCAACAGAAATTACGAGTTCCCGCTCCGGCGTATGAAATTCCCTCATAGCCCTTCGCGCATGATAGCGCGCGCGCGACCCCAGGCGCTCGTTCAGCAGCGTCTCGTAGTCCCCGGGCAATGGCACATAGACATAGGTGTCGTGATCGATGTCCTCGCCGGCATCCGTGATGTGCTCGGCCCGTTTCACCTTGGCGTGACGGAAGGTTTCCACCGGAAAGGCCGAAAAGAGCCGCTGCAATCGCTCCGGTGGCAACACGACATCGTCCAGGGCCAGGTGGCGCCAGGCCAATCCCTTGAGATGGGTGGCGAATGCATCCACTGCATCGTCGGCGTGAGCTGGTAAGGTGAGCATGCCGCAATAGGCCGAGAAATACGCGCCCGCGAGGCCAACGGTGTTGAAGAGGCCCCTCGCCTCATCGAATTCAGTGCGAAACTGAAGCGGAAGAAAGGCGACATATCCTTCGCTCGCGGCACCGCTGCGGGCGGCGAGAACAACCCATGGGCCTGATTTTTCAAACCAACGCCTCAACCAATGCCAGGACAAGAAATAGTGCCCGTCGGGATCGGCCACAAAGACTTCGTCCCAGTTCTGCTTGAGCGCATCCAGTTCAGCCAATGAAGATAGAGCATCGACATGCATCGCGGCCTCCCCCGGCACTCGACGCATCAGGCTCTCACAAAGAAGCGATTTACACAATCTCGTGAACCAGGCCGGGCCACGCGGCAAAGCTTCATTAAACTTCGACCTATATTTTGGCCGCGTTCGTATTGCGTATAGGATCAAGCCCCATGATGAAGTCCCTGGCCGCCACCCTTGGCCTGTTGTCCGCGACCATCCTTTCAACACCGGCGAGCGCTGGAAGCGGCGGCAACCTGCAGATCTTCGTCTCGAAAACCGAACAGTCGCTGGTGGTCTATGACGGCGACAAGGTCGTGGCGACGTCGAACGTCTCCACCGGCAAGCCCGGCCACACTACCCCGTCAGGGGTGTTCTCCATCCTCGAAAAGCGCAAGTATCACGAGTCCAATCTCTATTCGAACGCGCCGATGCCCTGGATGCAACGCATCACATGGTCGGGCGTCGCCTTGCATGAATCCGGCAGCGTGCCGAACTATCCCGCCTCCCACGGCTGCGTGCGCCTTCCGGCGGCCTTCGCCAAGGAGCTGTTCAAGCTGACGGAACGCGGCGCGCATGTCATCATCACCGATCACCCGGCTGTTCCCGCCTGGTTGACCCACCAGGCGCTCTTCACCCCGCGCGCGCCGGTGGCAGACGGCCAGTTGCTGTCCGACGCCGAACTGCGGCCAAGCACGATCGACGCGTCGCTGAAGCCTGTAGAGGTGGCGATGGCCGACGTCTTGCCGAAGGCCGGCGCGACCGCGAAGGTGGTGCTCGAGGAGGCACCGCCGCTCCGCATCCTGATCACGCGCCGCGGCGAGCGCGAAACCATGATCGACGTGCAGACGCTGCTCGGCGAACTCGGCTTCGACGCCGGCGTGCCTGACGGCCATGCCGGCAAGATGACCGTCGCGGCGATCAACGGCTTCAAGCGCTGGAAGGGTCTTTCCAACAAGGGCGTGCTGGTCGGCGCCGACTTCCTGACCGAGCTCTACAAGAGCAGCGGCAAAGGCGTTCCGCCGCTCGGCCAGCTCATGGTTCGACAGAACTTCAAGCCGCTGTTCGAAGCGCCGGTCGGCATTGCCGATCCGGAGAAGGCGCTGGGTACGCATTTCATCGAGGCGACCGATGTCGACCGCTTCGGCCACAAGGCCGAATGGCGCGCCGTCACGCTCGAAAACCATCTGACGAATTCGACGATGAAGCGGCTCGGCATCACCCAGGCGGCCGATGACACGGCAGTCTTCACCGCCGCAGCGGCGCTCGACCGCATCACCATTCCCGACGAGATCCGCCATCGCATCGAGACGATGATGAGCGAAGGTACATCGATCACGATTTCGGACAACGGCATCGGCCCGGAAACGGGTCCCGGCACCGACTTCATCACCATCACCCATCGCGCGCCGAAGGCCTGAGGCCTTCGGTCAGCCGGTCAGACCAGCTCGACGTCGATGACGCCGGGCGCCGAACGCATCGCGGCGGCAATCTCCGGCGAGATGCGGTATTTCTCGGTGAGTTCGACCTCGATCTCCCGCTGCCCGTCATCCTTGATGACGATGAACGACACGAGACCGTCACCGCGCGTGTTGAGATGGGCGGCTACCGTCTTCAACGGACCGCTGTCGCGTACATAGACACGCAGCGCCTTCTGCATCTGGACGGATTTTTCCTCGAGCGACTGCGCCGTCTGGATCCTGAGACCGATGCCTTCCGGCCGCTCTTCCGCGGCGACGGTAATCACCAGGGACTTGCCGGATTCGAGCAGGTCACGATACTGGTTGAGGCCTTCCGAAAAGAGGATGGCCTCGAACTGGCCGGACGCGTCCGAAAAGGTCACGATGCCCATCTTGTTGCCGGTGCGGGTCTTGCGCTCCTGGCGCGAAATCACCGTTCCCGCAAGCCGGCCCGCCGTTGCCCCCTGGCGCACCGCCTGGGAAAAATCCGCGAAGTTCTGAACGCGCATCTTCTCCAGCAGCGAACGGTAGGAATCAAGCGGATGGGCCGTCAGGTAGAAACCGAGGACCTGAAACTCGCGCATCAGCTTTTCGGACGGCAGCCAGGCCGTATAAGAGGCGAAAGAAATTCGCTCGGGCCCCGTGGCACCGCCGGCGCCGAACATGTCCGACTGGCCGCTGACGGCATTCTCCTGCGCGCGCTGGGCATAGCCTAAGACCCGATCGAGGCCGGCCACCAGCTCGGCACGATCGCGACCAAAACAATCGAATGCACCGGCGCAGATCAGGCTTTCGAAGACGCGCCGGTTGACCTGCTTGGGGTCGATCCTGAGGCAGAAGTCCTCGATCGAATCGAACGGCTTGTCGCCGCGGACCTCGACGATGTGCTGGACGGCGGAGTCGCCGACGCCCTTGATGGCGGCCAGCGCGTAATAAATACGGTTCGGACCGGTCTGGAAATGCCGGAACGAGGTCTGCACCGACGGCGGAACGACCTCGATGCCGAGACGGCCGGCATCCTGACGGAAGTCGTTGAGCTTTTCCGTGTTCGCCATGTCGAGCGTCATGGAGGCGGCGAGGAATTCGGTCGGATAATGTGCCTTCATGAAGGCGGTCTGATATGAAACGATGGCGTAGGCCGCAGCATGTGACTTGTTGAAGCCGTAGTTCGCGAACTTGGCGAGCAGGTCGAAGATCACGTCGGCCTGGTTCTTCGACACACCGTTCTCGACGGCACCATCGACGAAGCGGGCGCGCTGCTTGTCCATCTCCTCCTTGATCTTCTTACCCATGGCGCGGCGCAGAAGGTCGGCCTCACCGAGCGAGTAGCCCGAGAGCACCTGAGCGATCTGCATGACCTGCTCCTGGTAGACGATAACGCCCTGCGTTTCCTTGAGAAGGTAGTCGATCTTCGGGTGGATCGACTCGATCTCTTCCTCGCCGTGCTTGCGGGCATTGTAGACGGGGATGTTCTCCATCGGACCCGGACGGTAAAGGGCCACCAGCGCGATGATGTCCTCGATGCAGTCCGGCCGCATACCGATCAGCGCCTTGCGCATGCCGGCACTTTCCACCTGGAACACGCCGACCGTCTCACCGCGCGACAGCATCTCGTAGGTCAGCTTGTCGTCGAGCGGAATGGCCGCCAGGTCGACATCGATGCCCCTCTGTTCCTTGACGAAATCGACAGCCGTCTTGAGAACGGTCAGCGTCTTCAGACCGAGGAAGTCGAATTTCACGAGCCCCGCCTGCTCGACCCACTTCATGTTGAACTGGGTGACCGGCATGTCGGATCGCGGATCGCGATACATCGGCACCAGCTTCGACAGCGGGCGGTCACCGATCACGATTCCGGCCGCATGGGTCGAGGCATGACGGTAGAGGCCCTCGATCTTCTGGGCGATGTCGAGAAGACGGGCGACGACCGGCTCCTCTTCGGCTGCTTCTTGCAGCTTGGGCTCTTCCTCGATCGCCTTCGACAAGGGCGTCGGATTGGCCGGATTGTTCGGCACCAGCTTGCAGATCTTGTCGACCTGGCCATAGGGCATCTCGAGCACGCGGCCGACGTCGCGCAAGGCCGCGCGCGCCTGCAGCGAACCGAAGGTGATGATCTGTGCCACCTGCTCGCGGCCATACTTACGCTGGACGTAGCGGATCACCTCTTCGCGGCGATCCTGGCAGAAGTCGATGTCGAAGTCGGGCATCGACACGCGTTCCGGATTGAGGAAGCGTTCGAAGAGCAGCGAAAAGCGCAAAGGATCGACGTCGGTGATGGTCAACGCATAGGCGACGAGCGAGCCCGCACCCGAGCCGCGACCGGGGCCAACCGGGATGTCATGCTGCTTGGCCCATTTGATGAAGTCCGAAACGATCAGGAAGTAACCCGGAAACTTCATGCGCTCGATGATCGAAAGCTCGAACTCGAGACGCTCGCGGTAGTCTTGTTCGGTGAACCCCGCCGCCATGCCGAGCGCGGCGATACGTCCATCCAGGCCCTCGACCGCCTGACGGCGCAGTTCCAGCGCCTCGGCGCGCTCGGCCTCCTCCGGATCCTCGACGCCGCCGGTGAAGCGCGGCAGGATCGGCTTGCGGGTGTCGAGCACGAAGGCGCAGCGCCGGGCGATCTCGACGGTGTTGGCGAGCGCTTCCGGCAAGTCGGCGAACAGAGCCTGCATCTCTTCCCGGCTCTTCAGATAGTGATCCGGCGTCAGGCGGAAACGGCTGTCGTCAGATACGATCGCGTTGTGCGCGACCGCCATCAGCGCGTCATGGGCTTCATAGTCACCCCGCGACGGAAAGAAGGCCTCGTTGGTCGCGACCAGCGGAACGTCATGGTCATAGGCAAGCCCGACCATGCGGCGTTCATGGGACTTGTCGTATTCACCGTGGCGCTGCAGCTCGACATACAGCCGGTCGCCGAACAGACGCTTCAGCTCGAGCAGACGGGCTTCGGCCTGGGCGCGGTGGCCCTCCTTCAGCGCTGAGTCGACCGGACCCTTCGCCGCCCCGGTCAGGCAGATCAGTCCCGCCGTTCCGATCTCCTCCAGCCAGGACATGCCGATATGCACGGCCTGGGTCGAATCCCCGCCGAGATAGGCCCGGCTGACAAGATCCACGAGACGTTCATAGCCCCCGGCATCGGCCGCAAGCAAAACGATCGCCGGATAGCCGCCCGGCTGGCCTGCCCGCTTCTCGACGCTGCCATCCTCCATGTCGATGGAAAGCTGGCAGCCGATGATCGGCTGCAGACCGTCGCCCAAGGCCTTCTGTGAGAACTCCAGCGCCACGAACAGGTTGTTGGTATCGGTGATGGCGATCGCAGGCTGGTTGTCGGCAACGGCCTTGCCGAGAACTTTCTTGAGCGGCAGCGCGCCTTCAAGCAGCGAATAGGCCGAGTGGAGTCTCAGGTGAACGAAACCCGGGCCAGCACCGGTCTTTACCGGATCGTTCCCGTCAATTGCAGTCTCGCCCATGAAGCTTCCCCGGCACATTTTGAATCGGCCGCGATTTTCGGCCGAGCGCGCGATGAAGTCCAGAATTCTTTGCCGAGATCAGGCGCTCTATACAGCTTTGCTGTGTGGCACCTAAGGGCGCCGGGTCACAGAGCCAGCATGATCACCGAGAGGCTGGCAACAAACATGGAAATCGAGGCGAATGCGGCGACGTCACGAAGAATTTCGGTCATGTCTCTCTCCTGGCTCGTTATGTTTTTAATTTGTTCGCTTTTTGTTCCGTTGTCAACCAAAAAAAGGCCACACCTCGCCGGAGCATGAATCCGGTAAGGTGCGGCCCGTTGATGCTTAGCGATTCAGCGAAGCCGTTGGCTCCGGTCGCTCGACGATGCGATCAGGCGGCGTAGTCGACGACGCGACCGTCGACCAACGTCACACAGCGATCCATGCGCCGTGCAAGCTCGTGATTGTGGGTAGCGATCATCGCGGCGAGACCCGACTGGCGCACCAGGGCTTCGAGCGCGGAGAAGACGTAGGATGCGGTCTCGGGGTCGAGGTTGCCGGTCGGCTCGTCGGCGAGCAGGACGAGCGGCGCATTGGCAACGGCGCGGGCGATCGCGACACGCTGCTGCTCACCGCCGGAGAGCTCGGCCGGACGATGGTCGCCGCGGTGGCCGATGCGCATATAGTCGAGCAGCTGGGCCGCCCGTTCGCGGGCCTCGGCGTGCGACAGGCCGGCGATCAGCTGCGGCATCATGATGTTTTCCAGCGCCGAGAACTCCGGCAACAGGTGGTGAAACTGGTAGACGAAGCCGATCGAGTTGCGACGGATCGCGGTGCGCTTTTCGTCGGAGAGCCCCTGGCAGGCGACACCGCCGATGGTTACCTCGCCCGCATCGGGATGTTCGAGCAAACCGGCGACGTGCAGAAGAGTCGACTTGCCGGTGCCCGAGGGGGCCACGAGCGCGACCGTCTCGCCGCTTCTCAGGCTGAAATCGGCGCCCTTGAGGATGCTGAGCAGGGTTTCGCCCTGGCCATAGTGCCGGTCGATACCCGTGAGTGAAAGTACAGTGTCGGAGGCCATCAAACCGGTATCCTTATTCGTAGCGCAGGGCCTGGACCGGGTCGAGGCGCGAGGCGCGCCAGGCCGGGAAAATCGTCGCCAGGAAGGACAGGCTGAGAGCCATGACGACGACGGATACCGTCTCGCCCACGTTCATGTCGGCGGGCAGCTGGCTGAGGAAGTAGAGCTCGGGATCGAAAAGAACGGTTCCGGAAACCCAGCTGAAAAACTGGCGGATCGATTCGATGTTGAGACAGACGATAACACCGAGCGCCACGCCCGCTAGCGTTCCGGCCGTGCCGATCGCCGCCCCGGTCATGAAGAAGATGCGCATGATGGCATTGGCACTGGCGCCCATGGTGCGCAGGATGGCGATGTCGCTCGACTTGTCCTTCACCAGCATGATGAGGCCGGAAATGATGTTGAGCGCCGCGACGAGGACGATCAGCGTCAGGATCATGAACATCACGTTGCGCTCGACCTGAAGCGCCGAGAAGAAGGTCTGGTTGCGCTGGCGCCAGTCGGTGATGAAGATCTGCCGGCCGGCGGCCTGTTCGATCTGCGGGCGCAGCGCGTCGACGTCATCGGGATTCGAGACGAACAGCTCGATCGACTGCACGATGCCCTCGGCATTGAAATAGAGCTGCGATTCCTCGAGCGGCATGTAGATGATCGAGGAATCATACTCCGACATGCCGATCTCGAAGACGCCGGAGACCGGATAGGCCTTGACGCGCGGATTGACACCGAGCGGCGTCACGTCGCCCTCCGGGGAGACCAGCGTAATCGTGTCGCCGGCGGTGATGCCGAGATCGGCCGCCATGCGCGAGCCGACCAGCACGCCCTGCCCCGCAGCGAAGCCGACGAGATCGCCCGCACGAATATTGGTGGAGACGGTCTTGAGCTTGGTCACGTCCTCGGGACGAATGCCGCGCACCAGCGCCCCCGTGCCGGCGCCGGCGCGACCTGAGGCCAAGGTCTGTCCCTCGACCAGCGGCAGGGCCATGGTCACGCCGGGAACGGCTGCGAACTTGATGGCGAGCTCGGCATAGTTCTCCAGCGGGCCGTCGACCGGCTGGACGATCATGTGGCCGTTGATGCCGAGGATGCGGCTGATGAGCTCGGTGCGGAAACCGTTCATCACCGCCATGACGATGATGAGCGTCGCCACGCCGAGCATGATGCCGACGAAGGAGAAACCGGCGATCACCGAGATGAAGGCCTCCTTGCGCCGGGCGCGCAGATAGCGCCAGGCGACCATGCGCTCGAAGGCGGAGAAAGGCCGGGCGGCGCTGCCGTTTCCGGCCCCGGCCGTCTCGTTGGCGGAGGCTGCACTCGTCATTACGTCTCCTCGCTCGGGAAGTTACCCGACCAGCTTGTTGATGGCAGCCTCGATGGTCATCGTCTCGCGGGCACCGGTCTTGCGGTCCTTCAATTCGATTTCCCCGTTGGCGACCGACCGGGGACCGGCAATCACCTGGACCGGAACGCCAATCAGGTCGGCGGTCGCGAACTTCGTGCCGGCACGGTCGTCCGTGTCGTCGTAAAGCGTATCCTTGCCGGCCTTCGTGAGTGCCGCGTAGATCTTCTCGCAGGCCGCATCGCAAGCCGCGTCGCCGGCCTTCATGTTGATCACGACGGCATCGAAGGGCGCGACGGATGCCGGCCAGATGATTCCGTTCTCGTCATGCGAGGCTTCGATGATGGCGGGAACAAGGCGCGTCGGGCCAATGCCGTAGGAGCCCATGTGGACAACATGTTCCTTGCCGTCAGGCCCCTGAACCTTGGCGCCCATCGGCTCGGAATACTTCGTTCCGAAATAGAAGATATGGCCAACCTCGATGCCGCGCGCGGACAGGCGGTCGCCTTCGGCGATCGTGCCAAAGGCCGCCTCGTCATGCATTTCCGAGGTTGCGGCATAAACCGAGGTCCACTTGTCGAAGATCGACTGCAAGCCGGCGACGTCATCGAAATCCGTGTCGACGGAAGGAATGTCGAAATCGACGAAGCTCTTGTGGCAGAAGACTTCCGACTCGCCGGTTTCGGCGAGGATGATGAACTCGTGGCTGTGATTGCCGCCGATCGGGCCGGTATCCGCACGCATCGGGATGGCGCGCAGACCGAGCCGGTCGAAGGTGCGCAGATAGGCGACGAACATCTTGTTGTAGGAATGGATGGCGTCCTCGCGGGTCAGATCGAAGGAATAGGCATCCTTCATGAGGAACTCGCGCGAACGCATCGTGCCGAAGCGCGGACGAATTTCGTCACGGAACTTCAGCTGGATGTGGTAGAGATTGAGCGGCAGATCCTTGTAGGACTTCACATAGGAACGGAAGATGTCGGTGATCATCTCCTCGTTGGTCGGGCCGTAGAGCATCGGGCGGTCCTGGCGGTCCTTGATGCGCAGCATTTCCTTGCCGTAGTCGTCGTAGCGGCCGCTTTCCTGCCAAAGATCGGCCGACTGCAGCGTCGGCATCAGGAGCTCGATCGCGCCGGAGCGATTCTGTTCCTCACGAATGATCTTGTTGACCTTGTCGAGAACGCGCTTGCCGAGCGGGAGCCAGGAATAGATCCCCTGGCTCTGCTGACGGATCATGCCCGTCCGCAGCATCAGGCGGTGGGATACGATTTCCGCTTCCTTCGGGTTTTCCTTGAGGATCGGCATGAAATAGCGCGAAAGACGCATAACAGGTTCCAGACAGTTTAGGATTCCGCAAACGGCGGAATCAGCCATGACACGGGTGTTTCTCGAAGCGTACATAGCGGTTTCCCAACCCGAAGAAAACCCGCTCGCTGAGAGCCTTCGAGACAGCCCACGGACCCACTTTCTTCCGCCCGAAGCAACTTTCGGCAAGGCAAAATGCAGGTTTGCGTCATCACAAGTGCGACATTTGGGTATTTTTGGATTTTTTCTGGTGACTGTAGCAAATATGCAAAAAATGGGGTGACAAAGCGCACAGATTGGGCTAGCGTGAGCCCATAAAAGAGGCAAGAAGTTCAATTTCTTGCCAAATTCGCGGTCAAGTCTTGGGAGGATCAGATCTTAGGCGCGCTTGTTCGCAGCCCCTTAAATGGTGAAGGATCACGCGATAATTGAAACAAGGTCTTCGGACCTTGTTTTTTTTTGCCCTTGTCGCAGCCTGCCGCCGTGCCGGCAGGAATTACTCAGCGATCGTCGTTAAAGATCTGAGTCTTAGGTCACTTCCCTCACATTCAGAATCACAAAGGCGCGGGGTATAAGCCCGCGCCTCTCGCTCTCTCCCGCTATCGGGAATTAGTCGAATTTGGGGACCACGTTGGGCAGGCTGTCGAGCCCGATGCCAAAGTACGTGGATGCGACGTACCAGCCGGAAAAAATCAGTCCGGAGACCAGTGTCGTCACCAGAACGACCCGGCTGCCCCGGAATCGGGCCGGCGCACTTTCGACACTGCCCGGCACCACGTCATTCGCTTCAGCCTGGGTCTTCATGCCAATCGGCAGGACGGCGAAAAGCGTGATCCACCAGATGACGAAATAGATGGCAAAGGCGGACAGAATGGGCATCGCGTGCGGGCCTCGCTGGCTGACCGGCGCCACCTGGCACCGGGAACGGCCGACTTATAGGTCGGGATCGGCCGGAGTGCAATTCTACGTGAGGCCTCAGACCTGCTCGAGCTCGATGAGGGTGCCGTAGAAGTCCTTGGGGTGAAGGAAGAGCACCGGCTTTCCATGGGCGCCGATCTTCGGCTCACCGCCGCCGAGCACACGGGCGCCGCCGCTTGCAAGCTGGTCGCGCGCGGCAAGGATATCCTCGACCTCGTAGCAGATATGGTGCATGCCGCCGCCGGGGTTCTTGGCCAGGAATGCAGCGATCGGGGAATCGGCGCCGAGCGGCTCCAGGAGCTCGATCTTGGTGTTCGGCAGTTCAACGAAAACCACGGTCACGCCGTGTTCCGGAAGGGCCTGTGCAGCCGACACGCTGGCGCCGAGTGTGTCGCGGTAAGAGGCGGTTGCGGCCGACAGATCCGGAACGGCGATGGCGACGTGATTGACGCGTCCAAGCATGAACTTACTCCTCGATGACGAAACGGCGCCGAAGCTATACCAGCTTCCGCGCCCCCGTCACTCAGACTTTGGTCACGAAGACGGTGACCACGGGCTTCTTGCCCCAGGCATCGTTTGCAGTGCCGCGAACGGCGCGCCGGATGCTTTCGCGCAGCATCTCCAGATCCTTGCGGCGCGCACGCGGAATGCTCTCCACTGCCCCCAGGACGGCGTCATAGAGCGTATCCTCCATGCTTTCGCCCTCGTCGTCGAACTCAGGCAAGCCGAACGGCACGAGCTCGGGATCACCGGCAAATTCGTAGCGACTGTCGAGCAAGACGTTGACCGCGACATGGCCGACATAAGACAGCTTCCGGCGGTTCGCGATGCCCATCTCGTCGAGGTCGCCGACCAGCTTGCCGTCCTTGTAGACGCGGCCGTGCGGGACCTGATCGATGACTTCGGCCGGCCCCGGGGCCAGACGCAGCATGTCGCCGTTGCGCACGCGCGGCACGGTCTCGATGCCGGCCTGCAAGGCGAGTTCCCCCTGGGCGATCAGATGCGCGGCCTCGCCGTGGACGGGCACCAGAACCTTCGGCTTGGTCCACTCGTACATCTGCAGCAGTTCATTGCGCCGCGGATGGCCCGAGACGTGCACAAGCGCCTCACTATCGGTGACGATATGGATGCCCTGCTCGACGAGACCGTTCTTGATATCGAGGATCGCCTTCTCGTTTCCCGGGATGGTTCGCGAGGAGAAGACCACCGTATCGCCGGCGGTTAGCGCGACATTTCGCATCTCGTCGCGGGCGATCTTCGCCAGCGCCGCGCGCGGCTCACCCTGGCTGCCGGTCAGGATCACGACGACCTTGTCGCGCGGAATGAAGCCAAATTCGTCCTCGGCGATGAAAGGCTTCAGGCCTTCCATCAGCCCGAGATCGTCGGCGACGGCAACGACGCGCTTCAGCGAACTGCCGAGCAGCAGGACCTCGCGGCCGGCGGCCTCGGCTGCCTGGGCGATCGAGCGGATACGCCCGACGTTCGACGAAAACGTCGTGATCGCAACGCGGCCCTCGGCCGCCTCGATGATCTTGCGCAGTCCTTCAGAAACTTGCTCCTCGGAGGGAGACACGCCATCACGCATCGCATTCGTGCTGTCGCAGAGAACGGCGAGAACACCCTCCTCACCGATCGCGCGGAACCGGGCCTCGTCCGTCAACGGTCCCAGCGAGGGATCATGGTCGATCTTCCAGTCGCCGGTGTGAACGACGTTGCCAAGCGGGGTGCGGATGACGAGCGACATCGGCTCGGGGATCGAATGGTTGACGCCGACCGCCTCAATGGAGAACGGGCCGACATTGATGCGATCGCCGGCCTTGAACGGCGTGATCGGGATCTCGGCGCGCGAGCCTTCGTAGTCGCGTTTGGCCTCAAGCATGCCCGCCGTGAAGCCGGATGCGTAGACGGGCACATTGAGGCCCGGCCAGATGTCGTTCAGGCCGCCATAGTGGTCTTCGTGCGCATGGGTGATGATGATCGCCTTGAGCTTGTTCTTGCGCGCGGCGATGAAGCTGATATCGGCAAGCACGAGATCGACGCCCGGCAGTTCCGGCCCCGGAAAGGTCACGCCGCAATCGACCATGATCCATTCGCGGTTCGACGGCGCACCATAGCCGTAGAGCGCGAGATTCATGCCGATTTCGCCGACGCCGCCCAGCGGCACGAACACCAGTTCTTCGTTGTTTGCCATTCTGTCCCTGATCCAGTTCACCCGAAGAAGACGTCGCCTGCTGCGATCGCCATGCGGCCGTCTTCGCCACGGTCGAGTATCAGCATGCCTTTATCATCGATTCCGGAAAAGTAACCGGAAATCGAACGGTCCGGCAGGTTCACCGTAATTTTTTCGCCTATGCCACAGGCGACCCGGCGCCAGAGGTCGGCGACCTCAGCAACACCCCTGCCCTCGTCCCAGATCGCAAGAATGTCGGCCATCGCGGCGAAGAGGAGGCTGAAGAGTTCCTGGGGTGAGACGGCCGCGCCATTGTCCGCAAGCGAGGTGACCGGATAGGCGGTCTCCTCCGGCTTCACCTTGATGTTGATGCCGATCCCGATCACCAGGGCCTGGCGACCGTCTGCGAGACGCTCGCCCTCCAGCAGAATTCCGCAGGTCTTCCGGCGACCGATCAGGATGTCGTTCGGCCACTTGACCTCGAGCGGCGGCGCATCGAGCGGCAAGACGGCGCGAACCGCCGAATGGACCGCCAGCGCGACCGCGAGCGGCAGTGAAGGCAACCGCTCCATCGGCGCGGGATCGATCAACAGAAGCGAGGCATAGAGATTGCCGGGCTCGGAGGCCCAGCTGCGGCCACGGCGGCCGCGACCGCCCGTCTGACTGTCCGCGGTGATCCAGAGAAAACCGCGATCGCCCGCGCGAGCGCGGGCGAGGCATTCCGAGTTGGTCGACGCCACGGCGCCGAGTGCTTCGTGCCGGAAGTCGTCGAACGACAAGCGGCGATGTCCGTCGCGGAGGCTCAATTAAAGAGCGTCTTGGCGGCGGCCTCGGCTGCGGCGCCGAGCGGGCCGCCGACGAGCACGTAGCCGATGACGAACAGACCGGAGAGGCCAAAGACCAGACGAAGCTCGCCGGCAATCCGCGAGAACTCACCCTTGGCGTCGTCGAACCACATGACCTTCACGACACGCAGGTAGTAGAAGGCGCCGACGACCGATGCGAGCACACCGATGATGGCAAGTGCGTAGAGCTTGGCCTCGATGGCGGCAACGAAGACGAAGTACTTTCCGAAGAAGCCTGCGAGCGGCGGAATGCCAGCCAGCGAGAACATCAGCGCGGTCAGAACGAGCGCCATGAACGGCTTCGTGGTGGAGAGGCCGGCGAGATCGTCGATGTTCTCGACGTTGCCGCCTTCCTTCTGCTTCATCGCCATGATGCAGGCGAAGGTGCCGAGCGTCATGATCAGGTAGATCAGCATGTAGGTGATGACGCCGCTGACGCCGGTTTCCGTGCCGGCGGCAAGGCCGACGAGCGCGTAGCCCATGTGACCAATCGACGAATAGGCCATCAGTCGCTTGATGTTGCGCTGGCCGATCGCGGCGAACGAACCGAGCAGCATCGAGGCGATCGAGATGAACACGATGATCTGCTGCCATTCGGCGAAGACCGGCATGAAGGCGTCGACGACGATGCGGACGAGGATCGCCATGGCACCGATCTTCGGAGCGGCGGCCAGGAAGGCGGTGACCGGGGTCGGCGCACCTTCATAGACGTCCGGCGTCCACATGTGGAACGGAACGGCGGAGATCTTGAAGGCGAGGCCCGCGAGGATGAAGACCAGACCGAAGATCAGGCCAAGGCCCGGCTTGCCGGCGGTCAGCACGGCAGCGATTTCCTGGAAGCCGATATTGCCGGTGAAACCGTAGACCAGCGACATGCCGTAAAGCAGCATGCCCGACGACAGGGCGCCAAGCACGAAGTACTTGAGGCCCGCTTCCGTCGAACGCAGGCTGTCGCGGTTGATCGCGGCGACCACGTAGAGGGCGAGCGACTGCAGTTCCAGCGACAGGTAGAGCGAGATCAGGTTGTTGGCCGAGATCATCAGCATGATGCCGAGGGTGGCGAGAACCAACAGGACCGGGAATTCGAACTTGTCGAGCTGGTCGCGGCGGGCATGGCCGACGGCCATGATCATGGCGGTGATCGAGCCGACCAGCGCCAGGATCTTCATGAAGCGGGCAAAGCCATCGGAGAGATAGGCACCACCGAAGGCGGTACCTTCCGCCGGGAAGGCAAGGAGCCAGCCACCCGAGATGATCAGCAATGCGACTGCCAGGCCCATCACGGTGCTCGCCGAGCGTTCGCCAGCGAAGACGCCGATCATCAGCAACGCCAGGGCGCCGACCGCGAGGATCAGTTCCGGCGTGACCAGATGCAGACTTGCGAGGAGAGTTTCAGCGGTCATGTCCAAAGGATCCTGTCGTCAGTTCGCGGTGAGCGCAACGGATTGCGCTGCCTGCAGTGCTGCGTCGTAGTTGTTGACGAGAAGGTCGACCGATGCGGCCGTCGCGTCGAAGATCGGAGCCGGATAGACGCCGAAGAAGATGGTCAGCGCAATCAGCGGGTAAAGGATGAGCTTTTCGCGGCCCGACAGGTCGAGCATCGCTTTCAGGCTTTCCTTCTCGAGTGCACCGAAGACCACCCGGCGATAGAGCCAGAGCGAGTAGCCGGCCGAGAAGATCACACCGGTGGCGGCGAAGAGCGCAACCCAGGTGTTGGCGCGGAACACGCCGATCAGGGTCAGGAATTCGCCGATGAAGCCAGAGGTGCCCGGAAGGCCGACGTTCGCCATGGTGAAGACCATGAAGGCAACCGCATATTTCGGCATGTTGTTGGCCAGACCGCCATAGGCCGCGATCTCGCGGGTGTGGAGACGGTCATAGATGACGCCGACGCAGAAGAAGAGCGCGGCGGAAACGAAGCCGTGGCTGATCATCTGGAAGATCGCACCCTGCACGCCCTGCGTATTGGCGGCAAAGGTACCCATGGTCACGTAGCCCATGTGGGCAACCGACGAGTAGGCGATGACCTTCTTCATGTCCTCCTGCATCATGGCCACCAGCGAGGTGTAGACGATCGCGATGACGGAGAGCGTGAAGACCAGCGGCGCGAAGAAGTCGGAGGCGAGCGGGAACATCGGCACCGAGAAGCGCAGAAGACCGTAGCCGCCGAGCTTCAGCAGGATGCCGGCAAGGATCATCGAGCCGGCGGTCGGTGCCTGCACGTGCGCGTCCGGCAGCCAGGTGTGCACCGGCCACATCGGCATCTTCACGGCGAAAGAAGCGAAGAAGGCGAGCCACAGCCAGGTCTGCATTTCGGCCGGGAACTTGTGGCCGAGCAGCTGGGTGATGTCGGTCGTGCCGGCGTTCCAGTACATCGCCATGATGGCGAGCAGCATCAGGACCGAGCCGAGCAGCGTGTAGAGGAAGAACTTGTAGGAAGCGTAGACGCGATCCTTGCCGCCCCAGACGCCGATGATGATGAACATCGGGATGAGGCCGGCTTCGAAGAAGACGTAGAAGAGAACGATGTCGAGCGACACGAAGACGCCGATCATCAGCGTTTCCAGGATCAGGAACGCAATCATGTATTCCTTCAGACGCTTCTCGACCGAGACCCAGCTAGCGAGGATGCAGAAGGGCATGAGAAGCGTGGTCAGGATGACGAACAGCATCGAAATGCCGTCGACGCCGAGGTGATAGGCAATCCCGGTGCCGAGCCATTCATGCTTCTCGACCATCTGGAAACCGGCATTCGAATTGTCGAAGCCGATCCAGACGAAGAGCGAGACGACGAAGGTGAATACCGTTGTCAGCAGCGCCACGCTGCGGATGTTGCGGCGGCCAAGTTCCGTGTCCTGCCGCGTCAGGAGCAGCAGCAGCACGCCGACCAGCGGCAGGAAGGTGACCGTTGAAAGAATGGGCCAATCGGTCATCAGAAGGAACTCCCGAGCATCATCCAGGTAACGAGGGCTGCGACACCGATCAGCATCGCAAAGGCATAGTGGTAGAGGTAACCCGACTGCAGGCGAACGACCTTCTGGGTCAGCCCGGCGACGCCGGCGGCGATGCCGTTCGGGCCGTAGGCGTCGATGACGCCGATGTCACCCTTCTTCCAGAAGAAGCGGCCGAGGGCCTTGGCGGAGCGCACGAACAGGAAGTCGTAGAGCTCGTCGAAGTACCACTTGTTGAGCAGGAACTGGTAGAGAACGCGATGCTGCTCGGCGAGGACCTTCGGGGTCGAGGGCGACTTGATGTACATGTACCAGGCAGTGAGAAGACCGGCGACCATCGCGGCGAACGGGCTCCACTTCACCCACAGCGGGACGTGGTGGAACTCTTCGAGGATCTCGTTGTGCTCGGCCGTGAAGAGCGCGCCCTTCCAGAACTCGGCATATTCGTGGCCGAAGAAGTAGCCTTCGAAAACGACGCCGGCAAAGACCGCACCGACCGCGAGGAGGATGAGGGGGAACAGCATGACCATCGGCGATTCATGCACATGGTGCATGACGTCGGCGGAAGCGCGGGGCTTGCCGAAGAAGGTCATGAAGATCAGACGCCACGAATAGAAGCTGGTGAACAGCGCTGCGATAACCAGAAGCGTGAAGGCGAAACCGGAGACGGCCGAATGCGAGGCATAGGCGGACTCGATGATCACGTCCTTGGAGAAGAAGCCGGCGAAGCCGAGCATCGTACCCGGGATACCAACGCCCGTGATGGCGAGCGTGCCGAGGATCATCATCCAGAAGGTCACCTTGATGTGCGGACGCAGGCCGCCCATGTAGCGCATGTCCTGCTCGCCATCGACGGCGTGAATGACCGAACCGGCGCAAAGGAACAGCAGTGCCTTGAAGAAGGCGTGCGTGAACAGGTGGAACACGGCGCCGCCATAAGCCCCTACCCCGAGCGCCACGAACATATAGCCGAGCTGCGAGCAGGTCGAATAGGCGATGACGCGTTTGATGTCGTTCTGCACGAGACCGACGGTCGCGGCAAAGAAGGCGGTGATCGCGCCAATCAGCGTGACGACGGTCAGCGCGTCCGGCGACAGTTCGAACAGCGGCGACATGCGGGCGACGAGGAAGACGCCGGCGGTGACCATGGTTGCGGCATGAATAAGCGCAGACACCGGGGTCGGGCCTTCCATGGCGTCCGGCAGCCAGGTGTGCAGCAGGAACTGGGCCGACTTACCCATAGCGCCCATGAAGAGCAGCAGGCAGACGGCGGTGATCGCATGGGCCTTGTCGAGGTTCATGCCGAAGAGGTTGATGACCGCTTCGGTGCTTTCGGCACCCTCGTGCGGCAGATAGGTCTGCGCAGCGGCGAAGATGGTCTCGAAGTTGATCGAACCGAAGAGAACGAAGACGCCCGAGATGCCGAGAATGAAGCCGAAGTCGCCGACGCGGTTGACGATGAAGGCCTTCATGGCTGCAGCGCTCGCCGACGGCTTCTTGAACCAGAAACCGATCAGCAGATAGGACGCCAGGCCCACGCCTTCCCAGCCGAAGAACATCTGCAGCAGGTTGTCGGACGTCACCAGCATCAGCATGGCGAAGGTGAACAGCGACAGATAGGAGAAGAAGCGCGGCCGATGCGGATCGTGGTGCATGTAGCCGATCGAGTAGACATGGACGAGCGTCGAAACCGTGTTGACGACGACCAGCATGACGGCGGTCAGCGTATCGATGCGCAGCGACCATTCAACGTCGATGCCGCCAGACTGGATCCAGCGCAGCACGGAGACCTTGATGACTTCATGGCCTTCGCCGTGGGCGAGTGCCACGTTGAAGAAGACGATCCAGGACAGGACCGCAACGATGACCATCAGACCGGTGGTGACGTATTCGGAAGCCTTGGCGCCAATCTGGCGGCCGAACAGGCCTGCGATGATCGAACCGATCAGGGGAAGAAAGACGATAGCCTTGTAGAGCAGCATAACCGTATCAGCCCTTCATCACATTGATGTCTTCGACGGCAATCGAGCCGCGATTACGATAGAAGACGACGAGAATTGCCAGACCGATCGCCGCTTCGGCAGCCGCCACGGTCAGGATGAAAAGGGCGAAGACCTGGCCGACCATGTCGTTAAGGAAGGCCGAGAAGGCCACCATGTTGACATTGACGGCGAGCAGGATGAGCTCGACCGACATCAGGATGATGATGACGTTCTTGCGGTTCAGGAAGATACCGAAGACGCCGAGCGTGAAGAGAAGCGCGCTGACCGTCAGGTAGTGGGAAAGACCGATTTCCATATTCTTGTTCCTTGACCTCTCAGCTGCCTCAGATGCCCTGGCCCGGCTTGACCTTGACCACCTTGACGGCGGTCTCGGGATTGCGGGCGACCTGGGCCGAAATATCCTGCCGCTTGATGTTCTCGCGGTGGCGGAGCGTCAGCACGATGGCGCCGATCATCGCCACCAGAAGCACCAGGCCGGCGATCTGGAAGAAATAGACGTAATTCGTATAAAGCACGTCACCGAGGGCTGCCGTGTTGGTGCGTTCGGTCAGCGCCGGGATCGGCATGGTGATTGCGTTCGCAGCTTCCGGCGAAAGCGCGCTGCCGCCGATGACGATCATCAGCTCGGCGGCGACGACGATGCCGATCAGCGAGCCGATCGGGGCATACTTCAACACGCCCGAGCGCAGTTCAGTGAAGTCTATGTCGAGCATCATCACGACGAAGAGGAAGAGAACCGCGACCGCGCCGACATAGACCACCAGCAGGATCATCGCCAGGAACTCCGCGCCGACCAGCAGGAACAGACCCGAAGCGTTCACGAAGGTAAGGATCAGGAACAGGACCGAATGGACCGGGTTCCGTGCGGAAATGACCATGAACGCCGACGCTACCGCGACAAAGGCGAAGAGATAGAAAAAGAGAGCCTGAAGACCCATGTTGGTGCCTTTTCATCTTCCCCCGGACAAGGGCCCCTGCCCTTTGTCCGATGACGAACGACCGGCATCCCCACCGGTCGATACGCCCCGTTTAAAATTCTGCCGCGGCGGAGAAGCGTCCTGCCCTTCGCCATGGCCTCGTCACGCCGCTTGTCAGCGGTACGGCGCATCCAGCGCGATGTTGCGCGCGATTTCACGTTCCCAGCGGTCGCCGTTGTCGAGCAGCCGGGCCTTGTCGAAATAGAGCTCTTCGCGGGTCTCGGTGGCGAACTCGAAGTTCGGGCCTTCCACGATGGCATCGACCGGGCAGGCTTCCTGGCAGAAGCCGCAATAGATGCACTTCACCATGTCGATGTCGTAGCGAACCGTGCGGCGGGTACCGTCGTTGCGGCGCGGGCCGGCCTCGATGGTGATCGCCTGGGCAGGACAGATCGCCTCGCACAGCTTGCAGGCAATGCAACGCTCTTCGCCGTTCGGATAGCGGCGAAGCGCATGCTCGCCACGGAAGCGCGGGCTGACCGGGCCTTTTTCGAACGGATAGTTGATCGTCGCCTTGGGGGCGAAGAAATAGCGCATCGACAGGAAAAAGGCGCCGACGAACTCTTTCAGGAACAGGGAACTGACAGCCTGGGAAAGACCAGCCATCTCAACCTCCAATTTTGCCGAGGAAACGGGTGGCCATGATCATGCCCAACCCATGAACTTCAGCACGAATGCAACGATGACGACCATGGCGAGCGACAGCGGAAGGAAGACCTTCCAGCCGAGGCGCATCAGCTGGTCATAGCGGTAGCGCGGCACGAAGGCCTTCACCATGGCGAACATGAAGAACACCAGCGATGCCTTGAGCACGAACCAGATGATGCCCGGGACCCAGTTGAGGATCGCGATGTCGACCGGCGGCAGCCAGCCACCCAGGAACAGGATGGTGGTCAGCGAGCACATCAGGACGATGGCCGCATATTCGCCGAGCATGAACATCATGTAAGGGGTGGAGCCGTACTCGACCATGAAGCCGGCGACCAGTTCGGATTCAGCTTCCGGCAGGTCGAAGGGCGGACGGTTCGTTTCCGCGAGTGCCGAGATGAAGAAGATCACGAACATCGGGAAGAGCGCCAGCCAGTGCCAGTCGAGGAACGAGCTCGGCATGCCGAGCATGGTGCCGATGCCGTCCTTCTGCGCATAGACGATGTCGGTGAGGTTCAGCGAGCCGACGCAGAGCAGAACGGTGACGATGACGAAACCGATCGAAACTTCGTAAGACACCATCTGCGCCGCCGAACGGAGCGCACCGAGGAAGGGATACTTCGAGTTCGAAGCCCAGCCGCCCATGATGATGCCGTAGACTTCGAGCGAGGAGATCGCGAAGACGTAGAGAATGCCGACATTGATGTTGGCGATCACCCAGCCGTCGGCGAGCGGCACGACGGCCCAGGTGGCGAGCGCCAGCGTCACGGCGACGAGCGGGGCAAGCAGGAAGACGCCCTTGTTGGCACCGGCCGGGATCACCGGCTCCTTGAACACGAACTTCAGAAGGTCGGCGAAGGACTGGAACAGACCCCATGGACCGACGACGTTCGGGCCGCGGCGCATCTGGACGGCCGCCCAGATCTTGCGGTCGGCCAGAAGGATGTAGGCAATGAACAGCAGCAGGGCGACCAGAAGCAGAAGCGACTGGCCGATCATGATGGCCGCCGGCCAAACATATGTGGAAACGAAACTATCCATGATCCCCTGCCCTTACTCTGCCGCAGCCTTGAAATTGTTGCGGGCCAATGCCGAGCACTCGGCCATGACGGCCGAAGCGCGTGCGATCGGGTTCGTCAAATAGAAGTCTTTGACCGGCGACGCAAATGCGGATTTGCCCATCTTCCCGGCTTTTTTCGCAACTGCCGCAATTTCGGCACCCGTGCCCGGAGCGATTTCGTCGATCGCCGCGAAATGCGGGTGATCGGCGTAGAGCTTGGCCCGCAGAGCGCCCAGCGAATCGAAGGGCAGCTTCTTGCCGAGCACGTCGGAGAGCGCGCGGATGATCGCCCAGTCTTCGCGGGCGTCGCCCGGTGCGAAGCCTGCGCGGTTGCCCATCTGGACGCGGCCTTCGGTGTTGACCCAGGTGCCCGACTTCTCGGTGTAGGTCGCAGCCGGCAGGATGACGTCGGCATGGTGTGCGCCGTTGTCGCCGTGGCTGCCGATGTAGACTGTGAACTTCGCGGACTTGCCGGCGAAGTCGAGTTCGTCTGCGCCGAGCAGGAAGAGAACGTCCATGGCGGTCAGCATTTCGGCTGCTGCGACACCGCCCTCGCCCGGGACGAAGCCGAGATCGAGCCCGCCGACGCGCGACGCGGCGGTGTGCAGGACGGAGAAGCCGTTCCACTCTTCGGAAATCGCACCGACGGCATTGGCGAGCTTGGCAGCGTTCGCCAGCACGGCCGCACCGTCAGCGCCGATCAGGGCGCCCTGGCCGATGATGATCAGCGGGTTCTTGGCGGCATTCAGCTTCTCGACGAAGCCGTTCTTGCCGGAAACCAATTCAGCCAGCGTTTCGGTGCCGGCGCCGAGATATTCGTAAGGATAGCGAAGCTCGCCGCCCTCGCCGATCACGCCGATCGGCAGGCCGCCACGGCGCCAGCGCTTGCGGATGCGGGCGTTGAGAACGGCGGCCTCGTAGCGCGGGTTGGCGCCGACGATGAGGATCGCATCGGCGGCTTCGATGCCTTCGATGGTGGCGTTGAAGAGGTAGCTTGCGCGACCGAACGACGGATCAAGTGCCGCCCCATCCTGGCGACAGTCGAGATTGGCCGATCCGAGGGAGGTCAGCAGCGACTTCAGCGCATACATTTCCTCGACGGAGGCAAGGTCGCCGGCGATCGCGCCGATCTTGGCACCCGAGGTCGCCGAAACGGCGTTCTTGATCGCGCCGAAAGCCTCGGCCCAGGTGGCGGGCTGCAGGCGACCGTCGCGACGGACGTAAGGACGGTCGAGGCGCTGGGTCTTCAGGCCGTCCCAGATGAAACGGCTCTTGTCAGAGATCCACTCTTCGTTGATCTGCTCGTTGACGCGCGGCATCACGCGCATGACTTCGCGGCCACGGGTATCGACACGGATCGCCGAACCAAGGGCGTCCATGACGTCGATCGATTCGGTCTTGTTGAGTTCCCACGGACGGGCCGTGAAGGCAAACGGCTTCGAGGTCAGCGCACCGACCGGGCAGAGGTCGACAACGTTGCCCTGAAGCTCGGAGGTCATGGCCTGCTCGAGATAGGTGGTGATCTCGGCATCCTCGCCGCGGCCGATCAGGCCGAGTTCGGCAATGCCGGCGACTTCGGTGGTGAAGCGGACGCAGCGCGTGCAGTGAATGCAGCGGTTCATGACCGTCTTGACCAGCGGGCCGATATACTTGTCCTCGACGGCGCGCTTGTTCTCGGTGTAGCGCGAACTGTCGATACCGAAGGCCATGGCCTGGTCCTGCAGGTCGCATTCGCCACCCTGGTCGCAGATCGGGCAATCGAGCGGATGGTTGATCAGCAGGAATTCCATTACGCCTTCGCGGGCCTTCTTGACCATCGGCGTGTTGGTGAAGACTTCCGGCAGTTCGCCGTTCGGTCCGCCGCGAATGTCGCGAACGCCCATGGCGCAGGATGCGGCCGGCTTCGGCGGGCCACCCTTCACCTCGACGAGGCACATACGGCAATTGCCGGCGACCGACAGCCGTTCATGGAAACAAAAGCGCGGGACTTCGGCGCCGGCTTCCTCGCACGCCTGCAACAGCGTGAAATGATCCGGGACTTCGATCTCTTTACCGTCGACTTTCAGCTTTGCCATATTCGCCTTCCTGCCTCACGCATACTGCGCATTGCACCGGAGATTTCGCCCCGGCAGGCGGAACCGCCCAATCCTGCGATTGGCACGTCCCCACCGATTATTCCCTCGCCCGTACCCCGCGCCCCGCGAAGCTGGACATTCGTCATTTCCATCGGCCGCGTCGTCCGGAAGGACGACGCGGCCTCTCTTTCCTTGCGCTCGCCAGTGCCCGCGCCTGACCGGCCCAGTCATCCCGGATCGCCCGACCGCCAAGCCCGATCGCCTCGTCGAGCGCGGCAAGCGCCGTGTCATCGAGAGCGGCCAAATCGGCGAAGCGCCGAATGCCCCTGCCGTTCAGCACCTGTTCGAGCTTCGGGCCGATGCCTTCGATCTTCTTCAGATCGTCGGCCTTTCCCGTCGCACGAGCCGGCTTTCCGACCTTGGCTTCCTTCACCGGCGCCGTCTTTGCAGGCGCATCAGCTTTCGCTGCGGCCTTCTTCGTCTTTTCGGTCGCGGGCTTCGCCACCACCGGCGCTGCCTTCACAGCCTTTGGCGCCACCTTCCGCGGTGCCGTTGCCTTACGCGGCTTTTCGTCCGCTACCGGCACCGACGTCTCAAGCTCCGCCGGCGCACTCGTCGATCCGTTTCCAGCCGCGGCAGCCTGCTCTTCCTCGAGCCTGCGTGCCAGATTTCCGCTCGCCTCGATCGCCCCTTGCAGGGATCCGAGGATGACGTTCGTCATGTGCGTCGCCATTCCGAAGCCGATCGCCGTTGCCGCGGCAAATGCCGCGGCCGGATGGGCCATCAGCGGATGCAGCGGCACGTTGGGCATGTCCTTCAAAACGTCGGCGACATGAGACAGATCGACCGGCTCTGCCGGCTGCCCTCCCCCCGTCTTGTCCGACGCCTTGGCCATACCGCCCGCTCCTTACTCGGCCGCTTCCAGTACCACGCCATGCGCCATGGCATTGCGGGTATACTGGTCGATGCGGGCCTCCATTTCCGGGCGGAAATGCTTGATCAGGCCCTGGATCGGCCAGGCAGCCGCGTCGCCGAGCGCGCAGATGGTGTGGCCTTCGACCTGCTTGGTGACCTGGAACAACATGTCGATCTCGCGCTTCTGGGCATTGCCCTTCACCATGCGCTCCATCACCCGCATCATCCAGCCGGTGCCTTCACGGCACGGCGTGCACTGGCCGCAGCTCTCGTGCTTGTAGAAGGCCGAGAGGCGCCAGATCGCCTTCACGATGTCGGTCGACTTGTCCATGACGATGACGGCGGCGGTGCCGAGGCCGGAGCCCAGCTCGCGCAGGCCGTCATAGTCCATGATCGCGTCCTTCATCTGGGCGCCCGGAACGCAAGGCACCGAAGAGCCGCCCGGAATAACTGCGAGCAGGTTGTCCCAGCCGCCCCGGATGCCGCCACAGTGCTTTTCGATCAGTTCGTGGAACGGGATCGACATCGACTCCTCGACGGTGCACGGCTTGTTGACGTGGCCGGAGATCGAATAGAGCTTGGTGCCCGCATTGTTCGGGCGGCCGAAGCTAGAATACCAGCCGGCGCCACGGCGCAGGATGGTCGGGGTGACCGCGATCGATTCCACGTTGTTGACCGTGGTCGGGCAGCCGTAGAGACCCATGTTGGCTGGGAACGGAGGCTTCAGGCGCGGCTGGCCCTTCTTGCCTTCCAGGCTTTCGAGAAGTGCTGTCTCTTCGCCGCAGATATAGGCGCCGGCGCCGTGATGCACGACGATGTCGATGTCGTAGCCCAGCTTGTTGTTCTTGCCGAGCAGGCCATACTCATAGCATTCGTCGATCGCCGCCTGCAGCGCCTCACGCTCGCGCATGAATTCGCCGCGCACGTAGATGAACGCATGATGGGCAGCCATGGCGAAGGAGGCGATCACGCAGCCTTCGATCAGCGTGTGCGGATCGTGACGCATGATGTCACGGTCCTTGCAGGTGCCGGGCTCGGACTCGTCGGCATTGACCACGAGGTAATGCGGCCGGCCATCGCTCTCCTTCGGCATGAAGGACCACTTGAGGCCGGTCGGGAAGCCAGCGCCGCCACGGCCGCGCAGGCCCGAGGCCTTGACCTCGTTGATGATCCAGTCACGGCCCTTTTCAAGCAACTGCTTGGTGCCGTCCCAGTGGCCGCGAGCCATCGCGCCCTTCAGGGACTTGTCCTTGAGGCCGTAGATATTGGTAAAGATGCGATCCTGATCCTTCAACATATCCTAACCTCTTACCGCGGCTTCTTGCCGAAGACCTTGATGTATTCGGCCTCGCCGCCCTTGGCGAGGGCCTTGGCCTGCTTGACCCAGTCGTCGCGCTCGATGCGGCCAGCGAACTTCAGATAGCCGTCCACCCATTCGCGTTCGGCCTTCTTCCAGCCGGCGACCTGGGCGAAAGTGTAGATACCGAGACCGTTCAGGATGCCCTCGATCTTAGGACCGACGCCGGAGATCATCTTGAGGTCATCCGGCGTTGCCGGCTTCTCAACGGCTGCCGGACGGTTCTTGTCGTCGAGCGACGGCTGGGCAGCGGCAGCGGCCTTCGGCGCCTTGCCGGCGGCATCTGCGGCTGCCGTTTCGGAAACCACGGCCTTGACTTCGTCGCTTGCAGGCTTGGCGCTCTTGCGAGCCGGCTTGACCGCCTCGCCACCCGGGGTCGCGGACTTGCCGTCGGCCGGGGTCTTGAGCGCAGCATTGGTCTCTTCCGCAGCAGTCACCGGCTTGGCCGCATTGGCCGGCGGCACGGATACCGCCTCGGCGGGAGCAGCCTTGGCCTTTGCAGCCGGCTTGGCGTCGGCCTCGGTCAGCGAGGTCAGTCCACCGGCAGGCGCGGAATAGACGCGGTCGACCTGCGGACCGGGCGTGATGTCGGCGCCGCGGCCGGCTTCGAAGCGGTCGATGATGTGTTCGAGCTGCGTCGGCGTCAGGTCTTCGTAGCTATCCTTGAAGATCATGACCATCGGTGCGTTGACGCAGGCGCCCTGACACTCGACCTCTTCCCACGACAGCGTGCCGTCGGCATTGAGTTCGAAGGGCTCGGCATGGATCTTCGACTTGCAGACCTTGATCAGGTCTTCGGCGCCGCGCAGCATGCAAGGCGTGGTGCCGCAAACCTGCACATGGGCGCGCGTGCCGACCGGCTTCAGCTGGAACTGGGTGTAGAAGGTCGCCACTTCCAGCACGCGGATATACGGCATGGAGAGCTTTTCGGCGACGAATTCGATCGCCGCTCGCGTCACCCAGCCGTCCTGTTCCTGTGCCCGCATGAGAAGCGGAATGACCGCCGACTGCTGGCGACCCTCAGGATACTTGGCAATGGTTGCCTCAGCCCAAACGGCGTTCTGCTCGTTGAACGAGAAGCCTGCCGGCTGGAATTGATCTTCGGCTAGTCGACGAACGGACATTCTTCCTCACGCCTTGTCTCAGTTTATGGATCCACACCGCGAATTCGTCAGCGAGGCGAATTCGCAGGCATAGGCCGAATTGTCTTTCTGCATGAACACGATGAGCTTGGAGCCGTTGGAGACGGCTGTCTTGATCTCGTAGCCCTGCTGGATGAGCTTCGCCATCGAAACGGAGGAGCTGCTGTTGCCGCTCGACGACAGCGCTGTGCTCTGCGCCTGCACGTTGGCGGCGAAAAGCATGGCGGCAATCGTCAGCAGCGTGCGGATCATCAGCGGTCAACCTCACCGAAGACGATGTCGAGCGAACCGAGGATCGCCGAAACGTCGGCCAGCTGGTGGCCGCGGCAGATGAAGTCCATCGCCTGCAGGTGGGCATAACCCGGAGCGCGGATCTTGCAGCGGTAGGGCTTGTTGGTGCCGTCCGACACGAGATAGACGCCGAACTCGCCCTTCGGGGCTTCCACGGCGGCATAAACCTCGCCTTCCGGCACGTGATAGCCCTCGGTGTAGAGCTTGAAGTGATGAATGAGCGCTTCCATCGACCGCTTCATCTCGCCACGCTTCGGCGGCACGATCTTGCCGTCGAGCGACGAAACCGGGCCGACCTTGGCATCGCCGAGCAGGCGGTTGACGCACTGCTTCATGATCTTCACCGACTGGCGCATTTCGAACATGCGGATCAGGTAGCGATCGTAGCAGTCGCCGTTCTTGCCGACCATGATGTCGAAGTCGAGGTCGGAGTAGCACTCGTAGGGTTGCGAGCGACGCAGATCCCAGGCAGCGCCCGAACCGCGTACCATCACACCCGAGAAGCCCCAGGCCCAGGCATCATCCAGCGACACGACGCCGATATCGACGTTGCGCTGCTTGAAGATGCGGTTGCCGGTGAGAAGGTCGTCGATGTCGTCGAGTGTCTTCAGGAAGGGATCGCACCACTTGCCGATGTCCTCGACCAGCTCGTGCGGCAGATCCTGGTGAACGCCGCCCGGACGGAAATAGGCCGAGTGCATGCGGGCGCCACAGGCGCGCTCGTAGAACACCATCAGCTTTTCGCGCTCTTCGAAGCCCCAGAGCGGCGGAGTGAGCGCGCCGACGTCCATAGCCTGCGTCGTGACGTTCAGAAGATGCGACAGGATACGGCCGATCTCCGAATAGAGAACGCGGATAAGCTGGCCGCGGATCGGGATCTCGACGCCGAGCAGCTTTTCGACCGCCAGCGAGTAGGCGTGTTCCTGGTTCATCGGCGCGACGTAGTCGAGCCGGTCGAAGTAAGGAAGCGCCTGCAGGTAGGTCTTGGTCTCGATCAGCTTCTCGGTACCGCGGTGCAGCAGGCCGATATGCGGATCGACGCGCTCGACGATTTCACCGTCGAGCTCGAGAACGAGACGCAGAACACCGTGCGCCGCGGGATGCTGCGGGCCGAAGTTGATGTTGAAATTGCGGACGTTATGTTCAGTCATGGCAACAAACCTTCCGCCTTACTTGGCTGCCTTCTCGTCGCCGGGCAGCACGTAGTCAGTGCCTTCCCAGGGCGAGAGGAAGTCGAAATTCCGGAACTCCTGCTTGAGTTCGACCGGCTCGTAGACAACGCGCTTGGCATTGTCGTCGTAACGAACCTCGACGAAACCGGTCGTCGGGAAGTCCTTGCGCAGCGGGTGCCCCTCGAAACCGTAGTCGGTGAGGATGCGGCGCAGGTCCGGATGATCGGTGAACAGGATGCCGTACATGTCCCAGGTCTCGCGCTCGAACCAGTCGGCGCCCGGGAAGACGGGACAGGCCGACGGGACCGGCTTGTCCTCGGCGGTCGCGACCTTGATGCGGACGCGCAGGTTCTGCCGGGGCGACTGCAAGTGATAGACCACGTCGAAGCGGTCGGCCCGCTTCGGATAGTCAACGCCGCAGATGTCGATCAGATTGACGAACCCGCACTGCACGTCGTCGCGCAGGAAGGTCAACAGCGCGATCAGGTTCTCCGCCTTCACCGTCAGGTTCAGCTCGCCGTAGCGCATCTCCGAGGAGGCGATGAGCGCACCGCGAACCTCGGAGAGGTAGGATGCAAGCTCGTTCAGGGCTTCACTCATTTGTCTCGTCCCTTCGCCTTACCGCTCGATGGTGCCGGTGCGGCGGATCTTCTTCTGCAGCAGAAGCACGCCGTAGAGCAGCGCCTCTGCCGTGGGCGGACAGCCCGGCACGTAGATGTCGACCGGCACGACGCGGTCACAGCCGCGAACCACCGAGTAGGAATAGTGATAGTAGCCGCCGCCATTGGCACAGGAGCCCATCGAGATGACGTAACGCGGCTCCGGCATCTGGTCGTAGACCTTGCGGAGCGCGGGGGCCATCTTGTTGGTCAGCGTGCCGGCGACGATCATCACGTCCGACTGGCGCGGCGAGGCGCGCGGCGCGAAACCGAAACGCTCGACGTCGTAGCGCGGCATGGACAGCTGCATCATCTCGACGGCGCAGCAGGCGAGACCGAAGGTCATCCACATCAGCGAGCCGGTGCGGGCCCAATTGATAAGCTCGTCGGTCGACGTGACCAGAAAGCCCTTGTCGGCGAGCTCGTTGTTGATCTCGCCAAAGAAGGCGTCATCGGCGCCGACCGGCTTGCCGGTGTTCGGATCGATGATGCCCTTGGCCTGCGGCGCAACGAGCGTCGTGTTGGACTGGATCACTCCCATTCGAGCGCCCCCTTCTTCCATTCGTAGATAAAGCCGACGGTCAGCACACCGAGGAACACCATCATGGACCAGAAACCGAACCAGCCGAGTTCACCGAACGAAACCGCCCAGGGGAAAAGGAACGCCACTTCGAGGTCGAAGATGATGAAGAGGATCGACACCAGGTAGAAGCGGATGTCGAATTTCATGCGCGCATCGTCGAAAGCATTGAAGCCGCATTCGTAAGCCGAGAGCTTTTCCGAGTCGGGCGCCTTGAAGGCGACGGCAAACGGCGCAATCAGCAGCGCCAGGCCGATAACAAGGGCAATACCGATGAAGATAGCGATCGGAACGTAGGAACTGAGCAGTTCAGTCATCATGTCCATCCCTGCTTGTATCGAATGCCGGGCGGCATTTCGGGCACAAGGCCAACAAGCCGAAAAGAGTGTTGCAACGAGCCGTGGTTAGCGCAGCCCGCCCGCTTGCGCAAGACCGACCGAGGGCTTTTCACCCGATACCGCCAGGACTTTACCAGCCGGTAAAAACCGTGTCTCGCCAATTCGGTTAATTATAACCTTGCGGCGCAACAAAACACCAAATTCTGGGAAAGGAAATGGCGCGAGTGACGGGGCTCGAACCCGCGACCTCCGGCGTGACAGGCCGGCACTCTAACCGACTGAGCTACACCCGCGCATAGATGGATCACTTCGAATGACCCTACCCGATCGATTCGCCTTGCGGCAAATGCCCGACCGGGCCGTTTGTTCGAGAATGGCGCGAGTGACGGGGCTCGAACCCGCGACCTCCGGCGTGACAGGCCGGCACTCTAACCGACTGAGCTACACCCGCACATTTCTCATTCAGGAGCCGAAGCCCCTCCCCGAGCGGCACTGGGCCGTTCGATGAGCGGCTAACTACGGGGTTCGTTTATTGGTGTCAAGCACGTTCGAAGACAATTCCGTGACGGATCGAAATTTGTTCGTCGCGGCCCACCTCTTCCTCGACAGGCGGTGGAAAAGCAAATCGGAGGGACATTTGAAAAAGCCCGAAAAGACTGGACTTCGCGCATGAGCACGAACAGCGGGCAGCAAAAAAATCAAAAAATCTTCACAAACACTCTTGCGGATTTTTCCCGATCCGCATAGATCACGGCCACCGACGCAGCGGGCTCGACCCGGCTAGCGGAAGGGCGATTAGCTCAGTTGGTAGAGCGCCTCGTTTACACCGAGGATGTCGGGAGTTCGAGTCTCTCATCGCCCACCATTTTTCTCCTTTACAGTCATGACGCTTCGCTTTGCTCATCGTGCAAGCTCGCCTCGCAGCCTTTGCTGTTCGGCGTGATCCAGCGAAAAGCGCCACATCAGTGCGATTGCCGCGAGTTTCGGCAGAATCGGCAGCCACGCATAGAGGATACCGAGCGTGTCGAGGGCTACGGCATCTTGCACCTGGCCGGCCGTCGTCGAAAAGCCGGCAAAGCCCAGAATCGGAAAAACTACCCCGGCCGAGAGCGCCAGCGACAGCTTGGTGATGAAACTCCAGGCCGCGAAATAGAGCCCGGATCGCTGCTCGCCGGAACGGACCGTGTCGTGGTCGATGACGTCAGCCTGGATCGCCGGCGGAAGTGCGAGATCGAATCCGAGGAGCACGCCGGTGACAACGCATATCGTTGCGAAGAGACCGACGTCCCCTTCCCCGAGAAAGCCGGCACCGGAAAAGACGAAGCAGGCGAGCGCCATCGAGACCGACCAGGCGCGATGCTTGCCCCAGCGGGAGGATGCCCATACCGCGACCGGCACACCGAGGATCGCGGCCAGAAAATAGGCAAACAGCAGCGGCCCTTCGTAACCGGGTGCGGCAAGCCGCTCAGTGACGAAATAGATGAACAGCGACGCGGGGACCGCATTGGCGAAGCTGTTGAGCAGGAAAGCGGCGCCCAACCGCAGGAAGGGTCGATTCGCTGTCAGATGCGAGAGGGTTTCGCGCAAAGTCAGGCGACGCACCGACCGATCTACGGGTTCCGGTACCCGCCAGGCGGCCAGCATGCCGGTCAGCGGCAGAAGCGTTACGATGAGAATGGCGATCCATGCGAGGCCGTGTAAACCGTCGGCACGCTCAAGCCCGCCGGCAAAGGGCAGCGAGATCGCCAGAAGCGAGCCGACCAGGGTCGCGCCCTCCCGCCAGGCGGAGACCCGCACGCGCTCGTGATACTCCCCGGACAGTTCGGCGCCCCAGGCGGTATAGGGCAGGATCGTCCAGGTGGTACCGATTGAAAGCGCCACTCCCCAGATCGCCAGATGCGCAAGGCCCGCATCGGCCGGGGGCCAGAACAGCATGAAGGCCGCAAGCGCCGTCAAGGGCAGCGAGGCGAGGAAAAAGCCGCGCCTGCGCCCGATCGGCGAAGACACGCGGTCGGCCAGCCAGCCGAAGACGGGATCGGTCACGGCATCGATCAGGCGGATGGCCAGGAGCACCACGCCGATGGCCTGGAGCGGCAGCGCAAAGCTTGCCGCATAGAAGCTCGGGACGATGATATAAAGCGGCAGCGCGATCGCGGCGAGCGGCAGCGCCGGTAGGGCATAGAAGAAGAAGACAGGCGTCGTCTGCCGGGTCTCGGGGGCAAAAATGGTCATGCGATATCTGCTCCCGCCGCCCTTTGAGCGGGCGCGTCTTAAGCATCTACGGCAAAAGGAGCAGAGCGGATCTTGCCGAAACGTCCTGTTGCCCGGCAATTTGAACATTCGCTAGCCGAGCACTCCCCGAAAGCCACGTGTCAAATGATTCGCAGGGCGGCACGCAAGACGGGCCGACGGGACGGATCGTGCCGCGCCGACCGCAAGAACAGGCGGACGGTAATCCGAATCACCAGACGCCCAACGAAAAGCAGTGCGGCCAACAGCGCACCCGCTATGGCGCTCGCGATTGCATAGAGGGCGGTGCCGACCTCGAGCATCCCTCGCCCCAGGAATTTCATCACGGCAAATGTGCCATCCCCGAAATGGGTTGCCACCCGTTGGAGCTTGCGCAGGTCCTTCGGCCCGTCGGCAATCGAAAGGGCCGCAAGGGCGCTGCGCATGCCGCCCCTGGCGTGGATCGTGCCGAGGACGGCCGCATCATCCGCGAGCGAGGCCGCAAGCTTGGCGTCGACCGAGCGAGCGGCAACCGTCTTCAGCCGCGACAGACCGAAGGCACCGTCATCAACCGCTGCGGCGAGCTCGGCCTTGAGGATGCGCGTATTGACCAAGCCTGATGCACTCTTCGCCAGATAGGTCCGCAGCGGACGGGAAATACGCCCGGCACGGTAGGCATTCTTCAAGACCGACAGTCCGGTATCCGGGAGGGCCGATGCGCCGGCAGTGCCAAACGTGGAGACGGTGAGGCCGACGCCGACGGCCGAGAGACCGAGCAGAACCGGATCATAGCCTTCCCCCTTGAGATAGCTCAGCCCCTGCATGGAGAAATCGCGCACATCTCCGACGCCGATCAAGTCGCTCGTCACGGAACCGGCAATTTCGGCGCCGCTGTCCAGCGAGCCGAAGACGAAGCCTTTCGCCACGCCACTGCCCGTCACCAAGGCACGGCCGATCCATGTACCCTCGGCCCGCTCCCGCAGATCCGCAGGCAACGCGTGCCCGTGGCGCAGGGCAAGATCGTAGAGCGCGACGGCCATGTCATGGTCGCCATCGGCGATGGCCCTTTCGATCTCCGAGACAAAGGAGGCGCTTGAAGCGGCATAGAGCCGGTATTCGGCAAGCGAGACCGGATCGATGATCCCCAGCATCAGGCCGGTGCGATGCACAACAGCCGCGGCGTTCCACACTGCGAGCCCGAGCGCCAGCAGCGAGACGAAACGCAAGATCTTCAACGCGGCAGACAGCAGTCTCACATCTTCATCCGGGAGTGCGGGCAACGGGCGCAGCCTTTTTCCCTAATCCCGTTTCACGGTGAATTTGCGGCGACACCCGTGAAGACCATGGCGCAACCGGCAATCGGCTGCGGGGCTTGACCTTGTCCGGAGGGACAGTGCTTGCTAACGGCAACGATGCAGAACGCCACAAACGAGGAGAGATTGGTGATGCGACAGCACTCTTTCGGAAGAACTGAATTCACCGTCGGCGACATCGGCTTCGGCGCCTGGCAGATCGGCGGCTCCTGGGGCGAAGTGTCCGAGGCCGACGGCCGTGCCGCACTCAACGCTGCGCTCGATGCCGGCGTGACCTTCATCGACACGGCCGACGTCTATGGCGACGGCCGTTCCGAACGCATCATCGCCGATGTGCTGAAAGCCCGCGGCGGCAAGCGGCCTATGGTCGCCACCAAGGCCGGCCGACGGCTCAGCCCCCATGTCGCCGACGGCTATACCCGAACCAATATTGAAGCCTTCGTCGACCGCTCGCTCATGAACCTCGATGTCGAGCGTCTTGACCTCGTGCAACTGCACTGCCCGCCGACGGAGGTCTATTATCGGCCGGAGGTATTCGAGGGGCTCGAGGAGATCCGCCGCGCCGGAAAGATCGCCAACTATGGTGTCAGCGTCGAAAGGGTGGAGGAGGCGTTGAAGGCGATCGAGTATCCCGGCGTTGTCAGCGTGCAGATCATCTTCAACATGTTTCGCCAGCGGCCGGCTGGATTGTTCTTTGCGGAGGCCAAGCGGCGCAATGTCGCGATCATCGCCCGCGTGCCGCTGGCCAGCGGCCTGTTGTCTGGCAAGATCACTGCAGCCACACAGTTTGCAGCCGAAGATCACCGAAACTTCAATCGTCATGGCGAGGCCTTCGATGTCGGCGAGACCTTCGCGGGGGTGCCGCTGGAAACGGGCCTGGAGGCCGTCGAGGCAGCGCGGGAGTTGGTCCCGGCCGACGCGACAATGGCCGCCTTCGCATTGCGCTGGATCCTGATGCACGATGCCGTCACGGTCGTCATTCCCGGCGCGCGCAATGCCGCCCAGGCCAACGCCAACGCGGCAGCATCCGACCTGCCCGCCCTTCCGGCCGATGTGATGGCCGCCGCGCGATCCGTCTACGACCGCCTCATCGCCCCGCACGTGCACCAGCGCTGGTAACGGCTGCCGTGTGGGCCTCAAAAAAACAGAGGAGGCCGGGTGATCGCTCACCCGGCCTCCAATCGTCTTGGGAGGACGATCTTGATCAGTTGGTGCCCTTGAGGTCGACCGGGAAGAACAGGGTCTCGCCGGAAGAGTCGTCAACGCCGTCGTTGTCGGTGACGGCAAAGGCCTTGCCTTCCGCGTCGAAGGCGAAACCTTCGAGCTTGTCGACGACGTAGCCGTTCGTGGCGGCCTTCAGGTCTGGCAGGAAGTCGTGGGCTTCTTCCTTCTTGACGAGCGGCAGTTCACCGCCGAGGGCTGCCGGCTTCAGATCGGCGATCGCCACACGGTAGAGCTTCTTGATCTTGGCGGCATTGCCGACCTGGTTGTCACGTTCGACGATGTAGACGTGGTCGCCATGGGCGGTGATTTCAGAGAGCCCGACCCAGCCTTCCTCGGCCTTGTCGAGCGGATAGCGCACAGCACCCCATTCCTTCGACTTCGGCTTGTAGGAGAGCAGCTTCACGGTGCCCTTTTCGTCATCGGCCCATTCGCGCTGGACGGCCATCCAGAGCGTAAGGTCGTCGCCTTCGCCGACGGAGGTGATGCCTTCCAGGCCGAAGCGGGTCTGGCCGGCGAGGAGTTCGACGGGGAAGCCGATCTCCGCCTTGATCTCACCCTTGGCGTCGACATTGTAGATGCCGTGGCCGACGAGCTTGGCAGGATCACCTTCGGAGGCGAGCCAGTAGCCGCCCTTGCCGTCGAGCGTGATGCCTTCGATGTCGAGCTTCTGTGCCGGCTGGCCGGCGCGGGTGACCGGCAGGGCAGCGGTGATGGCGGCCGGCTTGCTGGTCGCGTCGAGCGTGAAGATGGTCGGCTGCATGGCGTAGAAGCTGTCGTTGACGGCGTAGAGCGTGCCTGCCTTCTCGGCGTCGCCGACCAGACCGGACAGCGCGCCCCAGCCGATCGGAGCACCGTCGACGGTCTCCGAGCGCACCATCGGATAGGTCGCTTCACCTTCGCCGCGCTCGTAGATCATGACGTGCGAGCGAGGGCCGCCGTCTTCGCCGAGATCGACTTCATTGGCGGTCGCCAAGAGGTTGCGGCCGGGAATGGCGACGGCGCCTTCGGGCGAGACGCCGGAGGGCAGCAGCTGAACGAGTTCGGGCTCCGCTCCGGTATCCTTGTAGACGGCGGCAATGGAGGCGCGCTCCGAGAGCACGAAGAAGTATTTCTGGTCGCCGAAGGTGGCTGCTTCCAGGCCTTCGAGCTCGACGCCCTTGGACTTTGCGCGCTTGTCGGGGAAATGGCCGATGCGGGCAATCTCGAGCTCGAGCGACGGGCCGGATTCGAAGAGAACCTTGCCGGTCTTGTCGAAGATGGTGAAGCTGCGCGAACCGCCTTCATAGTCGCCTTCGTTGGCAACGACGAAACGGTTGTCGTCAAGCCACTTCAGAGCGTCGGGCTCACGCAGGACGCCTTCCTTCTTGCCGGTGAACTTCAGCGCACCGTCCGACTTGGTGTCGATGCCGGCCAGATCGATCGCGCCGGCAGAGAAATGCGTCTTCACCGCGCCGGTCTTGCCGTCGATGATGGCGATGTGGTTGTTTTCCTGCAACGTGACGGCGATCTCGCCGAGGCTGTTGATCGAGACGAATTCCGGTTCCGGATCTTCGGGTGCCACTTCGGCGATACCGGTCAGGTCGACATGCTTGACCGAGGCGCAATCGGCGACGCCGTCCTTCAACGACACGATCGCGAGATCGCCGGCCGGCATCTGCGGGATCTTGCCCTCGTCGACATCCTCGTCGCGTTCGTTCTCGATGGCGATCGCGGCAAAGCTCTTGTCGGCCGATACAGCGACGGAATCAGGCTGGCCGCCCAAATCGCAGGTGGCGTCGATCGCCTTGGATGCGAGATCGACGATGGCAAGCTTACCCGACGGCTTGGCCTTGCTTTCGGAGGTGTTGACGGCAACCAGAACCTTGCCGCCGACGACGGTGACGGAGGTCGGTTCGCCGTCCATCATCAGCGCGCCACCGGCCTTCGGTGCCTTGGCGTCGGAGATGTCGACGAAGCCGATCGCGCCGAGCGGGCTGTCGGAATAGACCAGCGTATTGCCGTCTTCACTTGCCGTGACGATCTCTGCGGACGTGGTCGAGAGCTTGTCCTTGTCGGCCGGCAGGTTCGCGGCAACGGGGAAGGACGAGATGCGGTTGAAAACCTGCTCGGCGCCGGCCGGTGCGGCGACGGAGGCGAGAAGGGCGGCGGTCAGGGCCGCGCGCGTAAAGCCATAGGTCATGGGAAAACCTCCTGTTTCCATTCGATAAGGAACAGGAGGCTTTTGCGTCATGCCGATGACAGGCGGATGACAACGGAAGGGATTGTCGGTGCCCTCCTTTGATTACCGGACCTGTCGCTCCCTGCGCAGTTCGGCCGTCATCAGGAAAAGCGATGCCCCGAGGATCAGCAGGGCGCCGAGCCAGAGATAGCCGGCCGGCGCATAACCGAAAACCAGCCAGCCGGCGAGCACATTGAGCGGGAGTTTCAGGTCATCGAAGGGTTGGACATAGGCGGCATCAGCCGCATTGTAGGCGAGTGTCAGCAGATACTGACCGACCACGGTCAGGAGACCGGCGGCCAGCAACAGCGCGAGCGCAAGCCCGGACGGAACAACAAAGCCGGACGCCAGGGCAAGGCCGGCATTGATCGGCGTCAGCAGCACCAGAAGCCAGACGGTGATGGTTTCCGGCGGTTCGAAGGCCGTCAGGTTCTTCATCAGAAGCGACGAACCGCCCCAGAGCAACGCGGACAGCACCGGCAGCAGGGCGGCCGGCGAGAAACTATCGGCCCAAGGCTGCAGGATAATCATGGCGCCGGCAAATCCGGTGAAAGTCGCTGCCCAGCGGGCACGGCCGACCGTCTCGCCGAGAAACAGGCGCGCCCCGATGATGATGAAGAAGGGAGAGGTCATCACGAGCGCGATCGCCTGCCAGATCGGCACCGACGCGAGGCCTGCGACCCAGGTCTGGACGCCGAGGGCCGCGAGGACGACGCGCAGCAGATGACGCCCGGCAAAACGCGTGCGCATCGATTTCCACCCCAGCCTGAAGAGCAGCGGCGCGGAAAGCACGAGGGCGAAGGCATATTGCCAGAACGCGGTTGCGGCCGGCGGAAAGGACAGGGTCATGGCAAGCCACTGGGTGGCGACGTTGAGCAACGCAAAGGCGATGCCGGCCAGAACCATATACGAGGCCCCGGCAAAAGCGCGGGAGCGGGAGAGCGACAAGGAGCTCTGATTCATGTCTTCATTCCTTCAAAAGGACCAACACAAATCAGGACGCATGAGGAAGCGTGTCACGGATCCGCCGGAGCGAACCGCTTCGCGGACGGTGCCGGTCGTGCAACCGGCAACCGTCATCGATCGCAACCACGTATCGCGCATGACGCACGATCACACGGCACTGCGATCACCTGCCTCATTCTCTTTCATCCGGACTATGACCGTCGGCTCCGGATTTCGACCGGATCTGCTGACCCTTCCGGCGCGTTGACGAAAGGCGCTCGCGGGCTCGGGAGAGATCTCCCCTACCGCCGGTGGGGACTTTCACCCCGCCCTGAGAACGAATGCCGGACGAACCGGCGGATTTTCGATACGGCAAGCTTCCGAACGAGGCAAGCCGACGCACGAAAAAAGCCCGGCACGAAGCCGGGCTTTAACATTCGGTGCGCCCGGTCCCTCCCCTTAGAGGAGCATACGGGCTAGACCGATCAGCTGTTTACAGCGTCCTTCAGGCCCTTGCCGGCCGTGAACTTCGGAACGTTGCGAGCCGGGATGTCGACTTCTGCGCCGGTCGACGGGTTACGGCCCTTGGAAGCTTCGCGGCGAGCAACCGTGAAAGCACCAAAGCCAGCGAGGCGAACGTCGCCGCCGTTCTTCAGCTCGGCCTGAACCGTTTCGAAAACGGCGTCAACGGCGGAAGCTGCATCGGCCTTGGTGAGGCCGGCCTTTTCGGCAACCGCGGATACGAGTTCGTTCTTGTTCATGTTTCCACCCTTTCTGATTGGTATGAAACGACTCAATGGATAAGTCGGGCGGAGAATACGTAAGCATCTGCCCTAGGCAACTGAAAAGCACCGCAATCGCCCGGAAAACAAGCCTTTTCCGGCTCTTTGCACAAAAAAGGCTGGCTTTTTTGCCAGCCTTTTTGTCGTCAATGTGCCAATTTGGCAAGAGTGAGGCAAAAAGGCCTCAATGGGCGATCGCCGACCCGGTTTCCTCCGCACCTTCGACGGTGCCGATAGCCGGAGTTTCAACCGTTCCGTCCCATTCAATCGGTTCAGGTACGCGCACGAGAGCGTGGCGGATGACCTCACCCATGCGGGAGACGGGAACGATCTCAAGACTGTTCTTCACGTTGTCCGGAATGTCCGCCAGATCCTTGGCATTCTCTTCCGGGATCAGAACCTTCTTGATGCCGCCGCGAAGAGCCGCGAGCAGCTTCTCCTTGAGACCGCCGATCGGCAAGACGCGGCCACGCAGCGTGATTTCGCCCGTCATTGCCACGTCCTTGTTGACCGGGATGCCGGTCATGATCGAGACGATGGCGGTTGCCATGGCAACGCCGGCCGACGGACCGTCCTTCGGGGTTGCCCCTTCCGGAACGTGCACGTGAATGTCGGACTTGTCGAAGCGCGGCGGCTCGATGCCGAAGTCCACGGCCCGCGAGCGGACATAGGACGCGGCAGCCGAAATCGACTCCTTCATAACATCCTTCAGGTTGCCCGTGACGGTCATCCGGCCCTTGCCCGGCATCATCACGCCTTCGATCGTCAGCAGTTCGCCGCCGACCTCGGTCCAGGCGAGACCCGTGACGATGCCGACCTGGTCCTCGCCCTCGGCTTCGCCGTGACGGTAACGCGGGACGCCGAGATAGTCGTGGATGTTCTCGGCGGTGACCGCGATCGACTTGACCTTGCCCTTGATGATCTCGGTGACGGCCTTGCGGGCGAGCTTCATCAGCTCACGCTCGAAGCTGCGCACACCGGCTTCGCGGGTATACTGCTGGATGATGGCGACGATCGCGCTGTCGGCAACCGAGAACTCCTCGGGCCGCAGGGCGTGTTCCCTGATCGCCTTGGGCAGCAGGTGCCGCTTGGCGATTTCCAGCTTCTCGTCCTCGGTGTAGCCGGCGATCCGGATGATCTCCATGCGGTCCATCAGCGGGCCCGGGATGTTGAGCGTGTTCGCCGTGGTGATGAACATCACGTTCGACAGGTCGTACTCAACTTCCAGGTAGTGGTCCATGAAGGTCGAGTTCTGTTCCGGATCCAGCACCTCGAGAAGCGCCGACGACGGATCGCCGCGATAGTCCTGGCCCAGCTTGTCGATCTCGTCGAGAAGGAAGAGCGGGTTGGACTTCTTCGCTTTCTTCATCGACTGGATGACCTTGCCGGGCATGGAACCGATATAGGTACGGCGGTGACCGCGGATCTCGGCTTCGTCACGCACGCCGCCCAGCGCCATACGGATGTATTCGCGTCCGGTCGCCTTGGCGATCGACTTGGCGAGCGAGGTCTTGCCGACGCCCGGAGGGCCGACGAGGCAAAGGATCGGGCCCTTGAGCTTCGTGGCGCGCGCCTGAACGGCGAGATACTCGACGATGCGCTCCTTGACCTTGTCGAGACCGAAATGATCCTCGTCGAGGATCTTTTCCGCCGCATTGAGGTCGACCTTGACCTTCGACTTCTTGCCCCAGGGCAGGCCAAGCAGCCAGTCGAGGTAGTTGCGGACAACCGTTGCCTCGGCCGACATGGGGCTCATGTGGCGAAGCTTCTTCAGTTCCGCGTCGGCCTTTTCCTTGGCTTCCTTGGACAGCTTGGTCTTGGCGATGCGTTCTTCCAGTTCGGCCATCTCGTCGCGGCCGTCTTCGCCGTCGCCGAGCTCCTTCTGGATCGCCTTCATCTGTTCGTTGAGGTAGTATTCGCGCTGGGTCTTTTCCATCTGGCGCTTGACACGCGAGCGGATGCGCTTTTCCACCTGGAGAACCGAGATTTCCCCCTCCATGAAGCCGAGCGCCTTTTCCAGGCGCGTCTTCACGCTCACCGTCTCCAGCATTTCCTGCTTCTCGGTGATCTTGATGGAGAGGTGCGATGCGACCGTGTCGGCAAGCTTCGAGTAATCCTCGATCTGGCTCGCGGCACCGACGACCTCGGGGGAGATCTTCTTGTTCAGCTTGACATAGTTCTCGAACTCCGAGACCACCGAGCGCGACAGCGCCTCGATCTCGACCGGATCTTCCGCCGGCTCGGCCAGGATCTGGGCGGTGGCTTCGTAGAACTCTTCGCGGCTCGTATAGGCTCCGATCTTCGCACGGGCGCGGCCCTCGATGAGGACTTTCACCGTGCCGTCCGGAAGCTTCAGCAGCTGAAGGACGTTGGCGACGGTGCCGACTTCGTAGATGGCGTCCGGCGACGGATCATCGTCTCCGGCATTGATCTGGGTTGCCAGCATGATCTGCTTGTCGGAACCCATCACCTCTTCGAGAGCGCGTATGGATTTCTCTCGCCCGACGAACAGAGGCACGATCATGTGTGGAAACACCACTATGTCGCGCAGAGGCAATACCGGGTAGATATTCCCTTCATTTGCTGCAGACGTTTTCGACATTTCAGTTCCTTTCCGACGTCCCGGCAGGGACCGGGACCTGGTGCCAGTCCCCTGAGGCAACTGGCACATCTCTTGCTCCTCCAACAAGTGGAGTTGCGCGACAATGAATTCAAGCCTGTCGAAACAGCGGCCGCCGGCAAATATGACAGCCACGCTACAGTCGGCTACTCAAAGCTACACGCGGGCTTGCGCGACGAACCCGATACGAACCTGCCCTGCCCGAGGGCGAACGACAGTCTGCAGCGAAGCACCTATCCCTTTGTAGACTAAGCCGTCCCCCTCGAAAACTGGAGAACGGCAAAATCACTGTTCTTCCCGATCATTTATCCACCCAAGACGAAAAAAGCCCGCCAAAGGCGGGCTTTTCAGATCAATCGATCAACCGGATCAGGCGGAGGCGTTGGCCTTCTCTTCCTGGCGATCGGCATAGATGTAGAGCGGACGCGAAGATTCGCGGGCGACGTCCTCGGAGATGACAACCTCGCGAACGCCTTCGAGCTCCGGCAGTTCGAACATGGTGTCGAGCAGGATCTTCTCCATGATCGAACGCAGGCCGCGGGCGCCGGTCTTGCGGACGATCGCCTTGCGGGCGATCTCGCGAAGCGCGTCCTCGTGGAATGTCAGTTCGACATCCTCCATCTCGAACAGGCGCTGGTACTGCTTGACGAGGGCGTTCTTCGGTTCCGACAGGATCTGGATCAGCGCATCCTCGTCGAGGTCCTCGAGCGTCGCCAGGACGGGCAGACGGCCGATGAATTCCGGAATGAGGCCGAACTTCACCAGATCTTCCGGCTCGAGGTCCCGCAGGACGGCGCCGACGCGGCGGTCATCCGGAGCAGCAACGCTTGCGCCAAAACCGATCGAGGTCTTCTCGCCACGGGCGGAGATGATCTTGTCGAGGCCGGCGAAGGCGCCGCCGCAGATGAACAGGATGTTCGTCGTATCGACCTGCAGGAATTCCTGCTGCGGATGCTTACGGCCACCTTGGGGCGGAACCGAAGCGACGGTACCTTCCATGATCTTGAGCAGAGCCTGCTGGACGCCCTCGCCCGACACGTCGCGGGTGATGGACGGGTTGTCAGACTTGCGGCTGATCTTGTCGACTTCATCGATGTAGACGATGCCGCGCTGGGCGCGCTCGACGTTGTAATCGGCAGCCTGGAGCAGCTTCAGGATGATGTTCTCGACGTCCTCGCCGACATAGCCGGCTTCGGTGAGCGTCGTCGCATCCGCCATGGTGAAGGGCACGTCGATGATGCGTGCGAGCGTCTGGGCCAGGTAGGTCTTGCCGCAGCCGGTGGGGCCGACGAGCAGGATGTTCGACTTAGCAAGCTCGACGTCGCCGCCTTTGGAGGCATGCGACAGGCGCTTATAGTGGTTGTGGACCGCGACCGAGAGGATCTTCTTGGCCTGCTTCTGGCCGATCACGTATTCGTCGAGGATCTTGATGATGTCCTGGGGCGTGGGAACGCCGTCTCGGGACTTCACCATCGAGCTCTTGTTCTCCTCGCGGATGATGTCCATGCACAATTCGACGCATTCATCGCAGATGAACACCGTCGGTCCGGCAATCAGCTTGCGGACCTCGTGCTGGCTCTTGCCGCAGAAGGAACAATAAAGGGTATTCTTCGAGTCACCGCCGTTGCTACCGCTGACCTTGCTCATGTCTTTATCCTTCCAGCACGCCGCACCTCCGACTAACGGAGGACGGTCACTCTCACCGCCCGGCGCCGGCCGCAACGCGCGGCCGGAACCTCACCCGATTTGGAGGTACTTGCCGATCCATTCAATCCAGTTTCAGGATCGGCGGCAACGAAAACCCCTTCAAATCGTCAGGCTACGTCATAAAAGCACAACATAGCCTTAATAGTACTAATAGCGCTTTCCCCACCAGATTAAACCCCTACGATAATCACAAGCGGTTCAGACGTCGGAACCGACTGTGGTCGCAGGGATCAAACTCAGGCCGCAGGCGCGCCTTCCATCTCTACGCGCGAGGTCAGGATCTTGTCGATCAGACCCCAGTCCTTCGCTTCACCGGCTTCCATGAAATGGTCGCGATCGAGGGTCTGTTCCACCTCTTCGAGCGTGCGGCCGGTGTGCTTTACATAAACTTCGTTCAGGCGACGCTTCATCTTGATGATGTCGCGTGCGTGGCGCTCGATGTCCGATGCCTGGCCCTGGAAACCGCCGGACGGCTGGTGAACCATGATGCGGGCGTTCGGGGTGGCAAAGCGCATGCCCTTTTCACCGGCGGCCAGTAGCAGCGAACCCATCGATGCAGCCTGGCCGACGCAGAGCGTCGAAACGGCCGGACGAATGAATTGCATCGTATCATAGATCGCCATGCCGGCGGTGACCACACCACCCGGCGAATTGATGTAGAGGGCAATCTCTTTCTTCGGGTTTTCCGCTTCGAGGAAGAGAAGCTGGGCGCAGACCAGCGAAGCCATGGTGTCTTCGACCGGACCGGTCAGGAAGATGATGCGCTCCTTCAGGAGGCGGGAAAAGATGTCATAGGAGCGCTCGCCGCGGTTCGTCTGCTCCACGACCATCGGCACCAGTGCCATGGCGGTATCAACTGGATTTCTCATGTCCGTCCTTTATCAACCTCATCCCCAAACACTCGATGCGCGGCGGGAATCAAACAAAAACCTGTCAATCCCTACATAGAGTGTCCGCACCCTGACATTCAAGACATGCGGCTCGGTTATCCTTAATGCCCCGGGTACTCAGGAAGACGCATAAACGCTCCCTTCTTTCATCACCATGCCGGCGGACACCGCAGACACAGCTATTGCAAAGCACTTGGTAAACCAATTGCTAATAAATACCCCCAAGCTTGCGCGAGCCTGCGAATGGCCACAATTCGGTAATCTCTCGTTAAAGGGACTGTCGCATCTTGCGACAATTCCAAAGGAACACAGGCAAGGCCTCAATCGTGCTCGACATAAAGACCGCATTGCTCCTGTGGGCGATGGAAGCCGCGACGCTGGCCGTGCTGCTGGCAGCCGTCTGGGTCCACGACCGGACCCAGCGTCATATCGCCCTGTGGGCGCTCGGATTCCTGTGCCAGGGCACGGGAATCGCCCTGGTCGGGTTCCGCGGCGCGATCCCGGACCTCGTATCGATAGAGGTTGCCAACGCGGTTGCCCTGCTCGCCTTCTTCTTCTGGATCGGCGGGCTTCTGCACCTTGCCAGGCAACCGCTTGCCGGCTGGGCGTCGATCCCGATGCTGCTTTGGATCGCCGGCGTGCTGGTACCGGCCATCCGCGACGATATCGCCTACCGGATCGCCCTCTACAATGTTGGCGCCGCCTGCGGCCACATGCTGCTCGCCGTGGTGGCCGCGCAGTTCGAGATCGCCAGGAAACGCTATCGCCGGCTGCTGACCGGAATCTGGACCGTACAGGCGACCACCGACCTGTTCGCCGCAGTGTCGAGCGCCATGGCGCTGCCATCCACGATCCAGGGCGCTCCGTTCGCCACAATGGTGGCGCTCATCAACCTGTTCGGCTTCCTGTCCGCCATCCTGATCGGTGCCAAGATTGTCATGGACCGCTCCGAAGAGCGGCTGCAGCACCTCATCCGAACGGATCCGCTGACGGGCGCCCTCAACCGTCGCGGGCTCACCGAAGCCTTTGAACGGGCTGCCGCCCCCGCACCCGGTGCCGCCCCGGACGTGGCGCTGCTGCTGTTCGACCTCGATCATTTCAAGCGCATCAACGATACGCACGGGCACCAGGCCGGCGACGCGGTCCTCGTGACGTTTGCTGAAATCTGCCGCAAGCTCACGCCGAAGGCCGCCATCTTCGGCCGCACCGGCGGCGAAGAATTTATGCTGGTGGCGCGGATCGCGGACATGCGGGAGGCGGCACTCATGGCCGAAGCCATCCGCATGGCGCTTGCCGCGGCGAAGATCGCTGCCAGCGAGCTCACGATCGACGTCACCGTCAGCATCGGTATCGCCACCGCAGCCGCCAGCGAAGCGGATCTAGACAAGCTGATGAGCGGCGCCGACCGGGCGCTCTACAAGGCGAAGGCGCGCGGGCGCAACCGAAGTGCCGTGCTCGTCGGCGAAAAGGTGCTCACCGTTCCTGCCCAGGGGCCGGAGGGCCTCGACGAGCAGACGGACCGCCAGGTCGCCGCACTTCGCAAACTGGCAACGAAGGCAACACTGCAGACCGGCCTGTCGAAGCCCTGATCGCCCTTTCCGGCGGCCACGGAATTCGATAGAGACAGGCTATGAGCACACTCCCCTTCCTCACCATCGACCGCGCTTCGCGCCGCGTCAGCCTCGACGGCCGCGATCCGTCCTTCTATTCCGACCCGAACAGGGTCTATGCCGCGCTGCATGCCGAGTGCCCCACCTTCTACTGGGAGCAGCAGAAGCAGTGGTTCTTCACCGGCTACGACCACGTCAACGGCCTGCTGCGCGACCGGCGCTTCGGCCGCCAGATCCTGCATATCGCAACGCGCGAAGAACTCGGCATGCCGGAGCCGGCCGCCCATACCCGCCATTTCGATGCCGCGGAGGCCAACTCGCTGCTTGAGCTGGAACCGCCGGAGCATACCCGCCTCCGGACGCTGGTGAACCGCGCCTTCGTGTCGCGACACGTCGAGAAGATGAAGCCGGAGATCGAGGAGCTGGCGAACCGGCTGATCGACGGCTTCGAGAAGGACGGCCGCACCGAATTGCTGTCCACCTTCGCCGACATAATCCCCGTCACGATGATTGCCCGGATGATCGGTATTCCGGAAGAAATGGGTCCGCAGCTGCTCAAATGGTCCCACGACTATGTCGGGATGTACATGTTCAAGCGCAGCCGGGCCGACGAGGACGCCGCCGACCGCTCGGCCAGAGAATTCGCGGACTATGTTCGGGGCATGATCGCCGAGCGGCGCGCCAATCCGCGTGACGATCTGCTGACGCACATGATCCACACCGAGCACAAGGGACAGTTCCTGACCGAGGACGAGCTGATCTCGACCACGATCGTGCTGCTCAATGCCGGTCATGAGGCAACCGTGCACCAGATCGGTAACTCCGTCCGGATCATCCTGGAGAGCGGACTTTCGACATCCGAGATGTTCCGCGACGAGGCGGCAACGGAGCGAACGGTCGAAGAAACGCTGCGCATCTGCGCCCCGGTCCATATCTTCCAGCGCTATTGCCTGGAGCCTGCGGAAATCGACGGGGTCCGCTTCGAGCGCGGCGACAAGGTCAGCATGATTCTTGCGGCTGCCAATCTCGACCCGGCCAAGTTCCAGGATCCCCTCACCTTCCGACCGGAGCGCAACGAAGCGCCCAACCTCTCCTTCGGCGCCGGGATCCACTTCTGCATCGGCGCACCGCTGGCGAGGCTGGAACTCAACATCGTGCTGCCGCTCTTGTTCAGGCGACTGCCCGGCTTGAGGATCGCTGCGCAGCCCAAGGTCAAGGACGTCTATCATTTCCACGGGCTTGAGCGGCTCGACCTTACCTGGTGACGGGACGGATCAGGCGGGCTGCGCCGCAGGCGTGCCCCCTGCCCCACGACGAACCAGGAGTACCGAGCCGGCGGCCAGCAGGCACATAAAACCAGCAATATAGACGGCCGGCAGGAAGGTCTCGAAGTCGGTGCGGATGAATCCCGCCCCGAAGGTTGCCGTCGCGGCTCCCAGCTGGTGGGCCGCGAACACCCAGCCAAAGACGATGTTGGCCCTGTCGCGCCCAAAATTGTCGACCGTCAGCCTGACCGTTGGCGGGACCGTCGCGACCCAGTCCAGACCATAGAAGACGGCGAACACGGACAAGGTGACGTAGTCGAAACCGGACACTGAGAGGAAGATCAGCGACAGCCCGCGCAGGCCGTAGAACCAGAACAGGAGCCAACGGTTGTCATAGCGGTCTGAGAGCCAGCCGGCGCCGAGGGTGCCGATGAAGTCGAAGATGCCGATCATGGCCAGCATTCCGGCAGCGGCCACGGGCACGATGCCGAAATCGCCGCAGAGCGAGATCCAGTGGGTCTGGATTAGCCCGTTGGTGCTCAGGCCGCAGACGAAGAAGGTGAAGAACAGAATCCAGAAGACCGGCTTGCCGACCGCGTCCTTCAAGACCAACAGCGGTGCCGCCAGCATGGCGGCAAAGCCGGTCGTGCGCTGCGGGGCGGGCTGGATCTCCCTGCCGCCATAGGGGGCAAGCCCGAGATCGGCCGGGTAGTTGCGCATGAAGAGCAGCATGCCGACAAGGGCAAACGCCAGCACGCCGACCGTCACCGACAAGGCGAAACGCCAGCCGAAGTGCTCGGTCAGGCTGGCCAGCAGCGGCAGGAAGATCAACTGGCCGGTAGCATTGCTGACCGTCATCAGGCCGACGACCAAGCCGCGGCGGGCGACGAACCAGCGCGTGGCGACGGTCGCCCCGAGCACGAGAGCAGTCATTCCGGTACCGATGCCGACCACGATCCCCCAAAGGGCGATAAGGTGCCAGAGCTCGGTCATGAAGAAGGAGAGGAATATGCCACCGCTGATCAGGCCGACGGCGACAGCCACGACGCTGCGGATACCGAAATAGTTCAGGAGTGCAGCGGCAAACGGCCCCAGAAGGCCGAACAATGCGAGCCGGATCGCCATCGCGGTCGAGATTTCCTCGGTCGTCCAGCCAAACTCCTTTCCGAGCGGGCCGATCAGGACGCCCGCGGAGCCCATGGCCCCGGCCGTCGCCAGCATCGTCAGGAAGGTCACCGCCACCACCACCCAACCATAGTGGACACCCCGTGCGGCGAGAAATACCGCCAGTCTTGTCGAGATCATGAGCAAGTGCCTTCTAACTTGCGGGTAGATACCCGCTTCAAATCAAAAAGAGAGACGAACTGAATCGTTAAAGCGTCTCGAGGCTTTCCAACAGTTGGTCAAGCACCACGGGATCGAACCTCTGTTCGAAGCGGGCCTGAACCGCATCCCAGGCAGGCGTTGCCTCGGCAAGCACCGAAAGCGCGGCAGGGGTCAGACTGAAAGCACTTTCACGTCGGTCATCGGTCTCGACCGTTTCAACGTAACCCATCCGCTCCAGCACACGTGTGTTGCGCCCCACCGTCGACCGATCAAGGTCGAGCGCGATGGCCAGATCGCTCAACGAAACCGGCTGCATGGCGCGAATTCGGCGCAACTCGCTGAACTGGTTGACCGAAATGCCGAAAGGCTCGAGGGCGGCATCGTAGATCGCCGTCACCTTCCGGGATGCCTTTCTGAGCGCGAGACAGTGGCAGACATGTTTCTTCATGGTGCGGGTATATACCCGCACCATGAAGAAAGCAACACCGGGAGGCACCAGCGTCAGGCGTCGACTTTCGCTTTCGAGGCCGAGGCATAACGCGACGCAGGACGGCTGAGAGTCAGATAAGGCCCCATGGCGTTGCGGGCGGACACGTAGGCTTCGTAGAGGCCATGATCCTCGAGCGACGGGATCGTGACAAGCTCGCCGCGATCGAAGCCGGCAAGTGCCGCATCGACGAGATCACCAACCTCCATGACCTTGGCCGGATCGATGTGATCGAAGGAACTGCCGACCCGATCGAAGATTTCCGTGCGGGTCAATCCGGGGAGGACGGCCTGCAGGCGGACACCCGTGCCCTGCAGTTCCTGTGCGAGCGACTCGGTAAGCGCCAGGACGAAGGCCTTGCTGGCGGTGTAGGTGCCGTTGAAGAACTGCGGCGCAAGTGCCACGACCGATGCCGTATTGATGATCGCCCCCGTGCCACGTGCAATGAACGCCTGGGCGGCAATCGTCGCGAGCCTGTTCGCGGCCAGCACATTCAATTCGACCATGCGATCGAGATAGTCGAGGTCATTCTCGTGTTTGAGCGGTCCCTTCGGCCCGATGCCGGCATTATTGACGAGAAGAGAAATCGCCGGGTCAGCGCGAAGGCGTTCGGCGACCTTCAACACCTCGGGACGCTGCGTAAGATCGGCCGCCAGGACGTCAGCCTTTACACCATAGGCTTCACTCAGGCGGGCAGCGAGAAGGGCCAGCCTGTCCGTGTCGCGGGCGACCAGAACAAGGTCATGACCCCGGCGGGCGAGTCGGTCGGCATAGGTGGCGCCGATGCCGGACGAGGCACCGGTGACAAGGGCAGTTCCAAGGGTGGTGGACATAGGCTTTTTCCTTAGGTTGGCATTTACTGGCATATGCCACTATATTTGTGCCATGCCTTTCGGCTTGCAAGCCCCCCTGCCGATTTTTTTCACGCAGAGCCGCAGATTTGGGCTAGTTGAGACGAGTTGGGATGGCGTTGCGATCGAAGAGGACACCATGAGCAACATTGAGGATGACGGCATCTGGCAGCATTGCAGCAGCAGCGCGGTGCGACGCGCGGCGCGGCAACTCGGACAGCTCTACGATGAAGTGCTGGGCGATAGCGGGCTGCGCGGCACCCAGTTCTCCCTGCTGTCCCAGATCGGCCACGCGGGCGACCCGACGCAGAAGGTTCTCGCCGACGCGATGGTGATGGATCTCTCGGCACTCGGCCACACCCTGAAGCCGCTTGTTCGCGACGGACTGGTCGAGCTGGTGCCGGACGAAAAGGACCGCCGGGCAAAAAGGGTACGCCTCACCGCCGCGGGCAAGGCGCGGCAGCGGGAGATGACGGAACGCTGGAAAATTGCCCAGGCACGATTCGACGCCGCCTTCGGCAAGGAGCGCTCAGAGGAGTTGCGGCGCACCCTCTCCTTCATCGCCTCGAAGGACTTTGCCGAGGCATTTCTCCTCGGCAACAAGGATTGACGGATCTCAAGGCACGGCAGAGACAGCCCGTACCTACATCCACGGCTTCGGATCGGCTTCGCTTTCACAGCCCATGGGAGGAAACGTGTTGCCGAAAGTCTGGTAGAGCCTGTCGCTCCGCATTTGCGCAGGGGCTCGGGCATGGAGCCAGACGGCGCGCGCGGAAGATGCGCGCGCCGGAATGCTGGTGTCAGAGCCGGATGACGTAATCCTTGCGAGTCGTTTCAACGACTTCCCAGGTTCCCTTGAAGCCGGGTCTGAGGACCAGACGATCGCCGGCCCGAAGATGGATAGGCTCGCCGCCATCCTCGGTAACGATCGAATGGCCCTCGAGCATGTGGAAATATTCCCACTCGTCGTAGGATATCCGCCACTTGCCGGGCGTCGACTGCCAGATGCCGGCATAGACACCACCCGGCGCCTCCTCGAAGTTCCAGGTGGTGAAACGCGGACTGCCGGAAATCAGGCGGTCCGCAACCGGCTCCCCCTCCTCCGGCAGAACCGTGGAGGGGTCGAATTTCAGAACATTGGACATTTGACCCCCTCGCCGCGGTTCTGGCCGCGGCTTCTCCATGTCAGACCTTCGACAGCGATTGCTCGAGGTCGCCGATGATGTCGTCTGCGTCCTCAATCCCGACCGACAGACGGACGACATCCGGACCGGCACCGGCCGCAATCTGCTGCGCCTCGGTGAGCTGGGCATGCGTCGTCGAGGCCGGATGGATGACGAGCGAACGTGTGTCACCGATATTGGCGAGATGCGAGAAGAGCTGAAGACCCTCCACCAGCGCCTTGCCGGCCGCATACCCCCCCTTCACGCCGAAGGTGAAGACGGCGCCCGCGCCCTTCGGAGAATAGCGCTTCTGCAGGGCATGGTTCGGGTCGCTGTCGAGGCCCGCATAATTGACCCAGGCGACTTTCGGATGCTGTTTCAACCAGGTGGCCACCTTGAGCGCGTTGTCGCAATGGCGCTGCATGCGAAGCGGCAGCGTCTCGATGCCGGTGAGGATCAGGAAGGCGTTCATCGGGGCGATTGCCGGACCGAGGTCGCGCAGGCCCAGCACGCGGCAGGCGATCGCGAAGGCGAAGTTGCCGAAAGCCTGATGCAGCACCACGCCGGAATATTCCGGCCGGGGTTCGGAGAGCATCGGGAACTTGCCGGATGCCGACCAGTCGAAGGTACCGCCGTCAACGATCACCCCGCCCATCGAATTGCCGTGGCCGCCGAGGAATTTCGTCGCGGAATGCACGACGATGTCCGCACCGTGTTCGAGCGGCCGCAGCAGGTAGGGGCTGGCCATCGTGTTGTCGACGATCAGCGGCAGGCCATGCGCCTTCGCCACCTCGGCAATCGCCGCGATGTCGACGAAGGTTCCGCCCGGATTAGCAAGGCTTTCGATGTAGATCGCCCTCGTCCGCTCGTCGATCTGCGAGGCGAAGCTCGCCGTGTCGGCTGGATCGGCCCAGCGCACCTGCCAGCCGAAGTTCTTGAAGGCGTGACCGAACTGATTGATGGAGCCGCCGTAGAGCTTCTTGGCGGCGACGAAATTGTCGCCGGGCTGCATCAACGTGTGGAAGATCAGCATCTGCGCGGCATGGCCGGATGCGACCGCAAGCGCCGCCGTGCCGCCCTCAAGGGCCGCAACGCGCTCCTCAAGCACGGCTTGAGTCGGGTTCATGATGCGGGTGTAGATGTTTCCGAATTGCTTCAGACCGAACAGGGCCGCCGCATGGTCGGCATCGTTGAAGACATAGGCCGTGGTCTGGTAGATCGGCGTCACGCGCGCGCCGGTCGCGGGATCGGGCTGGGCTCCGGCATGAACTGCCAGCGTTGCGAAACCCGGGTTATTCTTGGACATTTCTCGCCTCCACTTGTTTTTTGTCGGCGCGATCATAGCGACTGCCGGGCCATTGTCAGCCCGGAAATTTTCGCCTGCGGCGACACGTCGTCGTGAGATTTGTTGATCGAAATCAATGCAACCGGCGCGCCTCGTCCGCATCCTCACGTTACAAACCGGAGGCTGTCCATGAACACTGTCGTCAACGATCCGACTCGCACCGTTCTGTCGCGCGTCATCGGCTGGTTCGCCAAGGGATGGGAAAACAGCGCGGAGGCGGACATGATCGCCTCGCTGGACGATTTTACCATCCAGAGCATCGCCCATGACTGCGGCATCTCACCCGACCAGCTGATAGAACTGGCGAAGGCCGGCCCACACGCCGCTGACGAGATGCTTGAGATGATGCGGGCGCTCAACATTGACCCCGCGGAAGTCGAAATGCGACTGCGCGCCCAGTTCCGCGACATGCAGATCAACTGTGCGCATTGCGCTTCGAAGGGCGAATGCAGGCGGGATCTTGCCAACGGCAACGCGGCGGCGAACTTCGCGCAATACTGCGCGAATTCTCAGGACCTCAACGCATTGCGGGCAAGCCCGGACTTCCTGGCCGGCTGAATAGGCTAAAGGCCGAGGCGCGGCATTTCGATCGCCGGGCAGCGGTCCATGACGACGGCGATACCCGCGGCCTCGGCCTCGCGCGCGGCTTCATCGTCACGCACGGAGAGCTGCCCCCAGATCACCTTCGGCCGCGGCGAAAGCGCCACCGTTTCCGCGACCACCGCCTTGAGAAATTCGGAGGCACGGAACACGTCGACCATGTCGACCGGCTCCGGGACCTCGGCGAGCGTTCCGTAGGTCTTCTGGCCGAGGATCTCCTTACCCGCCTGCCCGGGATTGACTGGGATGACGTGAAACCCCTTCGACAGCAGGAACCGCATGACACCGAAACTCGGGCGTGCGGGATTGGGCGAGGCCCCGACAAGCGCAATCGTCCGCACCTTGCCGAGAAGGCTGGCGATATAGGCATCATCGTAGCGGTCGTGGTCGATGGTCATTATGTCCTCGTTCGCGTGCGATACGGAAAGCGGAATGCTTCACCCACGCCTTTATGTGGTGTGAAAGGGCAGCCCCGCAAGCGCGAGCATCGTCTTGAACGGTGTACCAGGCTTAGCAGCGACGCAACGATGCCCTATCTTGTATGGAAGACAGAGACAGATCCGATATGTTTCGAAACAGGAGGACCCCATGAAGACGCTTGCACTGATCGCCGTTTCACTGCTGGTCGCCTCCCCGGCCCTGGCAATCTCGCGCTACAACTCGCCCTCGATGACCTGCGAGGCGGCTCGCGCCGCAGTACTCAGCCAGCGCGCGGTAATCTTGCGCTACCCGTCGAAACGGGTTTCCGGCATGACGCTCTATGATCGCTATGTGCGCGACAACAACCAGTGCGACCCGCACCAGTATGCCGGGCGCGCGTATGTTCCGACGCGCGACAACCCGCGCTGCCCTGTCCTGAGCTGCCAGCCGCTGCCGGATGGCAGGTTCCTGATCCGCCGCCCGTGGATCCGTTTCTGAATCCGCGAAATGCCTGAGTGTCAGGCGGCGCTGAGAGGCCCCGGGGTTCGCCGGTGGGCCATCTCGTAGACGAGCGGGTATTCGGTCACGAGAGAACGATCCATCACCACCTTGATACCGGCGGCTTCGGCACGAGCCGCGGCGACTTCATCCCGGACACCGAGCTGCCCCCAGATTGCCTGCGGCAAATCAGGCAGCCTCAGGACTTCTTCCACGACGCCTGCGAAGCAATCGGAACGACGAAAGACATCGACCAGGTCGATGGGCTCCGGAATGTCGGCAAGACGGGCGTAAACGGTCTGCCCGAGAATATTCTCGCCCGCATGCTCGGGATTGACGGGAAACACGCGATATCCCTTTCCAAGCAGAAAGCCGGTGACCCAATGGCTCGGACGGTTGTCCCGCGTCGATGCTCCGACGACGGCTATGTTGTGCGCAGACGCAAGGATGCCAGCGAGATAGGCATCGGTATAGGAAACATGCTGCATGGACTCCTCCTCCCGGCTTGGCCGGATCTGGCAGAAATCCCGTCCTTTCACTGTCCCGAACCCAGAATATGAGCAGCATCTTAATTGAAGATGAGAGAGACTGTGAAAATGCTATCCTTCCAGCTTCTCCTTCGGGGAACGGTCAGTCCGGGAGGACGACATGCCCATGCTCATCGAGCGGGAAGAATGGATTGTGGGCAACCTCCCAGAGATGGCCATCCGGATCGGCAAAATAGCCGGAATAGCCACCCCAGAAGACCTTTTCCGGTGCCTTGACCAGCGTCGCACCGCAGGAGACGGCGAATTTCACCACCGCATCCACCCCGGTCGGGCTCGACACGTTGTGAGCCAGCGTCACGCCGGAGAAGCCGGGCTTGCCGGCATCGACGCCTGCGTCCTCCGCGAGGGCCTGACGACCAAAAAGCGCAAGCACAGTTCCCTTGAGCTGAATAAAGGTGACAGCGTCCTGCGACGCTGTCGACCTCTTCCAACCCAGCCGCTCGTAAAAGGCGGTGCTGACGGCCACATCGGCAACGCCGAGCGTGATCAGGGAAATGCGTCGATCAAGCGACATGCTGTCAATCCTCGTAACTGACCCTATAGGCGAACGGCACAAGACACGCTTCGTTCTCTTTAAATTCCATTTTTGTTCATGTCAATATTAGTATCGCCTCATGGTTGCGATCGGTGGCGCCACAATCATTGTTATAGACAACAGATAGCGCACCACCGAACTTTGCGTCCGGCGTTTCGACCCCAAAAGCGGGCCTCCCCGCTCGTTCACTCGCCCGTCCAATCGGGATGGCGCTTGCCGAGAAAGGCCCCGATGCCTTCGGCGGCATCCTTTGCCAGCATGTTCTCGACCATCACCTGAGCGGTATAGTCATAGGCGGCTTCCAGCGGCATCTCCAACTGGCGATAGAATGCCTCCTTGCCGATCTTCAGCGTCAGCGGCGACTTGGACGCGATGACGGAGGCATATTTGTCGACCACCTGAGTGAGATACTGCTTCGGCACGATGCGGTTGACGAGGCCGAAGTCCTTCGCGGTCGAGGCGTCGATCGTCTCTCCCGTCAGAAGCATTTCCATCGCCTGCTTGCGATGGGCGGCACGGCTGACCGCCACCATCGGCGTCGAGCAGAAAAGGCCGATGTTCACGCCGGGCGTACAGAAGGTCGCAGTGTCGGTGCAGATCGCCAGATCACACGACGCAACCAGTTGGCATCCGGCGGCGGTCGCCAGCCCGTCGATCTCTGCGATCACCGGTTTCGGCAGATGGGTGATCATGAGCATCAGATCGGCGCAAAGCCGCATGGTTTTTTCGAAGAAGGCGCGGCCTCGATCGGCGTCCACGCGGTGAGCGGTGATTTCCTTCAGGTCGTGGCCGGCAGAAAACAGCTGTCCGGATGCGGCCATCACCACGACACGAACGCCTGGGTCCTCCCCGGCTTGCGAAAGCGCGGCATGAAGCGCCTCCATCATGGCGATCGAAAGCACATTGGCAGGGGGATTGTTGAGCGTCAGGCGCAGGACGCCTCCCGCGCGTGAAGAGAGAACGAGGCCGGTTGCCGGTCCCTCGCCATCCCTTTTGAAAGACACAACTTCCGCCATCACGGCCTCCCTTTCCATTTGCACTCGGGTCAAAGCCTGCCATAAAAACGGCAGCGATTGAAAGACCCCGCACATAGAGACCGCCCGCATGCAGCCGATCATGACCGCCGACGAGATCAATGCCTTTCTCGAGACGGATTTTCCTCAGATTCATACCGACGGCCGCGTCTTTCATGTGACCGAAGTGGCCGCCGGCCGCGTGACCATGACCTTCGACCCGTCGGAACGGCACCTGCGGCCCGGCGGCACGGTGTCGGGGCCGGCGATGTTCGCGCTTGCGGATGTCGCTGCCTATGCGGCGGTTCTCGCCCATATCGGTCCCGTCGCGCTCGCGGTCACGACGAACCTCAACATCAATTTCCTGCGCCTGCCCAAGCCGCAGCTCATCCGCTGTGAATGCCGCATCCTGAAGCTCGGCAAGCGGCTCGCGGTGATCGACGCACTTCTCCTCCAGGCGGGAAGCGAGGAGCCCATTGCCCAGGCGACGGCCACCTATTCGATCCCGCCGCGTTGAGACGCCCCGAAACGGCTTTCAGAATGGAAAACAACGGCCCGGAACCGGCGCGTGGTGCATAGGGACTTGCGGTAAAATAATACCACACTCACAAAGCGTTGTTTTTGAACAATATTTTCCGATGACAGCAAAATCCGCCTCTCTTGACCCCACAAGACGGCCAGCTTATACAACGCCGAGTTTGCGGCCCTTCGGGACCGCTTTCTATTTTGTGCGCTCAGAAGCACGAAACAAAGCAACAAGAAACGCCCGTCGCGCTTCGGCAAGCCGGGTCCAAAACGGAAAGTGTCACCCATGTCTACCTTCGTTCAGAAGCCTGCAGAGGTGGAGAAGAAGTGGATCATCATCGATGCCGAAGGGCTCGTTGTCGGTCGCCTCGCCTCCCTCATCGCCATGCGCCTGCGTGGCAAGCACAAGGCCACCTACACCCCCCACGTTGACGACGGCGACAACGTCATCGTCATCAATGCCGAGAAGGTCGTTCTGACCGGCAAGAAGTACTCCGACAAGAAGTACTACTGGCACACCGGCTATCCGGGCGGCATCAAGGAGCGCACCGCACGCGCCATCATCGAAGGCCGCTTCCCGGAGCGTGTTCTCGAGAAGGCCGTCGAGCGCATGATCCCGCGCGGTCCGCTCGGCCGTCGCCAGATGAAGAACCTGCGCGTATACGCCGGCTCGAACCATCCCCATGAAGCACAGCAGCCGGTCGCTCTCGACGTGGCAAAGCTGAACAGCAAGAACGTAAGGAGCGCCTGATAATGGCTGACCTCTCTTCCCTGAAGGATCTCGGCGCTGGCCAGGAAGCTGCTGCTCCGGTTCACGTCCGTAAGGTCGACGCCCAAGGCCGCTCCTATGCGACCGGCAAGCGCAAGAATGCCGTCGCCCGCGTATGGGTCAAGCCGGGCTCCGGCAAGATCACCGTCAACGGCCGTGACTTCTCTGCATACTTCGCCCGCCCGGTTCTGCAGATGATCCTGCAGCAGCCGATCGTCGCAGCTGCCCGCACCGGCCAGTTCGACATCGTTGCTACCGTTACCGGCGGTGGTCTCTCCGGTCAGGCCGGCGCTGTTCGCCACGGCCTCTCCAAGGCCCTCACCTACTTCGAACCGGGCCTGCGCTCGGTCCTGAAGAAGGGCGGCTTCCTGACCCGCGACAGCCGTGTTGTCGAACGTAAGAAGTACGGCAAGGCCAAGGCCCGTCGTTCGTTCCAGTTCTCGAAGCGTTAATCGCTTCCGGACACGATCTTTCGAAAAGGCGGGGCTTCGGCTCCGCCTTTTTCGTTTTTTCGAGGCTTGGCGCCTTCTCGCGTCGTAGGTGATGCAGATTTCCCACTCTCGCCAAGTGTCACGCGCCGGCGCGGCGGCAATCCAAATAAAGTCCGTGCAGGAAGTCTCGCCCCGCGCCAAGATTGCCTCAACTCTCTGATACGTGAAGCCGGGCGGGCACTATTGCCGCCCTTTTGCGCTCCGCTTCGGAGACACGGTCTCGGGCCACGGGGGTGGGCAAGGAGGAAGGCGCAGGACTGAAAAGGTCCGCGCCTTCTTTGCGTTGAGCCACCGGCTTTCGCGAAGATCTCGAACGCAGAATTCTCTGGCAATTGCCGCGCTCGCCCGTAATATCCGGCCGAAAACGCAAGAGCCGCACACAGCGGCGCAAAGAGAGACATCCATGGCCGAGAAGACCATCGACCACGCCTTCACCACAACCGAACTCAAGTCCGCCGCGACCGACCCGACCTATGCCGGGGTCCTCTCCTTCATGCGCCGCCGCTACACCAAGTCGCTCGAGGGAACCGATGCCGTGGTCTGGGGCATTCCCTTCGACGCCGCCACCTCCAATCGTCCCGGTGCGCGCTTCGGACCTCAGGCGATCCGCCGCGCCTCCGCGATCTTCGATAACGACCCGCAATATCCCTTCGAGCGCGACCTCTTCGCCGACATGGCCGTCATCGACTACGGAGACTGCCTGCTCGACTACGGCAACCACTGGCTTACACCGGACACGATCGAAAAGGAGGCCGCGAAGATCCTTGCCGGCACCGGCTTCCTGCTGACGCTCGGCGGCGACCACTTCGTCACCTGGCCGCTGCTCAAGGCACATGTCGCCAAGCACGGGCCGCTGGCGCTGGTGCAGTTCGACGCGCATCAGGACACTTGGTTCGACGACGGCAAGCGCATCGACCACGGCTCCTTCGTCGGGCGCGCCGTGCGCGAAGGCCTGATCGATCCCGTCCACTCGATCCAGGTCGGTATCCGCACCCATGCGCCGGACGACTGCGGTATCCGCATCGTCTACGGCCACGAGGTGGAGGAGTTGAAGTCCGGCGAACTGGCCGAGCTGATCCTCGACCATGTCGGCGATCGTCCCGCCTACCTCACCTTCGACATCGACTGCCTCGACCCGGCCTATGCACCCGGCACGGGTACGCCGGTGGTAGGAGGACCGTCGAGCGCCAAGATCCTCTCGGTGCTCGCCAACCTCCGCAAGCTCGACATCCGAGGAGCCGACGTGGTCGAGGTCGCCCCGGCCTACGACCACGCAGACATCACCGCCATTGCCGGCGCAACGGTGGCAATGTATATGCTGGGCCTCCACGCGGAGCGCCGGGCGCTTCGCGGCTGAGACTTTGAATCACCGCATTCACGAATCGATTCCGGAAAACCACCCAAGCTCCTGACAGGAGAGGACAAAATGACAGCGAAGATCTTCATCGACGGCGAACATGGCACCACGGGACTGCAGATCCGCACCCGCATGGCCGGCCGCCGCGACGTCGAGCTGCTGTCGATTCCGGAGGCGGAACGACGCAATGCGGCGCTGCGCGAGGATCTGCTGAACAGCGCGGACATCGCCATCCTGTGCCTGCCCGACGACGCTTCGAAGGAAGCGGTGAAAATGGCGGCCGGAAACAATAATATCCGGATCATCGACACCTCCACCGCCTTCCGCATCGCGCCAGACTGGGCCTACGGCTTTGCCGAGATGGACAAGGCACAGGGCGACAAGATCCGCTCGGCCCGGTTCGTCGCCAATCCGGGCTGCTATCCGACCGGGGCGATCGGCCTGATCCGGCCGCTGCGCGCCGCCGGCATCCTGCCGGACGGCTATCCGGTGACCGTCAATGCGGTTTCCGGCTATACCGGCGGAGGCAAGCAGCTGATTGCGCAAATGGAAGATGCAAACCATCCCGAAGCCATCGGCGCCAACAACTTCCTCTACGGGTTGACGCTGAAGCACAAGCACGTCCCCGAGATGAAAACCCATGGGCTGCTCGACCGGGCACCGCTTTTTTCGCCGTCGGTCGGGCGCTTCGCCCAGGGCATGATCGTGCAACTGCCGCTCTTCCTTGACGACCTCAAGGACGGCACCGGCATCGAGGCAATCCATGCCGCGCTCGTGGCTCACTATGCCGGCCAGTCGATCGTGCACGTCGTTCCGCTCGACGAAAGCGCCAAGCTTGCGCGCGTCGACGCCGAAGAACTGGTGGGCCAGGACACGATGAAGCTCTACGTGTTCGGCACGCCGGGTGGCGCCCATGTGAACCTCGTCGCCGTGCTGGACAATCTCGGCAAGGGCGCTTCCGGCGCAGCGGTGCAGAACATGGACCTGATGCTCTCGGCGTAAGCGTGCCGGCGGGCATCTAAAAACGACGACAAGGAGTCTCGGATGCTCGACCATATCGGTCTGTCGGTTGCCGACTATCGCACGTCGAAAGCCTTCTATGATGCGGTCATGCCGTCGATCGGCGCGGCCTGCGTGATGACGGTCACCAGCGAGGAAACAGGCGGCGCCTACGAAGGGGCCGGCTACGGCGTTGCCGGCAAGCCATCCTTGTGGATCGGTTCCGGTGACCGCAGCAAAGGCCAGGTGCACATCGCCTTCACCGCCCCTGATCGTGCAGCGGTCGACGCCTTCTACACAGCGGCGATCGCAGCCGGCGGCACCGACAACGGCGGCCCGGGCCTTCGCCCTCACTACCATCCGAACTATTACGCCGCCTTCGTGCTCGACCCGGATGGGCATAACATCGAGGCCGTCTGCCACACGCCGGAGTGAACCCGGCAAAGCATCGACGCATTGTTCATTAGGAAGTCACGACGACCCGACATCCGTTCAACAATGCCGAACGATTCGTTGCCTGAATGGCGGATCGTCAGCGTGCAGAGTGATCGCTATATCTGTTGAACAAGCAGATGAGGCGCACCATGAACAACGAACGTTTTCCGGTCTATTTCATTCCGCACGGCGGAGGTCCCTGGCCATTCATGCAATTTCCGGCCGGCCCGGACGGCAAGGTTCCGTGGGCCGACCTCTCGGACTTCCTCAAAGGGCTCGACACTGCGGTCGGTCGCCGGCCGAAGGCGATCCTGATGATTTCGGGACACTGGGAGCACGAGGCAAAGCCGACCTTGAGCACGGCCGCGCATCCCGGCATGCTCTACGACTATTCCGGCTTTCCGCCGGAGACCTACCAGATCCGTTATCCGGCGCCTGGCGCCCCTGATGTCGCGCATCGCGCCCGGCAACTGCTGGAAGCTGCTGGCATTCCGGCAGCGGAGGACGACAAGCGTGGTTTCGACCACGGCGTCTTCATTCCGATGATGGTCGCCTATCCGGATGCCGACGTTCCGCTCGTCATGATGTCGATGAAGAACACGCTCGACGTCGAAAGCCATGTGGCGATCGGAAGGGCGTTGGAACCGCTGCGTGACGAAGACATCCTGATCGTGGCATCCGGCATGAGCTATCACAACATGCGGATGTTCTTCCACGACACACCGGAACACAAGCAACAGGCCGTCCGCTTCGATGACTGGCTGAGCGATGCCGTGGCGATCGCCGATGTTGACGAGAGAGCGGCACGGCTGGCGACCTGGGAACAAAACCCCGACGCCCGCGCCTGCCACGTTCCGGACCACGATCATCTCGTCCCGCTGTTCGTCGCGGCCGGTGCTGCCGGCAGCGATGCCGGACAGCATGTCTTTCGCGGAGAATTCCGCGGCAAGCCCTATTCGGGCTACCGCTTCGGCTGACGACTGGCCTTAAGTCCGTTCCGCGATCATCACCTCGGGCGGATAGGCCCCGATGAAACCGCGCCAGTGGGCGACCGCGAAACCGAGCACGACCAGCGACCCGCCCTGATGGGCGAGCGCGGCGTGCAGGGGAACCTGCAGCAGCAGCGTGGTGATGCCGAGCGCCGCCTGGATGGTGACGAGAACAAAGAGCAGAACGCTGCGGCGGGCATGCGTGGTCGATGGCGCCTGGCGCAGGCACTGGATCATGTGGACGAAGGCGGCGGCGAAAAGCACATAGGCCCCCAGCCGATGCACGAACTGCACCGTCTTGGCATTCTCGAACAGGTTCAGCCAGGCCGGGCTCTGGACGAACAGGTCGCTGGGAACCAGCGCACCGTCCATCAGTGGCCACGTGTTGTAGGCAAGGCCCGCGTCCAGGCCCGCGACCAGCGCACCGAGATAGATCTGGAACAAGGTCAGGAAGGCGAGCGCGGCCGCGAACCGTCTTGCACCATGCGACGGCTCCGGATCGTCGCTGTGAGGGGCGAGCGCCCGCATGATCCACGTGCATCCAGCGAAGATCAGACAGGCGGTGACGAGATGGGTCGCCAACCGGTACTGGCTGACATCGACACGCTCTGCGAGGCCGGAGGACACCATCCACCAACCGATGAAACCCTGGAATCCACCCAGCGCCAGAAGCCCCACCAGCGGCAGCCGGAGACGGCGCTCGATGCGGCCGGAAATCCAGAAGTAGAGAAGCGGAAGCGCAAAGACGAGGCCGATGCTGCGGGCAAGCAGGCGGTGGCCCCATTCCCACCAGAAGATCTTTTTGAACTCCTCGACGGTCATGCCCTTGTTGACCTGCTCATATTCCGGGATGCGCTGATAGAGGGCGAACTCTTCTTCCCATTCGGCGGCGGTCAGCGGCGGAATGGCGCCGTGGATCGGCTTCCACTCCGTGATCGAAAGCCCCGAATCGGTGAGCCGCGTCGCGCCGCCGACCAGCACCAGACAGAAGAGCGTCGCGAGAACGACGCCGAGCCAGATCCGGATCGCGCGACGATTGGCTTCCTGCCTCCCGATCCTCTGGCGCAGGGTATTTTCGTCGGCGATCATTACACTTGTCATTCGTCAATCCTCATTCAGGTGGTTGATTTGCATGACTTGCCCGTGCAAAACAACCCCGGCCGTTTGCGGCAAGCGGTCGCGTCCCGCCACCATCACGCGCGGAAAAGGAAGATAGACGATGCCCGTCAGGTTGCGCAAATTCATCGGCACCATCCTCATCCTGTTCATCGTGATCCTATACTCGATTCTCGCGACCAGCATTGCCTCCGCCTTTCTCGGCGCCTCGCCCTGGTGGGTCCACCTTCTCTACTTCCTGCTGTCCGGACTGCTGTGGATCCTGCCGGCCATGCTGATCATCAAGTGGATGGCCGGGCCTATCAAGAAGTGAGCCCCCAGTGCTCCAAATCGGCGACGCATTAACCGGGCGATAACCGCGTCACGCGGAAAAGCCGAAGGCAGCGTCGACGCTAACCGATTCTTCCCCTCCCCCTCGCTATGGTCGGACGATCACTTCATCCGATGGAGAGCGGGCGTGCAGATATCCAAGGTCGATATCCACAGTGTCGAGCGTGCGACTGTCGCGCCGGCCGGCCTCGGCGCGCTTTCCGCCCCCGCTACAGCCGCGCCGTTCATAGGCGGCGAAATCGAACTCAAGCTTCATGACCGCCTGGAGCCGCTCGAATCCGACTGGCGCCGGCTCGAGGCGGACAACCTCAACTCTTTGCATCAATCCTATGACTGGTGCAGCGCATGGGCGAAGACCCACGACAACACGCTCGCCATCGTGCATGGACGCCAGAACGGCCGGACCGTGTTCATCCTGCCGCTCGAGCTCGTCCGGCACGGGATGGTGCGGAGCGCCCAGTTCATCGGCGGCCGGTTCAACAACATCAACACGGGGCTGTTCGCGAAAGAATTTCGCGATCACGCGACCACCGAAGACGGTACCGTGATCGTCCGTGCCCTCACCCGGCTTCTCGCCGGCAAGGCGGACCTCGTCAACCTGACCAATATTCCGCTGGACTGGCGTGGCGCGCGGCATCCGCTCGCGGGCCTTCCGGCGATCGAAAACCAGAACCACGCCTTCCAGCTGCCGTTGACCGACGATTTCGAGCAGACCATCGCCCAGCTGAACGGCAAGCGGCGCCGCAAGAAGTACCGCAGCCAGTGCCGCAAGATCGAGGCAGAAGGCGGCTTCGACCACTTCATCGCCCGCACCGGACCTGAGAAACAAGCGCTCCTTGCCACCTTCTTCGACCAGAAGGCGATCCGTTTCAAAGCGCTCGGCATCCCGAACGTCTTCCAGTCACCGGAGACGCAGGCGTTCTTCCGCATGTTGCTCGAAGTGGACCGAGGCAGCCTCGACACGCCGCTCGAGCTTCATGCCATCCGCCTCAAGGGCGCACTTGAGGGCAAGATCGCCGCGATTGCCGGACTGTCGCGCAAGGGCGACCACGTCATCTGCCAGTTCGGCTCGATCGATGAAAGCCTCGTCGCCGAGGCAAGCCCGGGTGAACTGTTGTTCTGGCTGATGATCGAACGCTGCTGCGAAGAAGGTGCAGCGCTCTTCGACTTCGGTCTGGGTGACCAGGACTATAAGCGGCGCTGGTGCACCGTCGAAACGATCCAGCATGACATCCTGCTGCCGATCAGCGCCGCAGGACGGATCGCCTCGATCGCGCAACGCGGCGTGACGCGCGCCAAGGCCGTGATCAAGGGCAATCCGCAGCTCTATTCGGTCATCCAGCGGATGAGAGCTCACGCCGACAGTGTTCCGGCCCGCTCGACCGGCTCAGAAGACTGATCAGGCAGCGTCACGCCGGCCGATCTTGCGCGCGGCCGGTGTTTCTCCGGTCATCAGGACCAGATCCGCATAACCGACCTTTTCAAAGGCGGCCATGATCTCGACGAGCTCCTGTTCGTCGGGCTTCGGCGCGGAAAGGATGATTTCGTGGGCACCGTTGCGGCTCAACCGCGAGACGCCTTCGGCATTGGCCGGGCCGCACTCCACCAGCACCAGGTCATAGGCGTCGGCAAGTGCATCGGCGATCATCGACAGGCGATCGGCACCACGCATCGCCTGACGCACGTCCGAATTGCCCTGCGGCACGATATCGGCACCCGACAGGCGATCCGGATGGATCGTCTCAGAGAAGGGTGCGACACCGCAGAGAAGATCGGTGATGCCCGGCAGGTCCTTGCGGGCCGCCATCAGCCAGGTCGGGCAGGCAGAGCCGGTCATGTCGATCACCACCACCTTGCGGCCGATCTCATCGAGGTGACGCGCCAGCATAACGGTTGCCGTCGAACCATCGTCGCCGGAGGGGGATATGGCAAAGGCAATGCGGGCACCGGACTCGACGAGATAGTCGGCAATCGACTCGATCGAGAATTCGTCACCGGTGGCGACATCCTCTGCCTCTTCGACCTCAGGAGCGAGATCCAGCGTCTGCTCCATCGCATCCGCCAGTTCCTCGTCCGGCTGGACCGACAGGAGGCTCGCCGGAATGTCGTTGCGCGCGACTGCCGGCTTTGCCTGCGGTGCAGCTGCAACGGCCGCGACCTCGACGACCTCTGCGGCCCGCGGCTCGACGGGCGCCGGCGGCAAGGCCACCGAGCCGGCAACGGGGCGAAGCGCCCGGCCACTGAACAGTTCGACGATCATGACGATCACGGCGCTCAGCACCAGTGCGGCAAGGGCCGCCACGATGGTGATCGGCAACACTTTCGGGAAACTTGCCTCGCGCGGCTCTACGGCCTTGGAGATGACGCGGGCGTCGGCAGGGCTTGCATCCTTTTCGAGGCGCGTGGTCGCTTCCCGATAGCGGGCAAGATAGGTTTCGAGCAGCTGGCGCTGGGCCGTGGCCTCGCGCTCGAGCGCCTTCAGGTCGACCTCGTCGGTACCGGCACGGGCGCTGTCGGCCTTCACGGTGTTCAGCTGCTGGATCAGCTGGGTTTCGCGCGAACGGGAAACGGCCGCCTCGTTTTCGAGGCTCGCGACAACCTTGGCGGATTCGGTGGTGATCTGGTCACGGATACCCGACAGTTGCGCGCGCAGTGCCTTCATCTGCGGATGGCCTTCGAGCAGCGAGGTCGAAAGGTCGGCGATCTTGCCGCGGATTTCGGATTCGGTTGTCTTAAGACGCTGGATGTTTTCCGAGCCGGTGACGGCTTCGAGCGTTTCCGTCGACTTGCCGGCCTTCAGCGCGGCACGAACGTTCTCGGCTTTCGCCTCGGCATTCGCGCGCTCACCCCGGACGCGGGCGAGTTCGGCGGAAATGTCGCTCAGCTGCTGGGAGGAGAAATTGGTTGTCTCGCTCAAAGGCATCAGGTCGGCGGAAGCGCGATACTCCGCGACCTTCTTCTCTGCCTCCCTCACCTTCTCGCGCAGATTGGCAATCTCGGGCTCCAGCCAGCGGGCCGCTTCCGAATTGCTGTCGAGTTTCGCGCCGCTCTGCAGCGAGCGGTAGACGTCGGCGATCGCATTGGGGATCGCGGCCGCGAGTTTCGGGTCCTTCGAGGTGAACTGGATGCCGATGACACGCGACTTCTCGACCTGATAGACCTGCAGCTTTTCCTGAAAAGCCTTGAGCACGCGGTCTTCCGGCGCCAGATCGAGCGGGTTCTTCTTGAGGCCCAGCATGACGAGCAGATCGGAGACGGCCGAAGGATTGGTGTCGGGATCGAACTCCTCAAGCTCATAGAGCTTCATGTCGCGGGCGACCTGCTTGATGAGGTCGACCGACTGCAGGAGCTGCACCTGGCTAACGATGTTCAGTTCGTCCGGCATGGCGTCGGCGGTCGCCGGCGCATTCGCCTGGGCGGTGAAGCTCGGCTCGCGCGGCTCGATCAGGATCCGCGTTTCGCTGCTGAAACTGGGGGCAATGATGCTCGCGCCGGCAAACGCCAGGCCGCCGGCGAGCGCCGTCACGGCCAATATGCGCGCCTTGCGCTGCCACACGGCCCGAAAGAGCTGTGCGAGATCGATATCTACGTCCTGATGACCGTTGCCTACGCTCGACATGCCTAACTCCCGGTACATTTCTCGCGGGAATGTAAAGGATCATGGTAACCCAAGCGTTAATTCGCCGAGATTGCGAATGGCGGCGCTCGTCGCGAGTAAATTGCGGTCGCGGCGGCAGGAAGCTGTCGACCTTTACCAGCCGTTAACCCTAACCGAATGATAACGGCGTTATCGAATTCTTTCATCGGGAGCGCAGAAGCGCATGTTATCGGCTGGCACCAGGGGAATGATGCTGCTCGTTGTCGCGCTGACCGCGGCCGTGCTTGGCGGCTGCGCGACCTACAAGCCGGCGCCGAAGGTCTTCCATGAAGCGACCATCCAGCCCTACCGCCTCGACAGCGGCGACAGGCTGCGCGTCACGGTCTTCGAACAGGCCAGCCTGACCAACACCTATACGGTCGACCAGGCCGGATACATCGCCTTCCCGCTCGTCGGCCAGGTGGCCGCCCGTGGCGCCACCGTATCGCAACTCGAAGGCGCTCTTGCCCAGAAGCTGCGCCAGGGCTTCCTGCGTGATCCGGACGTCACCATCGAGATCGATCGCTATCGCTCGATCTTCGTGATGGGCGAAGTCGGACAGCCGGGCCAATATACCTATGTACCGGGCATGACCGTACTCAATGCCATCGCGATCTCCGGCGGCTTCTCAACCCGTGCCAACCAGCGCGACGTCGACGTCACCCGCAAGATCAACGGAAACATCCTGACCGGCCGTGTTCCGATCACGGACCCGATCCTCGCCGGCGACACCATCTATGTTCGCGAGCGGCTGTTTTGATCCATGCCGAACGGAAAGCCGTTGCGCATCCTCCACTGTTTCCGGTCGCCCGTCGGAGGAATCTTCCGGCATGTGCGCGATCTCGCCGAGCAGCACAGTCGTGCCGGCCACGAGGTCGGGATCCTTTGCGACAGCACGACGGGCAGCGGACACGAGGACAAGCTGTTCGAACAGATCAGGCCCTATCTGTCACTCGGCCTCCATCGGATGCCCATCCAACGCGCGATCGGGTTTTCCGACGCTGCGGCGCTCTACAAGAGTTTTCATGAAATCAAGAGTTTGAAGCCGGACGTTCTGCACGGCCACGGCGCCAAGGGCGGCGCAGTGGCCCGCATCATCGGCTCAGCCTTGCGGGTAAGAAGGTATCGCGTCGCCCGCTTCTATTCGCCCCATGGGGGCAGCCTGCACTTCGATCCATCGTCGCTCTCCGGGCGCGGCGTCTTTGCACTCGAACGGGTCTTCGAACGGATGACGGACGCCATCCTGTTCGTCTGCGACTTCGAGAAGAACACCTACATCAGCAAGGTCGGGGTGCCGCGCTGCCTGCATCGCACGGTCTACAACGGCATCAGTGACAGCGATTTCGCCCAAATCCCGGCCCGCTCCGACGCGGTTCATTTCATCTACGCCGGCATGCTCCGGGACCTCAAGGGGCCGGACGTCTTCATCGAGGCCTTCGCCCAAACAGAACGCCTGGTCGGGCACCCCTTGAGCGCACTGATCGTCGGAGACGGTCCCGACCGCGACAAGTACAGGGACAAGATCACGCAGAGCGGTCTCGGCCGCCGGATCGGCCTTCTGCCCGCCATGCCGGTCAAGGACGCCTTCTCGATGTCGAACATCGTCGTCGTGCCGTCACGCGCGGAAGCCATGCCCTATATCGTGCTCGAGGCTCTGGCCGCCGGAAAGGCGCTGATTGCGACCCGGGTCGGCGGCATTCCGGAGGTGCTCGGCGCCGACAGCGACGCGTTGGTGGAACCGGGCGATCCCGCCGATCTCGCGCGTGTCATGGCGAAGGCCGTGACGACGCCGGAGTGGCACGGTGCGACCATGCCCGATCCCGTCGCCTTTCAGGCGAAATTCTCAGCCTCGGCGATGGCACGGCAGATCGCCGCCCTCTACGAGCAGCGGCTCGCGCCGATCTGACGGCCGTTCACCGCCTTAGGCTTCGACCACGGCCGCTTTTTCAGCCAGGCGCTTCAGCGGGGCGTAGTCGTCCGGCGTCAGGGTTTCGCGCTCCAGCAGAAGCTTTGCTCCGGCCTCAAGCTCGCCGATCCGCCCCTGCAACGCGACCTTGGCCCGTTCATAGGCTTCGTCGATCATCCGACGCACGGCAAGATCGACCTCCCGTGCCGTGGCCTCGGAGTAGTCCTTCGCGCGCATCCGCATTTGACCGTCATCCAGCCATTGCTGGCGCTGGGGCTCCAGCACCGCCTGACCGACGGACTGATCCATGCCGAACCGGGTCACGATTTCCCGGGCGATGTCCGTCACCTTGGCGAGATCGTCGGCGGCACCGGTCGAGATTTCACCGAAGACGATGTCCTCGGCAGCCCGTCCGGCCAGCAGCACAACCATGCGGTCCTTCAGTTCACCCGCGGTGATCAGGAACCGGTCCTCGGTCGGTCTTTGCAGCGTGTAGCCGAGCGCGCCGATCGAGCGCGGGATGATCGAGACCTTCTGGACCGGATCGGCGGTCGGCAGGCCGGCCGCGACCAGCGCGTGGCCCATCTCGTGATAGGCGACCCGGCGGCGCTCCTCGGCATTGAGAATGCGGCTGCGGCGCTCCGCCCCGGCGACGATGCGCTCGACCGCCGCGACGAAGTCCGCCATTCCGACTTTCTCCGCTCCCCGACGGGTGGCAAGGATCGCGGCTTCGTTGATCAGGTTGGCGAGGTCGGCACCGGTGAAGCCGGGCGTTAGGCCGGCGATCTCGTCTACGCTGACGCCAGGCTCGATGGTGACGCTCTTCATGTGCACCTCGAGGATCGCCGCCCTGCCCTTGCGATCGGGCCGGTCGATGACGACCTGGCGGTCGAACCGTCCGGCACGCATCAGGGCCGGATCAAGGATCTCGGGCCGGTTGGTGGCGGCAAGCAGAACGATGCCGACGCGCGGGTCGAAGCCGTCGAGTTCGGCGAGCAGCTGGTTCAGCGTCTGCTCCTTCTCGTCATTGCCGCCGAAACCACCGAACGAGTTGCGAGCGCGCCCAAGCGCGTCGAGTTCGTCGATGAAGATGATGCAAGGGGCGGCCTGGCGGGCCTGCTCGAAGAGGTCGCGGACCCGGGCAGCGCCGACGCCGACGAACATCTCGACGAATTCGGAGCCGGAAATCGAGAAGAAGGGCACGCCCGCCTCCCCGGCCACGGCCCGTGCCATCAGCGTCTTGCCGGTACCCGGCGGCCCGACCAGCAGGATGCCCTTCGGAATGCGGGCGCCGAGGCGGCCATAGCGATCCTTGTCCTTCAGGAAAGAGACGATCTCCTGAAGCTCTGCTTCCGCTTCGTCGATGCCGGCAACGTCGTCGAAGGTCACGCCGGTCTTGCGTTCGAGATAGATCTTGGCGCGCGATTTGCCGATGTTGATCAACCCACCCATGCCCTGCTTCTCGGCGATGCCGCGGAAGAAGAACGACCAGAGCGCGAAGAAGACCATCACCGGGAGGATCCAGGACAGGAGCGTGGTCAGCCAGTTGTTCTCGGTGGCGCCGGTGATCTTCACTCCGGCCTTTTCGAAGAGCGCGGCGAAGGCCGGATCGACCCGGTTGGCGACGAAATATTTGCGCCCATCGACCGGCTCCCTGAACTCACCCTCCACGCGGCTCTCGGTCAGCGTCACGGACACGATCCGGCCCTCGTCGACCAGGCGCATCATCTCGCTGTAGCTGAGCTGGGCATAGTCGCGGTAGCCGATCCAGGCCTGGAACGCCATCAGGAGCGCGAAGGCGAAGAGGAAGTAGCTGAGATTGAAGACGTGTTTCTTTTCCATGAGCGAGCGTCCTGTTGCGGTGCCGGCCGTCGGCCATTCCACCTCATGACACGATCCGTGTCACGCTTCGGTGATCCGTGTCAAACCGCAGGCAACCGGTGAGTGCGGCGCACGTGTGCCGATCTGACCCAAAACTGGCCGATCCGTGGGCCGTTCCCGGCCGGTTCTCAAGCGTTTCTTAGCAACTCCCGTTTATGCTCGCGCGTGAAAAAGCGGGATATTGCGATGAACCAGATGGAAAAGCCGGAACAGTTCGATATCGACGCCTTGCGCAGGAAGGTTTCCGAGACCGCCGCGGCGTCCCCGACGCCCGGCGAAGAGACGGACATCAATCCGCTGGCGAAACAGATCGCCGCGCAGTTTCGCGAAGAGAATTACTCCCCTTCGATCATCACCGGCCAGTTGCGGCTGCTCGAATTTCTCAGCCTTTTCGCGATCGGGCTTGCCGTGCACTATCTGCTTGCGGACGATCCTTCGTCGCGGTTCCTGACCGACCTCGTGATCGGGCTTCTCGGGTCCGGCTTCGCCGTGCTGCTGCTGCAGGTCGCCGACTGCTACCAGGTCTCGGTGCTGCGTACGCCGCTGCGCTCGATGGGGCGCATCGCGATCAGCTGGACGGTGGCGACGGCGATGATCGCGCTTGCCCTCTTCCTGTTCCGCGACGGCGGTTTCGGTTTCCGCGACTGGCTCGTCTACTGGTATGGCGCAGGCATCGCATTCCTCTTCATCGAACGCAGTCTCGTCGGCTTCGGCATTCGCCGCTGGGCCCGGAACGGCATCATGGAGCGGCGTGCCGTGGTCGTCGGCGGCGGCAAACCCGCCAAGGATCTAATCCGCGCGCTCGAGCAGCAGCCGGAAAACGACATCCGCATCTGCGGCATCTTCGACGATCGCGGCTCCACCCGCTCGCCGGACGTGGTTGCCGGTTATCCGAAGCTCGGCACCATCGCCGAACTGGTCGAGTTCGCTCGCCTCACCCATATCGACATGCTGATCATCGCCCTGCCGCTCAGCGCCGAGGCGCGTATCCTCCAGTTGCTGCGCATGCTCTGGGTGCTCCCGGTCGACATCCGACTCGCGGCACACTCCAACAGCCTGCGTTTCCGCCCGCGCTCCTATTCCCATGTGGGCGCCGTGCCGATGCTCGATATTCTCGACAAGCCGATCCGCGACTGGGATTCGGTCGCCAAGCGTGGCTTCGACATCTTCTTCAGCCTCGTTGCTCTCATTCTGCTCTGGCCGGTCTTCATTGCGACGGCGATCGCCGTGAAGGCCACCTCCAAGGGACCGGTCTTCTTCATCCAGAAGCGGCATGGCTTCAACAACGAGGTGATCAACGTCCTGAAGTTCCGTTCGATGTATACGGACATGAGCGATCCGACCGCACGGCTTGCGGTTACCAAGGGCGATCCGCGCGTCACCCCGGTCGGCCGCTTCATCCGCAAGTCCTCGATCGATGAACTGCCGCAGATCTTCAACGTCCTCAGGGGCGATCTCTCGCTGGTTGGCCCCCGCCCCCATGCCGTCATGGCCCAGACCCACGACCGGCTCTATGCGGAAGTCGTCGAAGGTTATTTCGCACGCCACCGCGTCAAGCCCGGCGTCACCGGCTGGGCGCAGATCAACGGCTGGCGCGGCGAGGTCGACAACGACGACAAGATCAAGTTCCGGACCGCCTACGATCTCTTCTACATCGAGAACTGGTCACTGCTGTTCGACCTGAAGATCCTCTTCCTCACGCCGTTCCGCCTGCTCAACACGGAAAACGCCTATTGAGCACGGTCGACCTCGACGCGCCGCCGGTGTTTCGGCCGCAGCTTGCGGCCTGGACGCTGCTCGGCTCCGGCATGGTCGCCTGCGGCGTCTTCCTGTCGGGTTTCGTCATCTCGGAGCCGGCCCCTTATGAACTGCTGATGGTGACGCAGATCGCCCTCTGGTTCCTGCTGGGTCTGAGGATTTCGCGCGCCGTCGCACCGCTTCTCGCTTTCCTCCTCGTCTTCAATGTCGGGGGCATCCTGTCGCTGACGGTGATGAAGGACCTTGGCGGCGGGCCGATGTATCTCGCGGTCTCCACCTTCCTGGCGCTCACCTCCGTCTTCTACGCGGCGATCATCGAAGACCGGCACCAGCGCCTCGAGCTGATTTTCAAGGCCTGGGTGGCAGCCGCGATCATCACCGCGCTTCTCGGCATCCTCGGCTATTTCCATGCCTTCCCGGGTTCCGAAGCCTTCACCCTCTACGATCGCGCCAAGGGCGCCTTCCAGGATCCGAACGTGTTCGGCCCGTTCCTGATCGCACCGGCCCTCTACCTGATGCACGGCCTTCTGACCGGCAAGCTCCTCCAGGCGCCGTTGAAGGTCGCCGGCCTGCTGATCATCGCACTCGGCGTCTTCCTGTCGTTCTCCCGCGCCGCCTGGGCGCTCTTCCTGTTCTCGGCCGTGGCGCTGGTGTTCATCCTGCTGCTCAAGGAACGCACGGGTGCCTTCCGGCTGAAGATCCTCTTCCTCTCGCTCACCGCGGTGCTCGTGCTCGTCGTCGCGCTGGTCGTCGCCTTGCAGTTCGAGCAGGTGCGCAACCTCTTCCTCGATCGCACGACGCTGGTGAAGGAGTATGACGGCGGCCATCTCGGCCGATTTGCCCGCCATCGAATCGGTTTCCTGATGTCGATGGAACGCCCGCTCGGCATTGGCCCGATGGTGTTCAGCGAGATCTTCCCCGAGGACGAGCACAATATCTGGCTGAAGTCGCTGACGACCTATGGCTGGCTCGGCTTCGTCTCCTATGTCTCGATGATGGTCTGTACACTGACCATAGGTTTCCGTCTCTTGCTCCGGGATCGGCCCTGGCAGCCGCATCTGATGATCGCCTGGATCGTTATCGTCGGCCATGTCGGCATCGGCAACGTCATCGACACCGATCACTGGCGTCACTTTTACGTCCTGCTCGGCATCGTCTGGGGTTGTGGCGCTCTCGAATGGCGGCACCAGCGCGCCTTGCGACGTGGCGGATCGGTCGTCTGATCCCATGCAACCGAACGACAAGCCCTTGCGCATTCTCGAAGTGCTCGAACCGAGCGGTGGCGGCTCGGGCCGGCATTTCGTCGATCTCTGCGCCGGCCTCGCCGCCCACGGCCAGGCCGTCACGGCGGTCTACTCGCCCGTCCGCGCAGAGGCCCGATTCGTGCGCGAACTGATGACGCTCAATCTTCAAAGGGTCATCGCCCTGCCGATGCTGCGGGCCGTCGGACCGAAGGATTTCGAGGGCTGGCGCGCGCTCCACCGCATCATCCGGAGCGAAGGGCCTTTCGACATCATCCACGGCCACAGCTCCAAGGCCGGCGCCCTGACGCGGCTTCGCCTGCCCGGCCCCCATGTACCGCGCATCTATACGCCCCATGCCTTCCGGACGATGGATCCCAATCTCTCGCCCAAGGGCCGCTTCGTCTTCGGCCAGATCGAGACCCTACTCGGCCGCTTCTTCTCCGACCGGGTGATCGCCGTCTCGCGGAACGAATACGACCACGCGCTTTCGCTCGGGATCCCGCGCGACGTGTTGCGGCTGGTGGTGAACGGCGTCGGCGACGTTCCGTCCGGCCGCCGCGCAGAAATCCGATCCCGCTTCGGCCTCGCCGACGACGCCCTCGTCTTCGGCTTTGTCGGCCGGCTCTCAGCCCAGAAAGCCCCGGAAAGACTTATTTCGGCATTTTCTGTAATCGCCGCCGACGTGCCTCAAGCGCGACTGTTGATCATCGGAAGCGGCGAACTGGAAGATGCGGTCCGCCAGCAGATCTCGGTAACAGGGCTGACCGATCGGGTCGTGATCGACGCCGACCTTCCTGGAGCCGAGGCCTTGCAGGCGCTCGACGCGCTGGTGATGACGAGCCGCTACGAGGCGATGTCCTATGTCATGCTGGAGGCTGCCGCTGCCGGCCTGCCCCTCGTTCTCACCGATGTCGGCGGCGCGTCAAACGTGTTGGACAGCGGTGTGAACGGCCTTCTCGTGCCGAACAGCGACGATCCCGCCCCGATTGCCTCGGCCATGCGGGCACTCTCGAACGACGCGACACGGGGCCGTTTCACTGCGGCGGCGCGCGAGCGGCAGGGTCGCTATGGCGTCGATGCCATGGTGGCGCAGACTCTTGCCGTCTACCGCGAGGCGCTGGCGCCCTGAACGATCAGGGACCCGATTGATTTTTCACGCGCTTCCTCCATATTTCCACTCATGATCACACCAGCACAGATCCGCGCCGCGCGGGCGCTAATCGGACTGAGCGTCGACCAGGTATCGGCGCTCTCAGGCGTGTCCGCCTTCGTGATCATCCAGGTCGAAGAGGAAAGTGCCGCGAGCCTCGACCAGAGCGCCATGCTTGCGCTTCGTGCCGGCCTCGAAAAGGCAGGGATCGCCTTCATCGCGGACGGCGATTGTCCTCCCGGCGGGATGGGTGTCCGGCTGGCGGAACGCCACGACACCGATGAAGGGCTCCGCCCTGAAAACCTGAACGCCGCCAACGACGACTGAAACGCGCTCCCTCCAGGGAACAAATTCGGCCGCACCGATTTATCCGCCTGTCAAACAGACAGGAGCACTTCATGAATCGGAATAACGGTCTCTATCTCGTCATCGGCGCCCTTGCCGTCGTCGTCATCGGCCTCGGCGCCTATGTCTATCGCGAGGAGACGAAACCCCAGGGCGTCGAACTGAGCATCGGCCGCGACGGGGTGTCGATCCAGGAGAACTGACAGGCTGGCGGACCTGTGCACTCCCAGGAACATCACAAGTGTATTGCCCGGCTCGAAGCCGGGGCTCCTCATGTCATCGTGATGAGTGGCCGAAAATTAGATCGAGGCAATGAACGTGCGCGCCATATGCTGTGGCGCGCCGAAACCGCCTTCCAGCATGAAGGGCATCGCCTCCTGCGCTCCGGGTGACTTTCGCTGGAGGACCGGAAGGCCGTGAGCCATTCCATCGATCAGGCAGAATTCGATCAGCGGCCGGCCCGATGCGTCGTACCAGGTCTTCACCGGATGACCCTCAGCCGTCGAAAGCCTGCCCTCCCCCTCCTCCAGCCCGTAGATATCGAGCCATTGGGCAAGACTGGCACGGGCATTGGCCACGGAGACGACACGATCAGCCGTTCCGTGCCAGATCGACACCAGCGGACGGTTTTCGATTTCCGGCGTCACCGTGCGCACGAGGTCGCCCCATTCGCGGCCGGAACGGCTGACGCCGGACTTCATCACCGAGAGCGCGGTCATCGCATCGCGCGCTGCGCCAAAGGGCAGGCCACCGACAATCTGGCCTGCGGCGAAGAGCTCCGGATAGGTTGCCAGCAAGGCGGACGCCATCGCTCCTCCGGCAGATAAACCCTGAACGAAGATGCGCCGCCGATCGACGCCGTGGCGCTCGCAGGCGTTGTCGATCATCTGGCGGATCGACATCAGCTCGCCGCGATCACGGGCCACCGCGCTCGGCCTGAACCAGTTGAAGCACAGGTTGGGATTGTTCGACTGGCGCTGTTCCGGATAGAGCAGAACGAACCCATGATCGCGCGCGAGGCCACTCCAGCCGCTGCCCTTGTCGAAATCGGCGGCGGTCTGGAGACAGCCATGGAGAACGACGACGAGTGGCGCTCCCGGCTTCAGCTTCGGCGGAACGTGTTCCAGCATCCGCAGGTGGCCGGGATTGGTGCCGAAGCCGGTGATTTCCTGGAGGCGCACGCTGGACGGACGTGCGCGCCGCGGGCGCACAGGCTCAAGGCGTGGCATGGCAGGCGCTGCCTTCAATATCTTCTTCTGAAGTGCCTTCTGTCGACGCAACACATAGGACAGCGGCATGGGGATCTTGAGGCGCATGGAAAAAGCATTCCTTCTGCAAATCGAAGTATCGCTCCCGCAACGTCGGCCGCCATGCGCTCCGGCTCCCCACCGACGACCAGATTTTCATATAGTGCTGCGATGCAGCATTTATAGGGCAAGAAGGCCTAGAAAAACAAGAAACTGCCCGAGAGGGCAGTGTGCCGTTTCTCTATTTCATTTGAATTTTGCTGGGATATCAAGATTTTAATGGTCGGGGCGGCCGGATTTGAACCGACGACCCCTTGACCCCCAGTCAAGTGCGCTACCGGGCTGCGCTACGCCCCGACCTGCTTCTTGCAAAGCACGTTCTCCTTAATGGCAAGGTCACGCACACGCAAGGGGGAAAAGGCGAGAAATTGCGGACGGGCCGGTTCTCGTCACCGAACCTGATCGAGCAGGCGCTTGCATTCGAGGAGATCGAAGAGGGCTTCCTGCAGGAGCGCCCGGTCTTCCTTGCCGACAGCCGAGCCCTTGCCGACCGATATTTCCGGCATGTCGTCGTCGCTGCCGCCACCGAAGCCGAAGAATCGCCCGCTGACCTTGGCCTTGGGACGGCCGACGATCTGATCCTCCTCGGGCGGGCCGAGTTTCGGATCGTCGACCTTGGCGGACCCCGCTGCGACCAGCGCCTCCATGGTGGCGAGATCGCCGCTGGCGATCGCCATGACGAACTTGTTGCCGTTGGTCTTCAGGAGTTTCTGCACGCCCTTGATGGTGTAGCCCTGATCATAGAGCAGGTGACGAATGCCCTTCAGCAACTCGACGTCGTCGGGGCGGTAATAGCGGCGGCCGCCGCCACGCTTCAGCGGCTTGATCTGCGGAAAGCGGGTTTCCCAGAAGCGCAGGACGTGCTGCGGCAGGTCGAGATCGTCGGCGACCTCGCTGATGGTGCGAAAGGCATCGGGGCTCTTGTCCAACTGCATCTTGCCGCTCCTCATGGGAAATGCGGCACCGTCGCCGCGACTCGCCGGCCATTTCAACGATTTGCGCTGGAACTTTCAAGCGCTGCGACAAGCTCGCCGCAGCACTCCACGCTTTTCGGCGTCAGCTGGCCGGGTTCTGCGGCTTCTGCTTCGCCTTGCGCTGCAGGTGCGAGCGGAGTATCCGCTGCTTCAGCACGTTCGACGCCTTGAAGGTCATCACGCGCCGCGGGGAGATCGGCACTTCCTCGCCGGTCTTCGGATTGCGGCCGATACGCTCGTTCTTGCTACGCACCTGGAAGGTCGCGAAGGACGACAGCTTCACAGTCTCTCCGCGGACGATGGCGTTGCAGATCTCATCGATCACCGTCTCGACCAGCTCGGCTGATTCGGTCCGCGATAGCCCGACCTTGCGAAATACCGATTCCGCCAAATCTGCTCGCGTCACTGTCTTGCCGGCCATGGTTCTCGTCCGCTTAAATCAATGATCTTGTTGAATTCGCCAGAGAGTATTGCCCTTGCGCGTGACGGTCAAGCGCTTGTTAAAAATCCTTTATTTCGCGCCGGCCGCTACCAGCGCACAAGGACGGCACCCCAGGTGAAGCCGCCGCCCATGGCTTCAAGCATCACCAGATCGCCCTTCTTGATCCGCCCGTCACCGGCGGCAACCGAAAGTGCGAGCGGAATGGAGGCCGCCGAGGTGTTGCCGTGCAGATCGACAGTGACCACGACCTTTTCAAGCGGAATGCCGAGCTTCTTGGCGGAACCGTCGATGATGCGGCGGTTGGCCTGGTGGGGCACCAGCCAGTCGATATCGCCGGCGGTCGTGCCGGTTGCGTCAAAGGCAGCTTCGATGACGTCGGTGATCATGCCGACGGCATGCTTGAAGACCTCGCGGCCTTCCATGCGCAGATGGCCGACGGTTCCAGTCGTCGACGGACCACCGTCGACATAGAGCTTTTCGCGATGGGCGCCGTCGGAGCGCAGGTTCGAAGTCAGCACGCCACGGTCTGCGACGGTCCCCTCGCCTTCCACCGCCTCAAGGATGAGCGCGCCTGCGCCATCACCGAAGAGCACGCAGGTCGTACGGTCGGTCCAGTCGAGAATACGGGAAAAGGTTTCAGCGCCGATCACCAGCACGCGCTTCACCATTCCGCCACGGATATGCAGGTCGGCCGTCGACATCGCGTAGACGAAGCCGGAACAGACCGCCTGGACGTCGAAGGCGAAACCGTGGTGCATGCCGAGACGGTTCTGGATGTTGACGGCGGTGGCCGGGAAGGTGTTGTCCGGCGTCGAGGTGGCACAGATGATCAGATCGATATCGGCAATCGTCAGTCCGGCATTATCGAGCGCCTTCTGGGCGGCTTCGGCGCCGAGCGAGGCGGTTGTTTCACCTTCGCCCGCGATGTGGCGCTGACGGATGCCCGTGCGCTGCACGATCCACTCGTCCGAGGTTTCCACCAGGTCTTCCAGGTCGCGATTGGTCATCACCCGCTTCGGGAGCGCCGCCCCGAAACCGCGAACAACAGAACGGATCATTGTGTCTTCCTACCCCGTCGATTCATGCCGCTTCCGGACCCGCCGAAGACGGATGCCGTGCATGATATTTTTTTAGATCGTTTTCGATTTTCTGCGTGAGCCCGTTGCGGGCCATGTCGTATCCGACGTCGATCGCAGCCGCAAAGCCCTCGGCGTCGGTGCCGCCGTGGCTCTTGATGACGATGCCGTTCAGGCCGAGGAATACGCCGCCATTGACCTTGCGCGGGTCCATCTTCTCGCGCAGGCGGTCGAAGGCGCCCTTGGCAAGCAGGTAGCCGAGCTTGGCCAGCAGTGTGCGCGACATCGCGGCCTTCAGATACTCAGCGATCTGGCGTGCGGTGCCTTCGGCGGTCTTCAGGGCGATGTTTCCGGTAAAGCCCTCGGTGACGACGACGTCGACCGTTCCCTTGCCGAGATCATCGCCCTCGACGAAACCATAATAGTCGATCGTGTCGAGGCCAGCCTCACGGATCAGGCGACCGGCCTCCTTGACCTCTTCCTGGCCCTTGATCTCCTCGACGCCGACATTGAGCAGGCCAACCAGCGGACGCTCGACCTCGAAGAGCGCGCGCGCCATGGCACCGCCCATCAGGGCGAAATCGAGAAGCTGCTGCGAGTCTGCGCCAATTGTCGCACCCACGTCCAGAACGATGCTTTCGCCCGAAAGCGTCGGCCAGATCGCGGCGATCGCGGGACGTTCGATGGTGGCCATGGTGCGCAGGCAGAACTTGGCCATCGCCATCAGGGCACCTGTATTGCCAGCCGAAACGACGACGTCGGCCTGACCGGTCTTCACCGCCTCGATCGAGCGCCACATGCTGGAGATGTAACGGCCGCGGCGCAGCGCCTGGCTCGGCTTCTCGTCCATGCCGACCGCGACTTCGCAGTGATGGAAGACCGACTTTTCCTTGAGTTTCGGGTATTGGGCGATCAGCGGGAGACAGCGCTCCTGCTGGCCGAACAAGACGAACTCGATGTCGGGATGGCGTTCCAGCGCCTTGGCAGCACCGGGAATGACGACCTCGGGACCGAAGTCGCCTCCCATGACGTCAAGAGAAATTCTGATCACTTATACCTGATCCTTCTTTTTCGCTGCCGGGCGAAATTTTGGCCAAAATACCGGTTTTGCCGTGCCGCACAACCCATTTCACCGTGGCTCCGGGCGTGCTCAGTCCTTTTTCCAGTCCTTCAGCACAGCAAACGGCGACGGTTTGCGATCATCCTTCGCTTCGCTCTCGACATGGCCGGCAAACTCGACGCCCGGCTTCTTCGGATAGGGATCGATTGCGAGTGCAGCAAATTCCGCGACAAGCGCCCCGGCATCGATCGTGTCGCCGACGAAGCTCTCCGGCAGATCGGGACCATCGGGGTCGAGAACCATCTCGCCGGCCTCGTCGGTGACGATGCGCGCCAGCTTGGATCCTTCCGGTACGAAGATCTGATCGATGTCCTGCTCGATCACCGACACCACGGGTTCGAGGGTGACGACACAGGCCTGGACGATCTCGCCGGTCACATGCCCCTTGATGCGGATCCCGTCCTTCTTCCAGCGATTGATCTGCAGGTCGGCAGCGAGCCGGTTCACCGCCTCGATACGCCACAGGGTGGCGAGTGCGGCGCATTCCCTTGCGTCGGCCTCGACATGGACCTGAACGGGATTGGCCGAGATATGGCCGACCTTGACCTTGTAAGAAAACGCCGCGTCGGCGGCATCCTTCCTGTGCGAACTCATGTCAGAGCGAACCTCCAGGTACATCGAGCCGAACGGAGCCGGTCTCGATGACCTCTTCATCGACGGTGCGGAGCTGGCGCTCGGCGTCCATCATCCAATCGGCAAGGTGCATCAGATCCGGAGCGCCCTCGCCTGCTTCCGGATATATATTGCGCCGCAGGGCCGCCGCCAACAGGCCGTGATCATCTTTGTCCAGCGCATCGGCATAGGATTCGAGCCGGCCATAGAACATGCCGGCCAGCTTTTTCATCCGTTTCGGCACACCCTGGTCGCCGATGCCGAGTTCGCGGATGGAATGATCAACATCCTCGAAGAAGGCGTCGACAATTTCCTGGGCAATCTCCTGCCCGCCGCGCGCGGACTGCCGTGTGCGACGAAAAAACAGAATCAGGACGAGCGAGAGCATCTCGAAACGGCCCATCACCGTGTCGGGCACGCCAAGTTCGGCATAGAAGACCGGCGTCCTCGCTGTCGAGGTGAGTGCCGCATACTGGCGCTCGACGATGATCCGGTTATGCTTTTTTTGCCGGAAGAAGCCGAATACCATCCCATTTCACCAAAAAGAGCCGAGGGAACGGGCTCGCCTGCCTCGGGTCGTGTTGCATGATTGCGAAAGCTGGTTTACCGAAGCAGACGTGAATTGCAATGCCGTTTCTGCCAACTGGCCCGATCCTCGCGGCCATCTCCGGGCAGCCCGTTGTTTCGACCCGACAGGGCTGCCGCAGCGGATGCTTCGTCCCCGGAAAGGCCACAATGGTATAGCAACAGGTTTTTCGGTCGCCCCTCCGGGCGACCTTTGTCTAGAGACATTGGAGACGTGTGGTTGGAAATGCGGTATTTCAGATCGGACAGGAAAGTTCTCGGCTGCACTGCCCTCGCGCTCGCCCTCACGGTCGGTGGCCTTGCCGGTTGCACCACCTCCGAAGTCTTCCATAACGGATATGTCGTCGACCAGGACGCGCTGGCGCTGGTTCCGGTCGGCTCCAGCCGCGAGCAGGTCCTGCTTTCGCTCGGCACGCCGTCGACCACGGCAACGTTCGACGGTGAAGTCTTCTACTACATCTCGCAGAAGCGCACCCGTTCCGTCGCCTTCATGAAGCAGCGCCTGGTGGACCAGCAGGTCCTGGCGATCTATTTCGACAAGGACGGCATCGTCTCGCAGCGCGCGAACTACACGCTGAAGGACGGCAAGGTCTTCGACATGATCTCGCGCACCACGCCGACCGGCGGCAAGGACCTCACCTTCCTGCAGCAAATCCTCGCAGGCGGCGGCGGCGCAGCGAACTCCGTCAAGAACATCTTCGGCGGCATGTAACGTTATCCGCCATCCGGGCATCAAAAAACCGCGGAAGTTTCCTTCCGCGGTTTCTTTTTGTCGGTATGTCTCCCGGCTGCCGATCAGCCCGCCAGAATGGCGAGCAGCAGAAGGGCGACGATGTTGGTGATCTTGATCGCCGGGTTGACGGCCGGGCCGGCGGTGTCCTTGTAAGGGTCGCCGACGGTATCGCCGGTCACCGAGGCCTTGTGGGCATCGGAACCCTTCAGGTGCTTGACGCCGTCCTTGTCGACGAAGCCGTCCTCGAAGCTCTTCTTCGCATTGTCCCAGGCACCCCCGCCGGAGGTCATGGAGATCGCGACGAAGAGGCCGTTGACGATGACCCCCAGCAGGGATGCGCCGAGCGCGGCAAAGGCCGAGGCCTTGGACCCGGAAATCAGCAGCACGCCGAAATAGACGACGAGCGGCGCCAGAACCGGCAGCAGCGACGGCACGATCATCTCGCGGATCGCCGCCTTGGTCAGCATGTCGACCGCGCGGCCGTAATCCGGACGCTCGGTGCCCTGCATGATGCCCGGCTTTTCCTTGAACTGGCGGCGGACCTCCTCGACGATCGAGCCGGCGGCGCGACCGACGGCGGTCATGGCGATGCCCCCGAACAGATAAGGGATCAGGCCACCGAAGATCAGGCCGGCCACCACATACGGGTTGGCGAGGCTGAAGGAGATGTCACCCATGTCGGCGAAGTAAGGATACTTGTCGCTGTTGGCGGCAAAGTACTGCAGGTCGTTCGAGTAGGCGGCGAAGAGCACGAGGGCACCGAGGCCTGCCGAGCCGATCGCATAGCCCTTTGTCACGGCCTTGGTCGTGTTGCCGACCGCATCGAGCGCGTCGGTCGACTTGCGGACTTCTGGCGGCAGGTGGGACATCTCGGCGATGCCGCCGGCATTATCCGTCACCGGACCGAAGGCATCGAGGGCGACGATCATGCCGGCAAGGCCGAGCATGGTGGTCACCGCGATCGCCGTGCCGAAGAGGCCGGCCAGCTGATAGGTCGCGATGATGCCGCCGACGATGACGATCGCCGGAAGCGCCGTCGATTCGAGCGATATGGCCAGCCCCTGGATGACATTGGTGCCGTGGCCGGTCACCGATGCCTGGGCAATCGAGTTGACCGGACGCTTGTTGGTCCCGGTGTAGTATTCGGTGATGACAACGATCAGCGCCGTGACCACGAGGCCGAGAACGCCGCAGATGAACAGGTTCCAGCCGGTGATGTCCATACCGGCAACCGTGCCGATCGAGCCCCAGCCGATGGTGAGCGAGGTCGCCGCACCGAGACCGACAATCGACAATGCGCCGGTCACGATCAGGCCCTTGTAGAGGGCGCCCATGATCGAGCCGTTGGTGCCGAGCTTGACGAAGAAGGTGCCGATGATCGAGGTGATGATGCAGGCGCCGCAGATCGCGAGCGGATAGATCATGGCGATTTCGATCGACGGAGTCGCGGCGAAGAAGATCGCGGCGAGAACCATGGTCGCGACCACCGAGACGGCATAGGTCTCGAACAGGTCGGCAGCCATGCCAGCGCAGTCGCCGACATTGTCACCGACGTTGTCGGCGATCGTCGCCGGGTTGCGCGGGTCGTCTTCCGGAATACCGGCCTCGACCTTGCCGACGAGGTCGCCGCCGACGTCCGCACCCTTGGTGAAGATGCCGCCGCCGAGGCGGGCGAAGATCGAGATCAGCGAAGCGCCGAAGCCGAGCGCGACGAGCGAGTCGATCACCTCGCGCGAACCGCTCTCATGGCCGAGCACCACGGTCAGAATGTAGAAGTAGATGGAGACGCCGAGCAGGGCGAGACCCGCCACCAGCATGCCGGTGATCGCACCGGACTTGAAGGCGATGTCGAGACCGGCGGCAAGGCTCTGCGACGAGGCCTGAGCGGTGCGGACATTGGCGCGCACGGAGACATGCATGCCGATGAAGCCGGCTGCACCGGAAAGTACGGCGCCGATCAGGAAGCCGATCGCAGCGGTTGCGGAAAGAAGGATCCAGGCGGCAATAAAGACAACGACACCGACCACCGCGATGGTGAGGTATTGACGGGCGAGATAGGCCTGCGCCCCTTCACGGATATAGCCAGCAATTTCCTGCATGCGGGCATTGCCCTGGTCGGCGGCAAGAACCGAGCGCGTCGCCCAGATCGCATAGACCACCGAAAGCAAGCCGCAAAATATAACGCCTAAAAGCACTGTCATTCGCAATACCTCCCGTATTGCCCGCGCCTCACTCCTCGCGGGCGGTGACGTCCGACTAGGCCCCTCCTCCAGAGGTCTCCAGACTTGCGGCGAGATTGCGTTGCAGATTCATTAACGTCAAGCCCCGCCGGTGTCGCAGGGATGGCCGCTCAGGCGGGGTCTTTGCGGGCAGCTGCGCGTAGCTGGAGAAGCACCAGAACCAGGCACAGGATGGTGACCGGCCAGATTACCAGGTTCATGATCGACCAGCCGAAGGCCGAGAAAACCTTACCCGACGAAAAGGACGAAAGGGCCACCGTTCCAAAGAGGACGATGTCGTGGAAACCCTGAACCTTGTCGGCCTCCTGAGGCCGGTAGCTGGAGGCGACGATGGCCGTCGCGCCGATGAAGCCGAAGTTCCAGCCGATGCCCAGCAGCACCAGCGCGAGCCAGAAGTTCCACAATTCGACGCCCATATGCGCGACGACGGCGCAGACCATCAGGATCAGCAATCCGGCGATCACCACCTTCTCCGTGCCGAATCGCGAGATCAGCATGCCGGTGAAGAAGCTTGGGGCGAACATGGCGATGACGTGCCACTGGATGCCGAGGGTGGCGAGTTCCGACGAAAAGCCACAGCCGACGACCATGGCGAGCGGCGCCCCGGTCATCATGAAGGTCATCAGTGCGTAGGTGCTGATGCCGCAGATCATGCCCGTCAGGAAGCGCTGGGTCATGACGATCTCGCGCAGCGGACGCGGCGGCTCGACACCAGGGCCGGCCTTCGACGCGGTATCGGGAAGCTTGAGGAATGCGAGTACGCCGATTGCCAGAAGCATGAGCGGCACCATGCCCATGAAGGCCCCGGCAAAGGTCACCGGCTCCATCCAGTCCTTCAGCCAGATGGCAAGCTGCGGCCCAACGATCGCCGACACGATGCCGCCGGCGAGAATCCAGGAGATCGCCCTGCCCTTGAAGAAGCTCGGCGACGCATCGGCCGCGGCAAAACGGATCTTCTGGGTGAACCCGCCGGACAGGCCGATCAACAGCAGGCCGAAGGCGAAGAGCCAGAAGTCGGAGCGGAAGAGCGCGAGGGCTGCAACGGTACCGCCGATCGCTCCCATCAGCGCGCCGACCATGAAGCTCTCACGCCGACCGAGGAAACGGGACGCCGCGGCAACAACGACCGCGCCGATCGCGACGCCAATGTTGAAGCCGGTCAGAGGCGCCGTCGCCAGGGATTTGTCGGCGCCGAGCAGCTGGAAGCCGGCAAGGCCTCCGACGGCGAAACTCAAGGGGCCGGCCGAACCGAGGATCGCCTGGGCAGCGGTGAGGATATACACATTGCGCTTGGCCGAACGCAGCTGGCCGTCCAAACCTTGCGTGTCTGCCGCACCCATGTCGTGATCCTTGCTGTTACTTCTTGGCGGGGCCGCGGACCTGCTTGGCGATGCGGTCGAGGACGGCGTTGACGAGCTTGGGCTCCTCGTCCTCGAAGAAGGCGCGGGCGATCTCGACATATTCCGTGACGATCACCGGAACGGGCACGTCCTTGCGCTCCAGCAGTTCGAAGGTGCCGGCGCGCAGAATGGCACGCACGGTAGAGTCGATGCGCGACAGCGCCCAGTCGTCCTGCAAGGCCTTGGCGATCATCGGATCGATCACCTTCTGGTCGCGCACGACGCCAGCCACGATGGAGCGGAACCACGAGGCGTCGGCCTTCAGGTAGGTGTCGCCGTCGAGCTCCTGGCCGAGGCGATGAGCTTCGTATTCGCTTACCACTTCCAGTACGCCGGTGCCGCCGATATCCATCTGATACAGCGCCTGAACCGCGGCGAGGCGCGCCGCACCCCGCTGGTTCGCGGTCTTTACCGGCTGGTTTTCTTCCGTCGACATATTCGTTCAGTTACCCAGTTTCTTCTTGAGCGCGATCATCGTCAGCGCCGCGCGTGCGGCAAAACCGCCCTTGTCCAGTTCGGAGCGGCGGGCGCGAGCCCAGGCCTGCGCCTCGTTTTCGACCGTCAGGATGCCGTTGCCGATCGGCAACGACTCGGAGACGGCCAGGTCCATGAGCGCACGCGAGGATTCGTTCGAGACGATGTCAAAATGATAGGTCTCGCCGCGAATGACCATACCGAGTGCAACGAAGCCGTCATACTGGACACCTTCCTCGTCGGCCGCGTCGAGAGCCATGGAGATGGCCGGCGGAATTTCGAGCGCGCCCGGAACGGTTGCGATGTCGTAGGTCGCGCCGGCTTCGTCGAGAGCGGCCTTGGCGCCTTCGAGCAAAGCGTCGGACAGGTCATCGTAAAACCGTGCTTCGACGATGAGGAGATGCGGTGCAGATTTCTTCTTAGCCATGATCTCGACCCCGGTTTTCAGGAGATTTCGGCGCAGTGCCGGACAGAGGGCGGTCAAATCACGGCGCACCGGCCTTGGCAAGTGTTTTTCGGGCGGATGCCGCGAATGACATGTGTCGACGTTCTAATTTGCCGCCGCGTCACCGCAAACCCGGCCCCGGGAACAAAAGGCCTGACCGCCTGTTGTTAGCAGGAGCGTCACGTTCCGGGGCGCAGATCACACAACAAGGAGCACGGCCGAACGGTCGTAAGGAGGTACATCATGGGTCGCGGTATTTTGCTCTGGCTGCTCGGGGTTCCGATCCCGCTCATCATTCTCATCATGCTGTTCTGGCGCTAGGCTGGCCGGAAGGTCCGCGTGCCCACAAATGGGCCGCGGATGCCTCATCAGCGACCGTCTCGTTCGAAGACGCAGAGGCGATCGGCTCCCCAAACAGCCGATCGGATCTTGCGGAATCCGGGCGGCACGGTGCCGGGCGTGACTGGCGAGGGGATGCCGCCCTCCCCGACCGTTCCGCTCCCTTCGTAGAGATGGATCTCATCGACGAGATCGGCGGAAAGCCATTCAGCGGCGACCCGGGCACCACCCTCGACCAACACCGAGGAGATCCCGCGATCGGCCAGCGCGGAAAGCAATGTTTGGGGGCGGTCGACCTCAAGCACCTCGACGCCTTTAGCCTGAAGGGACGCCTTTCGGTCGGCATAACCGGGAAGCGGCTGCCCGTCGCCGACGACGATGACCGGCACCGTCGAGGCACTCGACGCGAGCTTGGAATCCACGGGCAACTCAAGCCTGCGATCAAGCACGATGCGGATCGGGGAATAGACTTCCAGACCCTCCAGACGAACGTTCAACAGCGGATCGTCGGCCAGCGCCGTACCGATGCCGACGAGGATAGCGTCGGTTTGGGAACGGAGTACCTGAACCTGTCCACGTGCCACCGGACCAGTGATCGCAACCTGGCCGGCACCCTGCCGGCCGATCATGCCATCCGTTGAAACGGCAAGCTTCAGAATCACTTGCGGGCGCGCCTTCGTCTGGCGGGTGAGATACCCCGCAAGTGCGCGCCGCCCCTCTTCCTCAAGCACACCTGTGGTTACTGAAATTCCGGCCTCCTCCAGCATCCGCAGCCCGCGGCCCGAGACACGGGTGTCCGGGTCGGTGACGGACACCACGACACGGGCGACACCGGCGGCGATCAGCGCATCGGCGCAAGGCGGCGTCCTGCCGTGATGGGAACAGGGTTCGAGGGTGACGTAGGCGGTTGCGCCGTGGGCGTGTTCTCCAGCATCGGCCAGCGCCTGCGGTTCGGCATGCGGCCTTCCGCCGGGAGCGGTCACCCCTCGCCCGACGATCACGCCGTCCTTGACGATCAGGCAACCGACGGACGGGTTGGTCGAGGTTCGGCCGAGATTCCAGAGAGACAGGCGGATCGCCGCCGCCATGAAACGCGCATCGTCCGGCACCGAGGCCAAGGACTACTCGCCGCTGTCGCGGGAGATCTTGGCGCTGATCTCCTTGATGAGGTTCTCGAAGTCCTCGGCGTGCGAGAAATCGCGATAGACGGACGCGTAGCGGACGAAGCCCACGTCATCGAGGCTCTTCAGAGCCTCAAGCACCTGCAGGCCGATCTCCTCGGAGGAGATCTCCGTCTCGCCGGAACTTTCCAGGCGCCGCACTATGCCCGACACGGCGCGCTCGATCCGTTCGTTGTCCACCGGGCGCTTGCGCAGGGCGATCTGGAACGAACGAACCAGCTTGTCCCGGGCGAAAGGCACCTTCCGCCCGGTCTTCTTGATGACCATAAGTTCACGCAGCTGCACGCGCTCGAAGGTCGTGAAACGGCCACCACAGTCCGGGCATATCCGACGCCGGCGGATGGAGGTGTTATCCTCCGCCGGGCGGGAATCCTTGACCTGGGTGTCGTCCGAACCGCAGAACGGGCAGCGCATGCGCTTTCCTTACATGTAGGGGTACATCGGGAAGCGGTCGGTAAGCTTGACCACCTTCTCGCGAACGGCAGCCTCGACGGCCGCGTTGCCCTCGTCGGAATTGGCGACCTTCAGCCCGTCCAGAACCTCGACGATCAGGTTGCCGATTTCCTTGAACTCGGCTTCCTTGAAGCCACGGGTCGTGCCGGCCGGCGTGCCAAGGCGGACGCCCGAGGTGACGAAGGGCTTTTCGGGGTCGAACGGGATGCCGTTCTTGTTGCAGGTGACGTAAGCGCGTCCGAGGGCGGCTTCCGCACGCTTGCCGGTCGCGTTCTTCTTGCGCAGGTCGACGAGCATCAGGTGGTTGTCGGTGCCGCCCGAAACGATGTCGAGGCCACCGGCCTTGAGCGTCTCGGCGAGAGCCTTGGCGTTCTTGACGATCTGGGCTGCGTAGTCCTTGAACTCAGGCTTCAGCGCTTCGCCGAAGGCGACGGCCTTGGCAGCAATGACGTGCATCAGCGGGCCGCCCTGGAGGCCCGGGAAGACGGCAGAGTTGATCTTCTTCGCAATATCCTCATCGTTGGTGAGGATCATGCCGCCGCGCGGGCCACGCAGCGACTTGTGGGTCGTGGTGGTGGCAACGTGGCAATGCGGGAACGGCGACGGATGCTGGCCACCGGCGACGAGACCGGCGATGTGGGCCATGTCGACCATCAGATAGGCGCCGACTTCGTCAGCAATCTCGCGGAAACGCTTCCAGTCCCAGATGCGGGAGTATGCGGTACCACCGGCGATGATCAGCTTCGGCTTGTTTTCACGCGCCTTCTTTGCGACTTCGTCCATATCGAGCAGGTTGTCGCCTTCGCGAACGCCGTAGGAGACGACGTTGAACCACTTGCCGGACATGTTGACCGGCGAACCGTGGGTCAGGTGACCGCCGGAGTTGAGGTCGAGGCCCATGAACGTGTCGCCCGGCTGCAGCAGCGCGAGGAAGACGGCCTGGTTCATCTGCGAACCGGAGTTCGGCTGAACGTTGGCGAAGTTCACGCCGAACAGCTTCTTGGCGCGCTCGATGGCGAGCTCTTCGGCAATGTCGACGAACTGGCAGCCGCCGTAGTAGCGCTTGCCCGGATAGCCTTCGGCATACTTGTTCGTCATGATCGAACCCTGTGCCTCAAGAACGGCACGGGAGACGATGTTTTCCGAGGCGATCAGCTCGATTTCGTGACGTTGGCGACCCAGTTCCTTCTCGATCGCGCCGAAGATTTCCGGATCGGTGTCGGCAAGCGTACGGGAAAAGAAGGCATCGGTGTTCGACATGACTGCAGGCTCCTGACGGGTTGATGCCAAGGGGTCTTAACGCTCACTTTGGGCAAGGGCAATACGGGACGCGACATTTGCGCATCAAAGAGCGATCCCGGTCGATCCAGGGCAAGTTTCGTGGCGCCGGGAGCGGGTGCGCCCTGGCAAGCGACGCCTTCTACCGTCTGAGGGGACGGACTTTGCGCCGGCGCCGGGAGAGACCCACTGGGCGGACGAAAAGCGTCGGCCCTGCCCTCAAGAGGCCTTGCGCAGCTGACGCTCGCGCAGGAAATTCTCGAGTTCGTCGAGCGGCATCGGCTTGGCGAAGGCATAGCCCTGCAGGACGTCGCAACCGAGTTCCCGCAGGACCAGCGCTTGTTCCATGGTCTCGACGCCCTCGGCGACGACCTCGATGCCCAGCGACTTGCCCATCTCGATGATCGAAGACACCAGGTGGCGCTTCTCCGGAGAGACGAGGATGGGGGCGACGAACTGCCGGTCGATCTTGAGGCGCTGCGGGCTCAGCCTGAGCAGGCTGACGATCGATGCGTGACCCGTGCCGAAATCGTCGATCTCGATCTCAATGCCGAGCGCCTTGATCTGCTCGATATTGGAGGAGAGCGTCTCGTCGGTCTCGTCCAGGAAAACGGATTCGACGAGTTCGAAGGCAACGGTCCCGGGCCTGATGCCGACCGCCTTCAGGCTCTCGATCAGGCCGCGGTCGTTGAGACGGCGCGCCGATACGTTGACCGCGACCTTCGGGATGACAAAACCGAGATCCGCCCAGCGGTCGAAATGCTTCGTCGCACTTTCGAGGATGAGCCGGTCGATGACGTCGAGGACGTTGATATCCTCGGCGATGCCGAGGAAGTGGGCCGGAGCCAAAACGCCTCGCACGGGATGCTGCCAGCGCACCAGCGCCTCCACCCCGACGATCTCGTGGGTCCGGGCGCAGAATTGCGGCTGGTAGTAGCTGATGAATTCCTTCTGCTCGATGCCACGCAGGATATCGTCGGCGGTCTGCTTCGCATCGACGATCTCGCGCTGGATCTCCTCAGAGAAGAATTCGGCGGTGCCCTTCATGCGCTGCTTCACCCGATAGAGCGCGATGTCCGAGTTCACGAGCAGGCTCTTCGGATCGACCTCATCGCCCATGGCGACGGCAATCCCGACACTCGCACCGACGCGGCAGAGATGCCCCTGATACGGCACCGGCTGGCAAATTCGCTCGATCAGTGCGTTGGCCAGCTCGGACAGATGACGCGTGTCGTCGTCCGACACCTGGCGGACGATGATGAACTCATCGCCGCCGACACGGGCGATAAAGTCGTCGGGGCGGGTGGCGGCGCGGATCAGCCTGGCCACATGGATCAGCATCTCATCGCCGGCAACATGACCCATCGTGTCGTTGATCTGCTTGAACCGGTCGAGGTCGACATGGAGGAGCGCGATACCACCGCCGTCCGCAGCGCATCTCTTTGCATGATGTGCCAGCACAAGATCGAGTGAGCGCCTATTGGGCAGACCGGTCAGCGCATCATGGAGCGCGTTGAACTCAAGTATCGCCCTGGTCGCCTCCAGTTCCGCATTGCGTGCCTCGGCAAGATTCTTCGCCTTTTCCAGTGCAATGTTGGCGCGCTCCATGTCGGCCTGGGCGTGCGTCAGCTCACCCAGCGTGCGCTCGTGCCGGGCGACCTCACGGATCAATTCGGACCGGCTGTCGACGACGGTTGCGTAGTAGCTCGCCATGAAGAAGGCATAGACGGTTGCGCTGAAGGCCGAGGCCATGCCGGCATAGACCATGTTCGTCAGAGGGACATTGTCGGGGAAGGTTTCCCCGGACAGGACATAGGCCGCGAGAAAGAGCGACAGGCCGGCCAGAAGCTGGGTCATCACTGCAATTCGCGAAAGTACGGTCGCTCCCATGTAGAAGAAGGCGAGCATGGGCATCAGCACGTACCACATCAGGAAGGGCGAGCTGGCGCCGCCGTAGTGGTAGGATCCCCACAGGATTGCGAAGTTCAGGTTCAGGATCGAAAGATGGGCAAGCACCGCATAGGCATGCGGAAAGAGCTTGATGAGGCCGAGAAAGAGCCAGAAGCCGAAAATCGACGCCGCAAGCACCGGAACCTGCGGCCAAGGCGCCGGGTCGATCAGCCAGAGACTGATCGGGATCGGCGAACCGGTGATCGGCCCGAACATATGACTGATCAGGAACATGCGGACACGCTTGCGCGTGTGCACATCCTTTCTCAGATGCGCCGGCGTCAGCCAATCGATGGCTGCATCAAGCCGGTTTGCGAGGGTCATATCTCCGCCTTTCCAATACAACGTATCGGCTAGTATACGACATAATCATTTCGGCCAGGTGAATCGCGATTCGCACATCATTGCCGATGCTTAGCGCAAGAGCGGATGCGACCGGGGGACGAGAATCCGAAAAGATGAAGGGTGCGATCATACCGGATCGAGCTCCTCTGCCCCGGTCCTGACCACTCGCCCCGCGGCCAACAGACCGAGACGTTCCAGATCCGCGCGTCCCGCCTTCACGGCCTCGTCCAGGGCGGCGATCATGCGCTCGACGTCATCGGCGGTGTGGCCCGCCATCACCTGGAAGCGGAAGCGCGATTCCGATTTCGGCACCGCCGGATATTCAACCAGATTGGCGAGACCACCGCTCCCGGGCAGCCGTCGCGCAATCAGCCTGCCCAACGCCTCGCCTCCGACGAAAACCGGAACGATCGGCGACGGGGAGCCAAGCGCATGAAGCCCGGTGCGCTCCACGGCGTGGCGAAGGTGGAGGATGTTGGCCATCAGGCGGTTGCGGAGAATACCCCCCTCGTCCGAGCGGACAATGTCGAGCGCCGTGAGGACCACCGCCGCCTGTACGGGAGACAACGCATTCGAGAAGGTCTGCGTGGCGCTGTAGTATTTGAGGTACTCCGCCCCTGCCCGCGATTTCACCGCGATGAAACCACCGTTTGAGGCGAAGCTCTTGGAAAAGCTGCCTATCAGGATGTCTGCGGCATCCAGGAGGCCGGCGGCCGCTAGGTTGCCGCGACCGTCCGGCCCCATGCAGCCGAAATCATGGGCGCAATCGACGAGCAGCGTCGCGCCATGGTCATCGCAAGCGGCGCGGACGGCCGCGAAGTCCGGCACGTCGGAATGCATGGAGAACAGGCTTTCGGTGACGACGAGGATACCGCCCCCCGCATCCTTTTCGCGGATACGCTTTAGCCGTCGCTGGAGCGCTTCCGTGCGCAGATGTGCAAAATGTTGGATGCTGCCGGTTGCAGCGCGCGCGCCCTCCTGCAGGCAGGAATGGGCAAGAGCATCCATCACCACATGGTCATGGGAACGCACGAAACCTTGAACGGCGGCAAATCCCGCCGACCAGCCGGTCGGGTACAGCACGATCTCCCTCCCCCCGAGAAATTCCGAGAGCGCCTGTTCCAGGGCGAGCGAGTTCGCGGTGTTGCCGAGCAAGGCAGCGGAACCGGCACTGTGGACGCCGTATCGCTCGACCGCCTCGATCGCCGCCTGCTTGATCCGTGGATGGGAAGACAGGCTCAGATAGTCCTGGGATGCGAAATTGGTGCCCTGGAAGGGTTCACCGGCGTCATTGCGCACGCGGCAATGCGTGGAAGGCGCGCCTTCCGTCGAGCGTGCATAGGGCCACAGGCCATGCTGCCGCCGCCCGTCCTGCCAGGCAAAGAAGTCGTCCGCGCGCCGCAAAAGTTCGCGATCTGCCGGAGCCCGGAAATCCTTGAGGCTGCCCGTCAAAGTGGCAAAAGGCAATTCCTCTTCTGGCTTCATCGCGTCCATCTCTTCCCCGCGCGCCATTGTCGATCGGCACATGGGTAGACTGTATTTTTATGGGAAAATGGCCGCAATCCTAAAAGCTGACAGTGCAGATGCGTGAAATTCTTAACGGTTCCAATCACGATGCAATACAATTGCCAATTGCCAAACCATTGAAACTAAAAATGGAAAAGGCCGCACCCATGGCGCGGCCCCTTGCAACTACGGATCGCAGTCTTATGAGGTTATTGCGGCAAGATGTCGTCGTCGACCGAACCGCCAACCTGCTCGACACCGATGTTTGTCTGAAGCGCCAGCTGTGCATTGCCGTCCAGTTCGTAAATGTCGTCACGGAACTGCACGACCTTGTCCTTGGCGGACCAGGCAGAGATGTAAACCCAGTGGACGCCGATCTCGTCGGCCAGCGGAATCGGCGTATTGACGCGGGTCGCGATGACGCGCTCGATTTCCTGACGGCTCCAGCCGGGGGTGTTCTTCAGCAGCCAGACGACCAGATCGCGGACGTTCTGGACACGCACGCAACCGGAAGACTCGAAGCGCATCAACTTGTTGAACAGACCCTGCGTCGGGGTGTCGTGCATGTAGACGCCGTCCGGGCTCGGGAAGTTGATCTTCGTCGAGGACATCGCGTTGATCTTGCCCGGATCCTGGCGGAACATCAGGTTCGGTGCCTTGGGTGCGAACCAGTCGATGGTCTCCGGAGCCACTTCCTGGCCATTGCCGTCAATCAGGCGAATGCTGTTGCGGGTCAGATAGGTCGGATCCTTGCGCATCATCGGGACGATGTCTTTTTCGACGATCGAGCGCGGCGAGGTCCAGTAAGGGTTCAAGATGACATCGCTGACCTTGGAATCGAGCGTCGGTGACGGACGGCTGATACGGCCGACGATCGCGGTGTTGCGCAGCGCCACGCGGTCGCCCTCGACGGCTTCGACATAGGCGGCAGGGATATTGACCACGATGTAGCGGTTCTCCAGCTGCTTGCCCATCATCTCCTGGAAACGCTGCATGTTCACGTTCAGCTGCATCAGGCGGGTATCGGCCGACACGTTGAGCGCCTTGATGGTGAATTCTCCGAGCACACCGTCTTCGGGCAAGCCATGACGCGCCTGGAACCGCTTGACTGCACCATCGACATAGGTGTCGAAAGCATTCGACATGCCGGCCGAGCGATCGAGATCGCCGGTGATCATCAGGCGCTGGCGCAGTTGCTGAACGGACGGATCGACGGCCCCGAGCTTGAGCTTCACCGTAGGATTGACCTGAGGCCAGCCACCATTCGCGACGATCGCCTGATAGTCGGCGATCGCCTGCTGGATGTTGAAGAGATTGGTTGGGCTCAGCATCGGCGTGTTGGACACGACTGAGACGGTCGTCCGCGAAGCCTGCGCGTCGAACTGGTCGTCCCAGTTGCCGCGCCGCGGAGCGGTGATCACTTCATCGATCGCCGTCTGGGCGACTGCCTGACCGGCTACGGCAGCGACACCGGCTGCTCCGACGCCCCGCAGCAGGGCTCGACGGGACAAGGCAACGTTTCCAGACTTTTTCGACATTTTTCCTACCGTTTTCCAAATTGAACGACACATACCTTCCTTACGGCGGTATGGTTAACAAATGGACGATTTCCGCCCGCGCCGTGGTGAGCTAGCACCCTCGACCACGGCATGCATGCAGCTTTTTGCATGCATGGCCGGTCCCATATCAATATGGCCAATTCGTGGCTCGGCCCCTTGCCTGCGTTGTCACATTTCTGTCATACATCATGTCGTTATTTTCATTCACGACACAGAAATACTATGGCTTCCAAAGATTTTCGACACAAGTTCGGGCGCAGACTCGACATTAACGAGTGCCATTTCGAAACCGCCGGATCACTAAAACGTGTCTATACGCATCCGGACATGCCGGATGTGGTGTTGAAGATCGTCGATCCCGAGCGAACTCATGGCGACGGCCGCCTCAAAGGCGAGAGCTTCATCAAACGCAAGAACCCGCTCGGCGTCTATCGCGGCTTCAGGCGCGAACTCACGCAATATCTCATTCTGAGCCGTCGCTGGAACGAAGACGTCTGTGGCGCCCCGCCCTTGGCGGTGCCTTGTGGCCTTCAGCCAACCACGGCAGGTCTGGCTCTCGTGACCGAGAAGATCATCAATGCGGACGGGGAATTGGCCCCTACCCTCGAAAAACTGTTTCAGACAGGAGCAGTCGAGCTAAAGCACCTGGAGGCGCTCGAGCGGTTCTTCGAGGCCTGCATCGCCATGCATGTCGTGCTTTCCGACATGCACATGCGGCAGTTCCTTTACAGCGAGGTGCGTTCGGGGCGTCCGGAATTTGTCGTTATCGACGGCATTGGCGAGAAGAACATGATCCCGCTGCGGTCGCTGAGCGTGCGCCTGAACGGACGGCGCCTGGGCAAGGCCCGGGACCAGATCTTCCAAGAGATCTTTGCTCGATATCCGGCGCTTCAACGCCAATGGACCGGAAGACGCGCTGACGCGTCCCGGTCCGAATTGGTCAGAGGTCCAAGCGCCGAGAGGCGATGAAGGCTCCGCGCGGCCGCTGCATGACTGGAGGAAGTGCAGCGGCGCTTCAGCTCTCGTGGATTAGAGCTTGTAGCTGATGGTGTCGTTCCAGAAGCGGTCGAGACGCTGCAGGAGCTTGTTCATCTGGGTGAACTCGTCCGAACCGATGCCGCCGACCTTCTGGATCGAGCCGATATGACGCTCGTAGAGCTTGGCGACGGTCTCGGCGACGTCCTGACCGGCTTCCGTCAGGCTGATGCGGACCGAACGACGGTCGATGCGCGAGCGCTGATGGTTGATGAAGCCGAGGTCGACGAGCTTCTTGACGTTGTAAGACACGTTCGAGCCGAGATAGTAGCCGCGCGAGCGCAGCTCACCGGCGGTCAGCTCGGAGTTGCCGATGTTGAAAAGCAGGAGTGCCTGGATGGCATTGACGTCGCTGCGACCCTGGCGGTCGAACTCGTCCTTGATGACGTCCAGAAGACGGCGGTGGAGACGTTCAACGAGGTGCAGGGATTCCAGGTAGAGGTTGCGGATCGCTTCTTCCTGGGGATCGATCGATGCCGGCTGCGGCTTCAGTTTCGTGTTCATGTCGGTCTGCCTCACTGTTTTGGGTGGCGGCTGTTGTTTTCTCCCGCCTTGGTGAGGACCATATCCAATGCATATAAAATTCTATTTAAAACGCAGCCTTAACAGGAGCTTACCAAGCGGCCACATCCCATCAGGGTAAATCAACCCTTATCTCTTCCCCCTTGTGGCGCATTTCGAGCCACAGGGCGAACCGGAAGACGATATAGACCGCAGCCACCACCGCGTGCATGGTGACGGCAAGAGAGTTATGGCCGAAAGTGGGGGACCAGAGCCCGTACATGAGCACCTGGGTCCCTGCCCCGAGCGCCCAGATGACGGGCCCCCAGGATACACAGAGCCAAAGGCCGAGGGCCGCGATCGGAAAGAGAACGGCAAGGCTCGTGCCGACGACCTTCCATGGCAGCGCGATCAGATCGAAACGGCCGGAACCGCTCGCCGAGTAGCCGACCAGCATGCCCCAGTATTGGAGTGCGAACCAGAGGCACGCCACCGCCACCATCCGCAGGAAGATCACGAACAGCGTTTCCGTCAGACTGCGTTTCGGTGCGCTTTGAGAATCAGGTTCCATGCGCGGAGGATAAGCGCAAGCAGCCCCCTTTCGCCAGCCGCAGCCGCGACGAAGCGCGCGCTTCCGCTTTGGCAAAGGCTGGCTTAAGTGCTATCCAGCCAAAACTCAAAAGACGCAAACGAGGAATTCGCCATGCAGGACAAGACACATCTGGTCGACGACATCACCGGTCACCGCCGGATGCGCCGCAACCGCAAGGCCGACTGGACACGCCGCCTGGTTCAGGAAAACCGCCTGACGGTCGACGACCTCATCTGGCCGATCTTCGTCATCCCCGGCGAGAACATCGTCGAGCCGATCGCCGCGATGCCCGGCGTCAACCGCATGACGGTCGACAAGGCCGTCGAAGCGGCCAAAGCCGCGGCCGATCTCGGCATTCCGGCTCTCGCCACCTTTCCCAACGTCGAAATGAACCTGCGTGACGAGACGGGATCTCAGATCCTCGAAGCCAACAACCTGATCAACCGCACGACGGCCGCCATCAAGAAGGCCGTGCCGAACATCGGCGTCATCACCGACGTCGCGCTCGACCCCTTCACCAGCCACGGGCATGACGGCATCCTGCGCGGCAGCGAGATCGCCAATGACGAAACCGTCGACCAGATCGTCCGTGCGGCGGTCCTCCAGGCCGACGCGGGTTCGGACATCATCGCGCCGTCCGACATGATGGACGGCCGGATCGGGGCGATCCGCCGCGGGCTCGACGCCGCAGGCCACCAGTCGGTCGGCATTATGTCCTACGCGACCAAGTTCGCCTCCTGTTATTACGGCCCCTATCGTGAGGCGATCTCGACAGGCGGCCTGCTGAAGGGCGATAAGAAGAGCTACTACATCGACCCGGCCAACGGCACCGAGGCGATCCGAGACGCCGCCCTCGACGTCGAGGAAGGCGCCGACATGCTGATGGTCAAGCCGGGCCTGCCCTATCTCGACATCTGCTGGCGGATGAAGGAAGCCTTCGGCCTGCCGGTCTTCGCCTACCAGGTGTCCGGCGAATATGCGCAGATCAAGGCTGCCGCAGCCAATGGCTGGATCGACGGAGAGCGCGCGATGCTCGAGACGCTCCTATGCTTCAAGCGTGCCGGCTGCGACGGCATCCTCACCTATTTCGCCATGGACGTGGCGAAATATCTTTCCCGGCAGGGCTGAGGCGTGTCCCGGCGGATTGTTTTTCGCCGGGTGCTTCCCATATCCATGTTTCGAAACATTTGCGGGAGCAAACCATGACCCTCGACCCGAACCCGATCTATGCGGCCCCTGAGGACTGGCGCGCCTATAGCGGCGTGCTGTCTCGGCGCGTCTTCGCGTTCCTCATCGACTATCTGATCGTCGCAGCACTTTGGGTACCGGCGGCCGTGCTCGTCTTCTTCATCGGCGTGCTGACGCTCGGATTGGGGTTCTTGCTCTATCCCATCCTGTTCTTTATCGTCGCCGGCCTCTATTTCGGCCTGTCGCTCTCCGGCCCGTCGCAGGCGACGCCCGGCATGCGGGCGATGGGGATCGCCATGGTCCGGCTCGATGGTCGACGCATCGATTTCGTCACCGCCATCGCCCATCTCGCGCTGTTCTGGATCCTCAATTCGATCCTGACACCGCTGATCCTGCTTGCCGGCCTCTTCATCGAGCGCTCGCGACTCGTTCACGATCTGCTGCTCGGCACCGCGACAGTTCGGACAGCCTGAGGTGGATCGATATGCGGACCGGGCGTCCATATGGCCGGTTTTCGGCATATTCCGGGGCCAGAGTTCATTCGCATTTCGCTAAGAGTTGACGTTTTCCAATCTTGCGCCATGCTATTCATTATATTCGTGGCGGCAGGCTAACGACCGGAGCGCAATGAACACCCAGACGTCACCTTCCCCGCAATTCTATTTGACGGCGCCCGCGCCGTGCCCCTACCTGCCGGGAGAAATGGAACGGAAGGTCTTCACCCACCTCGTGGGGCCGCGCGCCACGGAAATGAACGACCTCCTAACCCAAGGCGGCTTCCGACGTTCGCAGAACATCGCCTACCGCCCCGCCTGCGAGGCGTGCCGGGCGTGCATTTCCGTTCGGATCGTCGTCGACGAGTTTGTTCCAGGCCGTTCCTTCAAGCGCATCCAGGCGATCAACAGCGACGTCGTGTCGACCGTCCTCCCGGCGCAGCCTTCAACCGAACAGTTCTCGCTGTTCCGTGGCTATCTCGACCACCGCCACCAGAGCGGCGGCATGTCGGACATGTCCGCGCTCGACTATGCGATCATGGTCGAGGATACGCATGTGCAGACGCGTATCATCGAATATCGCCTGCGCAGTCCGGGCGATGGCCTCAGCCTTCAGCCGAAGGGCGAACTGATCGCCGTCGCGCTTTCCGACCAGATGAGCGACGGCCTGTCGATGGTCTATTCCTTCTTCAACCCGGCGCTGTCGAAGCGCTCGCTCGGGACGATGATGGTGCTTGACCACGTCAACCGCGCAAGGTCGCTCGGCCTGCCGCATGTCTATCTCGGCTATTGGGTGCGCGGCTCGCACAAGATGGACTACAAGACACGCTTCCTGCCCCAGGAGCACTTGACCAACCAAGGATGGGAACGCTACGAGCCCGGTGCGGACGTCACCGGGCAAGCTAGCGATGAATCCTGATACTCGTGCCGGTCGTCGGACCGGTCTTCTGATTGCCGCGGCAGGCGGCCTCTTTCTCTCCTTCGATATTCCTCTGGTCCGACTGGCTGATGGCGGCCTCTGGCCGGTTCTCGGACTTAGAAGCGTGGCAATCGTGCTCGTCGCTCTCATCGCGATCACAGTGATCCGCTTCATGACAGGCCAGTGGCAGGCCTTCCGCCTGACGCGCGCCTCGCTGCTCGGTGGGCTCTTTTACGGCTTGAGCACAATGGCCTTCGTCGCGGCCGTCTATCACACGACATCGGCTAACGTGGTTTTCATCGTGGCATTTTCGCCGATGATCGCGGCGATCCTTTCCTGGCTCTTCCTCAACGAGAAACCGAGCCGCTCGACGCTGATCACCATGGGCGTCATGTTGCTCGGCGTCGGCCTCATCGTCGGGAGCGGCATTTCCGCCGGGCACCTTTTCGGCGACCTGCTCGCGGCGGTGGCCGCAGCACTGATCGCCGCCGCACTCACCGTCGGACGCGCGTCGCGGCAGCCGATGGGTTTTGTCCCGCTGCTCGCCGCAGCAATTCCGGGGGCTTTCAGTCTGCTGTTCGGCTGGAACGAAGGCCTGCTTGCGATGGAGGCCCCGGTCTGGGCGATCCTCGACGGCGCGGTGATGATGCCGCTTGCCTTCTGGCTGCTCGCAACCGCGCCGCGCTACCTGCCGGCGGCCGAGGTGGGCATGTTCTACCTCCTGGAGACGATCCTCGCTCCGGTGTGGATCTGGCTCATCTTCACGGAAATGCCGGGCAGCGCGACACTGATCGGCGGCGCGATCATTCTTCTCGCCCTGTTCTTTCATTCTCTCGCCGGCATGCGCTCGCGTCCGCAAGGCTGACGATCGGCCCAAACTTGGACGCTTGGGGCGCCTCGCCAAGCTCGCCTTCCCGGCTATTGTCACGCGACCATTCGCATCGACCAGCGCCGGGACCCACCCTTCATGACCTATCTGCGTTCGGAAACCGTCGTTGAGGTCAACGACTTTTCGGAGATGCTGCTCAAGCACACGACGCTCCGGCTGTGCCCGGACTATCTCGCCGAATTCCGTCGGCATGTCGACCCGATCACCTATCGGGCCAATGAGACCGTCTTTACCCAGGGCGAGTTCGGTGAGTTCGCGCTGCTGGTCGCCGAGGGTGAAGTCGAACTCTACGACATCGAAACCGACGAGACGATCTCGATCGCCGGCCCGGGATCGCTGGTCGGCGAGCTCGACCTGATCGGCGACGAACCGCGCGGCGCGTCCGCCCGCGCCGTCGGCCCCGTTCGCGGCTGGGTCATCGACCGGATGGACTATGCGCAGTTTCTCGACGACCGGCCGGAGCTCGAGACGCTGTTCTTCCGCAAGATCTACGCGCAGCTGTCGGCGAGCCACTCGAAGCTGAAGCAGCAGTTCTCCGCCCTGGAAGATGCCGACCGGCGCTACCATGCGCTGGCCTTCATGTTCGTCACCATCGTCTTGATGGTGAACTGCTATGCGCTGGTCAACGGGCTCCTCCTCGGCGGTCTCCGCGCCGCCCACCAGGAGGCGATGGTCTTCTGGACGGCGCGCGTCATGGAACTCTGGGGCGCTTTCATCCTCTGGGGGCTCACCAGGCGTTGCGGTCTCGACCGGCACGACATGGGCATTCGAACGACCAACCTGCTCCCCTCGTTCGTGGCCGGCATCGCGATCAGCATTCCGGCGCTGGGGGCCATGGCCTATTTTCGCACAGAACTCTATCCGGAGCTCAACGGCACGCCGCTCTTCGATTTTCGACTGATGACGCTCGACACCTATACCTACATTCTGGTGTCTGCTCTGCAGGAGTGGATCTGCCGCGGGGTCTTCCTGACCTCGATCGCCAGCCTGATGCCCGGGCGGTCCCGGCCGATCGCGGCGATCGCCATTTCATCCCTGGTCTTTTCGACGCTTCATCTGCACTACAGCGCCTCGCTCGCGGTCGTGGCGCTGGTGACCGGCATCGTCTGGGGCTGGCTCTTCCTCAAGTACCGCAGCCTCGCCGGGCCGATCATCTCGCACTTCATTCTCGGCAATGCGGCGACCCTGATGGGCCTATGGGCCATCTGGAAGGCGGGTTGAAACGCAGGACGCCGGCCCTGCGTCCTGCGTCCCCGAAGCCTATCTGTCGACTATTCTAGCCGGAGAACTTGCCGCTGCGCGGGAAACCCTTGGGCACGGCGCGACCGGCGGTAGCCCTGTCGCCCTGCCATTCGAGGAGTTCGTCCTTGGTCTTGGTGAAGACCCGGCCGGCACTGTCTTCCCAGTTCAATCCCTCGGCGATCGCGAAGCACTTGATGTCGGAAATGCCGCCGTCCTTGTAGCGCTGCAGGCGCACACCCTTGCCACGGCTCATCTCCGGAACCTGGGCGAGCGGGAAGACCAGGAGCTTGCGGTTCTCGCCGACGACGGCGACATGATCACCAGAGACGGGTACGACCAGCTTGGTCTCGTCGGGCATGCCGACATTCATCACCTGCTTGCCTTTGCGGGTATTGGCGACGATCTCGCTTTCGGCGACCACGAAGCCGTTACCGGCCGTTGAGGCAATCAGCAGTTTGCGGGCCGGATCGTGGACGAAGGCGGTCAGGACGTCCTGATCGTTCTCCATGTCGACCATGATGCGCAGCGGTTCGCCGTGGCCGCGACCGCCGGGCAGCTTGTCGCCGCCGAGCGTGTAGACCTTTCCCCCCGTCGTCACCAGCAGGATCTTGTCCGTCGTCTGGGCCGGGAAAGCCACGCGCAGGGCATCGCCTTCCTTGAAGGTCAGACCGGCCGTGTCGGAAATGTGGCCCTTCAGCGCGCGGATCCAGCCCTTTTCCGAGATGACGACGGTGATCGGTTCCTTCTCGATCATCGCCTGCTGGATCGCCTCGATATCGGCTTCCGGCGCAGTGGCGAACTGCGTGCGGCGGCGGCCGAGCTCGGTCGCCTTGGCATACTTCTTCTTGACCTCGCCGATCTCCCAGGAAACGGTCTGCCACTGCTTCTCGTCGGAGGCGAGCAGCGACTCGATCTCGGCCTTCTCGGCCGACAGTTCCTCATGCTCCTTGCGGATCTCGAACTCTTCGAGCTTGCGCAGGTTGCGCAGCCGCATGTTGAGGATGGCTTCGGCCTGGATGTCGGTGAGGTCCCAACGGGCGATCATCACCGGTTTCGGCTCATCCTCCTCGCGGATGATGCGGATCACCTCGTCGAGGTTGAGATAGGCGATCAGCAGGCCGCCGAGGATTTCGAGACGGCGGTCGATCGCGGCGAGCCGGAAGCGCGAGCGGCGGACCAGGACATCCTTGCGGTGTTCCAGCCACTCCGTCAGCACTTCGTTCAGTGCCATCACCTTCGGCACCTTGCCCTGCGACAGCACGTTCATGTTGAGCGGAATGCGGCTTTCGAGCTCGGTCAGCTTGAACAGCGATTCCATCAGGATGGTCGGATCGACGGTGCGGCTCTTCGGCACCAGGACAACGCGCACGTCCTCGGCGGACTCGTCGCGAATATCCTCGAGCAGCGGCAGCTTGCGGGCGATCAGCAGCTCGGCGATCTTCTCGATGAGGCGAGACTTCTGAACCTGGTAGGGGATCTGGGTGACGACGATCTGGTAGCCACCGCGGCCGAGATCCTCGGTCTCCCATTTCGCCCGCACACGGAATCCGCCACGGCCGGTGCGGTAGGTCTCGAGCATGCTTGCGCGGCTCTCGACGATGATGCCGCCGGTCGGGAAATCGGGGCCTTCGATGCCACCCTTCTGCGGATTGGCCGGGTCGGCGAGAAGCTCCTCGACGGGCGCGCCCGGGTTCTTGATCAGGTAGAGTGCCGCATCGCAGAGTTCATGGGCGTTGTGCGGCGGGATCGAGGTCGCCATGCCGACGGCGATGCCGGACGAACCGTTGGCCAAAAGGTTCGGGAAGGCGCCCGGCATGACCACCGGTTCTTCGTCTTCCTCGTTATAGGTCGGGCGGAAATCGACGGCATCCTGCTCGATGCCTTCGAGCAGCAGCGCTGCGACGTCGGTCATTCGCGCTTCGGTGTAACGATAGGCAGCTGCGCTGTCGCCGTCGATATTGCCGAAGTTGCCCTGGCCGTCGACGATCGGATAGCGTTGCGAGAAATCCTGGGCGAGGCGCACCAGCGCATCGTAGACCGACTGGTCGCCATGCGGGTGGAACTTACCGATGACGTCACCGACGATACGGGCGCATTTCTTGAAGGCGGAATTGGGCCGGATGCCCATTTCGCTCATCGCGTGAATGATACGGCGATGCACCGGCTTCAGTCCGTCGCGCACGTCGGGCAGCGCCCGGTGCATGATCGTCGATAGCGCATAGGCGAGGTAGCGCTCCTCGAGCGCCGCCTTCAGATCGACCGGCACAATGTTGTCGCCGCCCTCGCCGGGCGGAATGATCGTTTTCCCCATAGCTCCTGACTAGACGAGAAGGCCGCGAACGGCAAGGAATCCCGGCATTCTGCTTGTGGATTACCGGAACTGTGACATGCGTCACGGGGTCATTCTCCTCGCACTTCGGTAACGATGAAAGCGGTGGAAGTTTTTACCGGTGACCATATAAAGGACATCTCGCGCGTGGCTGATCCAAGCATTCAACCAATTCACGAAAGGACCGTTTGATGACCACATCCCGCACCACCAGGCTCCTGATGGCCGGAGCCGCCTTTGTAGCGCTGTCCGGCCCGGCCTGGGCGCTCGACGGTCAGGACCTGCTCGCCAAGATCAATGCCGCCTATGCAGCCGGCAGCGGCGTGCTGAAGGCCGAGGCAGTCGAGGTCAACGGCAACGACGTCCTTCTCAAGGGAACCACCTTCACGCCGACCGGACCGGACGAAAAGTCGGTCAAGCTCGGCGACCTGACCCTTCAGGACGTGACGGAAGAAGATGGCGGCGCCTATCACGTCGACCGCATCGAGTTTCCCGAAATCAACGTAACCGAGGACAAGGGCAGCTTCTCGGTGAAGGACCTCTACCTTGCCGGCGTCACCGTGCCGGGCAGCACGGCCGCCCAGGGCCTTGCATCGATGATGCTCTATGAGGAGGCCCACAGCGGCCCGCTCAGCGTCATTGCGGACGGCAAGCCGATCTTCTCGGTCTCCGAGGCGAGCGCCACGATGGAACTGGCGGACGACGAATCCTCGCTCTCCTTCGAGGCATCCATCTCCGGCATCAAGGCAGACCTCACGGTCACGGATGATCCCAAGAGCAAGGAAACCATCGAGGCGCTCGGCCTGCAGCAGCTCGACGGCGAAATCACCCTTTCCGGCAGCTGGGAACCGGCTTCCGGCGCCCTCGAGGTCGAGGACTACACCTTCGACTTCGCCAATGTCGGCAGCCTGTCGCTCTCCTTCGCGCTCTCCGGCTACACCATGGATCTCGTCAAGCAGCTGCAGGAAACCGCCCGCACGATGCAGGCCGATCCCAAGAACGAACAGGCCCAGCAGGCCGCCGGCATTGCCATGTTCGGCCTGATGCAGCAGATGTCGTTCACCAGCGCCCATATCCGCTTCGACGATGCCGGCATCACCAAGCGCGGCCTCGACTTCGCCGGCAAGCAGCAAGGCACGACCGGCGAGCAGATGGCCGAAATGGTCAAGGGCATGGTTCCGATCCTGCTCGCCCAGGCAAAGCTCGGCGCGCTGCAGAACGAAGTCTCGACCGCGGTCAACACCTTCATCGACAAGCCCGGCAACCTGATCGTCGCCGCCGAGCCGGAAAAGGAAGTCCCCTTCCCGATGATCATGGGTGCCGCGATGGGCGCACCGGAGACCGTTCCGTCGCTGCTCGGCATCAAGGTCACCGCCAACGAGGAATAATTCGGCACATCGTCCCCGCCGCTCCAGCGAGTGGCGGGACGACCGCCGGAATTCCTTCGACGCATACAAGAAAGCCCCGGAAAGCTGTCGCTTCCGGGGCTTTTCCTTTGTCCGGTCCGTCGAGAGACGATCAGTCCTTCTTCGGGGTCGGCACGACGCGCAGCGCCAGTTCGCGCAGCTGCGTCGGCGTTGCCGGCGACGGGGCATTCATCAGCAGATCCTGGGCCTGCTGATTCATCGGGAACAGCGAGATCTCGCGCAGGTTCTTGGCGCCGACGAGCAGCATGACCACACGGTCGATGCCGAAGGCGCAGCCGCCGTGCGGAGGCGCGCCATACTGGAAGGCGCGGTAGAGGCCGCCGAAGCGCTCTTCCACGTCCGCCTGACTCAGACCCACCTTTTCGAAGGCCTTCACCATCAGTTCCGGCGACTGGTTACGGATCGAGCCCGAGGCAATTTCGAAACCGTTGCAGACGGCATCGTACTGGTAGGCTTTGAGCGACAGCGGATCCTGGCTTTCGAGCGCTTCCAGACCACCCTGCGGCATCGAGAAGGGGTTGTGGGCGAAGTCGATCTTCTTTTCTTCCTCGCTCCATTCGTAGAACGGGAAATCGACGATCCAGCACAGTTCGAAACGGTCACGGTCGACGAGGTTCAATTCCTCACCGGCGCGGGTGCGGGCTTCACCGGCAAACTTGTAGAACTTGGACGGCTCGCCGGCGACGAAGAAGCAGGCGTCGCCTTCGTCGAGGCCAAGCTGGGTGCGAATCGCTTCGGTGCGCTCCTCGCCGATGTTCTTGGCGAGCGGGCCGGCGCCTTCAAGGACGGCACCTTCCTGGCGCCAGAAGATGTAGCCGAGACCCGGCTGGCCGGTCGACTGGGCCCAGGCGTTCATGCGGTCGCAGAAGGCGCGCGAACCGCCGGTCTTGGCCGGGATCGCCCAGACTTCGACCTTCGGATTGGACGCGATCATGTTGGCGAAGACCTTGAAGCCCGAACCGGCGAAATGCTCGGTCACGGACTGCATCTCGATCGGGTTGCGCAGGTCCGGCTTGTCGGAGCCATACTTGCGGATCGCGACGTCGTAGGGAATACGCGGCCACTGCTTGGTGACCGGCTTGCCTTCGGCGAACTGCTCGAACACCTGGGTCATGACCGGCTCGACGGTTTCCCAGATGTCTTCCTGGGTGACGAAGCTCATCTCGAGGTCGAGCTGGTAGAACTCGCCCGGCAGACGGTCGGCGCGCGGGTCTTCGTCACGGAAGCACGGCGCGATCTGGAAGTAGCGGTCGAAGCCGGCGACCATCAGCAGCTGCTTGTATTGCTGGGGCGCCTGGGGCAGCGCGAAGAACTTGCCTTCGTGGATACGGCTCGGCACGAGGAAGTCGCGCGCACCTTCCGGCGACGAAGCCGTCAGGATCGGGGTGGTGTATTCGGCAAAGCCGGCATCGCCCATGCGGCGGCGCATGTCGGAAATGATCTGCGTGCGCTTGACGATGTTCTTGTGCAGCGTGTCGCGGCGCAGGTCGAGGAAGCGGTACTTGAGGCGCACGTCCTCCGGATAGTCCGGCTCGCCGAAAACCGGCAGCGGCAGTTCCTTGGCGGCCGACAGGACTTCGATTTCCTGGGCGTAGAGCTCGATCTCGCCGGTCGGCATGTTCTTGTTGACGGTGTCTTCGGTACGGGCCTTGACGAGGCCGTCGATGCGGATGACCCACTCGCCGCGGACAGTTTCGGCCAGTTTGAAGGCCGGGCTGTCCGGATCGGCGACAACCTGGGTAACGCCGTAGTGGTCGCGCAGGTCGATGAAGAGGACGCCGCCGTGGTCGCGAACGCGATGGACCCAGCCGGAGAGCCGGACGGTGGAGCCGACATCAGACTTGCGGAGAGCGGCACAGGTGTGGCTGCGGTAACGGTGCATGGTTTTATCCTGCATTTTCTTCGGGGAGTGATCCGGCAAGGGCACGGATTCTCGGACTTTAAATCGCGCGGACAAGCGCATGGTGCGCCCGATTTGTCAAGGCTGAAGGCAAGCGGGAGGCCGCCCTGCCCGACCGACAATCGATTTTCGTGATGACTGTATTCATGACGCGAACTGTTTTCGCCGCGCGTGCCCGGATAGAAGGGTTGTGGCACCGGGGAGGAACCGAGTCGTGCCATCACCAGCCGAGATAGACCGCATGTCATCGATCCGTCCGCTCATCCCCCTGCTCATCACCGCCGGAATCCTGATCGGCGGCAACGGGCTGCAGGGGACCTTCATCTCGCTGCGGGCGTTGGAGGAAGGTTTTTCGACGTCGATGATCGGCGTGATCGGCACCGGCTACAATATCGGCTTTGCCATCGGCTGCATCTACATTACCCGCGTCATACGCGCGGTGGGGCACATCCGGACCTTCTCGGCGCTCGCGGCGATCGCATCCGCCGCCTCGATCTGCATGGTGCTGTTCATCCACCCGTCCAGCTGGTTCGCCATGCGACTGGTCCAGGGCTTGTGCTTTGCCGGCCTGTTCGCAGTCGTCGAGAGCTGGCTCAACGCGCGGGTGACCAATGCGACGCGTGCGCGCACGCTGTCCCTCTATCGCTTCGTCGACCTTGGCGCCGTCACGCTTGCGCAATACATGATCCCGGCCGTCGGCATCGGCGGGTTCGAGCTGTTCACCATCATATCCATGGCGCTCACCCTGTCGCTGGTACCGATCTCCTTTGCCGACCGCTCCAGTCCCGAACCGCCGGAGCATGTCCGCTTCAACGTCCGGGTTCTGTGGAAGGTTTCACCTCTCGCGACCGTCGGCTGCATCGTCGTCGGACTGACGAATTCCAGCTTCCGTTCGCTCGGCCCCATCTATGCCGACGGCATCGGCATGTCGGTAACCTCGATCGCCACCTTCATGAGCGTGGGCATCTTCGCCGGCGTCGTGCTGCAATATCCGCTCGGGCACTATTCCGACAAGCTGGACCGCCGCCTGATCATACTGATCGCCACCTTCGGGGCGTTTGCGGCAGGGTTGTTCCTGACCTTCGTCGCGGGGACGAACGCCCTGCTCAACTTCGTCGGCATCTTCTTCTTCGGTGCCTTCGCCATGCCGCTCTATTCGCTCTGCTCGGCCCATGCCAACGATCACGCGGCCCCCGGCCAGCATGCCCTCGTCTCGGCGGGCAGCCTGTTCTTCTGGTCGCTCGGCGCCGTCATCGGCCCGCTTTTTGCGTCCTTCATGCTCGACATGTTCGGCCCGCGCGCGCTGTTCATCTATATGGTGGTCGTGCTCCTGGGGTTCATGGTCTACACACTCAGCCGCATGATGGTGCGCGAGGGCGTGCCGACAGCCGAGCGCAGCATGCGGTTCCGCAACCTGTTGCGTACATCGACCTTCTTCAACAAACTTGCCGCGCCGCCGTCGGAGAAGGACTGAGCCATCCTGCGGCAGTTTGGCCACATAAGCCATATTGCTGAAAGCGGAAGTCAACTTTAAACAGGGCCGATCATTCACGACCCCGGGGGCTTCGATGGCCATTATCACTCGCCGAAATCTGCTGAAGGCTTCCGCCGTCGCGGGTGCCTATGGTGCCGGGATGATGCTTGCGCCGCGCCTCACTGCCCTCGCCGCCGCGGAACCGATGCCGCTCGAGGCGCGGATCATCGAGGCGTCCCTCGACGGACGCGGCAAGACACGCAACGTGATGACCTATGTAGGCGCCAAAGCCGGCAACGACCCCATGCCGCCGGTGCTGCGCGCACGGCGCGGGGAGAAATTCGCAGCCCGCTTTGTCAATCATCTTGAGGAGCCGACCACCGTCCACTGGCACGGCCTCAGGATCGAGAACGCCATGGACGGAGTACCGTTCATGACCCAGCCCTACGTCTATCCGGGCGACAGCTTCGACTATGCTTTCACGCCGCCCGACGCCGGAACCTTCTGGTATCACCCCCACTGCAACACGCTGACCCAGATCGGCCGGGGGCTCGCCGGAATGCTGATCGTCGAGGATCCCGCCGATCCCGTCTTCGATGCCGAGATCGCGCTCAACCTGCGCGACTGGCGGCTCGGCGGCGACAGCCAGTTCATCGAGCAGTTCAAGGCACGCGATGCAGCCAAGAGCGGCACGTTCGGCACCGTTCGCACCGCCAACTGGCAACCTTCGCCGACCTATGACGCACCGTCCGGCGGCCTCGTGCGCGTTCGCATCCTCGTCGCCGACGTGACGCGCATCTACAATCTGAAGCTTGCGGGCGCCGAAGCGCTGATCATCGCGATCGACGGGCAACCGGTACCGGTGACGATGCCGCTCGACATGGCCGTCGTGTCACCGGGACAGCGGATCGACCTCGTGATCCGCATGCCCGACAGCGAAGGGGCGATCGTCGCGCTGGAAGACATCCGGCCCTCGACGCCGAAGACGGTCGCCAGCCTGCGCAGCGTCGGCGCATCGCTGAAGCGAGAACTCGGCGATACGAAGCCGCTTGCCGCCAATCCTCAGCCGGAGCCCGACCTTTCCTCCGCCATTCCCGTTCCGCTGGTGCTCAGCGGGACGGCCGAGGAAGCCGCCCGCGATTCGATCTGCGGCACGCTCGGCTATTCCTTCTGGGCGATCAACAAGGTGGCCTATCCTGGCGACGGCCCCGATCCGCTGGCTCCGCTTGCCGAAATGAAGCTCGGTCGGACCTACCTGCTGAACCTCGAAAACGTCACGCCGCATGCCCATCCGATCCACCTGCACGGCATGAACTTCCACGTCATCTCCTCGTCGACGCGCAAGGTCCTGCCGCTCGTCTCCGACACCTACCTGATCCTGCCGGACGAAAAGGTGCAGCTGGCCGTGGTCGCCGACAATCCGGGCGACTGGGTGTTCCACTGCCACATCATCGAGCACCAGAAGACGGGCATGACCGGCTACATGCGGGTGGCCTGAGCGCTTCGGAGATTGACAGCGGGTCCGGCGTCAAGCCTCATGCGCGGCCGCCTCAAACCGCTGCGAAGGAGTAGCGCCCGTGTCCAGCCTTGCCGCCACCATGACGATCCTCGAGCCGTATCCGGGTCTCTTTGCCTATTATGACGGGCGGATCGCCGGCAAACGCCTGCATTCGGAGGAACCGAACTGGCTGGACGACGGCGCCTATTCGCTCGGCGTCGCCTCCTACGCGCTCGTGGCCGGCGAACGGGCGATCATCTACGATACACACATTTCCTTCGACCACGCGCGGGCGATCCGCAGCCATCTTGAGGGGCTCGGCGTGACGTCCATCCAGGTGGTGCTGAGCCACTGGCACACCGACCACATCGCCGGGAACGCGGTCTTCGCCGATTGCGAGATCATCGCCAACAGGCTGACGGCGAAGACGCTGATCGAGAATGTGAAGACGCTCGCCAACAAGACCCCGCCGATCAATCCGGTCGTCATGCCGAACCGGCTGTTCGAAGGACAATTGACGCTTCCGCTCGGCGACCGCGTCGTGGAACTGCTGCAGTTCGACATCCACAGCGCCGACGGAACGGTGCTCCTGCTGCCGGACGAGGGTGTGCTTCTCGCCGGCGACACGCTGGAAGACACGGTCACCTATGTTTCAGAACCCGAAGACATCCCCACCCACATCGTCGAACTCGGGCGGATGGCCAACCTGCCGATCCGGCGGATCCTGCCGAATCACGGCGCTCTGGAGTGCATCGCGGCGGGCGGTTACGAGCCGAGCCTGATCGATGCCAACCGGGCCTATCTCGAACGGCTTCAGGCGCTCGCCGAAGCCGGTGTGACCGAGGATGTCGCCCTCCGCGATTTCGTGGCCGACGACATCGCATCCGGCCGGATCATCTATTTCGAACCTTACGAGAGGGTACACCGCGCCAATGTTACAGCGGTGCTGGGTGCACGGGCCGCCGCCTCTGGTATCTGAGCCCGGGCGATCGCCAAAATACGCCTGCCCGCGCTTGCGGCCGGGGACCAATCGTGCGGTCGTATTGACATCGCCGGTCGAAAGGAGAACTAAGGTTGATCAACTATTTTCCATGACCGAGCCCAGATGATCGAGACAACAGCCGCGTTAGAAGAAGCCTGCATCCAGCTGGCCAAATCGGATTTCATCACCATCGATACGGAATTCCTGCGGGAGACGACGTTCTGGCCGGAGCTATGCCTGATCCAGATGGCGAGCCCGGATGTCGAAGTCATCGTAGACCCGCTGGCGAAGGGCCTCGATCTTGCCCCCTTCTTCGCACTGATGGCGGACAGCTCGGTGATCAAGGTCTTCCATGCCGCGCGGCAGGACATCGAAATCATCTTCCACCTCGGCAACCTGATCCCGCATCCGATCTTCGACACCCAGGTCGCGGCCATGGTGTGCGGCTTCGGCGACAGCGTCTCCTACGACCAGCTGGTGCAGAAGGTGAAAAACGTCCACATCGACAAGACCTCGCGCTTCACCGACTGGAGCCGCAGGCCGCTGTCCGATAAGCAGCTCGACTATGCGCTTGCCGACGTCACGCATCTGCGCGACGTCTATCTGGCGCTGAAGGCGCAGCTCGAACGCGAAGGACGGGCGGACTGGCTGACCGAGGAAATGGCGATCCTCGAATCGCGCGAGACCTATGATCTCCACCCGGACGATGCCTGGCAGCGACTGAAGATGCGGCTCCGCAAGCCGCAGGAACTGGCCGTCATGCAGTATGTCGCCGCTTGGCGCGAACGCGAGGCCCGCAATCGCAACGTTCCCCGCTCGCGCGTCCTGAAGGACGACGCGATCTACGAGATCGCCCAGCAGCAGCCGAAGGACATCGACGCGCTCGCCCGGCTCCGCACGATCCCGAAGGGCTGGGAGCGTTCGGCATCGGGCGCGGCCATCCTCGAACATGTCAATGCCGCGCTGGCGCTGCCGAAATCCGACATGCCGCACGTGCATCGCCACACCCATGCCCCGGAAGGCGCCCAGGCCGCCGTCGAGCTTCTCAAGGTGCTGCTCCGCCTCACTTCGGAAAAACACGGCGTCGCTTCCAAGGTGATCGCCAACACCGAGGATCTGGAAAAGATCGCGGCAGAAGGCGAGAAGGCCGACGTTCCGGCCATGCACGGCTGGCGGCGGGAGCTGTTCGGCGATGTCGCACTGAAGCTGATTTCCGGCGGCGTCGGCCTGCGCTTCGTCGACAAGCGCGTCGAAGCGGTGGAATTCTGATCCTGTGGCCGCCGTGACGCTTCGGCGGGCGACCCCGGACGACATCAGCTATATCATGATGGTCGAGCGACTGCCGGGCTACGACTATTTCATCGGCAGGTTAGACGCCGACCAGCACGCGCGGCAATTGAACGATCCGGCGATCGACTACTTCATCGGTGAAGACGAAGCCGGCACGCCGATCGGCTTCACGATCCTGAGCGGCCTCGACAATCGCGACGGCAACATTTGCATCAAGCGTATTGCGGTCGCGGTCCCGGAGCGTGGGCACGGTTCGCGCATGCTGGACGCCATGGTCGACCATACGTTCTCGACGACACCTGTTCATCGGCTCTGGCTCGATGTCGTGAAGGACAATGCCCGCGCCTGGAAGGTCTACCGCAAGGCGGGATTCAAGGACGAAGGCGTTCTGCGCGAAGCCGCGGTCATGCCCGACGGGCAGCGCGCCGATCTCGTCATGATGTCAATGCTGCGCCCCGAATGGGCTGCGCGCACTTAAGGCCCGCTCCATGGAACTCCCCGCCCCGCTCAAGGCCGCCGTCGAACAGATGCTGGCGCACGAGCCGATCGAGCGTCTGGCCCGCGCCAGCGAAAAGCTTTCCGACCGCTATCGCCGCGAGGTCCGCGACGGCAGGTTCCACCTCGACGGGGAACTCGCCGCCAAGGCCTATCTCGCCACCCGCCTGCCAGCGACCTATGCGGCCGTGCGCGCCGCCCTCGGCATGGTCGAGGAGGCCGCCCAGGATTTTTCCCCGAAGAGCCTGCTCGATTTCGGTGCCGGTCCCGGCACGGTATTCTGGGCAACGGCGGACAGCTGGCCGGATCTCGAAACGGCGCGGCTGGTAGAGGCGAGCCCCGCGATCCGGTCGGTCGGGGAGGCGCTGGCAAAGGCCTCGACCGTTTCCACCACCTGGCTCGCCGGCGACATTACCGGAACGATTCCGACACTTGAAGCGGCAGACCTCGTAACACTCGCCTATGTGCTCGACGAGATCGCCGAGACGGCCATTCCCACGGTGACGAGGCGGCTATGGGATCTGACCGCGCATACGATCGTCATCGTCGAGCCCGGCACGCCGGCCGGCTGGCGGAGAATTCTCACTGCGCGCCAGACCCTGGTCGATGCCGGCGCCAATATCGTCGCCCCCTGCCCCCATGCCCGGGACTGTCCCATCGAAGCGCCGGACTGGTGCCACTTTTCACGACGCGTCGCCCGCTCGCGCCTGCACAGGCTCTCCAAGGGAGCGGAGGTGCCGTGGGAAGATGAGAAATACATCTTCATCGCCGCGTCGCGCCTTCCCGCCGAGCCTCCGGTCGCCCGGGTGCTCGCGCCCCCGCGCGTGTCGGGCGGCGTCGCCCGGCTGAAGCTCTGCAAGGCCGAAGGTAATGCAGCGGAGATGACGGTGAGCCGCCGCGACGGCGCGGTGTTCAAGGCTGCCCGCCGGGCGGACTGGGGCGATGCGTTCGATCCGGCTGCCGGCAGCGGCCACGACGACGAATAGGCCCCGCGAGGCAGGCAACGATGCCTGGACGAGTTCCGGCAATATGCCAGACCACTGGCTGAAACTGCTTCGAGCCTGAGGACAGTCACCGAAACTTCATCGAACGTAGATCGCCCTGACACGGGCGATCCCTAACCATGCCGCGTCTGAAACCGTCTCACGAATGGTGACGCCATGAAAAAACAACTCTTTGCCTCCGTATCCCTTTTCCTCATCGCCGCCCCCGTTTTCGCCGACGAGACCGCCTTCCCGGCCAAGCTCGTCAACCATGCGATCCTGCCGGCCAACACGATCATCGCCGCCCCGGCCGACGCGCCGGCGCACCTGAAGACCTCGGGCAAGTTCACCACCGCCGACCGCAAGCGCGCCGAAGGCCTCGGCACCGTGCCCGGCAAGGACGGCGTTCGTCCGACCGGGCTCTCCATGCCGTTCGACGGTCAGGCCATGCAGGGCTTTTCCGGCATCAAGACCATGGAAGACGGCACGTTCTGGAGCCTGTCCGACAACGGCTTCGGCTCGAAGATCAACTCGTCCGACTCCATGCTGATGCTGCATCACATCAAGTTCGACTGGGATGTCGGCAAGGTCGAGCACCTGGAAACCGTGTTCCTGTCCGATCCTGACAAAAAGGCGCCCTTCCCGATCGTCATGGAAGGCGCCGAACAGCGCTATCTGACCGGCGCCGACTTCGACGTCGAATCGATCCAGCCGGTCGCCGACGGCTTCTGGGTGGGCGAGGAATTCGGCCCCTACATCCTCAAGTTCACCAAGGACGGCAAGCTGACCGATGTCATCGCGACCAAGGCCGGCGAGACCGACGTCAAGTCGCCCGACAATCCGACGCTCGTCGTTCCGGCCAACCCGACGGCCAAGATGCCGGCCTTCAACCTGAAGCGCTCCGGCGGCTATGAAGGCCTTGCCATGTCGAAGGACGGCTCCAAGCTCTACGGCCTGCTCGAAGGCCCGCTCTATCTGGAAGACGGCTCGGTCGAGAAGGCCGACGGCCTGACCGCTCTGCGCATCATCGAGCTCGACACCGCCTCGAAGGCCTGGACCGGCCGGTCCTGGCTTTATCCGCTGTCCGAAGGCGGCGAGGCGATCGGCGACTTCAACATGATCGACGCCACCACCGCTCTCGTGATCGAGCGCGACAACGGCGCCGGTGCGGCGGACAAGGCCTGCGCCGACCCCAAGGCGCCGGCGGCAGACTGCTTTGCGGCTCCCGCCAAGCACAAGCGCATCTACAAGATCGAGATGACCGACGAGAATGCCGGCAAGGCCGCCCGCAAGATCGGCTACATCGACCTGATGAAGATAGCCGACCCGGACAACAAGAAGCGCCAGGGCGGCGGCGAAGGCTTCTATGACATGCCCTTCGTCACCATAGAGGACGTCGATGTCATCGACGCCACGCATATCGTCGTCGGCAACGACAACAACCTGCCCTTTTCGGCCGGCCGCTCTCTCGACAAGGCGGACGACAGCGAATTCGTCCTGCTCGAAGTTGGTGAATTCCTCGCCGCGAAGTAAAAGACCGAAGGCCGGCGGCGTTCGTGCCGCCGGCCTCTCGTCATCAAAGATAGAGCACGGTCGTCGAAGTGTTGCCGAAGGACTGGGTCTTGCCGGTTTGATCGTAAACCGAATAGTCGATGGAGTAGTCGACCGGCGAGACGCCGCTCTTCGAAGCAGAACCCGTTTGAGACGATTTGCCCAGCAGGTCGGGACTGCTATAGTCCAGGTTCCAGGACGACTTCTCGGATGCGACCGGCGAGGTCACCTTCCAGGCAGCATTGGCGGCATTGCCTTGCTGGCCGGACTTCTGGAAGACTGCGTAGTTCGCGGAGTTGTTCGAATTGTTCGTGATCGTGATGCTCGACATGAAATTTGCCTCGTTCCATTGAATGGCGGCAAACTACGACTGACGGACGCGAATACAACGACCGCAATTGGACCTATTTCCCGAACGAAAACACTGCGTTAACAGAACACTGCGCCATTCGTTACAATGCGACAGATCGCGCCGCCGGGCTTCGTGGCAACGCGACATTGTTCCGCGCCGTACGGAACTACTCGAACCTGAAGGCGAGCCGCTTGCCGGTCAGTCGCGCGAGCTGCTGCAGGCGACCGTCGAGGCGCTCGCCGCCGAAGTCGCGATAGGCCGATGGCACGACAAACTCCAGGTCGAGATCGGCACGGTTCGCCTTGCGGAAGGTGAGGTTGTGCACGATGCCCGGCATCGACGCCGAGAACAGATAGACGACCCGCAACAGCCCACCCAGAAGCTTGGCCCGCTCCAGCAGCCGCGTCGTGGCGATCGTCGCGAGCGGCCCGGTCTGGCCGTCGTCGTTCAGACCTTCGAAGCGATAATAATTGGCGAGCGCGATGAAGGCACGGCCCGGATGGGTGATGCCGACGAAGGACGAATGCGCAATGATGTTCAGCGCCTGGAGGCCGCGATAGTCCGGATGGGCGCGCCAGCTGATGTCGGCTAGCAGGCAGGCAGCCTGGCGATAGCGGGCCTCCTCCTCCGTCTCCACGACGTCGAAGTAGGGCATCATGCGGCCTGTCCACTCCGCCAGTTCGCGGGCATGCTCGGGCGATCGGGCGCGCAGGATCGCCAGTTCGTCCGCCGCAGTCAGCAGGGGATCGAGGTTCCGATCCTCTTCGGATAGCAGCGAATAGAGATAACCCTCGCGCACACCTTGCGCGGAGAAGGAGACGCTTGCCGGCTTCATCACCTCGATGGTTTCGCGCATGGCGATCGCACCGAAGGGGATCAGCGCCCGGCGGCTTTTCGAGATCGACGACCAAGCCGGATCCCGACTGTTTGCACCCGCGATGATCTCGTCGAGGAAGGTGGCGATCTCATCATAGGGAAGGTCGTAACCCTGCATCATGTGCAGCGGATACTTGCGCATCTCCATGTGGAGCTTGGCGATGTTTCGCCAGGTACCGCCCACGGCGTAGAAGATCCGTCCCCTGCCCTTTTCCAGCAGGGTGGCCGATTTCAACAGCTTGCGGGCGATCGTTCGCGCCTTGGGCAAGGAGCCGCCCGCCGTCTCGGAGAGACGCAGGCCGCCGAGCGGCATGGTAATGCCGGTACCGAGTTCGCGCCCCTTGATGTCGATCAGTTCGAGCGAGCCACCGCCAAGGTCACCGGCAATGCCGTCCGGATCGTGGAAACCGCTGACGATGCCGAGCGCGGAATAGAGCGCTTCCTGCTCTCCGGTCAGGACCTCGATATGGGTTCCGAGGATCTCTTCGGCCGCACGGATGAAATCCGGACCGTTCTGCGCTTCACGGGCCGCAGCGGTCGCGAGCACATACATTGCGGTCGCCCGCGCCTGGCGCGACAACGCACCGAACCGCTTCAGCGAGGCGAGCGCACGGGCCACACCTTCATCGTCCATGCGACCGGTGGTGGCCAGTCCCTTGCCCAGACCGCAAAGGACCTTCTCGTTGAACAGCACCGTCGGCGCTCTCGACAAGCCTTCATAGATGACCAGTCGGATCGAGTTGGAACCGATGTCGACAACGGAGACAGGGGCTATGCCAGGCAACCGCCCCTGCGCTTCAGATCTTGTCATGAAGTACCAGTTTTATTGTTTCCTGCCGGAAATGATGCCGGCAATCAGTTTCGGCGCGCTTTCTTTCAGCGATTCTCCCCGACCCGAAAGGCTCGGATTGGTCATGAAATAGTGCTGCGCGTTAAAAGGTTCCTCGCCGGGCCGCACATCCATGCGCCGCGACGTTCCGTCGGGCAATATCTCGTAGCTCTGCTGGTTGTCAATCAAGTTACCAAGCATGATCTGTGAAAGAACCTGCTCATGGACGGTGGGGTTGACGAGCGGCACGAGCGTCTCGACCCGGCGGTCGAGATTGCGCGGCATCATGTCGGCCGAACCGATGTAGACCAGCGCCTTTTCCGACGGCAGGCCGAAGCCGTTGCCGAAGCAGAAGATGCGGCTGTGCTCGAGGAAGCGGCCGACGATCGACTTGACGCGAATGTTGTCGGAGAGGCCCGGAACGCGCGGGCGCAGGCAGCAGATGCCACGCACGACGAGATCGACTTCGACGCCGGCCTGGCTGGCGCGATAGAGCGCGTCGATGATCTCCGGATCGACCAGCGAGTTCATCTTCATCCAGATCGCGGCGGGCTTGCCGGCCTTGGCGTGGCAGATCTCCTCCTCGATGTGACGCAGGATGCGCGGACGAAGCGTATAGGGCGATACTGCAAGCTTCATGCTTTCTTCCGGCTCGCCGTAGCCGGTGATGAAGTTGAAGATGTTCGCCATGTCGTGGGCGATCTTCGGATTGCAGGTGAAGAAGGAAAGGTCGGTGTAGATCTTTGCGGTGATCGGGTGGTAGTTGCCCGTGCCAAGGTGGCAGTAGGTCCGGAGCTTGCCGTCCTCGCGGCGCACCACCATAGACATCTTGGCGTGGGTCTTAAGCTCGATGAAGCCGAACACGACCTGTACGCCGGCGCGTTCGAGGTCACGCGCCCAGCGGATATTGGCCTCCTCGTCGAAGCGGGCCTTGAGTTCGACCAGCGCGGTCACCGACTTGCCGGCATCGGCGGCGTCGATCAGGGCACGGACGATCGGGCTGTCGTTCGAGGTGCGGTAAAGCGTCTGCTTGATGGCAAGGACGTCCGGGTCGCGCGCCGCCTGCAGCAGGAACTGGACGACGACGTCGAAGCTCTCATAAGGATGGTGAACCACCATGTCCTTTTCGCGGATCGCCGCCAGGCAGTCACCCGCATGCTCGCGTACGCGTTCCGGGAAGCGGGCATTGTAGGGTTCGAAACGCAGGTCGTCGCGCGGCGCCTTGGCGATCTCGGAAATGGTGTTGAGTGCCAGGAGACCCGGCAACACGGCAACGCGGTTTTCCGGAACACCGAGTTCGTGCACCACGAACTGGCGAAGGGCGACCGGCATCTCGGAATCAATCTCGATACGGATCACCGAGCCTCGACGCCGGCGCTTGAGCGCCGTCTCGAAGAAGCGCACCAGGTCTTCGGCTTCTTCCTCGACTTCGATATCGCTGTCGCGAATGATGCGGAAGGTGCCGAAACCCTTGACCTCGTAGCCCGGATAGAGCCGGTCGATGAACATGCCGACCATGTCTTCGAGCGTGATGTAGCGCAGCGTCGTCTTGTCGTCGGGCAGTCGGATGAAGCGGTCGAGCGTCGGCGGCAGGCGCAGCAGCGCCGTCATTGGCTCCTGGGTGCGCTTGCTCTCAAGCTGCAGGCCCATGGAGAAACCGAGGTTCGGAATGAAGGGGAACGGATGGGCCGGATCGATCGAGAGCGGCGTCAGCACCGGGAAGATGGATTCCTCGAATTCCGATGCGAGCCAGGTCTTGTCTTCGGCGGAGAGCGCCGCCGGACGGACGATGAGGATGTCTTCCTTGGCGAGATATTGCTGGAGAACCGCAAGCGACGCCTGCTGCTCCATCTGCAGGTTGTCGATTTCCTTGAGGATGTCGTCGAGCTGCTCGTGCGGCGTCTTGCCGTCCGGGCTCTTGATGGTGATGCCTTGGCGCACCTGACCTTCGAGGCCGGCCACGCGCACCATGAAGAACTCATCGAGGTTGGTCGCCGAGATCGACAGGAACCGCACACGTTCCAGAAGCGGATGGGCGGTGTTCAGCGTTTCTTCGAGGACTCGTCGATTGAACTGCAACCACGAGAACTCGCGGTTGATGAAGCGCAGCGGGCTCGAGGACAGGTCTTCCGGTGCCATGCCCTCCACGAGGTCGGAGGTCGTCGTCTCGGTCACCACAGAATCCATTGTCCATCCCTCAATTGCCGTAGCGGCCGCAAATATAACAGTTTGACGACAATCCTGTGACAATTACCCGAGGTCTTCGGCCTCGTAGAGTTCGCCCAGAACTTCGGCCGCGAGCGCCCGCGTGATCTTCGTGCGTCGCGACAGCGCAAGCCGGTCGATCCGGTCGACCACCTCCTGCGCCGCGGAGCAGGACCGCTCCATGCGTTGAACGATATAGTCGACGATCTTGTCGTCAATATTAAGCTGGCGGTCGGCAAACAGCTTGACGATCACCTGGGACAGGAGCGCCTCGTCGGGGCTGCCGATCTCCACCATGGTGGCCGCCTTCAGCCGCGACCTCAAATCGGGAAGCACGACCGGCCAGGAGAGAGGCCAGGTGCGCGACGTCATCAACAGGCTGTTGCCGTGTTCGCGGACGCTGTTGATGACATGGAAAAGTTCGACCTCATCGAAGCCGGCGCTGTCGGCATCCTCGAACAGCACGGGGCCGGCGGAGGCGACCTCCGCAGCAGAGCCGCCCGCGACCGGCTGGATGGCGGCCGCGCCGGACTGCTCGCGCCAGATTTCGGCAAGATGTGACTTTCCGGATCCTGCCGGGCCGGCGAGGATCACGACGGGGGACGGCCATTGCGGCCAGCTGTCGATCAGGGCGACCGCCGCGGCAAGGCGATCGGATACCAGCAGGTCTTCTCGGCCGCTCGCCGTGCCGTGGTCGAAGGCGAGCGGCAGTTGCTCGGCTGTCCTTCGCCGCGTCGCGACCTTCTTCATCTCACGCATTCACTTCTCTGAAACGCCGGGATCGGACTTCACCTCGATGATGGTCGACTGCCCGTAATACAAATCGCTCTCAAGATACCGCGACAGAGCGAAACGGACAAGAACGCCGACCGAGGCCGCAGCCGGGACGGCGACCAGGACGCCGACGAAGCCGAAGAGAGCACCGAAGGCAAAGAGGGCGAACATCAGCCATACGGGATGCAGCCCGACGCTTTTTCCCACCAGTTTGGGCTGCAGGATGTTGCCCTCGATGAACTGTCCGGAGAAGAAGAACACCACGACGATGATCAGGTGGACATAGTCCGGCCAGAACTGAACGAGCGCGACACCGCCGGCCAGCACCAGACCGACGGTCGAGCCGACATAGGGGATGAAGCTCAGCATGCCGGTAAGGAAGCCGATCAGCAGGCCGAAATTGAGGCCGATCAGCGAAAGGCCGACGGCGTAGTAGATACCGAGGAAGAGGCAGAGCGAGCCCTGTCCGCGCACGAAGCCGGCAATGGTGCGGTCGAGTTCGGTGGCGATCTCGCGCACTGTTGCGACGTGATTGCGCGGCACCCAGCCATCCACCTTGGCAATCATGCGGTCCCAGTCCAGCAACAGGTAAAAGGCGACGACCGGCGTGACGACGAGAAGCGAGGCGATGTCGAGGAGCGCCTTGCCGGAGTTCCAGATCTGCTCGAGCAGGGTGCCGATGAAGCCGACGCCCTCGGACAGATACTTGGAGAAGTTCGCCTTGATCGTGTCCATCTGGCTGTTCAGCCATTCCGGCAGCCAGGCGGCATTCGAGGTGGCGATGAAGGTCTGCAACTGCGAGACATAGCCCGGTACGTGCTGGATGAATTCATTGAGCTGGCTTGCCAGAACCGGGATGATGATCATCAGCGAGAGCACGAAGACGATGATGAAGGTGACGAGGATCACCACGGTCGCCATCAGGCGCGACAGCCCAAGACGTTCCAGGCGATCGGCAACGGGATCGAGGAAGTAGGCGAGCGCCATGCCGGCGATGAACGGCAGCAGGATCGTCCGGAACATCATCAGGAAGACGACGAAGACGGCGAGTGCTGCGAACCAGAACATTGCCTGACGCTTCAACCCGCTGCCGCTGATGTGCTGAATCATGGTCCGCCCTTCCCTTCCGATACGGTCACCGCTTTTCTGCGCCGCACTACTAACAGGAAACAGGAGATAGGTCAGGCCGAAAGCGAAGGTCAAGCGCACGCGATCCGAAGGTGCCACGAATGAAGATGGCAAAAGTGCCGGAAAACCGCCTGATCGGAGCCTGCCGGCTTGCATCCGAAGGCTCTTCATGCAATTGCCACCCGCAAATATCGACACCCATCGGAGGCACGAGATGAGCCAGTCTGAACGCAATGGTTTGACCTACAGCGACGCGGGCGTCGACATCGATGCGGGCAATCTCCTGGTCGAGAAGATCAAGCCTCATGTACGGTCCACCCGCCGTCCCGGCGCCGACGGCGAGATCGGCGGCTTCGGCGGCCTGTTTGACCTGAAGGCCGCGGGCTTCACCGATCCGGTTCTCGTCGCAGCCAATGACGGCGTCGGCACCAAGCTCAAGATCGCCATCGACGCCGGCCTGCACGACACGGTCGGCATCGACCTTGTTGCCATGTGCGTCAACGACCTCGTGGTCCAGGGCGCCGAGCCGCTGTTCTTCCTCGACTATTTTGCCACCGGCAAGCTCGACCCCGACCAGGGTGCGGCCATCGTCGGTGGCATCGCGGCCGGCTGCCGCGAGGCTGGCTGTGCGCTGATCGGCGGCGAAACCGCGGAGATGCCGGGCATGTATTCCGGCGGCGACTATGACCTCGCGGGCTTTGCCGTCGGCGCTGCCGAGCGCGGCAAGCTCCTGCCGGCCGGCGACATCGCCGAAGGCGACGTGATCCTCGGGCTCGCATCCTCCGGTGTCCATTCCAACGGCTTCTCGCTGGTGCGCAAGATCGTCGGCCTGTCCGGCCTGACCTGGGATGCAGCCGCTCCCTTCGACACGACAAAGACGCTCGGCGCGGCCCTGCTCGAGCCGACCCGCATCTATGTGAAGCCGCTACTCAAGGCGATCCGCGAGACCGGCGCCCTCAAGGCGCTTGCCCACATCACCGGCGGCGGCTTCCCGGAAAACATTCCGCGCGTGCTGCCGAAGCATCTTGCCGCTTCGATCGATCTTTCCGCGATCAGCGCGCCGCCGGTCTTCTCCTGGCTGGCACGGGTCGGCGGCGTCGCCCAGAACGAGATGCTGCGCACCTTCAACTGCGGCATCGGCATGATCGTCGTCGTCGCCGAGAAGGACGCCGCCCGCGTCGCCGAAGTCCTTGCCGCCGAAGGCGAAAAGGTCGTGACGCTTGGCCGGATGATCGCCCGCGCCGAAGGTGAAGCCGGGACCCGCTACGAAGGCACGCTCGCCCTATGACGACGGCCCGCAAACGCGTCGTCGTCTTCATTTCCGGCGGCGGCTCGAACATGGTGGCGCTGGCAGATGCCTGCGCCGCACCCGGCTTTCCGGCGGAAATCGTCGCCGTAATCTCCGACAAGGCGACGGCCGGCGGACTTGCCAGAGCCGCCGAACGCGGTATTGCGACCCATGTGTTCGAACGCCGCTCCTACACCGGCAAGGCCGAGCACGAGGCGGCGATCCTCGATGCACTCGACGCGTTGTCGCCGGACATCATCTGCCTTGCGGGCTATATGCGCCTGCTCTCCGGCGAATTCATCAAGCGCCATGAAGGCCGGATCCTCAACATCCACCCGTCCCTGCTGCCGCTCTTTCCCGGCCTGCACACCCATCAGCGTGCCATCGATGCCGGCATGATGATCGCGGGCTGCACCGTGCATTTCGTGACGGAAGGCATGGACGAAGGCCCGATCGTCGCCCAGTCAGTCGTGCCCATCGTGCCCGGCGACACCGCCGACAGCCTGGCCGCCCGAGTGCTGACCGTGGAACATCGCACCTATCCGCAGGCGCTGCGGCTGCTGGCCGAGGGAGCCGTGGGCATGGGCGCCGACGGCCGGGTAAAACGAAACGCTTACGCCGGCGATCCGGGAGCGAAGCTCGTTTCGCTCTGACGAGGCCTTGCCGCTGAAACGCAGCGGCAAAATTTGGGCCCTTTATTGGACACCACAAGACTCAGAAGTGGACGCTCCAGGCGATTGATCAAGTTGGTCAGATCCATAGGGTGGCGGCGATCGCAGCCATCACGCATGGAGACATTTTCATGACCAAATCATTTGCCCGCATCGCTCTTGCGGCCGGCGTCGCCTTCTGTCTGCCGACGCTCGCGTCTGCCGAGGACACAATCTTCACCTCGCCCGACGGCGCCTTCTCGCTTTACGGCGGTATCGGGCTTGCAAACATCAAGGCCGACGAGTTCGTCTATGACGGTTCCCACAAGGTCAGCGAGCTCAACTGGGAAACCAAGGGCATGGTTCTCTACACGCTCGGCGCCGATGCGCAGCTCGACAAGAACTGGAAGATCAAGGCAGCCGTCAACATCGGCACCGGCGGCGACGGCCACATGGTCGACTACGACTGGATGGACTACAGCAACAGCGACTGGACCGATCGCTCGATCCATCCCGATACCGAACTCGCACATTATTTCAGCGGCTCGATCGAGATCGATCGCGAGGTCTATTCCAACGACACCACGAATTTCAGCGTCGGTCCCGGTTTCCGCTATACCGATGTCAAGTGGGACGCCGTCGGCGGTTCCTACATCTACAGCACCACCGGCCATTTTCGGGACGATGTCGGCAGCTGGCCGGACGGCGATCCGGGTATCAGCTACCAGCAGAAGATCCCGGTCGGCTTCCTGGCCGTCAACGGCGAACACACGATCGGTGCCCTGACGCTCAGCGGCGGCCTGCAGGGCGGCCTGAGCTTCGGCATCGACGACATCGACGATCACTGGAAGCGCGACCTTCGTTTTTACGACAGCATGGGCGTCGCCCCGATGCTTGCCGCCAATGTCAGCGCCGACTACAAGATCACGCCCTCGGCCTCGCTTTACCTCGCCGGCTCGTTCGAACAGGTCTTCCACCGTCGTGGTGACATGAAGATCGTCGACACGACGAGCGCGACGGCCGATTCCTACGAATCCGACTCGGCCGGTGCATCCTATCAGGCGATGTCGATCTCGTTCGGCCTCAAGGGCAAGTTCTAGGGTTTCCGAGCCCCCCGCGGGCAGCGCAAGCTGTCTGCCGGCCGCGGACGTTCCTTTGCGCGTTCGCGGCCATTCTTCTTTTCAAAGACTACAACTGCCCGCGATTGAGCGCGGCCCATTGCAGCAGCATGATGGTCTTGGCGTCGATGATGCCGCCCGTTCCGATCATGGCCAGCGCCTCGTCCAGGGACAATTCGGTGATTTCGATGTCCTCGTCTTCCTCGGCAAGGCCACCGCCCTCGGCGACCTTGTCGGCAGCCGAGATGCGCGAGACATAGAAATGGACCTTCTCGGTGACCGCGCCCGGCGACATGTAGGCACTGAACAGGAAGCGCGGTGACGCCGCCCGGTAGCCTGTCTCTTCCATCGCCTCGCGGCAGACGGTCGCGACAGGATCCTCTCCATGTTCCATCGAACCCGCCGCCGCCTCGAGCAGGAAGGGCTTGTCCCCCATCAGGTGAACGGGGATGCGGAACTGGCGGACCAGCACCACTACATCGCGATCCGGGTCATAGAGGAGAACGACGACCGCCTCGCCGCGGTCGAAGACCTCCCACTGCAGTTCGACCGCGGTATCGTCCGGGCGGATATAGTCGAACACGATCCGGCGAAATTCGCTCCAGCCCTTCCACAGAAGCTCGTCCTTGCGGATGGCGATCCTGACGCGATCGAAGCGGCTCATCCGGCGGCCTTTTCCAGCCAGACCTTGTTGTCGTGGAAGGCCGCGCCCCCATGCGGGGCCGTGGCATCGGCTCCAGTCAGCACGTTGATGCCCTCGCCGTCGAGATGCGCCTTGTTGGGCCACAAGCCCTCCGCCACCAGAACGCCCGGCTTCACCGCGTCGGTGACGCTCGCATGGATGCGCAGCGTTCCGCGCCCATTGCCGATGCGGACGACGGCGCCGTCGGCGATCGAAAGTCGTGCGGCGTCGGCCGGATTGACCATCACCTGCGGCCGCCCCTCCTTCTCGCGGGACGTCGTCGTCTCGGCAAAGGTGGAGTTCAAGAAATTGCGGGCGGGAGAGGTCGCAAGCCGGAACGGATGTTCGGCGTCCGCCACCTCGATCAGGTCCACCTGGTCCGGGAATATCGGAAGGGCCGCGACGGGTCCGAGATTGCCGACGGACGCCGGAGGCTTGTTCGGCGCCCTGCCGTTCTCCCAGTCGGGGCGGAACCGGAATTTTCCGTCTGCATGGCCGAAGCCGTCGAGATAGTGGGCGGCCCGGAATTCCGGCTGGCAGTCGAACCAGCGCTCTTCCTTCAGCGTGTCGTATCCCGCCCAGCCGCTCGCCTTCAGCATGTGATCGATGTGCTCGTATTCGGAAAGGCCGAAGCCGGGCCGATCGGCGACGCCGAGCCGCTTGGCCAGTTCCTCGATGACGAAGAGGTTGGTGCGAACGGTTTCCGGCGGCTCGACGATCTTCGGTCCGAGCAGGATGTGGCTGTGGCCGCCGCCCCGGTAGACGTCGTCATGCTCGACGAACATGGTGGCCGGCATGACGATGTCGGCGACATCGGCCGTCTCGGTCATGAAATGCTCGTGCACGGCAACGAACAGGTCTTCCCGCAGGAAGCCCTGCTTCACGAGCCGCTGCTCGGGTGCGACATTGACGGGGTTGGTGTTCTGGATCAGCAGGGCGGTCACCGGACCGCGTTGACGCAGGGCCTCGGCGTCGCCCGTCAGCACACGGCCGATCTGCGACTGGTCCAGCATGCGGATGTCCGGATCGGCATAGGCGGTGCCCATCAGCTCCGACTTGTTGAGCCGGAAGATGTCGCCGTTGTTGTGGAATGCCCCGCCACCTTCATACTGCCAGGAGCCCAGCACCGTTGCGATGGAGAGCGCCGCATGCATGGCGACGGAACCGTTGCGCTGGCGGGCAAAACCGTAGCCGAGGCGGAAGAAGGTCTTCTTCGTGGCGCCGATCAGGCGGGCGAAGGCTTCGATCTCCTCGACGGTCAGGCCCGTGATCCCGGCGGCCCATTCCGGTGTACGCGACTTCAGATGCGCTTCGAGACCGGCCGGATCGTCGGCATACTTCTCCATGTAGGCGCGGTCGGCATAACCGTCACGGAAGGCGATGTGCATGACCGCGCAGGCGAGCGCCGCGTCGGTGCCCGGCCGGACGATCAGGCCCATGTCGGCCTGCTTCATCGTCGGGTTGTCGTAGATGTCCACCACGACGATCTTCGCGCCCCGTTCTTTGCGGGCCTTCATCGCGTGGGTCATCACGTTGACCTGGGTCGCGACCGCATTGGTGCCCCAGATCACCACGCAATCCGCCTTGGCGATCTCGCGCGGATCGGGTCCGCGCAGCGCCCCTGTGCCAAGCACGTAGCCGGTCCAGGCCATGTTGGTGCAGATCGAGCCGAAGAATCCCGAATAGCGCTTGGCGTGGCGCAGGCGCTCGATAGAATCGCGCTGCACCTGACCCATCGTGCCGGCATAAAAGTAAGGCCATATCGCCTCGGACCCGTGGCGGGCCTCGGCCTTGACGAAAGCGTCGGCGATTTCGTCCATCGCGTCGTCCCAGGAGATTTCCTGCCAGACGCCTTCGCCCTTTGCACCCTTGCGGCGCTTCGGTGTCAGCAGGCGGTCGGGATGATAGAGACGCTCGGCATAACGGGCGACCTTGGCGCAGATGACGCCGGCCGTATAGGTGTTGTCGGCCGAACCGCGCACCCTGCCGATACGCCCGTCGGGGCCGAGATCGACGTTCAGCGCGCAGGCGGATGGACAGTCGTGCGGACAGACCGTATGACCGGTGGTCCGGATAGGGCTCGCGATATTCATGACGTTTGTATATTGCATGGGCCGACGGCTCAAAAGCCCCATTCCGACAAATCATCGAACCCATCAGGACGACAGATGAACTACCGCCACATCTACCATGCGGGCAATTTCGCAGACGTGCTGAAGCATGCGGTTCTGGCGCGGCTGATCGTCTATCTGCAGCAGAAGGACAAGGCCTTCCGCCTGCTCGACACCCATGCGGGCATCGGGCTCTACGATCTGTCGTCGGAAGAGGCGCAGAAGACGGGAGAATGGCGGGACGGCATCGGCAAACTCCTCGACGCGGAATTACCGGAGCCGGCCGCCAGCATCCTGGCACCTTATCTCGACGCCGTCCGGAGCCTCAATCCGGAGGGTGACATCACGCTCTACCCCGGCTCGCCCAAGCTCGCCCGCATGCTGTTCCGTCCGCAGGACCGCCTGTCGGCGATGGAACTGCATCCCGACGACTGCCGCCGGCTCGCCCGGCTGTTCGAAGGCGACTTTCAGGTTCGCGTGACGGAGCTCGATGGTTGGCTGGCGCTCGGCGCGCATCTTCCGCCGAAGGAGAAGCGCGGTATCGTGCTGGTCGATCCACCGTTCGAACTGGACGGCGAATACGAACGGCTGGCCGACGGGCTGGCGAAGGCCTATCGGCGCTTTTCCTCCGGCGTCTACTGCCTCTGGTACCCGATCAAGAAGGGCGCGCCGATCGCCGCCTTCCACGAGGCGCTGAAGGCACTCGAAATCCCGAAGGTGCTCTGCGCCGAGCTTTCGGTGAAGAGCGACCGCGATCAGACCGGCCTTTCCGGCACCGGGCTCATCATCGTCAATCCGCCGTTCACGCTGAAGGACGAGCTGCACGCCATCTTGCCAGAACTAAAGCAGGTGATGGCCCAGGACCGCTATGCGTCGCACCGCTGTTTCTGGCTGCGCGGCGAGGAGTGAATCCAGGTTCTCACGAAGCCCGGCAGACCGCCGCGGCGGCCATCTGATCCCTTGACCTGGGCGGGCTTTGACAACATTCTGACGACAAAAGGGAGAGCCTCCATGTTCGCCAGATCGATCATCAGCACCGCGCTTTCGCTCACCGCAATCCTGCCCCTGATGCTCGCGACCGAGGCAAGCGCGGCGACGCCGTCCTGCGAACAGGCTGCTGCAACCGTCAACGGCCGCTTCGCCCGGAACATTCGCAGCTACCTGCAGACGGATCTTTCGATCGCCGAATTCGGGCCGATCACAGAGAACCGCCTGGAGCTGACCGACGAGACCCACCGGGTGGAGCGCCGCTACTGCCACTCGACGGTCACGACCAGCGACGGCGCCCGCCGCCAGCTCTGGTTCCTGGTCGAGGGCACCTGGGGCTTTGCAGGCGTCGGGCATTCCGTCGAGTTCTGCACGAGCGGCCTCGATCGGTGGCACGTCTACGGCGCGCACTGCAAATCCTTGCGCTGAACGCGATTTCTCATCATGCAACGCTATCTGGGGTTCATCGCCCTGTTCCTCGTCGTGGCGGGCGCGCTGGCCTACCAGTTCCTGACTGACCGCCCGGAGCAAGAAGGCGCTCCGTCGGCCAAGGTGACGGAAGCGACAAAGCCGGCTGCACCGCGACCGACAGCCCCTCCTCCGCTCGCCAGCCCGCAAACACCGAAGCCCATCAAGGCGATCCCGCAGGGCACCGGCTTCGACTTCTATGTGCTGGCCCTTTCCTGGTCGCCGACCTTCTGCCAGTCGCCAGACGGCGCGGACAACCCGGACCAATGCGGCACCTCGCGGCGTTACGGTATGATCGTGCACGGCCTCTGGCCGCAATACGAGCGCGGCTATCCCGAGGAATGTCCGACGGACGAGCCGAAGCGCGTCGCGGAAAGCCTTGGCCGGCAGATGTTCGACATCATGCCATCCATGGGGCTGATCGGCCATGAATGGCGCAAGCACGGCACCTGTTCCGGCCTCAGCCAGCGAGACTATTTTTCCGTGACCAGGGCAGCCTTCGAACGCATCGCACTGCCGGCCTCGCTGCAATCGGCGCGAAAGGAAACCCGGGTCGCGCCCGAGGCGCTCGAGCAGCAGTTCACCGCGGCCAATCCCGGTCTCACGGGGCGCGGCATGGCGGTGACCTGCGAAGGGGGAAAGCTCGAGGAGGTGCAAATCTGCCTGACCCGCGACCTTACCTTCCGCGCCTGCCCGGAAATCGACAGGAACGGCTGCCGCCAGCGATCGATATCCATTCCACCGATCCTCGAGACACGATAGGTTCCCCCCACACCAACCTCAGCCAGGACATGCCGATGAAGCTTCTTTGCGCGCCCTCCTCCCCCTATTCCTCCAAGGTCCGAATGGCAGCACGCCACCTCGGCATCGAGATCGAGGAAATCAACGTCAACACTCGGGACGACCCGGCCGCGCTGATCGACGCCAACCCGCTCGGCAAGATCCCGACGCTGGTCACCGACGAAGGTCAGGCGATCTTCGACAGCCGGACGATCATGCATTATTTCGACCGGATCGCCGACAAGCCGCTCTATCCGAAGAAGAAATCCAAGCGCACCGAAGCGGAAGTGCTGGAAGCGCTCTGCGACGGCATTGCCGACTGCCTGCTCGAGATCGTCTATGAGCGGCGCTTCCGCCCGCCGGAACTGATCAGCCAGCCCTCGATCGACCGCCAGTGGAGCAAGGTCGTCCGCGGCCTTGATCATCTGAACGCGAACATGCCGAAGTTCGGCAAGGCGCTTCACGGCGGACATTTTTCCCTCGGCGCCCTCATCGGCTACCTGATGCTGCGCTTCCCCGGGGAATGGGAAAACGGACGCACGCGGCTTGCCGCCTGGCCGAGCAAGTTTGCCGAACGCTTCGAGCCGTATCACGAGATGAAGCCGCGCGCCTGACAGGCGCCGCGACGCGAAAGACAACAAAAAAGCCGGGCTCTCGCCCGGCTTTTTCATGGTACCGATCCAGGAAGGATCAGAACTTGACGCCCATACCGACCTTGACGCTGTGGTCGTCGAAGCCCTTCGTGACGGTCGCGCCGTCGAGGTCGAAGTCGCGCTTCTGGTAGTCGCTGTAGCGGTATTCGACGCGAGCGGTGATGTTGTCGGTCACCATGGCTTCGACACCGGCACCGACGGTGTAACCAGCGGCAAGGCGCTCGTCGTTGTCGGTTGCGCTTTCCAGCTTGTGGTTGGCGGCAGCAACACCGGCCGTACCATAGATCAGGAAGGGGTTCATGTCGTAACCGACGCGACCACGGATAGAACCGTTGACGCCCTGGGTGCCAGTGTAACCGGCGCCGGCATTGCCGTCTTCGCCGTTGTAGCCGAGGTCGGCTTCAGCACCGTATACGATCTGGCCGTTCTGCATGTTGTAGCCACCGTAAACCGAACCACCGAGTGCCTTGGCATCGCGGTCGTCGCTGCCGGTGAAGCGGCCGAAGTCATAGGTCACCGCACCGCCAACATATGCGCCGGACCAGTTGCCTGCCGGTGCTGCATAGGTTTCGGTTGCAGCCGGAGCCTCCGGAATCTGGTCGACAGCATCGGCAGCCTGTGCAGCCTGAAGAGCCATCAGGCTCGTAGCGGAAGCCAGAAGAATCATAGTGAGGGTACGCATACTTGTCTCCTTTCAGTTCAGAGCCGCTCTTAAATCTAACCAACGGCGGCTCGAACGATTGATGTAAATCCCTGCCCGTTCCGAGGGCTAACATGGTTTCCAATTGAGGAAATGAAAGAGCCGAATTGTGAATTCATTGTGGCACAGCGATGACGAAATTTGGATGTTGCTTAACGGCAACAAATAAACAGTTAACCATATCATAGCGACTAGCGCGTTTTACTCAGTTTTTCGCAAGTTAAACTTAAGTTAAACGAAGACTTTCACCGCATTAACCTGAGAAAAGAATTTTGACGCGGCTATTCACAGCAAGGTTTCAAGCCATATATGCGCAGCGACGCAACAAGAGATCAGGCTGACACCCATGACAGGAAGCATACTTAGGACCGCCCTCGTGACCGGCTCGGCCAAAAGACTTGGCCGCGCGATCGCCGAGGATCTGTCTCGTCACGGTTTTGCCATTGCAGTGCACGCAAACCATTCGATCGACGAGGCGGAAGCGTTTGTCGCCTCGATCCGCGATCAAGGCGGGCGGGCCGTCGCGCTGCAGGCCGATCTGAGGGATGGCCAGGCCGCGGCCTCGCTGATGGCGAGGGCGAACGCGGCGCTCGGTCCGGTCGACCTGCTCGTCAACAGCGCCTCAGCCTTCATCGAGGACAGCGCGGAGACCTTCGAAGCTGAAACGTTCGACCGGCATTTCGACCTTCATGTCCGGGCGCCGGCGATCCTCTCGGCGGAGCTGTTGCGGCAGTTGCCGGCCGACAGCAACGGGCTGATCGTCAACATCATCGACCAGCGGGTGCTCAACCCCTCGCCGCGCTTCTTCTCCTATGGACTGTCGAAGGCCACCCTTCATGCCGCGACCTATACAATGGCCCAGGCCTTCGCACCGCGGGTCCGCGTCAACGGCATCGGTCCGGGACCGACGCTTCGCAGCGCGCGCCAGACGGAGGCGGACTTCCAGGCCCAGATCGACGCATTGCCGATGGAGCGCGGCCCGGAACTTCGGGAATTCGGGCAGACGATCCGCTTTCTTTTTGACACGCCGTCGATCACCGGCCAAATGATTGCACTCGACGGCGGACAACATCTCGCCTGGCGCGCGCCGGGCGCAATGGAGATCAATGAATGACGGGAGGAAAGCTGCCGGACGGCGGCATTCTCTATGACGGCACAGAGGAAGACGACGAGGACGTCGTTTCCGAAGTCGATTCTCCGCGCCCAGCGGCGGCGGTCGACTGGAGCGTCACGAACCTCAACGAAACCGGCCTGACCGGTGCCGACCTGATCGGCGAATTCGTCAAGCAGTTGCCCAACAGCCCCGGCGTCTATCGCATGTTGAATGCCGCCGGCGACGTGCTTTATGTCGGCAAGGCGCGCAGCCTGAAGAAGCGCGTGAGCAACTATGCCCAGGGACGCCTGCATTCCAATCGCCTGACGCGCATGGTGCGCGAGACGGCCAACATGGAGTTCGTCACGACCCGCACCGAGGTCGAGGCGCTGCTGCTCGAAGCGAATCTGATCAAGCGCTTGCGGCCGCGCTTTAACGTTCTGCTGCGAGACGACAAGAGTTTTCCCTATATCCTCATCACCGGCGACAGCCGGGCACCGGCGATCTACAAGCACCGGGGCGCTCGCAGCCGGAAGGGCGAGTATTTCGGCCCCTTCGCCTCGGCAACCGCGGTCGGCCGGACGATCAACTCGCTGCAACGCGCCTTCCTGCTCAGGACCTGCACCGACAGCGTCTTCGAAAGCCGAACCCGGCCCTGCCTGCTGTTCCAGATCAAGCGCTGTTCCGCGCCGTGCACGCATGAAATTCCTGACAGCGGCTATGCCGAACTCGTACGGGAGGCCAAGGACTTCCTCTCCGGCAAGAGCCAGAACGTCAAGGCGGCGATCGCGTCGGCGATGAACGAGGCTGCCGAAGATCTCGATTTCGAGCGCGCCGCCGTCTATCGCGACCGCCTCGCCGCCCTCAGCCACGTGCAGAGCCACCAGGGCATCAATCCTGCCAGCGTCGAGGAGGCGGATGTCTTCGCCATCCATCACGAGGGCGGCCTGACCTGCATCCAGGTCTTCTTCTTCCGCGCCGGGCAGAACTGGGGCAACCAGGCCTATTTCCCCAAGGCCGACCCGCAAATGAGCAGCGCCGAAGTGCTCAATGCCTTCCTGGCGCAGTTCTACGACGACAAGCCCTGCCCGCGGCAGATCCTGCTTTCCGAGACCATCGAGGAACAGGACCTGCTGGCGACGGCACTGACCGAACGGGCCGGCCACAAGGTGCAGATCCTGGTGCCTCAGCGCGGCGACAAGAAGGACGTGGTCGACCACGTGGCCGGCAATGCCCGCGAGGCACACGGACGCAAGTTGGCCGAAACGGCCTCGCAGTCCCGGCTGCTCCAGGGTTTCGCCGAAACCTTCGGTCTTGCCTATGTGCCGCGGCGCATCGAGATCTACGACAACTCGCACATCATGGGCACCAATGCCGTCGGCGGCATGGTGGTCGCGGGACCGGAAGGCTTCGTCAAGGGTCAGTATCGCAAGTTCAACATCCGCTCGACCGACATCACGCCGGGAGACGACTTCGGCATGATGCGCGAGGTGATGACGCGGCGGTTCTCGCGTCTCCTCAAGGAAGAAGGCAAGCCTGACCGCAGCGTCGCGCCCGACGATTCGGCCGAAGCGGCCTTTCCGGCCTGGCCCGATGTCATCTTGATCGACGGTGGCCAGGGGCAGATGACGGCCGTCAGGGCCATTCTCGACGAACTCGGGATCTCCGACTGCGTGACCGCCATCGGCGTCGCCAAGGGCGTCGACCGCGACGCCGGGCGCGAGCGGTTCTTCGCGCTCGGCAAGCCGGACTTCACCCTGCCGCCGCGTGATCCGGTGCTCTACTTCATCCAGCGTCTGCGCGACGAGGCCCACCGCTTCGCCATCGGTTCGCACAGAGCGCGCCGCAAGAAGGAGATGGTCAAGAACCCGCTGGACGAGATCTCCGGCATCGGGCCGACGCGCAAGCGCGCGCTCCTCCAGCATTTCGGCACGGCGAAGGCCGTCTCGCGGGCCGCCCTTTCCGATCTGACCGCGGTCGAAGGCATATCCGAGGCCGTGGCGAAGCTGATTTACAACCACTTTCACGAAAACGCCGCAGATTGACGTAAGGAAGGGCGACTTCCCGGCGGAAAACCTTAAAGACAATTAAGAAAAGTTGTGTTGACGGTCGCGACGGGAAACCGTCATCTACAGTCCAAATCATTTGACAGACAGGGCATCATGGCTTCGCGCGCTTACAACATTCCCAATCTCCTCACTTACGCCCGCATCGTCGCCGTGCCGTTGATCGTCGTGTGCTTCTTCATCGAGGGGAAGCTCGAGAGCTCGGATTTTGCCCGCTGGACCGGATTGTGGCTGTTCATCATCGCCTCGATCACCGACTATCTCGACGGTTATCTCGCCCGCATCTGGAACCAGACGTCCAATATCGGCAAGATGCTCGACCCGATCGCCGACAAGCTGCTGGTCGCCTCCGTGCTGCTGCTGATGGCAGCCGACGGGACGATTGCCGGCTGGTCGCTGTGGGCCGCGATCACCATCCTGTGCCGCGAGATCCTCGTCTCGGGCCTGCGTGAATATCTCGCCGCCCTCAAGGTTCCCGTTCCGGTCACCCGCATCGCCAAGTGGAAGACGACGGCGCAGATGTTTGCGCTCGCCTTCCTGCTGGCGGGTCCTGCCGGTGACAAGGTGCTGCCCTACACCACCGAGGTCGGCATCTCGCTTTTGTGGATCGCCGCCCTCCTGACCATCTACACCGGCTACGACTACTTCCGCGCCGGCCTGAAGCACATGGTGGACTGAGATGGTCAAGCTCGTCTATTTCGCCTGGGTGCGCGAGCGGATCGGCAAGGGCGAGGAAGAACTCAAGCTTCCCGCAGAGGTAAAGACTGCGGGCGACCTGATCGCCCATCTCGCCACACTGGGCGAGGAATACGAAAACGCGCTGCAGTTTCCCAAGGCGATCCGCGTTGCGATCAACCAGGAACATGTCGAGCATGACGAGCCGATTGCCGGCGCCCGTGAGATCGGCCTTTTCCCGCCGATGACAGGCGGCTGAACGCATGCGACCGGAAAGCCCGTCTGTTCCGGTTCGTGGTGGCAAGCCGGTTGCACTGCGACGCGACAAGGTCGAAGGACTTCAGAGATGACCCCGCTCACCGTACGTGTCCAGTCGGAGGACTTCGACCTATCGGAAGAAAGCCGGGCACTGACCGAAGGGCGCACCGATGTCGGTGCCGTGGTGTCCTTCGTCGGTCTTTGCCGCGACGAGGCGGGCTCGCTTTCCGCGCTTGAACTCGAGCATTATCCCGGCATGGCGGAAGCCGAGATCCGCCGTATAGGCGAGACCGCCATCGCCCGTTTCGGCCTTCTCGGGCTGACCGCCGTCCACCGCCACGGCAAAATAGCGCCGGGCGGGCAGATCGTGCTGGTCATCGCCACCGCACCCCATCGTCAGGCCGCCTTCGACGGCGCCAACTTCATGATGGACTACCTGAAGACCTCGGCACCCTTCTGGAAGAAGGAGCATCGCAAGGATGGCTTCAGCGGTGACTGGGTCTCGGCCAAGGATGCCGACGACCGCGCCCGCGACCGCTGGAAGGACTGAGCCGGCCTACATCCGATAGATGTAGAGCCTCGTCTTGCGGCCGTCGTTGACGTCGACCATCGCATAGGGCGGCTGGTCCGGTACCGCGAAACTGTTGCTGACGAAGAGCGTGCCCGGCCGCATCTCGGCCTTGGCCTTGGCGAACATCTTCGGCATCGGCACCGGCGAAAGGAAGCAGTAGACGACGTCGTGCGCCGAAAGGTTTTCGTCCCATATGTTGCGATAGACGAATTCGGCGTTCGGAAGGTTCTGAAACTTCAGCCTCAGCTTCGACGCCAGGAAAACCAGGGGTGCGGTTTCGACGCCCCGGACGCGCAGTTTCGGATGGGTCCGGGCGAGGAAGGTGACGACGCCGCCCATGCCGCTGCCGAGGTCGACGAAAGATTTTGCGCCGTGGTCGGCGACGATCCCGCTCAAGGAACGCCACGTCTTGCGGTTGGTGAGATAGAGCGGCACCTGTTCGGAGGCGCTGTTCCAGTAGATCAGCGCGCAGACCGCGAAGGCGGCGAGATAGGCCCATGCCGGAACGACGGCGTTGAAGGCGACGGCCAGCGGAAGAAGGATCTGGATCGGGATCCAGAAGGCCGAAAGGCCAAGCACCCTGCCCAGCAGCGCCGCGGCAAGGCCCTGGGCAACCAGCAGAAGCGGACCGGCGACCGGAAGATACGGTCGAAGATAGAGAACGAGCGCCAGGACCAGCCCTTGCGACAGGGCCACCTTCAGCCAGGGAAACAACTGCCGGCGAATGCTATTCATGGCGTCCGTTGCGCTTTGATGGTGTCTGGTCACGAACCGGCTCGACCGGTTCCTCTCCGACATAAAGCGCGCGGCACTGCCGCCGTCAATCGCATCCCCCTCCACTCTCCACGGGAATGCGCCACGCCTCCCCTCAAACCGGCGCCTCGCCTCAGATCCGTGCCTCGCGGCGGAAGAGGACGGCAAGCAGGATCAGTGCCGAGAAGAGCGCGACATCGCGCCACACCAGGGGAAGATACGAACTCCAGAAGGTTTCCGCGGCCCCGTAGCACGCGGCCCCCAGAGCCGACCGCAGCGGCACCGCATAGCCGCCGATCGCCGCCACCAGTACGACCTTCAGGCCGAACATCATGCCGGACGAAAAGTCCATCGTGCCGTAGTAGGAGGTGGCGAGCACGCCGCAGACCGTCGCGACGAGTGCGGCCGAGAGATAGGACAAGGTGAACACGGCATCGGAGTCGATGCCTGTCAGTCGGGCCGCATCCGGATCGTCGGCCACCGCACGCCAGACACGCCCTGCCCGGGTGCGCTCCAGCAGGAGATGGCCGATGAAGACGAGGCAGGCCATGATTGCCGCATTGCCAATCTGGATCACGGTCAGCCCCACCTCGAACGCGCCCTGCCGAAGGAAGATGATCCGGGTGTTGAGGAAGGGCGACAACCAGAGTTCGCGGCTGTCCATGGCCAGGCGCATGGCCTCGGAGAGCAGGATCAGCAGGGCGAGCGACGCGACGATGACCGCGTTGGGCGAATGCTTGTGCAAGGGCCGCATCACGTATCGCGCGATGCCGGCTGCGGTCACCAGCGTATAAAGCAGGGACAGGACGGCGGCGAGCGCGAGCGCCGCCGGCAAGATCAGAAGCAGGCGATCCCAGGCGAACTGGGCAAACAGCAGGAAGACCTGACCGGAAAAGGCGAAGAGCGCACCGTAGGTGATATCGGGGCGGCGCGTCATGCCGAAGATCAATGCATAGCCGAAGGCCAGCGCCCCATAAAGCGCGGCGATCGGCACGGCATTCGCGAACTGCTGCACAAGATAGATCATCATCGTCTCCGTGCGCATTTTATAACTGGTAAAAACCGTTTTACCAGTTATAATTTCATCATGACCTTTTCCTGGACTCCCCATCGTTTCGCCGGGGGCGCACTCGCGCTCGATGTCGCCAACAGCGTGATCCTGCGCTTCGACGACACGCGGCGTATCGACCGCTTTTCCGAGCCGGAGCAGCTGCAGGCCTTTCCCGCGGCGGCCGCGGAATTCTCCGCCGAACGGGCGCTCTTCGGTCGGCTCGAACCTGTCGCGGAGGAGAACACGGAGGGTTTCATCCGCCTGCGCGAAGCGATCGACCGGCATTTTCGCGCCCGGGTGGCCGGACTGGATGACCGGGCAAGCCTCGCCGACCTGCTCGAGGCCGCCGCCGCCATGCTGCGTGCCGCCGGTTCGGAAACCGCACTGGAAGCGGCCGTCGCGCATTCCGCCCTCCGGCTCATCTCGATGCCGGAGGAGGATCGCCTCAAGATCTGTGGCAATTGCGGATGGCTGTTTATCGACAAGAGCCGCAACCGGAGCCGCACCTGGTGCGACATGGCCGTGTGCGGCAACCGCATGAAGGCGCACCGCCACTATCAGCGCACCCGCAAGGAGGGCACACAATGACGAAGGTCCGGGACATGCTGTCGCTCGTCCTTGCTCTCCTGGCGCTTTCGGGTTGCCAGCGCGAGGATGCGGAAGAGCCGCTGGTCGTCTCCGGCAAGGTGTTCATCTTCAACTACCGCGTGGCACAGGCAACGGCCGTGATCACGCTGGCACGCAACGGCACGCTACCCGACGACAGCTATGTGGAGACGACGTTCGAGAATCCGGCGGGCGGCGCACCCCATGTGACGAAGTCGAGGATCTTCCCCTTCTGGAAGAAGGTCACGCTCGAAAGTCCGCCGATGCGCTGCGTGCGCAAGGACCACCCTTACGCGGTGTCGATCCGGATCGTCGACGGCGGCGGACGGCAGTTGCAGGCCATCGACACAACCGTCGTTTCAAGCCTCGACCAATCCATCCTGCCGACCAAACCGCTGGTCGTCGGGCCGGTCTACACAAAGAATCCGGAGGTTTTCAAAGCCGATGGGACCACCGACTATGCGCAGGACACCGCCTGCCCGAAATGAAAAAACCGGGGCCTCTCGACCCCGGTTCCATCAATGTTCGCAAGGTCTTGAGAGACCCCGCTCAAAGCTTGATTCAGCCGACGATTTCGGTGTCCGCGAACCAGTACTTGATTTCCTGGGCAGCGGTTTCCGGGGCGTCCGAACCGTGAACCGAGTTCTCGCCGATCGACAGGGCGAACTGCTTGCGGATCGTGCCTTCGGCGGCCTGGGCCGGGTTGGTGGCGCCCATGATCTCACGGTTCTTGAGGATGGCGTTCTCGCCTTCGAGGACCTGAACGATGGTCGGACCGGAGGTCATGCCTTCAACCAGTTCGCCGAAGAAGGGACGTTCCTTGTGAACGGCGTAGAAGCCTTCAGCTTCGCGCTTGCTCATCCAGACGCGCTTGGAGGCGACGACGCGCAGGCCGTTGTCCTCGAAAACCTTGGTGATGGCGCCCGTCAGGTTGCGCTTCGTTGCGTCCGGCTTGATCATCGAAAAGGTGCGTTCAATCGCCATCGGTGTAGTCCTTTTGTCTTATGGGAAAGTGGGCGGTTTCTACCCGCCTCAAGCCCTGAAAACAAGGGGTGTGGACGAATTTCACGCGAGCGTCATACTATTCGCCGCCATCCGACGACAATGCCGGCCGAACCACGGCAATCGCGCCACGCCAACCAACGGGAGCAGTCCATGCAGAAGTTTTCCGAGAGTGCGCAGCGCTCCTTGCGCGCATTGCCCGAGCTCGCCGTTCACTGCTCGATCCTGCAGGCATCGACGGGCCAGTTCCGGCAGTTTCTGATAGACCAGCCGGCCATCATCCTTGTTCGCCATGGATGGAAGCGGGTCCTGACTGAACAGACAGAAGTGACGGCACACCCCGGCGAGGCGATCTTCCTGCCGCAGGGCCTGGAATGCACGGTGATCAACGGAACCGGCGAAACCGGCGCCTATCATTCCGACGCCTATGCGCTCACGCCGGGGCTCGTGGCGCGTTATGCCGATCCGAGCCTCAAGCCGACGGGCGACCCGACCTTGCTCGAACCGGACCAGGGGCTGCTGGGCGCACTCGACCGCGCGGGCCAGACGATCGCGCAAGGGGCGAAGACGGACAGCTCAGTGCATCGCCATATTCTCGGCGAACTGGTCATCCGGCTGCAGGCGCTCGGCATCGGCCTGCTGCCCGACAGCCGCGAGAGCCTCGCACTGCGCATCCGCACGCTCGTGCGCACCGATCTCGCAGCAGACTGGCCGGCAGGCACGGTCGCGCAGGCCGTCGGCATGAGCGAGCCGACGCTGCGGCGCAAGCTCGCGCTCATAGGAACCAGCCTGAGCGACATCATAGCGGATGTACGAATGACCGCCGCCCTCGGGCTGCTGCAGGCGACGGAACTGCCGATCAACCGGATCGCCCTCGATGTCGGTTATGAATCCGCCTCGAAGTTCGCGGCCAGGTTCCGGGCCCGGTTCGGCCTCTCGCCCCGCGATATCCGGGTCCCGGCGGATGAGCGCTCCGGAGCAGACTTCGAGCGCCCCAGAGCCGCGGCTGAGTGATCCGGGGACTATTCTTGTGCTCCAAATCGAAAAGGAGCCGATCATGTCATTCAAAACCTTCATTGCGGTCGCCGGACTGAGCACACTCTGCAGCGTCCCTGTGCTCGCCGCCGACTTCACGCTTGCAAGTCCCGACATCACCGACGGCGGCAAGCTCGGCGAGGCACAGGTCGCCAACACGTTCGGCTGCGCAGGCAAGAACGTGTCGCCGGCGCTTACGTGGCAGAATGCGCCGGCCGGCACCAGGAGCTTCGCCGTCAGTGCCTATGATCCCGATGCGCCGACCGGTTCCGGCTTCTGGCATTGGGTGATGTTCAACATCCCGGCAGACAGCACCGGACTTGCGGCGGGCATCACGCCCGACAGCGGCGCGCCGAAAGGAGCGGTTCAGAGCCGAGCCGATGCCGGCTTTGCCAGCTATCTCGGTGCCTGCCCGCCCCCGGGTCAGACCCACCGCTACGTCTTCACCGTCACGGCGCTGTCGGTCGACAAGCTGGAACTCGACCAGAACGCGAGCGGCGCTCTCATCGGTTTCATGACGAACGCAAACGCTCTCGCCAAGGCGTCGATCACCGTCACCTACGGCCGCTAAGCCGACCCGGTCCGGCGTTTCTCAGGCGACCGCCCTAGCCTGCCCCTCATAGAGGTCGAGGCAGCGTTCGAACCAGAGGCGCGCCGGATCGTCCTCGGCCAGATGGATCGATCCCGTGGTGATGCGCAGCCATTGCAGGGCACCAAACGGGATGTAGTCGGCAAAAAGCGGGCTGTCGCCACCGATGAAGGGCTGGAATTTCAGCATGTGCCGCAAGGGCTCGAGCTTGGCGGGAAAGGCGGCGATCTCGGCCGCACGATCCGGTGCCACTTCCTCGAGCGGCTTGCCGAACCGTTCTTCGCGGTTCGCACGGAAATAGTCCTGGTCGACCGGCGCCAGCATGCCGTGGATGTCGAGAAGCGCAATGCGGGTGATCGCCGTGTGCAGGACCATCTGCGAGTACCCCTCAATGAAGCGCGACAGGGCCTTGCCGCCCTCGCCGCGGAACAGCGACGGGCGATCCGGGTAGATCTCTTCGAGGTAGAGGGCAATCGCGAAACTGTCGGCGACCCTATGCTCGCCGTCACGCAGCAGCGGCACGAGCCTGGTTGCACCATTTTCGACCTTCGGGATCTCGGTGAAGGGCAGCGGCACTTCGGAGAAATCGAGCCCCTTGTGGTGCAGCGACATGACGGTTTTCCAGCAATGGGGCGAAAACGGGCGTGCGCTGTCCGCACCGCAAAGGCTGTAAAGTGTCATGGCCATCGATCGTTCCTCGTGAAGCGGCGGCCGCCGACGGCGGCCTGAAGCGCGTGCATTCGAGGCGAGAATTTGGCAACAATCAAATCAGGAAATTTCATGGGTGATATCACCCCCACTTGCCATTTTTCCGGCTAGCATGCCGGCAGCCCCCTTTCGGAGACAACATGATGCGTCCGCATTTCCAGATGTTCGCCGCTTATAACCGTTGGGCCAACAGTCTGCTCTACGAAGCGGCCGGCCAACTCGACGAGGACGAACTGCACCGCGACACAGGCGGCTTCTTCGGTTCGCTGTTCGGGACGTTAAGCCACATCCTCGTCGCCGACCGGATCTGGATGCGGCGCTTTACCGGTGAGGGCCCGACCTACTCCGCACTCAACGTCCGGCCCTACGACACCCTGGCGGATCTTGCCACCGCCCGCGCCGCGGAAGACGAGCGGATCGCCGGCTGGATCGACACGCTGACCGACGAGAAGCTGAACGCGACGTTCTCCTATGTTCCGGTGAGTAATCCCGTTCCAATAAGCCACCGGCTTTCGCCGGCGCTCTCCCATTTCTTCAACCACCAGACCCACCATCGTGGTCAGGCGCATATGTGCCTAACGACTTTGGGCAAGCCAAGTATAAGCCTAGACATGATTTATTTCCTTCGCACCGCGGGCATAGCTTGGCTCTAGCACCTCGCCACTGGCGCACTCTTGTAACGCTGACCTTGCCCCCAACTCTTATCCAGTTATGAGTTTGCTCCGGCGGTTTGTTGACGGGCACCCCCGTCTTTCAATGCCAATGCAACGCAGACAGCATCCGTTTCAGAGAAACCAGAAGACGACAATGGCCACCAGCGTTGGCGGTGTTGCGGCTGCCAGCAGGCCGAACGGGTTGACCGTATCGTCCTGGAAGTGACTTTTCAGGATCGAAAGTCCGGCAGGGTTGGGTGCATTCGCGATAACGGTCAAACCTCCGCCAGTTACCGCACCGGCAACAAGCGCGTACTTGAACTCATCCGTCAGCCCCTCCACCAGCGAGCCGAGATAGGTAAGCGCCGCATTGTCGGTGACTGCAGTCAGCGCCGTCGCACCGAAATAGATCGCGTCGGAATTCATGCTCATCAACAGCGGCTGCAGCCACCATTGCTGCTGTCCACCAAGCACCACCAGCCCGGCGAGAAAAAACGCGACGAGCAGTCCCTCGCGCAGCATCAGACGGTCCTGATGGGCACGATAGGCCTGGGCGACACCGAGGAAGAACAGGAAGAGTGCGAGGAAGACCGCCGTATGGTGCGAGAACGCCACGACCAACGCGAGGAAGGCGAGATGGACCGCGATCAACGGCATCGGTACGCGATTGACCACCGTTTCCGACCCCGATGGCAGGGCGGAAAGCTCCTTGCGGAACAGAAAGGCGAGAAGTCCGGCATTGACCGCCGTCGCTAGCGCCGAACGCCAGCCGAAGGTCTCCAGCATGAACGGCATGTCCCAGTTCCATTTGCCGGCGACCATCAGGATCGGCGGAGCGGCAAAGGGCGTCAGCGTGCCGCCGATCGAAACGTTGACGAAAAGGACGGCAAGGGCCGCATATTTCAGCCGAGGCGAGATGCCGCGCGAAAACGTGCCGGCGGAAAGGATCATCGCGCCGACGGTCATCGCGGCCGGTTCGGTGATGAAGGAGCCGAGAAGCGGCACGACGAACAGCACGGTGAAGAAGGAGGCGATCTGCGGACGCACCGGCAGGATAGAGGCGATGGCCTTGACCACCGCCTGGCTGAACTGCAGCACCGGCCGCGTCGCAGCAATCACCATGATTGCGAAGACGAACATGGGTTCGGCGAAGTTTCGCCCGTCGAGATAGTGGGTGGCGGTTTCAGAACCCTCGATGGCGAACATGAAGAGCATCATCACCATCGCCCAGAAGCCAAAGACAACCTCGACCTCTGCCAGGAGGTGCCAGACACCGCCATGGCGGGGATCGCTATGGGCGAGCCGTTCGAACAGTTTGACCGAGAAGGTATGCAGAATGGCGACTGCAAACAACGCTGCGGCGATCAACTGGATCGTGGTTGGGGACAATATCCTGCTCCGTTTCCCTGAGGCCGAAAGCCTCGCGGTGTTCCAAAACCTTCGTGCGCTGCCGGCGATTGCGGCTGGTGGAAGTCATAGTTTTCTGATGCGCACTCCGCAACGGCATCACCGTCACGAAGTGCGATATCCGGTCCTACTCAGGCTGATCGACAATTAGGCCTGGGTGGCGCGTGACATGGTCAGCGCCAGGTCCTCGATCATGTCTTCCTGACCGCCGACCATGCCGCGGCGGCCGAGTTCCAGGAGCAGATCGCGGGCAGGAACACCGTAACGCTTCTCGGCGCGCTCTGCGAACAGCAGGAACGACGAGTAGACGCCGGCATAGCCGAGAACCAGAGAGCCGCGGTCGACACGGATCGGACGGTCCATCATCGGCACGACCAGATCCTCGGCGGCGTCCATGATCTTGAAGAGGTCGACGCCGGTGATGGCGCCCATACGCTCGAACACCGCGACCAGCAGTTCGGTCGCGGCATTGCCGGCACCGGCGCCAAGGCCTGCGATCGCGCCGTCGATACGGTTTGCGCCCGCGGCAACGGCAGCCACGGAGTTGGCAATGCCCATCCCGAGGTTGTGGTGACCGTGAAAGCCGAGTTCCGTCTCCGGCTTGAGCGCTGCGCGGATTGCGGTAATGCGAGCGGTTACGTCATCGGGCAGCATGTGGCCGGCCGAGTCGGTGCAATAGACACAGTTCGCGCCATAGCTCTCCATCAGAAGTGCCTGCTCGACCAGCTTTTCGGGACCGGCGCGGTGCGACATCATCAGGAAGCCGACGGTATCGAGGCCGGTCTTGGCGGCGTAGGTGATGTGCTGTTCGGCGCAATCGGCCTCGGTGCAGTGGGTCGCGACGCGCACGCCGGAGATGCCGCAATCCATGGCGCGCTTCAGGGTGTCCACGGTGCCGATGCCGGGCAGGAGAAGCGCCGAAACCTTGGCCTTCTTCATGTGCGGGATGACGGCCGAGAGGTATTCCTCGTCGGTTGCCGCCGAGAAGCCGTAGTTCACGGAAGCACCGCCCAGCCCGTCGCCATGGGTCACCTCGATCCAGGGCATGCCGGCTTCGTCGGCTGCCTTGGCGATCTCGACCATCTGCTCGATGGAAATCTGGTGGCGCTTGGCATGCATGCCGTCGCGCAGGCTCATCTCGTGAAGGGTGATCTTGCGTCCTTCAATGCTCATTTCAATCTCCTCAGCCGCGTGCCGGCAGGGTGAAGACGCCGTTGACGGCTTCTTCCGCGAAAAGTTCGGCGGTGCGCAGGGCTGCCGCCGTCATGATGTCGAGATTGCCGGCATATTTCGGCAGGAAGTCGCCAAGACCTTCAACCTCGAGGTAGATCGATACGCGGTTTCCGTCGAAGACCGGGCCGTTCACCACCTTGTAGCCGGGCACGTATTTCTGCACCTCGGCGGCCATGGCCTTCACGCTCTCGGTGATTGCGGCCTGATCCGGTTCGCCTTCCGTCAGCACATGCACGGTGTCGCGCATCAAGAGCGGCGGTTCTGCCGGATTGACGATGATGATCGCCTTGCCGCGCTTTGCGCCGCCGACCTTCTCGATGGCATGCGCCGTGGTGCGGGTGAACTCGTCGATGTTCTTGCGGGTGCCCGGGCCGACCGAACGGGAGGAAACGGCGGCGATGATCTCGCCATATTCCACCGGCTGCACGCGGGAGACCGCAGCCACCATCGGAATGGTGGCCTGTCCGCCGCAGGTGACCATGTTGACGTTCATCTCGAGACGCTTGGCATGATCGGCAAGGTTGACCGGCGGGATGCAGAACGGGCCGATGGCGGCAGGTGTCAGATCCACCATGATGACGCCGAGCTCGTTGAGCTTGCGGGAGTTTTCCGCATGGGCATAGGCGGAGGTGGCATCGAAGGCGACGCGGATGTCGTCGGCGATGACGTGATCCAGTACCCCGTCAACGCCGGTCGCGCAGGTTTTGATGCCCATTTCGGCCGCCCGCTTCAGACCTTCCGAAGCAGGGTCGATACCGACCATCCAGGCCGGCTCCACCCATTGCGAGCGCTGCATCTTCATCAGCAGGTCGGTGCCGATATTGCCCGGACCGATGATGACCGCCCTGAGTTTCTTGCTCATATTGCGTATCCTTTACATTACATTCCGAAGAGGGCCGGCAGCGCCAGCGAAAGCGCGGGCACATAGGTGATGACCATCAGCACGGCGATCATCACGACCATCGGGGTGATTGCGCCCTTCACCACCGTCTCGAGCGAGAGGCCGGAGACGCGCGAGGCGACGAACAGGTTCACGCCGACGGGTGGCGTCACCATGCCGATCGCCAGATTGACGATCATGACGATGCCGAAGTGTTCTGCGCTCACCCCGAGAGCCGTCACCAGCGGAAGCAGGATCGGGGTCAGGATGATGATCGCGGCAATGGTCTCCATGAAGGTGCCGACGACCAGCAGGATCACGTTGATAGCGAGCAGCAGCAACCATGCCTGATCCACCGCCGAAGTGATGGCGTTTGCCAGCATTACCGGCACGCCTTCGATGGCGAGCGCGCGGCCGAAGATGGTGGCCGTGCCGACGATCAGCATGATGGTGGCCGAGGTCAGGCCGGAGCCGGCGAAGATCTTGTAGAGATCCTTGAGGCTCAGTTCCTTGTAGACGAAGGTGCCGACCACGAAGCCGTAGATCACGCCGACGGCGGCAGCTTCCGTGGGGGTGAAGATACCACCATAGATGCCGCCGAGAATGATGACCGGCACCATGAGCGCCCACTTGGCATCATTGAGGACGTCCAACATCTCGCGGCCGGAGGGGCGGTAGTCGCCCGGCTTCTGACCATCGCGCCTCGACTGCCACCAGGCATAGGCGATGAGCGCGAAGCCGATCAGCAGGCCCGGCACCACGCCGCCCATGAACATCTTGGAAACCGAGACATTGGCGGAAGTGGCGTAGATGACCATCGGGATCGACGGCGGGATGATGACGCCGAGCGAACCCGAGCAGGAAATGAGGCCGGAGGAGAAACCCGGCTTGTAGCCGTCCTTGGCCATGGCTGGCAGCAGGATGGTGCCCACGGCCGCAACCGTCGCTGGGCCGGAGCCGGAAATTGCGGCGAAGAAGATGCACGTGACGACCGCGATGATCGCCATGCCGCCCGTATAGCGGCCGAAGAACATGCGCCCGACATTGATGAGACGCTGCGACAGGCCGCCCTGCCCCATGAGATCGCCGGCGAGAATGAAGAACGGGACGGCCATCAACGGGAAGCTGTCGATCGAGGTCACGAGGCCCTGAGGAACATAAGAGCCGGAAACCTTGCCCGACACGATAAGCGCCAGCGTCGAGGCGATACCCAGCGAGATGGCAATCGGAACGGAAAACAGCAGCAGGACAGCGAGGAGACCGAAGAGAATGAGCGAGATCATTGGGCTACTCCTTCCCGGTCGCCGCGCAGGTCGAGCACAATGGCCTGCAGCAGGCGAAGGACCACCAGCAGGAAGCCGGTGAAGGGCGCCAGATAGATGATGCCCATCGGAATGCCGAGGGAGGCGGACTTCTGGCCGAAGCGGAAGGTCTTCTCGACCATGAACCAGCCCTGATACATGACGAACAGCGCGAAGGCGCCGAAGACCACATGCGTCAGTACCCGGACGTAGATCTGGCCGGTGCGCGACAGGAGATCGGTGCCCATGGTGACGCGGATATGGGCGTCCTTGCGAACTGCATAGGCGACGCCGACATAGGTCGCCCAGATGAAGAAGTAGCGTGACAGCTCTTCCGACCAGGAAAGCGAAGCGCCCATCACGTAACGCATGAAGATCTGCACTCCGATCAGGATCGACATCAGAGCCATCAGGGCTACGACGATCGCTTCCTCGAAGTGCTCATCGATGAGTTTGAGCATGTGTCTCTCCCGCGCCACGCGGGGACCGGCCCCGGGCGCTGCCTGACGCATTAACGGTCAGTTGGTTTGTTCGAATTGGATTGCCCGGCGATCATTGCTCGCCGGGCGTCTCGATTTCCGGGTGCTTTACTGCGCTGCCGCAGCCAGCAGGCGGTCTACCAGATCGGTGCCGGCCTTCTGCTTCACCAGCTCGACGATCGGGGCGGCCTTATCCGAGAAGGCCTTCAGTTCTTCCGGGGTCAGAGTCGTGAACTTGACCTCGGTCATGGCTGCTTCAGCCTTGTCGTCGGCTTCTTTAGCGAGGCCGCGCTGGTAGGCGGTGGCATCCTTGACGGCCTGGTCGAAGATCGCGCGATCCTCGGCGCTCAGGCTCGCGAGCTTGTCCGGATTGGCGAGCAGCGGCCACGGCGAGTAGATATGGTTGGTCTTCGAGATGTATTTCTGCACCTCGTTGAACTTCATGTCGTAGAACAGATTGATCGGACCTTCCTGCGCATCGAAGGTGCCCTGCTGGAGCGCGGTGAACAACTCGTTGAAGGCGAGCGGAGCCGGGTTTGCGCCTTCGGCGCGCCATGCCGCGATGTGCACCTCGTTTTCCATGGTGCGCATCTTCAGGCCAGCGAGGTCATCCGGGGACCGGATTTCCTTCTTGTTGTTGGTCAGCTGGCGGAAGCCATTCTCCCAATAGGCGAGGCCAACCATGCCCTTGTCGTCGAGCGACTTCAGGATCTCTTGGCCGACTTCGCCGTCCAACACCTTGTAAGCCTGCTCGCGGTCCTTGAACAGGAAGGGAACGTCGAAGGCGAAGAACTGCGGGGCGAACGAGGCGACCGGAGCCGAGGAGACGAAGGTCAGATCGACATTTCCGAACTGGATGTTTTCAGTCAGTTCCCGTTCGCCGCCAAGCTGCGAGTTCGGGAAGATCTCGAGGCCGATGCGGCCGCCGGACTTTTCGCGCAGTTCCTTGTCGAGGAATTCAAAGGCCTTGTGGCCGGTCGAGCTCGGCGCCGAGGCGTGGGCGGCGCGGAAGACGATTTCAGGCTCGGCCTGTGCGGCGGAGCCATACGAAGCGGCCACGGCAAAGGCGGCAACAAAACCTGCGCGCAGAACCTGCACGGAATTCATAAGTGACATGTCTGTCCTCCCAATGGTGCGGAAAACCCGATCGGTTTCCGGTTTTTCAGCCGGGCACTTCAAAAGTGAAGCTGGACGCAAGGCTGATGCCCGCGCTCCTCCCCAGCACCGCGAAATAAACAGACGCAGATTTTTTTGTCAAATAGTAAAATCAGTTTGCAATATGTGCAAATTTTCGTCAGTAGATCGCGAAAAGCAGACTGGGAGGACACGATGCAATCCGAAAACCCGAAAGCAGCACTCATTGCGGCCCTTCAGAAGGCCCTTGGCGCAAGCAACCTGAAAGTCGGCGGAGACGTACCGGAAGCGGCTCTTCGCGACTGGAGCGACGAGCAGGGCGGCGTGCCCTTGGCGCTGGCGACGCCGCGCGATACTGCGGCAGTTGCCGCCGTGCTGAAGCTCTGCCACGAGTTCTCGACGCCTGTCGTACCGCAGGGCGGCCGGTCGGGTCTTGCCGGTGGTGCCGTGCCGAGCGAGGGCGCGGTTCTGCTGTCGCTGGCCGGTCTCGACAGCATCGAGGAAATCGACACGGGCTCCGGCCTGATGGTGGTCGGCGCCGGCTGTGTTCTCCAGCGAATCCAGGAAGCTGCACTTGAGGCAGGCTTCTCCTTTCCTCTCGATCTCGGCGCGCGCGGTTCCTGCCAGATCGGCGGCAACATCGCCACCAATGCCGGTGGCAACCGCGTCATCCGCTACGGCATGACGCGCGATCTCGTCCTCGGCCTCGAGGTCGTGCTGGCGGACGGCACGATCCTTTCCATGATGAACCGCATGCCGAAGAACAATGCGGCGCTTGACCTGAAGCATCTCTTCATCGGTTCGGAAGGCACGCTCGGCGTCATCACCAGGGCGGTACTGAAACTGCATCCGGGCGTGGGCGGGGCGAATGCGGCGCTGGTGGCCGTGCCCGATTTCCAGGCGGCGGCAGGCCTTCTCCGTCATGCCCAGCGCACGCTTTCGGGCCGCACCACGGCATTCGAATTGATGTGGAACGACTACTATCAGGCGGTTCTGGCCGAGACAGGACAACGGGCGCCGGTTGCGCCGGATCATCCCATCTATGCGCTGGTCGAGATGCAGGGTGCCGATCCGGACGGCGAACGCCCGGCCTTCGAAGGCATGCTCGAATCCGCATTCGAGGCCGGGCTGATATCAGATGCTGCGGTTGCCCAGTCGCAGCGCGAGGTGGAGACCTTCTGGTCTTTGCGGGACGGCATCGCCGAGATCCTGTCTCGCCGCGCGCCCACCATCAATTTCGATGTTTCGGTGCCGCTCTCGCGCATAGGAGACTGCGTGGAAGAAATCCGCGCCGCGCTGGCGGCGGCCTTCCCTGCCCTGCAGGTGATCTTCTTCGGCCATGCCGGCGACAGCAATATCCACCTCGTCGCCGGTCCGATTTCGGAGATCGACCCGACCGGCCACCGTATCGAGAAAACCGTCTACGAGATCATCCGTACCTATGGCGGCTCCGTCTCGGCCGAGCACGGTATCGGCCTGCACAAGAAGCCGTGGCTCGCCTACAGTCGCTCGGAAAACGAACTCGCCATGCTGCGACAGCTAAAGGCAAGCCTCGATCCGAAGAACATTCTCAATCCCGGCAAGGTGCTTGAGGGATGACGACCGGCGTTCTGCCGCACCGCCAGCGCGATTAGGGGGCTTGCTCCGTTCGGTGAGCCACGGCCCCGACGAAATGCCGGCCGCCGCGACAGCCGGAACGGCTCTAGCTGGAACGCGCGCCAAGCTCCGACGAAATGGCGCGCGCCACACGCTGCACTTCCGGCACGAGGTCCCGCATGCGGGACGGCGGCATGAATTCGAGTGTGGACGATACGGAAATCGCCGCGACCACTCGCCCGGTCGCGTCATGCAACGGCGCAGCCACGCAGCGTATCGATGGTTGGTCCTCGCCGAGATCGTAGGCATAGCCACCAGCCCGGTAGTTTGACATCTGCACAAGCCAGTCGGCCTCGGTCATGTTGCCCGGCAAGAGCTGATGATCACGCTTGTAAAGCTCGACCAGGACAGCCTCGGGCTGATCCAGCATCAGTGCCTTGCCGACACCGGTCGAGATGACCGGCTTTCGACCGCCAATGCGCGAACTGATCTCGACGGGGCGCGAGCCGCGCAACTTGTCGAGATAGGCCACTTCCCAGCCCTCGCGCTGTGCAAGGTGGACGGTATCGCGCGTGAGCCGCGACAACTCCTCCAGGAACGGTCGCGCCACCTGAACCAGATCGATCCGGGAATAGGCGGAAAAGCCGAGCTCGATAAGGCGCGGCCCGAGCGCGAATTCACGCGCATTATCTGCCTTGAGGAAGCGTCGTTCCAGAAGCACCGAAACGATGCGGTGTACGGTGCTGTAGGTCAGCCCAGTATTGGCAGCAATTTCCTGGATCGTGCGGGGCTTGTCGGCCACCGCATCGAGAATATCGAGCCCGCGCAGCAGAGTTTGGCTACGGGGAGCCTTGTGCTCCTTCTCCTCGTCAAACACATCGATCTTGTCTGCCATTTCAAGCCCCTCGAATCCTTACCCTTCTACCCGGCGGCGAGGAAAGGTTCCAGAGGAACTCGTAAGGTTGGCGATCGCCGGTCAAATCGGACAGGGTCCGCAAAGTCGGTTGGTGCCGAAGACACGTTCGCAAATGACCTCTATGCGATCTGCTGGGCTAGCGTAGAACTCAGGCCGCTCATCCCGAAAGGCCTGGGGATATTGCGAGGCAAGCGGGATCGTGGCCGAGACCATGACCCTGAAGGTCAAATTTGCGGGCGTCAACCAGATCAGCCGCGGCAGAGCCGCTTCAGTGCCTTTCCCTGTGATGACCGGCGCCCGGCAAACGCCGGACCTTCTGCTTGCGCCGCCCTTGCCGTGCCACAGAGGCATCCGCCTGTTCGGCGCCGCGCTTTCGTGGCTTGAACGTTGCCGACACGGAGCAGAACCGCAATCGCGATTGGCGTTCTGGACCGCAAAGCGATCTGTCTTCGTCGCTTTATCATTGAAACAACCCTGCAAAGAGTTGAACGCACGAATGATAGCGGCCAAGCCTATCCTGTGCGCAAGTCAGCGGAGATCGCCCGGCCAAGATCCCGCCTTTCGCCAGATCCTGTTCCGCAAAAGCCGTCCGGGTCGGCCCCCTTTGGGGATTGACGCCGATGCCGGAGGGTCCGACCGGCTGACCAAAAACGCCAACCAGCTGTTTAGCCTTCCCAGGTCATGAGCTCCGCACCAAAGGCGTCTGTCCTTGCTCAGGCGGTGAGAAACCGCAACGCCCGCTGGATCTCGAAAAAATCCGCCGAACGGTAGGCGACGGTTCTCGGGCCGGAAATCTCGGCGCCCGGATACCACGACGCGCGCCAGGCATCGGTCGGATTGGTGAACTCGATCATCACCTCGAAGGGCCCCTGGGGCGGAGCAACGGCCCCCGAGGGCAGTGACGACAATGCGGCAGCGACCCCTTCGCGGATCGCCTCGCAGGCGCGGCTGGGCGCGATCGACAGCGCCGCCCGGCCGAAGCCCTCCAAGGTCTCCACCGTGGCGATGCCCGGGACGAGACGGCGGGCGTCGGCGCAGATCTCCGCGTCACCCGACAGGAATACCGAAGGCACACCATGGCGCCGCGCGCAAAGCGCATTCACGGTGAATTCCGAGGCAACCTCACCATTCAGCAGAAGCCGCGAAATGCGCAGCGTCGTCGTATGCGCCAGGGGATTGGCCTCCGATCCGGCCTTGGCGTGGTAACCGGTATAGAGCGCGGCCGCGAATTCCGGACCGAGGCCGAACATCATCCCGTCCGGGTGACCGGACCAGCCGCGCATGATGCGCACATAGTCGGGCAGGCGTTCGACGATGATGTTGCGGCCGCTGTCATGCGCGTCCTTGATCACGACCTCGGACGCCCCAGCCGACCGTGCGCCCTCGCAGGCGGCCAGAACCTCATTGGTCATCAGGCGGCGGAACTCGGCATAATCGGCGTGGGTGCGCTCGGCCTCGTCCCAATGGGCGATACCAGCCGTTCCCTCGATGTCGGCGGACAGAAATACCTTCACGATGCGTTCTCCTTCGCCCAATCCGCCAGCGACGGATAGCGTTTTCCCGTGCGTCCGGTCTCCGCTGGCGCGGCGCAAAGCGCGTTCAGCACCGCCTCCTGCGTCGCCTCTGCCGCAGCCCTAAAGGGCAGGTCGATCAGATTGTCGTCGATCGCCGTGATCGAGCGCAAGGCCGGCCCATCGTGAGCCACCGGATCGGCGGTGGTGAAGGCGAGAACGATGTCGCCCGACCCGTGCCCCCAGAAGGCGCCAAGCCGGGCCAGACCGGCACCGGCGCGCCGGGCCACGCGCTGCAATTGCCGATCGGACAACGGCAGATCGGTCGCCAGAACGACGATAACCGATCCCTTCTCCGCGCGGCTGACCTCACGCGGATCGGGACGTCGCCCGTCCGGCAGGACCAGATCGCCTGCCCGACCGAAGTTGGCGAGCACCAGCGCCCCGAGGGTGAAGTCCCGCGCGGCCAGATGCATGAGCCGGGACGCGCTGCCAATACCGGCCTTGAACCCGAACGCGGTCATGCCTCGCCCGGCCCCGATAGCGCCCTGCTCGACCGGGCCGTCATGCGCCGCGGAAAGCGCAGCGAGCGCGTCGTCGGGCTGCACCGACAGCGCCTGGATATCGTTGATCTGGCCGTCATTGCACTCGCAGACGACCGGATTGACCGTCGAGGTTTCACGACCGATGGCCGGATTGTCGGCGATCGCCCGGCGGATCAGAGCCTCGCTGCAGGCAGCCACGCCAAAGGTGTTGGTCAGAAGGATCGGCGTTTCGATGGTGCCGAGTTCGGCGACCTGCACCAGGCCTGCCGACTTGCCGAAACCGTTGATCACTTCGGCAGCCGCCCGCACCTTCTCGCGGAAGAGATCGCCGCCATGCGGGATCACTGCCGTCACCCCGGTCGCCAGCCCGTCGCCCGAGAGCGTGCGATGTCCGACGCGCACGCCCGGCACGTCGGTGATCGCATTGTGTTTGCCGGGCTTGAGGCTGTTCTTGCCATCCGCCCATAGTCCCAGCGCGCGCGCTGTCGTCATCCGCCGTACTCCTTCACTTACAACCGCCCGGCCTTTTTGAGGCTGCGCAGGAAAGCCTGCGTGCGCTCGCCTTGCGGATCGCCGAAGATCTGGGCCGGCGGCCCCTGCTCATAGACCTTGCCGGCCTGCAGGAAGCAGACGCGATTGGCCACCTCGCGGGCAAAGCCCATCTCGTGTGTCGCAAGCAGCATGGTCATGCCACCTTGCGCAAGGTCTCTTACGATATCGAGCACCTCCGACACCAGTTCCGGATCGAGCGCCGAGGTGATTTCATCGAGGAGAAGCACCATCGGGTTCATCATCAGCGCCCGCACGATCGCCACCCGCTGCTGCTGCCCGCCGGACAACCGATCCGGATAATCGCCAGCCTTGTGCGCTAGGCCGATCCGCTCGAGGAAAGCCATCGCTTTCTCCTCTGCCTCGCGCCTGGGCATGCCCAGGACCTTGGTCGGTGCCAGCATGGTATTTTCCAGCACCGTCATATGCGGGAAGAGATTATAGCCCTGAAACACGATGCCGATGTCGCGCCGCAGCCGGTCGAGATCGACACCAGGCCCGGTGATGCGGTCGCCGTGAATGCGGATCTCGCCCGATGCGATCTCCTCGAGCCGGTTGATGCAGCGCAGCAGCGTGGACTTGCCGCAACCGGAGGGGCCAATCAGGCAGATTACTTCGTGCTCTTCCACACTCAGCGAAAGGTCCGAGATAACCTCAAGCGTCCCGTAGCGCTTGATGATGTGATCGATTTCCAGAATTGCCATGGATTTCAGCCCCCTGCCCGCATACGGCGGCGGTCGCGGTCGATCAGCTTGTCGACCAGGCGGGCCTGCGGAATGGTGATAACGATGAAGAGGATCGCAACGGTGGTCACGGCCGACAGGTTGAAGTTGTTCGCGGCGATGATCTTCGACTGGTTGAAGGCATCGATCGTGCCGATGATGGCCACCAGCGCCGTGTCCTTCTGCAGGCTGATGCAGTTGTTCATCAGCGGCGGCACGATGTTTCGCACGGCCAGCGGCACGACGACGTAACGCATGGTCTTGGCGTGGCTGAGGCCGAGCGAGCGGGCGGCGGCAATCTGGCTGTGGTGCACGCCTTCAATGCCGGCGCGATAGACCTCGGACGTATAGGCGCCGTAGGTGAGCGTCAGCGCGATGATCGCGTAGGACGTCGAGGACAGATCGGAGATGTAAGGCAGATCGGTCAGCGGCAGGCCGAAGCCGATCAGATAGATGGTGATGATCGCCGGAAGCCCACGGAACAGGTCGCCGTAGGCAATGGCAAGAAAGCGCAAGGGGCGGCCGGCCGGACCCGGCAGGGTCCGCGCGATGGCAACCAGCAGAGACCAGATCAGGATCAGCACCGCCGAGCCGGCAAAGATGGTGACATTGGTGCCGAAGGCTTGAATCACCTTCCAGGCGGAGCTCTGGATAAGCGCCAGATCGAAGAAGGTCCGGCTGACCGCAGCGTTGTTGACGGCCATGAACCAGGCAAGCGCCGTGAGGATCAGCAGCGCGCCTGTCCAGGACAGGGCCCGCCACGAGCCGAGCGAGGCTTCGTCGCCGAGCGTACGTGCGACGTGGAGATCCACACTTTTCGAGGCCCTGAGCGATCGTGAAAAGGCGCGCCCTGCAGTCAGAAGCACGAAAGCGGCAGCGGCCGAGGCGAGCAAACCGGGCATGGCGGCAGCGATCGTCGAGACGCCCTGCGATACCGCGAAGCTTCCCAGGTGCTGTGCCGAAACCGCAACGAGGACGAGGGTCGTAAGGGCGGCCGCGACGGCGAGGCCGGACCGGGTACGATGGGTCCGCGCAGCGCTCCGGGCACGCCGCGTGGCGTGCCCGGTCTCGCTGCCGGTTTCAGACAGGAGAGACTTCGTCATCGGCTCAGTTTTTCCAGACCGGAACGTCGGCCGGGGTTACGCCGCCCCAGGCCGGTGCGAGATACTCGCTCTCCAACGACTTCAACGTGCCGTCGGCGGCCATGTCGGCGATGATCTTGTCAATGACCGGCTTCTGGGCATAGCCCTTGGGATAGATGCCGGCGGTGTCACGCCCGCTCGGATACTGGCCGACCACTTTCAATTTGCCACCGGAGTTGGCCACCTGGCCGAGAATGACGGAGATGTCGGTCATGACGACGTCGACATTGCCGGCTGCTAGCGCGGTAAACATGGCCCCGGTATCGTCAAAGACGGACAGCGAGGTCTCGGGCAGGCTTTCCTGCGCCCACTGGACCATGATCGTGCCGGCCTGGGTACCGAGCTTGGACGTCTTGATGCCAGCTTCGTCGAGGGCGGAATCCGCGCGCGTGGCAAGGCCGAAGGCACCGCTCGCATAGGGCGTGGAGAAATCGACGACCTTCTTGCGCGGCTCGGTGACGGAAATCAGCGCAAGCGCGATATCGAAGTCCTTGTTCTGGCCGGCGACGATGGAATCGAACGAGGCATTCTTCAGGACGACCTTGTCGATGCCGAGCCGGTAGGCGATGTTGACCGCCATGCAGAATTCGCGGCCGGTGGTGATCGTCTCCGGCGTGTCGCCGTTGAACTCGCCGACGGCCGGCAGGTTGACGATGACGGTGAACTGGCCAGGAACGGCCGTCTCGGCCTTCTCGGTGCCCTGCTTGCCGAAGAGCTTGCAATCGCCATAGCCTTCGCTGGCAAGCGCCGGAGCGGAGAATGCCATGACGGTTCCGAGCGCCAGGCCGAGAAGTTTGGATTGATGGATCATTTCGTTCATTCCTCTGTTGATTTTGCTTCTGCTTTTTGTCGTTTGGCTTCTAGTGGGACGTGGCTTCGATCACTCCTGCGGCTTCGAGGTAATAGGACTGCAACGCGCGGGTGAGAAGTCCCGGCTTGCCGTTGCCGATGACGGTATCGCCGATACGAACGACCGGCGTGACAAGACTGGATGCCGATGTCTGGAAGGCTTCGGCGGCAGCTTCGGCCTCCGCGGGGCTGAACGAGCGTTCCTCGATCATGAGTCCATGGCGCTCGCACAGCTTCAGGAGCGCTTGGCGCGTGCAGCCCGGCAGAATCACCGGAGAATTGCCGCGCGTCAGGATCTTGCCGTCGGAGGTGACAATATAGGCGGTGGAGGATGCGCCTTCGGTGATCTGGCCTTCCTGGGTAAGCCAGACATCGGCAAAGCCTGAAGCCTTGGCCTCGCGCTTGGCCAGGACCTGACCAAGAAGCATCACCGTCTTGATGTCGCGGCGCGCCCAGCGCGGGTCGGGAGCGAGGGCAACCGCGATCCCCTCCTTTTGCGCCTTGGTGGCGACGAGCTGGCGCGCCTGGGTAAAGGCGACGAATGTCGGAACCAGCCCTTCCGGATAAAGAAAATCGCGGTCCGCCTCTCCCCGCGTCGCCTGCAGGTAGACCGTGCCCTCGACAAGACCGTTGCGCGCAATCAGCGCCTGCTGCACCTCCTCGATCGCCTCAAGCGAGGCCGGCAGCGGGATCGCCAGTTCCGCCAGCGATCGCTTGAAGCGGGCAAGGTGGAGGTCGTTGTCGATCAGCCGGCCGCCGATCACCGCGGTCACTTCGTAGACGCCGTCACCGAAGAGGAAACCACGATCGAACAGGCTGACATGCGCCTCTTCCTCCGGGACGAACTGGCCCGCGCAATATACAATCCTGCCCATTTCCTTCACTCCGGTCCGGCAAATCTGTTGTTGGCGGCGACTGTGAGGGGCGCGGGCGGACTTGACCAATTCGGTTTAAACAGAAGATCATGCAAAAAATGCATAATTGCGAAAAATCAAAACCTTAGTTGCTAAATCCGGGGCCAAAAATCTCCCGGACAAAACCCGGAGTGTTGAAAAGATGGAATTGAAATGGCTTGAGGATTTCGTGACGCTCGCCGAAACCTCCAGCTTCTCGCGTTCGGCGGAACTCAGGAACGTCACGCAACCGGCCTTCAGCCGGCGAATCAAGCAACTGGAAGTCTGGCTCGGCGCAGCGCTCATCAACCGGGGAACGATGCCGGCGGAGTTGACGCCGGCCGGACGCAGTTTCCTGCCGCTGGCGCAGGACACGATACGCGCCCTTTATGCGGCGCAGGAAGCGCTGCGGCCGACCTCGGAGTCAGGCATGGCGCGTTTTGCCGCCCTTCACACCCTCACCGTCACTTTCGTGCCGGCATGGCTCCAGCGACTGGAACAGCAGATGCCGGATATCCGCATCAGCCTCATTCCCGACCGCGGCGGTATCGAGGCCAATCTGGCGTCGCTGGTCGATGGCGAGGCAGACTTCTTCCTCACCTATGCCCATCCGCGCGTGCCCTTCCATCTCGACCGGGAGCGCTTCGACCACCTTTCGATTGGTCGTGATCGCCTGGTTCCGGTGGCCGCTCCCCAGGTTAAGCTGCAACGCGAGCGCTGGATGCCGGGCAAAGACCTTCTCGACACCGCAGTGCGCGACGGCATCACGCTTCCCTATCTGAGTTACGGGTTCAGCTCATTCTTCGGCGTGGCGCTCGGCCGTCTCTTTGCCGAGCGGCCGCCGTTTCTCCGCCGCCAGGTGCACGAGAACGCCATCAGCGCCGGCTTGAAGACGGTGGCGCTCACCGGCGCGGGCCTCTGCTGGCTGCCGCTCAGCCTGATCCAGGGCGAACTTCAGTCCGGTCTGCTCGTCGAAGCCTCGACCAATCCCGAATGGGCACTCGACCTCGAAATCCGCCTCTACCGGCACCTTGGCAGCCAGAGCAAGCTGGTGGAGAACGTCTGGAAGTGTACCGAGGCCCTGCTTCGGACGGAGACGACCGCGCCCACCGCGATCAGCACCGGATGAGGTGCAATCGCAAGTGCGATCTGGCGCGAGGCTCGTTGCAGTCCATTCCAAAACTGCCCGGCGACCGTCCGCCGTGCAGCCTCAAAAAATCGGAAGACGCAGATGCGCTAAAATGACGACGAGAAGCCGTTTGATCGCCGCGCGAACAGTCTTGCGGGAGGCCAATCAATCTCAATAGACGGGATGGTTCGCATAACAGGGGCAGCACCCCGCGTTACTCTCGATCGTCAGCTTCCAGTTCCCCCTCTTCGATCTCATCGACCTGATGGGCAATCTTGGCATTGGGAATGTCTTGGGGCGCCATACGGAGCGCCATCGCCTGCTCGAGACCGACAATGTCGGCAGGCGGATTGTCGCAAAAACGGACATAGATCAGCCCTCCGATCGACTTGAGCTGACCAACGTCAAGCTCTTGCAGCTGCGGTCAGGCCCTGGCCCATATAGGGCGCGTAGCTGAGGACGAGTCGTGAGATTGGACCGTGCCCCGTCGCGGGGCACGGTCCGCGTGATCAGCCGGCCGCCAGGAACCAGGAGCGACGCGCCTGCGTCAGGCCCACAGCATAGATGCAGAAGGCGATGACAGCGGTTGCCGGGGCCGAGAACTCCGCATAGGCACCACCCCAGACATGGAGCCAGATGCCGATGGCGGCAGCGACGAACCAGGCGGCGATACCGAGGGGGTTGAAGGCCGGCACATGGCTGGAACGGTATTCGATCGTACCGCCGACCAGCGCGCCGTACCGGTCGATCAGGATGTGCGCCATCGCGACCGCCACCCAGGCGACGACGAAGATGCCCTGATAGGCGAGCGCCGACAGCAGATAGGCGAAGACATCCGCGAGCATCAGCACATAAACGATCGCGCCGACCGCGACTGCCCAGCCGATCCGCCCGAAGGGCAGTTTGCCGAAGAGTTGCACGAGCGCTTCCAGATTGACGGCTGCCAGATAGTAGTTGGCCGTGTTGATGCGGGTCTGCGTGACCCAGACGAACAACAGCCCCCAGATCCCCATGAGCTTCAGCAGGGCCAGCAGTACGCTGACCTCCGAAAGGGCACCGAGATCCGGGACAGTGCCGATCATGAACATGCCGAAGAGGCCGCTCACCAGGAAAGCCATGGCATAGAAGGGCATGCCGAAGTTGAACCAGGCGTGATAGCCCGCATCCTCCTGCCGGCCGAAGCGGGCATAGTCGAAGGTGAACATCATCAGCACCCAGACGCCCATGTAATAGACGAAGCACGACCACCAGCCACCGGCAGGAGCGCCGGCCTCCGGCCCGAGGTTCAGCCACTTGCCGCTGTAGCCGTATTCGCCGACAGCGAGGACGACCGCGACGACGAGGCCGAGGATGTAGAACGGCAACAGCACGCCGTTGAATTTGTCGAGCCAGGTCTGAATGCTGCCGAAGATCAGCGGCACGCTGTAGAGGACAACGATCAGCGCCGCGATGGGATAGGAGATCGACGGCAGAATGGTGGTGATACCCACAGCGATCACCGAACCCTCGAAAACGGCATAGTAGATTGCCGTGGCGCAGAAGATGAGGGTCGCCAGTCCGGCGCCGACATTGCCGAACAGCACGCGCGAGAACAGGGCGACGGAAAGCCCGGTGCGAATGGCAAAGCGGCTGAGCACCGCGTTGACGAGGCCGTAGACGACCACCGAGAGCACCATGCCGATGATGGCATTGCGCGTTCCGAAATTGAGCGCCATGGCCGCCCCGACGACGATGTAGAAGACGGCGCTGCACACCGCCCACCACGCCATGGTCAACGCCCCCCGGGGCATGCGGGCCTGTGGCGGTACCGCCACGTTGGAGAAGTCAGAAGTTTCGGCCTCCACGGCCGATAGGTTGCCTGCCATTGTTTTCCCCTCTTCGTTGCAGGTGGCTGCCCCGCCCGTTCGCGGGGCCAGCCGTCAGTCTTCCCGTGTCAGCAGATAGCTGCCGCTTTCATGCAGGATGCTCGTCCAGCCGGGCTCGATGACGATGGTGGTGGTCACCTCCTCGATAATGGCAGGCCCCGTGATTCGGGCGCCCGCGCCGAGCTTCGCGCCCTCGTAGATCGGCGTTGAGACCGGCTTGCCCGACTGATCGAAGATCGCGTCGCGATGGCCCTTCAGCGCCTCGCCAGCATCACCGCCTGTCAGGAGCTTCGGCGGACGGACCTTCTCGATACGGCCGTAGATGGTAGACTCCAGGTTCACCACCTCCACCGCGCTGTGGCGCTCGGAGTAGGTGTAGAGCTCCTCGTGGCGGGCATGGAAGGCATCCTTGACCGCTTCGATCGTGGTTTCGTTAATGGGGAAGGTACCGATGTCCACCGTGCACTCGTGCACCTGGCCGACATAGCGCATATCGATCGAGCGCTTGATGTCGATGGCATCAGGGGCAAAGCCGTCCGCCTCGAGATGCGCAACGCCCTTCGCTTCGATCTCCTTGAACAGGCTATCGATGCGCTCATAGGCCGCCGCATTGTCGAGGCGCACGGGCGCGGGCGCCATATAGTTGTACTTCACGTCGGAGATGATCTGGCCGAAGGCGCAAAGACCCGAAGCGAGCTTGGGCAGGATAATGGTGTCGATGCCCATCTCCCGCGCCAGCGCCGTGATGTGTGCCGCTGTTGCGCCCCCTGCCCCCACCAGCACGAAATCGCGCGGATCGTAGCCGCGCTCGACCGAAACGCGGCGGATGCCGTTGACCATCGAGTTGTTGACGATGGCGAACATGCCGTAGGCCGCCTGCTCCACGGAGATGCCGAGCGGTCCTGCGACCCTCGCCACCGCCGCGCGCGCCTTCTCGATGTCGAGCGGCAGCTTGCCGCCGAGGAGACCCTCGGGGTTGAGGTAACCGAGAACGAGGTTCGCATCCGACGTCGTCGGCTCGGTACCTCCGCGTCCGTAGCAGGCGGGACCCGGCTCGGAACCGGCGGACTGCGGACCGACCTGCAGGAGGCCGAGCGGATCGATCCAGCCGATCGAGCCGCCGCCTGCACCCAGCGTCTCGACCTGGATCATCGGCACACCGATGCGGTAGCGCAGGAAGTCGATGTTCTTGTTGAGGTTGGTCTGTCCGCTTCGGGTGAGCGTGATGTCGAAGGACGTGCCGCCCATGTCGACAGTGATGACGTTCTTGTGGTCAAAGGGCGCGCCGGCATAAAGGCCAGCCTGCGGCGCCGACGCCGGCCCGGAATTAATGGCGTAGACCGAACGGTCGGTCATGACCTGGCCCACGGCAAGCCCGCCGTTCGACTGGAAGTAGCGCACCGGCTGCTTTGCGCCGAGCTTGCGGAAATAGGCGTCGACCGCCATGACGTAGCGGCGCATGACGGGGGCGAGATAGGCATTCGTCACCGCGGTGGAGGTACGGGTATATTCGCGCACCTGCGGGTAGAGCTCGGCGCCGACGGTCAGGATCGCCTCCGGCATCATCTCGCGCACGATCTCGGCCGCGCGCCGCTCGTGGCTCTGATCGAGCACCGACCAGACGAAGGAGATGGCGACGGTCTCAACGCCCTCCTTCAGGAAGAGCCTGCAGGCCTCGCGCACATCCTCCTCATGGAGCGGCGTGCGCACCGAGCCGTCCGACAGAACGCGCTCGCGCACGCCGCGTCTGAGGTAGCGCGGCACCAGCATGGTCGCCGCCGGATATTCTGGATCGTAGCGAAAGCCGTCCTCCTTGTGACCGTTGCGGATCTCGATAGAATCCTCGTGGCCAGCCGTGCAGATCAGGCCCGTCTTGCCGCCCCGATGCGTGATGAGGGCGTTGAGGCCGACCGTGGTGCCGTTGATGCAGAGGTCGCAGTTCGCGATGATGTCCTCGATCGGCTTGCCGAGGTCGGCGGCGATCAGCCCGAGGCCATTCTCGATGGCCCTCGTGGGATCAGAGGGCGTGGAGAGCGCCTTGAAGAGCTTGACTTCCCCGGTCGCGCGGTCGGCGATGACGAAGTCGGTGAAGGTGCCGCCGGCATCGATGCCGAGGCGGTAGGAATGCATGGTCATGTCTGGTTTTCCTTACGCGGTGGCTCTGAGCCGTTCGGTTGCGGCCGTGTCGACCTCGAGGGTCTGCGGGTTCGCGATCACGACGCCATAGTCGAGACGGGCACCTTCGATGGAGACGAGGCCGTTGCGCACGTCCCAGAGCACCTTGTCGACCGGCCGTTCGAACGGATTGCCGTAGCCGCCGCCGCCCGGATTGAGGTTGGTGATCGTCTGGCCCGGCCTGATGGTCTCTATGATGTTCTTGCGCTCGACCTCGACCTTGCCGTTGCGGCGCAGCTCCACCCGGCCGACCTTGGTGTCAACCATCGCAGACTTGGCTCCCGCCGCGCCCATGGCCGGGATGCGTCGGCCCTCGCCGAAACCGATGCACAGGATGTCACCGTTGAGCGGCTCGACCTCCCAGGCCGTGCCCGAGCCACCGCGGAACTTGCCGGCGCCGCCCGAGTCGGTCATTAGCGCATAACGGTGGATGACGATGGGATAGGAATATTCGAGCAGTTCGACATCGCCCGAAGTGAGCGCCCCGAAGCAGCATTCCGGGCCAACCGCGTGCCAACCATCCTGCTTGGGCGTCGCCCCGCCACCGGAGATGATGGTGGCGAGCACCATGGTTACGAACTCCTCGTTGTTGCGGGCGTCACGGCCGGCGATATTGAGTCCGTTGGCATGGCCCCAGGAGGCCGAGACCTTGGAGGGCATCGCCTTCTCGAAGGCCAGGCGCACGGCGTCCGTCAGGGTTTCCATCGGCGTCGTCGTGCAGTTCATGTGCGGGGCCGGCTCCTGCGCGTTGCAGAGCGTGCCCTTCGGCCCGAAGTCGAGGCTGACGCAGCGATAGAGCCCTTCGTTATAGGGTGGCGGCAGGGCCGCGAACATCATCAGGCCGAGATAGACGCCGGAATGGGAATTGCCCTCGTAGGAGTTGATGAAATAGGGCACCTGCGGCGGGCTATCGATCGCGATATGGCAGCTGTCGCCGGTGATCGTCACCGTCGCCTTGATCTCGAAGTCGCCGAAGCCGTGCCCGGCATCCTCCAGGATGGCGGAGCCTTCATAGGTGCCGTCCGGCACCGTGGCGATCAGCGCGCGCATGTGGCGGTCGGCCATGTCGAGCAGCGTGTCGACGCAGGCATCCACCTCGGCCTTGCCGTACTTGTCGAGCATGGCGATGAGGTTGCGCTCGCCCACCTGGCAGGCGCCGATGAGCGCACGAAAGTCGCCCTCCTGGTCGCGCCTGGCACGCATGTTGGTGAGGATCATGTTGAGTACGTCATGGCGCGGCTTGCCGCGGTCCCAGATCTTGACCGGCGGGATGCGCAGGCACTCGGCATAGATTTCCGTGGCGTTCGGGTTGTACCCGGCCGGCACCGGCCCGCCGATATCGGTCAGATGTCCCTTGCAGACGGTCCAGTAGACCAGTTCGCCCTTGTAGAAGACCGGCTTGTACATGCAGGTGTCGATGGCATGGCTGCCGCCGAAGGCGGGGTCGTTGTGAAGGAAGAGGTCGCCTTCGTGAATGTCGTCGCCGAAGAAGGCTGCGACCGCTTTCATGGCGGGGATGAGCGAGCCGAGATGGATCGGGATGTCCTGGCCCTGCAGGATCATCTCGGGCCGGGCGTTGAAGAGCGCCGTCGAATAGTCGTGTGCCAGGTTGAAGACCGACGAGCGCGCCGTCTTTTCAAGCGCAAGCGTCATTTCGCGCTGGGTCGTCTCGAGCATGCCCCGCACGACCGAGAGCGTGATCGGGTCTACTTTTGAAGTCTGTGTATGAAGCATCGTGTTCACGCTGGTTGAGGGCGAGAACCGACGGCCTGGAAACCGGTCGTCTAGCTGAAATGTCTGTTCCCTGGCAGCCGGTATCTGTCGCACCGTTGAAGCCGGCTTCAATCTAGGCAGAGTTTTCCGCCTCCGTCTTTGCAGGCAGGGAACAACGATTTGCGCGCCGACGCATAAGCTGCCATTTTCATTGCTTGGCAGAAATCCTGTGCGTACCTTCGATCCCAAGAGGACGAGCCCGCATGAAGACGAGCATCACCACGAGCGCGACGCGCCCGCCCGACCGCAGCCGCCACTGGCACGAGGCCATTGCCTCGGCCTATTTTCCGCTCGACCTTCGCTTCCGCGAGGCCGACCGGTTTTCCGGCGACCTGACCACCTGGCGGTTCGGCGACGTATCGATCTCCCGCCTCACCTGCGATGCACTCCAATATCTGCGCCTGCCGCACCATTTCCGCGGGGCGCGGGAGGAGGAGTTTCTCGTGACGGTGCCGGCAAGGGCGGAGGTGTTCTTTTCCCAGTGCGGTCGGGAGGTCAAATGCAGACCCGGCGGCTTCATTCTGGAGCGCAGCAGCGAGCCTTACCAGTTCAGCCACGCCGAACCGGCCGACATGTGGGTGCTGAAGGTCGACGCGGACGCGTTGACCGGCCGGTTGCGGGCGCCGGACCGCTTCTGCACGTTGCAGTTCGAGGCAAACAATGGTGCAGGCGGCCTCTTCAACGACATGCTGCAACTTCTGCCCGCCCGTTTCGACGGGATGACGCAGGAGGCAAGGTCGACGGTCGGCCGCCAATTGGTCGATCTGCTCGTGCTGGCGGTCAAAGCCGACGAGCGCGTGCTCACTTCAGGCAACTCGACCGTTCGCGCCGCCCATCTCGCTCGTATTGAGGCTTATATCCGCACCAACCTTCACGAGTTCGGTCTTCGGCCGGAGCGCATCGCACAAGCCTGCGGCATCTCCACCCGTTATCTGCATGAGTTGTTCAGAGACACCGATCAGACGGTAAGAGACTGGATTCGCGACCAGCGGCTGACCGCCTGCCGCGAAGCGCTCGCCGACCCGAACAACAACCAAACCGCAGCGGAGATCGCCTACCGCTGGGGTTTCGGCGACCAGACACAGTTCTCCCGGGTTTTCAAAGCCCATTTCGGCGTTCCGCCAGGGGAGTTCCGGGAGAAGGCTCGCGGATCTGCAGGCGGGACGAGATGAACAGCTCCAAACGCGCTGAGGTGCTTCAACCATCAGCGGCAGGCCAAACGGCCCAGCGATAAGGTGCGATATGAAGAGCTTCGGCGGAAACCCGCTTTGGCCACTTCCCTCCCCCCAAAGAATAAGCCCGCTTGATTTGGCCGCTATTGGTCGATGCCACCGTGGTGATGCTTCATCTGACGTCAAGAACGTGATGGGGCCAAGTGGTTTCACTGGCCTGGATCTGCGCGTATCGTCTCGCCTTGAAGGGAATTGAACCGGCGATCGTCTCGATTCTTCGCGTAACCGCGAGCAAACGAGTTTCTTGGAGCAACCAGTTAGCCCAGCGCGAATGGCCGGCATGGGGCCGACAGGGGACAGCCCGCTCGTACCGAGTGGACGTTCGAAGCGGAGATTTCTATGCAAGTAGCAATAACAGTGCCCGACACCGCCGGCCATACTGCGTTAAATCTCAGTGCGCGCCGCAAGCTCTGACGCGTCTTCCATGTCGAAACCAAGGTATCCTACCGGTGTTTTCGATCTTGGTATGCCAAGCAGAAACTGGATCGCACGTCAGTCGTGATCTCGAACTGAAGACCTCCGTGGGTCACCATTGGCCAATGGAGGAAGGCATACTGCGGACGTAACCGGTGCCTCGCTCACCGGCTTCGACAAATCGAAAACGGGTCTTTTGCTTTGAGACCAAGGATGAAGAGAGTCATCGCCAATCGGGGATATCGGTATTGTCTTCGGAGTGCCAACCGACACAGGCCGTTGAAATTCGGTCTTACTCCTGATCTGCCATCCGATATCCGACTCCCGGTTCCGTTCGCACAATGCGCGGCTGCGTTGGATCACGTTCGATCTTCTGGCGGAGCTGGCCGATGAAGACACGAAGGTAGTGCAGGTCGTCGCCGTGGGCCGGTCCCCAGACGGATCCCAGCAAGGCCCGATGGGTCACGACCCGGCCGGCATGGCGGGCGAGATGCAGCAGCAGGTCGTATTCCTTCGGTGTCAGGTGCACCGTCTCGTCGCCGCGCGTCACCAGCCGCCTGATCGGGTCGATGGTAAGGCCGTCGACCTCGATGACGGAGGGAATGGCCTCGCTCCGCCCGCGATGGCGAAGTGCCGTGCGGATGCGGGCCGTCAGTTCGCCGATGCCGAAGGGCTTTTCGACATAGTCGTCGGCGCCGAGGTCGAGCGCAGCGATCTTTTCGCTTTCACGGTCGCGGGCGGACAGGATGACGATCGGGACCTCGCTCCAGCCGCGCAGGCCGGCGATGACCTCCTTGCCGTCCATGTCGGGCAGACCGAGATCGAGGATGACGAGATCCGGTGCCCGGGTCGCAACAGACTTCAGCGCCTCAGCTCCGGTCAGGGCCTCGATCACCTCGTATCCGGCTGCTGTCAGCGACGGCTTCAGGAAGCGCTGGATCTGGGGTTCGTCATCCACGACGAGGATGCGGGGCAAAGTCATCTGGGTTCCGTCCTCGATCTGTCGGCTGCCGGGAAGCGCATCACGATGCGGGTGCCTCTCTTTTTCACAGCCGGGCTTTCGGCATGGATCCTGCCGCCCATCGCCTCGACGAAACCCCGGGCGATAGAGAGGCCGAGACCCGTCCCGGGCGAGCGCCCGTCGGGCTTGCCCCTGCGATAGAATTTTTCGAAGACGCGGTCCAGATCCTCCGTCGGAATGCCCTTGCCGAGGTCGGTGACCGAAATCAGCACATCCTGTCCGTCACGGCGGGCGTAGACGCTGATCGCATCCTCGCCGCCATATTTCACCGCATTGTCGAGCAGGTTGAACAGCACCTGGCCCAGCAGCACGCCGTCCCCCTCGATCAGCGGCAGATCGGTGGCGATGCCGGTTTCGATGATGCGACCGGGCGCATATTTGCGGGTCCGGTCGACGGCGGACTGTACGACGTCGGTCACGTCGATCCAGTCGCGCTTCGGCTTCAGGGTGCCGGCCTCGATGCGGGTCATGTCGAGCAGATTGGCGACAAAGCGGCTCATCCGACCGCTTTCCTCCTCGATCGACTGCAGGAGGTCGTCGCGGTTTTCTGGAGTCATGCGGGGGCCGAGCTGGCGAAGGCTGGTCACGGCGCCGGTTATGGTGGCGAGCGGCGTGCGAAGATCGTGGGAGATCGACGAGAGCAATGCCTCGCGGTAGCGCTCGCCCTCGAGCCGGGCGGCCTGGGCCACCGTCTCCTCTGCAAGGCGGGCGCGGTCCAGCGCGATCGCGGTCTGGTCGAGGACTGCCGCGAGCGAGCGCTCTTCATTGAGGTCCAGTCTCTCCGTCGAATGCTCGATGCCGCAGACGCCGACAATGCCGTGCGGCCCGAGCAGGGGGCGAAACTCGAAGCGACTGTTGGGGAGCGTCCCGGTGCCGCGGCCAGCCGCTTCGCGTTTCTCGTGGGTCCAGCGCGCGGCCGCAAGGTCGGTGACGTCGAGATCGGTATCCGGCGGCCAGGCTGCGGCCACTCCCAGTTCGCCATTGCGGGCAAGGAGCAAGACGATCTTGCGCCTGAGGCTCGTCTGCAACTGCGAGACGGCAAGCCAGATGGCATCTTCGGTTCGCGCGGTGCCTGCGAGCTTGCGGGAGAAATCGTAGAGCGACTGCAGCGCGGTCGCACGGACCCGTGCGACGCCTGCTTGCTCGCGGATCCGCGAGGCGAAACCGCCGGCGACGACGGCGACGGCGAGAAAGACGAACAGCGCAAAGACCTCATGCGGGGCGGCGATGGTGAAGGTGTGCAGCGGTTCGATGAAGAAGAAGTTGTAGGCGAGCGTGGACAGGGCAGCGGCCAGAAAAGCCGACAGGTAACCGCCGGCGACCGATGCGCCGAGCACGGCGAGCAGGAAGAGGATCGAGATGTTCGGCAGATCGATGAACATGTCGATCGCCTTGCCGACCGCGGTGATGACGGCCACGAAGCCGATGGCGATGATCGCCGACCGCTGCACCATCGCCAGGCTCAAGGTGGGCGCTTTCGGGGCCGTCACCGCGACTGCACCCTTTTCCGGGGTCACCAGGTGGACACCGATGCCGGCGGCCTTGCGCGACAGCACCTGCGGTAGCGAGCGGGTCGAAAAGCGTTCGATGCCACGGCGCCGAGGTGCGCCGATGACGATCTGCGTCGCGTGTTCGCGGCGGGCGAGCTTCAGGATCTCGTCGACGAAGTCGTTGCCGATGACATGACGCGTCTCCGCGCCGAGCTGTTCGGCGAGGCGGAACAGGCCCTCCACCTTGCGCAGGTGCTCGGTCGAGGCGACCTCCCGGTCAGAGCGCTCGACGGAAACGACGATCCAGGGCGCGTTCAGCCCGGAAGCAAGGCGGCTTGCGACGCGCAGGACCTTCTCGGACAAGGCATCGGAGCCGATGCAGACGATCAGCCGTTCGCCGGTCGCCCACGGCCCGTCGATGGCGTTCTGCTTCAGGTAGTCGACCATCTGGTCGTCGACTCGGTCGGCAGTGCGGCGCAAAGCAAGTTCACGAAGAGCGGTCAGGTTGCCGACGCGGAAGAAGCGGTCGACCGCGCGGCTGGCGCTTTCGGGAAGATAGACCTTGCCCTCCTTCAGCCGCTCGATCAGTTCCGATGGCGGCAGGTCGACCAGCAGCACTTCGTCGGCGCGTTTCAGGACGAGATCCGGAACACGTTCGCGAACCGTCACGCCGGTGATCTGCGCCACGAGATCGGCCAGGCTTTCCAGGTGCTGAATATTGAGCGCCGTCCAGACGTCGATGCCGGCGGCGATCAGTTCTTCGATGTCCTGGTATCGCTTGGGGTGGCGGCTTCCGTCGGGATTGGAATGGGCAAGTTCGTCAACGATGACAATCTTCGGCTTGCGGGCGAGCGCTGCGTCGATGTCGAACTCCTCCAGCATGCGCCCACGATGGGCGACACGCAGACGGGGGAGCACTTCGAGGCCGCTGAGCAGTGAGGCGGTCTCGCCGCGCCCGTGCGTTTCCACCAGCCCGACGACGACATCCAGGCCATCGGCCTTGAGGCGCTGGGCACGGGACAGCATGGAATAGGTTTTCCCGACGCCGGGGGCGGCGCCGAGAAAAACGGTCAACTTGCCCCGACGGTCCTTGTCCGCCAGGGCAAGCAGTGCATCCGGATCCGGCCGGCGGCTGTGATCGCGGTTGTCGTCCGACATTCAGTCTCTCATGTCTTCAGGGCATCGAGTGCCCGGTTGAGCAGCAATACGTTGACGCGCGGTTCGCCGATGATGCCGAGAAATCGCGTCTCGACATGTTGGGTGACCAGGTCCGCCAGCGTCTGCTCCGCAATGGAACGCGCTTTTGCCACGCGGGCAAGCTGTGTGAGCGCAAATTCCGGAGAGATATGCGGATCGATGCCCGACCCGGAGGTTGTCGCCGCATCGCCGGGAAGCGGCGCAGCGATCCCCGTGGCGGCAAGGCGTTCGACATCCCCGGCCACGCGGTCGCGCAGCTTGACGGACGTCGTGCCGAGGTTCGAGCCGGACGAGGCGGCGGCGTTGTAGGGATCGGGACCCGTCGCGGACGGCCGCGGCCAGAAATAGCGGTCGGAGGCGAAGTTCTGGCCGATCAGGGCGGATCCGACGACGATGCCGTCGTTCTCTATCAGGCTGCCATTGGCCTCCGTCGGCAGGACTGATTGGGCGATGCCGGTCACTGCGAACGGATAGGCAAGGCCCGTGAGCGCAGTCATCGCGACGACCAGGGTGATTGCGGGGCGAAGATGGTTGAGCATGGATCACACCAGATGAAGGGCGCTGACGGCAAGGTCGATGACCTTGATGCCGGCGAAGGGGAGAAGAATGCCGCCGAGGCCGTAGACCAGGAGATTGCGGCGCAGGAGCGAGGCCGCGCCGGCCGGACGGTAGGCGACGCCTCTGAGCGCGAGCGGGATCAGCGCGACGATGATCAGCGCGTTGAAGATGACCGCCGAGAGGATGGCGGATTGCGGCGAGGAAAGCCCCATCACGTTCAATGCACCGAGCGCCGGATAGGTGGCGACGAACAAGGCCGGGATGATGGCGAAGTATTTCGCTACGTCGTTGGCAATCGAGAAGGTGGTCAGCGATCCGCGGGTCATCAGGAGCTGCTTGCCGATCTCGACGATCTCGATCAGCTTGGTCGGGCTCGAATCGAGGTCGACCATGTTGGCGGCCTCGCGGGCGGCCTGAGTTCCGGTCTGCATGGCGACGCCGACATCGGCCTGGGCAAGCGCCGGTGCGTCATTGGTGCCGTCGCCGCACATGGCGATCAGACGGCCGCCCTGCTGTTCGCGGCGGATATAGGCGAGTTTGTCTTCCGGAGTCGCCTGGGCGAGATAGTCGTCCACGCCAGCTTCCGAGGCGATGGCCGCCGCCGTGACCGGGTTGTCGCCCGTCACCATGACGGTGCGGATGCCCATGGCACGGAGTGCCGCGAACCGTTCCTTGATGCCGGGTTTCACCACGTCCTTCAGATGGATCACGCCGAGCAGCCGGTCGCCGTCGGTAACGGCAAGCGGGGTGCCGCCGCTACGGGCCACCATGTCGACGGCACGGCGGAATTCAGCCGGGGCGTCCTCGTCGGTGAGGCCGGCGAACTTCAGCACGGCGTCGACTGCGCCCTTGCGAAGACGGCGGGTGCCGAGATCGACCCCGGAGAGACGGGTTTCGGCGGTGAATGCGACGAAAGCGTCGGCGCGGGCTTCAGGCGTGGCAACACCGTGTTCACCGGTGGCAAGGGCCACGATCGAGCGGCCTTCCGGGGTCTCGTCGGAAAGGCTGGCGAGAAGGGCAGCCTCCGCCAGTTCTGCGGCACTGACACCGGGGACGGGCAGGAAATCGCTTGCCATGCGGTTGCCGTAGGTGATCGTGCCGGTCTTGTCGAGCAGCAGCGTGTCGACGTCGCCGGCGGCTTCGACGGCACGGCCCGACGTCGCGATCACATTGAAGCGAACCAGGCGGTCCATGCCGGCAATGCCGATCGCCGAGAGAAGGCCGCCGATCGTCGTCGGAATGAGGGTGACGAGCAGCGCGGCAAGGACGGTGACCGAGATGACGGTGCCGGAATAGCCCGCAAGCCCCCAGATCGCCACGCAGACGAAGAGGAAGATCAGCGTCAGGCCGGAAAGCAGGATAGACAACGCGATCTCGTTCGGCGTCTTCTGACGCTGGGCGCCTTCGATGAGCGCGATCATGCGATCGACGAAGGAGGAGCCCGGGGCCACCGTGATCTTGATCTTGATCTCGTCGGAGAGAACCTGGGTGCCGCCGGTGACAGCCGAGCGGTCGCCGCCGGACTCGCGGATCACGGGGGCGGACTCGCCGGTGATCGCGCTCTCGTTGACCGAGGCGACGCCTTCGATCACCTCGCCGTCACCGGGAATGAGCTCGCCGGCGGCGACAAGCACGACGTCGCCGACCTTGAGCCGGGAGGCGGGCATGGTCTCGGTCGAACCGCCGGCCGTCAGGCGACGGGCGACGAGTTCGGACTTGGTCTTCTTCAGGCTGTCGGCCTGGGCGCGACCACGGCCCTCCGCCACGGCTTCGGCGAAGGTGGCAAAGAGCACCGTGAACCAGAGCCAGGCGGCGATCTGGCCGGAGAAGCCGGCGCCGGCTCCTCCGCTCGTCAGGTCGCGCAGGAAGATCAGCGTCACGACGGCAGCGACGACTTCCGTCACGAAGATCACCGGATTGCGCAGCAATTGCCGGGGATCGAGCTTCAGCACGGCATCACGCATCGCCGGGAAGAGGATGCCGGGATCGAGAAGACCAGGGGTCTTGCGGTCTTTTGACATGGAGGTTTCCTTCAGAAGGTCTGGCCGGCGAGCATCGCGAAATGTTCGACGATGGGGCCGAGGGCGAGCGCCGGGAAGAATTGCAGCCCGCCGAGAATGAGGATGATGCCGATCAGCAGCCCGACGAACAGCGGCCCGTCGGTCGGGAAGGTACCGGCGGAGGCCGGTGCCTTGACCTTGGCGGCGAGCGATCCGGCAATCGCCATGACCGGCACGACATAGGCGAAGCGGCCGAGCAACATCGCGAGGCCGAGCGTCGTGTTGTACCAAGGCGTGTTGCCGGTCAGCCCGCCGAAGGCGGAGCCGTTGTTGCCGGCGGACGAGGTGTAGGCATAGAGGATTTCCGACAGGCCATGCGGACCGGCGGTGCCGACGCTTGCCACGGCGAAGGGCAGGATTGCCGAGACGGCGGTGAAGCCGAGGATGACCAGCGGCAGGATGAGGACCGCCAGCATGGCGAACTTCATCTCGCGCCCCTCGATCTTCTTGCCGAGGAATTCCGGCGTGCGGCCGACCATCAGGCCGGCGACGAAGACGGAGAGCAGGGCGAAGACGAGCATGCCGTAAAGACCGGAGCCGACCCCGCCCGGCAACACTTCGCCGAGCTGCATCAGGAACATCGGCACCAGGCCGCCGAGCCCGGTGAACGAGCCATGCATGCCGTTGACGCCGCCATCCGACAGGCCGGTGGTCACGGCCGCATAGAGGGCGGTCATGGCCTGGCCGAAGCGGACTTCCTTGCCTTCCATGTTGCCGAGCGCCGGATCGACGCCGAGCGCGGTCAGGATCGGATTGCCCTGGGCTTCCGCCCAGTAGGTGACCGCGACGCCGGCGATCAGCAGGAAGGCCATCGCGGAGATCAGTGCCCAGCCCTGGCGGCGGTTGCCGACCATCTGGCCGAAGGAATAGACCAGCGCTGCAGAGATCGACAGCATGGCGAAGATGTTGAGATAGTTGGACCAGGCCGTCGGATTTTCGAAGGGATGGGCGGCGTTGACGTTGAAGAAACCACCACCGTTGGTGCCGAGCTGCTTGATCGCTTCCTGGGAGGCGACTGGCCCGAACGAAATCACCTGGTTGCCGCCCTCGAGCGTCGTTGCCGTCACCGATGCGTCGAGCGTCTGGGGAAGCCCCATGGCGACGAAGGCAAGGGCCACGATAAAGGCGATCGGCAGGAGCACGTAGAGCGTGGCGCGGCTCATGTCGACCCAGAAGTTGCCGAGCGTCGAGACCCTGGAGCGGGCGAGCGCCCGGGTAAAGGCGATGGCGAGCGCCATGCCGGTTGCCGCGGAGAGGAAGTTCTGCACCGTGAGCCCCGCCATCTGGGCGAAATGGCCAAGCGTGGTTTCGCCGCCGTAGTTCTGCCAGTTGGTATTGGTGACGAAGGAGACCGCCGTGTTGAAGGCGAGATCCGGCGCCATGCCTGCAAAGCCCTGCGGGTTGAGCGGCAGGTAGGCCTGAAGCCTCAGGATCGCGTAAAGGGCAAGGAAGCCGGCGATTGAAAAGGCGAGCATGGCGAGCGTGTAGGCGAGCCAGCCCTGCTCCTTGTCCTCGCGGATGCCGGAGAGGCGATAGAGCCCCTTCTCGACGGGTAAGAGGATGGGCGAAAGAAATGTGCGCTCACCAGAAAAGACCCGTGCCATGTAAAGCCCGAGGGGCTTGATGGCGACGAGCACGGCGAGGAAGAGGAGGCTGATCTGCAGCCACCCGACAATGGTCATGGGAATACTCCTCGAAAATCAGAAGCGTTCGGGCCGCAGAAGCGTGACCACGAGATAAACGCCGAGCGCGATCGCGACGACGAGGCCGAAAAGAGGTTCAAGCATCCTTGCCTCCGTCACAGCCGGTCGAGCGCGCGGGCATAGAGCGCGAGCACGAAAAGCGTGCCGGCGCCGAGCGCGAGGAAGATGAGGTCGGACATGTCCGTTTCTCCTGTTGATACACACACAGGATAAAGACGCTTCGGGTCAGGCTTCGATGGGGAAGAGCGAAGGCGGACATAAGGAAAAGATAAGGACCACGGCCCAGCGGGCGGCTCTCAGCTCCAGGATGAAAGCTGGTTGCCGGTCACCGTCGGCCATTTCAACAACCATCTGTGCGTTGGAGCCAAGTGTCCGCTATTTGGGACTTGGCCTAGTGGCTGAAACGGCTGAAATGAGGGCGCAAGGCAGTCGTTCGAGACGTCGCTCGCGATTTCGAACGGGGATTGGCGGGAAGTGAGCAACAGGTCTTGACAGGAATAGGACCTCTAGACCCGTCCCCTATGAAGAGCGAGTTGGGTTTTTACGCTGGAATGGCTACCCCTTCCTTGTCGAAAACGTGCACCTTCTCATGCATTGGCTGCATCCCGATGATATCGCCGGCCGCAAGACGGCTTTCGTTGGGGACCGCGACGGTGATCGGATCATTCAAACCCGCCGTTTCCACATAGGCGTAGGTCTGAGCGCCAAGTCGCTCGATGAGTTCAACCCGGCCATGGATACCTCCGTTCTCGGGCGAATGGATCGTCAGATGTTCCGGCCGGACGCCTGCGGTGACGGCGCCTGCGGCATTCCAGGTGCGCGAGCTCCCGATGGACAGGCCGTTGATGGTGAGCGCGCCACCTTCCACCGATGCCGGCAGAAAGTTCATCGACGGGGCGCCGATGAAACCGGCGACAAACATGTTCGCCGGACGCTCGTAGAGTTCCATCGGCGCACCGACCTGCTCGATCCGGCCCTTGTTGAAGACAACGATGCGGTCGGCGAGCGTCATGGCCTCCGTCTGGTCATGCGTCACGTAGATCATCGTAGCGCCGAGGCGAACGTGAAGGCGGGCGATCTCAAGCCGCATCTGCACCCTGAGGGCCGCATCGAGATTGGACAGCGGCTCGTCGAACAGGAAGATCTTCGGCTGGCGGATGATGGCCCGGCCGATCGCGACGCGCTGGCGCTGCCCGCCGGACAGTTCGCGCGGAACCCGCTCCAGCAGATGGCCGATCTGCAGTGTCTTCGCGATGTCATCCACCCGACGGGAGATCTCCTCCTTTGGCAGTCCTGCGAGCTTGAGGCCGAAACCGATGTTTTCCGCGACCGTCATGTGCGGGAAGAGCGCATAGGACTGGAAGACCATGGCGATCTCGCGCTTGGCCGGCGCCGTCGTGGTCACGTCCCGCCCGGCAATCTCGATTGCGCCGTCGGTGACGTCCTCAAGGCCCGCGATCATGCGCAGCATCGTCGACTTGCCGCAGCCGGACGGGCCGACGAAGACGACGAACTCCCCCGCCTGGACATCGAGATCAACCCCGCGGATGACCTCCAGCGCGCCAAAGGTTTTGCGGATCTCGCGAAGTGAAAGCTGTATCATGATCAACCCTTTACCGCGCCCATGGTCATACCCTTGATGAAGTAGCGCTGGAAAAACAGAAAGACGAGAAGCGTGGGCAGGCTGGCCACGAGCGAGAGCGCGCCCTGGACGCCCCAGGCGACGGAATACTGGCCCTTGAGATTGACGATGCCGATCATGATCGTCCGCTTTTCGTCGGACTGGGTGAAGATCAGCGGCCAGAGGAAATCGTTCCAGATCCAGGTGAACTGCAGGGTCGCCAGCACCGCGAGCGCCGGCAGGCTCAGCGGCAGCACGACCCGGGTCAGCACCTGCCATTCGCTGGCGCCCTCCAGGATCGCCGCCTCGCGCAGCGCCGTCGGAACGGTCGCGAAGAAGTTGCGCATAAGAAGCGTGCAGATCGGGATGCCGAGAGCTGTATGGACGATGAAGACCGGCCAGAGCGTATCGATCAGGCCCATGCCGTTGAACAGCCGGAAGAGCGGCACGAGAATGACCTGCGGCGGAAAGAACATGCCGGCCACGAGCGCGAGGAACAGCATGTTGGAGCCGCGAAAGGGCAGTTTGGCGAATACATAGCCGGCCAGGACGCCGAGCGCGGTCGATGCCAGCGTGCCCGGCACCGTGACCAGCAGCGTATTCAGGAAATAGCGATGCACGGCCGGATTGGACAGCACCTCGACGAAGTTGCCGAGATAGAAGGCCGTCGGCAAAGACCACAGGCTGCCGAGCGCGATCTCGCGCGTCGTCTTGATCGAGGCGAGCAGCACGCCGAGCGTCGGCAGGAGGAAGAGGATCGCCAATGCCAGGAGCATCGCGAAGATCGCCCCGCGCCAGGGATTGAAACGGTGGACGGCGGAGAGATTAGCCATAGATCCGGTCCACCTTCTTCAACTGGCGGAAATAGATGCCGATGATGGTGAGCGCGATCAGGAACAGCACGACGGAAATGGCGCTTCCGTAGCCCATCAGGTATTTGCGGAAGGACTCGTTGTACATGTGCATGGCAAGCGTATCGGAACTGTTGAACGGCCCGCCGCCGGTCATGATGTAGAGAATGTCGAACCCTTTGAGCGAGTTGATCACCGAAAGCGCGATGACGACGACGGTGGACGGGGTGAGCAATGGCAGGACGACGAAGATGATGCGCTGCCACTGTTTTGCGCCCTCGATCTCGCAGACCTCCAGGAGGTCGTCGGGGATCGCCGTCAGGCCGGCAAGGTAGATTACCATGGAAAGGCCGGTCTGCTGCCAGGACCAGGCGAGGATGACCGATCCGAGCGCCGTGTCGGGCTTGGCGAGCCAGGCATAGCGTATCTTTTCACCGCTGATATTGGAGACGACGGTGTTGAGCAGGCCCCAATCGGGCTGGTAGATCCAGATCCAGATCTGTCCGACGATCACGGCCGAGAGGCAGATCGGCAGGTAGAAGACCGTCTTGAAGGCACGCCCGCCAGGCACTTTGCCGTCGAGCAGAAGCGCCAGCGCAAGCCCGCACAGCGTCGGCACGACGATCGCCGCGATCATCCAGATCGTCGTGTTGATCGCCGCATTCATGAACAGCTTGTCGGTGAAGATCCTGGCAAAGTTGTCGAGGCCGACGAAGTCGTAGTCGGAGCCGAAGCCATTCCAGTTGGTCACGCTGTAGAAGAACGAACTCAACAGCGGCCAGATGACGAAGACGGCGAAGACCGTCAATGGCGGTGCCAGCAGCGCCACGCGCCAGAAGGTATTATGCCGCTCCATCGGTATTCCTTTCCAAAGGATCGCGGCCCGGTTGGGGCCGCGATCCTCGTTCTGTTTGCCCGGGTCTATTGCTTGAATGCAGCCTTGGCATCCGTTGCCACGGCCTTCAAGACCTCGTCCAGCTTGGACGGATCGTCGATGAAGCGCGTGAACATGGAGAGGCCGACTTCGGCAACCGGTGGCGTGGTGGCCAGGTCATAGTTGAAGGCGAAGGCCTCGGCGTCCGCGACCGTCTTGGCAGCGCTCTGCATCACGCTGTTGTAGGTCTTCGGATCGACATTGACGTTAGCCGACAACGCGCCCTGCGCTTCCGCCCATTTCGCCTGGACATCCGTGTTGGACATCATGAAGGCAAGAAACTTCTCCGCGCCCTCGGGATTGGCGGCATTGGCGGAGATCACCAGACCGTCGACCGGTCCGACCGCGGCATTCGGAATGCCGTCCTTGATCTTCGGGAACTGGAAGAAGTCGTAATCTTCGCCGGGCTTGAGGCCAACGCCGTTCCAGTAACCGGTGATCCAGGTGCCCATCAGCGTCATGGCCGCATCGCCGCGGGCCACCTTGTCGGCGGCGTCCGTCCAGTCGTCGGCATTGGCGTTTTCGACGAAGAAGCCCTGATCGAGCAGCTCCTTCCACATGGTCATGGCTGCAACGACCTCCGGATCGTCATAGGAGGCTTCGCCCGCCATCAGCTTGGCGCGGTAGGCGGGACCGGCGGTGCGCAGCAGCAGGTAGTCGAACCAGAACTGCGCCGGCCAACGATTCTTCGAGCCAAGCGCGAGCGGAGCCACGCCCTTTTCCTTCAGCGTCTTGCAGAGCGCAATGAATTCGTCCCAAGTCGCCGGTGGCGCGGTCATACCGGCGTCGGCAAGTACCTTCTTGTTATAGAACACGCCGGCATAGTGATAATTGAAGGGCACAAGAAAGCGCTTTCCGTCATAAAGCGTAGCGCTGTCGGCGATCGGCTTGGCGACTACGCTGTCGAGCTTTTCACTCCCCCACATACCGTCGATCGCGCGCAGGCTGTTGGACTTGACGATGAAGTCGACACGCGCACCGGCCCAGTAGCTGAAGACGTCCGGAAGGCTGTTGCCCGCCGCACGTACCAGGATGTCCGTCTTGAAGTCCTCGTGACCGACTGGGCTTTCCTTGACCTTGATGCCGGACGCCTGTTCGAACTTCGCGACCTGCTCGTTGAAGGCCTTCAGACCGAGCTCGCCCGTGAAATAGTGGCTGATGGTAATCTCGTTGGACTGCGCGAAGGCGGGACCGGCCAGCCCTGCCGCAGACGTCATGAGCGCTGCAAGCATGAGCGAGCGCCGCGTAGTGGAAAACATGAAAACCTCCCGTAGAGTTTGCGATTGTTAAACTTATCTCCTCGCAAATCCAGAATTTGGCAAATTTGTTGCCGCTGTCAACACAAAAGTATTGCATTTCGCAACAAAACCGGCAATTCATCCAAATACAGGCGAAATTCACGCAATTTGTTGTCATATGCTGTACTTTTGTTTAGCATGACGCAAATAAAGGATATCCCTGAAGGAGTTTACCGATGCGCCTCTTGCAATCACTCACGCGCGGCCTCGAAGCGCTCGACTTTCTCGCGGCAAGCCGCGAGCCCGTCCGGCTGACCGACGTTGCCGAGGCGCTGGAGGTCGACAAGTCCAACGCCTCGCATCTGATGAAGACCCTCGTGGCTGCCGGCTATGCGAGCCAGGATGGGGCCCGGCGTTACCAGCCGACGGACAAGATCGCCCGCCCCGCGGCAAGCAGCCATTCACTGATCGACATCATCTCCGTGAAGGAGGCCTGGCGCCCGGCGCTTGAGCAACTCGTCGCCGAGACCGGCGAATGCGCTCACATGGCCGTGCTGGTCGGCAACCGCGTCTGGTACATCGACAAGATCGATTCCTCCCTGCCGCTGAAGGTGGATCATCCGATCGGCGCGCTCGCACCGCTTTATTGCACAGCACTTGGCAAGGCCTTTCTTGCTTTCGGCCAGGCCCAGGCCGAAGGTCCCTTCCCGTCATTCACGCCCCGCACCCTGACCACGCGCCGCGCGCTCGATGACGAAATCGCGAGGACCCGCGCGCGCGGCTATTCCATCGACAACGAGGAATTCGCGCCCGGCATCCGCTGCGTCGCCCGCCCCATCTATGACCAGCACGGCCGGATGATCGCCGCCATCGGCGTTTCCGGTCCCTCGGTCCGCGTTACCGACGAGCGGCTCGTGGAGCTCGGCCATATCGTCACTTCCATATCCATACCTGCATCACAGAAAGGCCCATTGCATGAGCACCAACCCGATTAGGGTCGCCGTCATCGGCACCGGTCGCATCTCCGATCTTCATGCGATCGAGTATCTCCAGAACCCGTCGAGCCGGATCGTCGCGCTGTGCGATCGGGATGCGGCCCTGGCCGGGGAGAAGGCACGGCAGTGGGGGCTAAAGGACGTGGCGATCGAGACCGATCTCGATGCCGTGCTGGCAAGACCCGACGTCGACCTGGTGGAAATCCTCCTGCCGCATCATCTGCATCTTGGCGCCGCGCTGAAGGCGATGGACGCCGGAAAGATCATTTCCCTGCAGAAACCAATGTGCGTATCGCTGGAAGAGGCGGACCAGCTCGTCGCCGCCGCCGAGGCCTATGACCGGCCGGTCAAGATCTTCGAGAACTTCATCTTCTATCCGCCCGTGCTCAAGGCGCGTGACCTGATCGACCAGGGCGCCATCGGCACGCCGCTGTCCATCCGCATCAAGTCCAATCCGGCGCGCAGCGCCACGGCCTGGGACGTGCCGGCCGCGGCGAACGCCTGGCGCCAGAAACAGGATCAGGCCGGCGGCGGCCCTCTGGTGTTTGACGATGGCCACCACAAGTTCGCACTCGCCTGGCATTTCATGGGTGAGCCGGACGAGGTACACGCCTTCATCGGCGACACCGAAGGTCCAGGCGGCATCCGTTTCGATGCCCAGTCGCAAATCTCCTTCCGCTTCCCCGGCAACCGCATCGGCAATCTCGAGATCGTCTATTCGCCCGAAATGGAGCTGGCGACCCGGCACTATGCGCAGGATGACCGCGTCGAGATCACCGGCACAAAGGGCGTCATCTGGATCAATGGCGGCCACGGCCGGCTCGCCGACAGCCCGCCGGTCGTGCTCTACAGCGACGGCAGGCTCACGGAATTCCGCGACATTCCGACCGGATGGGAACAGAGCTTCGTCCTGTCGACGCGGCACTATCTCGACGCGATCCGGACGGGCGGCGCGCCCGTGCTAACACCGCGCCAGGCCCGGCAAGTCCTCCGCTTTGCGCTCGCCGCCGAGGAATCGGCTCGCATCGGCCGTCCGGTGGATCTCCGGATCGGGAGGTCCGAATGACCCTTCCGTCCTTTCCCGACGGGCCGGCGCATACGGCCGCCGATCGCGCCGCATGGCTGAATGCTGCCGGTGGCCTCAAAACCGCGATCGATGCCGGCCGCCTTGCCATGCCCGTCACCATGCCGCTTGTCGAAGCGCTGGTCATCGGCCTGATGCGCCAGGGCGTCACCAAATATCTGGCAATCTTTGGCCATGGCAGCACGGCGCTCGCCGATGTCCTTGATGCCTATGAGGCCGAAGGCCTGGTGCGCTGCTGGCAGTTCCGCAACGAGGTGGAAATGGCACATGCCGGCACGGCCCTCTCCTGGGTCTACGGCGAGGTCGGCGCGGTCGTCACCTCGATCGGACCTGGCGCCTTCCAGGCCATGGCCGCCTCGCTTGCCGCCGCCTCCAACGGGGTCGGTCTCTATCATCTTTACGGTGACGAGACGACGCAGGGCGAAGGCTACAACATGCAGCAGGTGCCGAAGCCGGCACAGGGCATCTTTGCCCAGATCACCTCCCTCATGGGAAGCGCCTACACGCTGCATACGCCGGGCGCGCTGCGGGATGGATTGCGCAAGGGCGCGACATGCGTCTTCCACCCGTGGCGGCCCGGTCCCTTCTACATGAACCTGCCGCTCAACACCCAGCCGGCTCCGGTCACCCTGCGCCTCGACGCTTTGCCCGAGCGCCCGGTATTCCCGGCGCTCGCGCCCGCTCATGACCACCCGCTACGCACAGCCGCGAACAGAATCGAAAACTGCGCTAAGGTGGCGATCAAGCTCGGGGGCGGCAGCCGCATGGCCGCGCAATCCGTGCGGCAACTGGCCGAGGCGTCCGGTGCGCTCGTCGTCACCAGCCCTGGCGCCAGCGGGGTCATGCCGGCCGACCATCCGCAAGCCATGTGTGTCGGAGGCTCCAAGGGCTCGATCAGCGGCAACTGGGTGATGGACGAAGCCGAACTCCTTATCGTCATCGGCAGCCGCGCCGTCTGCCAGGCCGATTGCTCCGGCATCGGCTGGCCCAAGGTCCGCCAGGTCATCAACATCAACGCCGATCCGATCGATGTGCAGCACTACAACAATACGATTGCGCTGACGGGCGACGCATCGATCGTTGCGGGACGGCTGGCCGCCATGCTCTGCGGAGGCGGGATCGACCCCGGCAAGGCAGAATGGCTGGAAGCCGGCCGTGCCAAGCGTGCGGAATGGGACGCGTTTCTCGCTCGGCAGACCTCCTCGCCGCCGCTCTACGACACCGTCTGGCAAAGGCCGGTGATGACCCAGCCGCGGGTCATCCACCATGCCGCCGAATTCTGCCGCCGGCACGGCGCGCTGAAGTTCTTCGATGCCGGCGACGTGCAGGCCAACGGCTTCCAGATCGTCGAGGACCAAGCACCGTTCGAGACGTTCACCGAGACCGGCGCGTCTTACATGGGTTTTGCCGTCAGTGCGCTTCTGGCTGCCGGGATTGCCGACAAGGGACGCTACGGCGTCGCCTTCACCGGCGACGGCTCCTTCATGATGAACCCGCAAGTGCTGATCGACGGTGTCGAGCACGGCGTCCATGGCACGATCCTGCTCCTCGACAATCGGCGCATGGCCGCCATCAGCCACCTGCAGCACGCGCAATACGGCCGCGACTTCCGCACCAATGACGGTGTCGCGGTCGACTATGTGCGGCTTGCAAGTGCGGTAAGCGGCGTACGCGCCCTGTCCGGCGGCGATGACGGGTCGAGCCTGATGGCTGCACTCGAGGAAGCGCATTCCTGGCCGGGCCTGAGCCTCGTCCACGTGCCAGTCTATTTCGGCGCTGACCCGGCCGTGGGCCTCGGGGCCTATGGCCAGTGGAATGTCGGCAACTGGGTCGATGACGTCCAGCGGCAGTATGCCCGCACCCTGATCTGAGAGAACGACCATGTATGAAGAATTCGGACTGCTGATCGACGGTCACTGGCGTGCATCGCACAGCGGACGGACCCGGCCCGTGATCGACCCCGTCGATGAGGAAATCATTGGCCACCTGCCTTCGGCCGATGCTGCGGACCTCGACGAGGTGCTCGCGGTGTTGGCCCGCGAAGCCCCGCGCTGGGGCAAGGTTCCCGGCTGGGAACGCAGCGCCCTCCTCCGCCGCATCGCCACCGAGATGCGCGCCGTCTCCGACCGTGCCGCGCGCGACATGAGCTCGGAAACCGGAAAGCCGATTGCGGAGGCAGCCGGCGAATGGAATGCCGCCATCGATCAGTTCGACTGGTATGCCGACGAGGCGCGCCGCATCTTCGGCCATGTGCTGGATGGCCGGGACCCCGGCGTGCGCCTCAATGTCCGCTTCGATCCGGTCGGCCCGGTGGCGGCGTTTACCGCCTGGAACTTTCCGGCCCTGTTGCCTGCCCGCAAGATCGCGGCCTCGCTGGCGGCCGGCTGCCCCGTCGTGGTCAAGCCATCGGAGGAAGCGCCCTCCAGTACCCTCCACATCGCAGCAGCCGCCATCAGGGCCGGTCTTCCGGCCGGCGTGCTCAATGTCGTCAGCGGCAAGTCCTCCGATATTTCCGCCCACCTGATCGCCTCCCCCGTCATTCGCAAGGTGTCGCTGACCGGCTCCGTGCCGGTCGGCAAACTCATCCTCAGGCAATGCGCCGACACGGTGAAGAAGGTATCGATGGAGCTTGGCGGCCACGCGCCTGTACTGGTTCTGGAAGATGCCGACCCGGTTGCGGCCGCAACCGCCTGCGCCCGCGCCAAATTCCGCAATGCCGGCCAGGTCTGTATTTCACCGAGCCGTTTCTACGTCCACCAGTCTATCTACGAACCCTTTGCCCGCACGATGGCCGATTTCGCAAGCGCCCTGAAAATTGGCCGCGGCAGCGACGACAGCGTCGAGATGGGGCCGATGGCCAATGCCCGTGGCCGCGAGCGCATCGTTGAAATGGTATCCGACGCCATCGGCAAAGGCGCGACGCTGCTGGCCGGCGGAGAGATCCCGGCCGATCGCAATCGCGGTTTCTTCTATCGGCCGACCGTCCTTGGCGACGTGCCGGACGATGCCACCGTGATGAGCGAGGAGCCGTTCGGGCCGATCGCCCCGATCGCCCGCTTCTCCGATCTCGACGATGCGGTAAGGCGTGCCAATGCCGTGCCCTTCGGGCTTGCCGGCTATGTGTTCTCGCGTTCGCTCGAGGGTGCGAACAAGGCGGCGGAGGCGCTCGAAGTCGGCATGGTGGGGGTCAACGACATGCTGCTGGCCGCCGCCGAAATTCCCTTCGGCGGCATCAAGGAGAGCGGCATGGGGCGCGAGGGCGGCCAACTCGGCATCTTCGACTATCTCGAAGCCAAGTACATCAAAATGCGGTTCGCGTGAGGAGCAGGCCATGAGCGAGGACGACAAGACCACCAACAAGGCAAAGGGCTTTGCGCGCGGCCTGACGAACTACGGCGACCGCGACTTCAGCATCTATCTGCGCCGCTCCTTTGCCAGTTCGATGGGCTACAGCCGGCAGATGCTCGATCGGCCGATCGTCGGCATCGCCCATTCCGCAAGCGGCTTCAACAACTGCCACCGCCACTTTCCCGAGATGATCGAGGCGGTGAAGCGGGGCGTGCTGGCCGCAGGCGCCCTGCCGGTCGAGTTTCCGACGATCTCGCTCGGCGAGGTGTTCCTCAGCCCGACCAGCCTCAAGTTCCGCAATCTGATGTCCATGGATGTCGAGGAAATGATCCGCGCCCAGCCGATGGATTCGGTGGTCCTGCTCGGCGGTTGCGACAAGACGGTTCCCGCCCAACTGATGGGAGCGGTCTCAGCGGGCCTGCCGTCGATCCAGCTCGTCGCCGGGCCCATGTCGACCAGCCGCCATCGCGGCGAACGCCTCGGCGCCTGCACGGACTGCCGCCGCTTCTGGCAGCGCTACCGCGCCGGAGACGTGGACGACCAGGGGATCGACGCAGTAGAGAAGCGTCTCGCCTCGACCAGCGGCACCTGTGCGGTGATGGGAACCGCCAGCACCATGGCTTCGCTCGCCGAGGCGATCGGCATGATGCCGGCAGGTTCGGCCGCCATCCCAGCGGTCGATGCCGATCGCCTGCGTATGGCCGAGGAAACCGGCCGCATCGCCGTCTCACTGATCGGCACGAACAAGACTCCGAAGACAATCATCACGGAAAAGGCGCTGGAAAACGGCCTGCGCATCCTGATGGCGATCGGCGGCTCGACCAATGCCATCATCCACCTGGCAGCCATTGCCGGCCGCCTCGGACTGACGATCGATCTCAGGCGCATGAACGAGATCAGCGACACGACGCCCGTGCTTGTCGATCTCAAGCCGACGGGCAGTGCCTATATGGAAGACCTGCATGCCGCCGGCGGCATTCCCGCTGTCATGCGCGAGTTGCGGCATCTGCTGCATCTCGACTGCAGGACGATCACCGGCGAGACGATCGGAGACCGGATCGAAGCCGCAGATCCCTGGGTGGATCGAAACGTCATCAGGCCGATCGACGCACCCGTGCGCGACAATGGCGGACTGCTCGCCGTATTCGGCAACATGGCTCCGCGCGGCGCCATCATCAAGCGCTCGGCTGCAGATCCGGACCTCTTCGAAAAGACCGGCCGCGCCGTGGTCTTCACCTCGCTCGAGGATCTGGCCGCACGCATCGATGATCCCGATCTCGACGTGACGGCGGACGACTTTCTTGTCCTCCAGAATGCCGGCCCGCTCAGCGATGCCGCCATGCCGGAGGCCGGCTATATTCCGATCCCGGCCAAGCTTGCCCGCACGGGCGTCAAGGACATGGTGCGCATCTCCGATGCGCGCATGAGCGGCACCGCCTATGGCACGATCGTGCTTCACGTCGCGCCGGACGCCGCCTCGGGCGGGCCGATCGGCCTTATCCGCAGCGGCGACAGGATCGCGCTCAGCGTCAAACGACATTCGATCCGCCTTCTCGTCTCCGATGAGGAACTGGAAGCGCGGCGCGCAGAGCAGAAGACTAAGAAGCGCCCTGCGCCGCGCGGTTATGACATGCTGTATCGCGATCATGTCTTGCAAGCGGACGAAGGCTGCGATTTCGACTTCCTGCAAAGCGTGCCGGAACCGTGAGCCGAGCGGCGCGCCGCTGTGCAGGAGAGACACGCCAAGCCAATTTGCGCAGGTGCAAAGGATGGGCGTCATTAGCCGAACATGGGTACCGATCCTGTCGAGAACCTTTGCCGGAACGGCTTCTCGCTCCGGCAGTGACCACCAGAGCTCGTTGACGCGCTCGAACGTCTCGACAACCGCCTTAAGCACGGTCGCCTCCGGCAGGCGGGCGCGATTGGCAAAGGCTATCCATCGCTGCGCGCCATGGCCTTGAATGGTCGTTCGCCGGCAAGCGAGTGTGCCATGGCATCCGCAGGTATTTAGGGGACCGTCGAGAGCACATCGTAGACAGACGCGAGTTGCGGTTTGTCGCCAGCACCTCGACAGATCAATGACCAGTTCTTCAGATGCATGTCACCGTTGCCGGTGATGGTAGCCAGAGCCAAGCGGCGGACCCAAAATTGCGCGCAACCTCGGGAGACCGCACCCTTCACCGCGCGAGGGGCGACGGCCCCTAGCATCTGACCGGATCAAAACCGCACCAGTGCGAGATCCGGGGTAGGCAATCAAGAGCATCGGAGCTTTCAGCATAGCGCCGACCGCCGGGCGGGAAAGCGGCAATTCTCGACACGCCAAGGACCGGTAAAAGGTAGCCGCAGGAGCCGCAGCAAAGCGACCTATAGGGAGAGGCTGGACCGACTGCCTCCGGCCGGGCGTTCCAAGTGACCGGCCGGCGGAATTTGGAGGCATCTCTCGGGATAAGCAATTGAATTGCCCCCACGGTGTTCGCTCCCCCGGCTTTGCGCTCGGCTCGTGTTCCCGGATGAAGGTCGAATTACCCCGAAGGATTAGGCAGCCCGCGCGATTGCGGCTATGATCTCCTGCAATATCACGGGAGGCGGCCACTAGAGCCGGTGATTTGATGGGTTTTGCGGATCACGTAAAAGAGATCGAGCGGGTCGGCCAAGGAAGCAACACCGGTCGCGACGCCATCGTCGTGGAATCCTGGCGGCGTTGCCTCGACACCTACCAGCTCGATCCGGCAAAGGCGCGCGAGGCGGTCATCGTCTCGCAGGCGCGGCTGCGCGAACATCGCCAGCAGGCGGAAGACCTCGTGCACATCGCCCGCTCCGGTCTGGAGCGTCTCTATCGTCAGGTAGCCGAGCAGAACTATGTGCTGCTGCTCTCCGACCGTCAGGGCGTCACCGTCGAATTCCTCGGCGATCCCTCCTTCAACAACAATCTGCGCAAGGCAGGCCTCTATCTCGGCTCCGATTGGGCCGAGCCACTCGCCGGCACCTGCGCCGTCGGCGCCTGCATCGCCACCGGCGAGGCGCTGACCATCCACCAGACCGACCATTTCGACATCACCCATACGCCGCTTTCCTGCACTGCCGCGCCGATCTACGACACGCAAGGCGCCCTGGCGGCCGTGCTGGACATTTCGCTCCTCAGCTCGCCGATCCTGAAGGCGAGCCAGAACATGGCGCGCCATCTCGTCTCTTCGACAGTGCGACGCATCGAGCTCGCCAACCTTATGGCCAGCAGCCGCCACGATCTGGTGCTACGCTTTGCCGGCGCCCCCGAGTTCCTCGACGTCGATCCGGAAGCGGCGATTTCCGTCGATGGCACGGGCCGCATCACCGGTATGACCCATGGCGGCGCGCGGCTTCTTGCGGCCTCTCGCGGGCTCGACTGGCGCAGGTCCGAGCTTCTGATCGCACAACCGGTCACCGACTTCTTCGAAGCGGGGCTGGACGAACTCGCATCGCTTACCCGCGCCAGCCTGCCGCAGGACCGGCGGATCGCCGTGCGCGACGGTTCCACGCTCTTTGCCCATGCCATCGAGCCGCAGCAGCGCACGGTGAGCGTGCCCGTTGCGCGTCCATCCCGCCAACCGCCGGCGATGAGCAGCCTGGGCGGCAACGTTCCGGCCGTCGACGAACTGAGGCGCAAGGTAACGAAACTCGCACCGAGCCGGCTGCCGATCCTCATCCAGGGCGAGACCGGAACCGGCAAGGAATATCTGGCCCGCATAGTCCACACGGTGAGCGGGCTCTCCGGCCGCTTCGTTGCGGTCAATTGCGCGGCCATCCCCGAACAGCTGATCGAGAGCGAATTGTTCGGCCATGCGCCGGGGGCCTTTACCGGCGCGCTCGCCAAGGGGCGCAAGGGGCTGGTCGAGGAGGCGCAGGGCGGAACCCTGTTCCTCGACGAGATCGGCGACATGCCCTATGCCGCGCAAAGCCGGCTGCTCCGGGTTCTGGCCGAAGGCGAAGTCCTGCCCGTGGGCGGTTCAGTTCCGCGCGGGGTCGATTTCCGCGTACTTTCGGCGTCGCATCGGTCGCTGGCCGACATGGTCGCGGCCGGCACGTTCCGCGAAGACCTGTATTATCGGCTGAACGCCGCGGTGCTTTCCCTGCCGCCGCTTTGCGAGCGCGAGGACCTGCCCTGGCTGCTCGAACGGCTGCTCGAAAAGCACGGCACGGACGGCCGGCCGCTCAGGCTTTCCAGCGCCGCCAGACTGCTGGTCCTCAATTATCCCTGGCCGGGCAATATCCGCGAGCTGGACAATGCGATCGCCTTTGCCGCAGCACTGTGTGACGACGGTCTGGTCGATGTGGCGGACCTGCCGGACCAATTGTCCGGCATGACGTCGATCCTTGGCGACGACAGCCATCAGGCCGACCTCAGGGCGGTGCTTCTCGCCTGCAAGGGCAACGTATCCGAAGCCGCCCGCCGGCTCGGCATCGATCGAACGACCTTGCATCGCCGCATGAGACGGCTCGGCATAGACCGTCCGCATTAAGCACCACACTGTGGCACCCGCCACAGCTGACGCGCCACAGCTGTGGCATGTAACGCCGCCGCCGGCGCGAAAAGCCGAAGCATTTCAGTCCTCAGCCCCGGCGCGCGCCGCTGGCACGGGCATTGCTCCTCTCCTGTTGTCAAAAGCAGCCAATGGAGGAAACATGCGCGCACTCAGATTTCACGCAGCCAAGGACTTGCGGCTCGACGATATCCCCGAGCCGAAGCAGCCGGGGCCCGGACAGGTTCTCGTGCGCAACCGCTTCGTCGGCATCTGCGGAACGGATCTTCACGAATACAGCTACGGTCCGATCTTCATTCCCAAGGAGCCGCATCCCTTCACCGGAGCCTGTGGTCCGCAGGTCCTCGGCCATGAATTCGGCGGCGTCGTCGAGGCCGTTGGCGAAGGCGTGACGTCCGTCGCCGTCGGCGACCGCGTCTCGATCCAGCCGCTCGTCATGCCGCGCTCCGGCGACTACTTCGCCGATCGCGGTCTTTTCCATCTGAGCACGCAGCTGGCGCTGGTGGGACTGAGCTGGGATGGCGGCGGCATGGCGGAAGCCGCCATGGTCAACGAGTACAATGTACAGAAGATCCCGGACGAAATGACCGACGAGGAGGCCGCACTCGTCGAACCGACGGCGGTTGCCGTCTATGCCTGCGACCGCGGCGGCGTCACCGCCGGCAACAGCGTTCTCGTCACCGGCGCCGGGCCGATCGGCATGCTGACCTTGCTTGCCGCCCGCGCGGCCGGTGCCGCCCAGCTCTTCGTCTCCGATCTCAATGATGCCCGGCTGGAACTGGCCAAGAGCGTGCTGCCCGACGTCATCACGATCAACCCGAAGCGCGACAATGTCGGCGATGTCGTCCGCGCGCAGACGGAGGGACAGGTCGGTTGCGACGTGGCGATCGAATGCGTGGGCAACGAACATGCGCTCAAGGCCTGCGTCGATGCGGTACGCAAACAGGGCGTGGTCGTCCAGACCGGATTGCACCCGCACGAAAACCCGATCGACTGGTTCCAGGTCACGTTCCGCGACCTAGAGGTCAAGGGCTCCTGGGCCTATCCGACGCATTACTGGCCGCGCGTGATCCGCCTGATCGCCTCGGGCCTGCTGCCGGCGACCAAAATCGTCACCAAGCGCATCACGCTCGATACGGCGGTGAAGGAGGGCTTCGACGTCCTGCTCGATCCGGCCGGCACCCATCTGAAGATCCTGATCGATCTTTCGAAATAAGCATCTCTGCCGACGCCTGTCCCGGGAGAGGAGCCCGGCCGGCGGAGGCTTTGACGCTTTCCGGAACGCCCCATGCGGGCGTTCCATGACCACCCCCAAGCATCCATGGAGGAGAAAAAATGCTTGATATCAGCCCCGGAACCAAGATCGACACGATGCTTTCAAAGCTCGGGCAGGCGCTGGAAAGCGGCGACATCGACGCCGCCGTCAACCTGTTCCAGGCCGATTGCTACTGGCGCGACCTGGTGACATTCACCTGGAACCTGAAGACGCTGGAAGGCCATGAGCAGATCCGCGACATGCTCACCAGCCAGCTATCCGCCGCAAAACCCTCGAACTTCGTGCAGGACACCAAGGAGGCCGCCTCGGAGGCCGGCGGCGTCACCGACGGCTGGTTCGAATTCGAAACCGGCGTCGCCCGCGGCTATGGCCATATCCGCCTGAAGGACGGCCTGATCTGGACGCTGCTCACCACCATGACGGAGCTGAAGGGCCATGAGGAACCCAAGGGCTTTCGCCGTCCGATGGGGGCCGAACACGGCCATGACCGGGATCGCAAGACGTGGAAGGAAAAGCGCGAGAATGAGGCCGCCGAACTCGGCTATTCGGTCCAGCCCGAGGTCGTCATCATCGGCGGCGGTCAGGGCGGCATCGCACTCGGCGCGCGGCTGCGCCAGCTCGGCGTGCCGACGATCATCATCGAGAAGAACGAGCGCCCCGGCGACAGCTGGCGCAAGCGCTACAAGTCGCTCTGCCTGCACGATCCCGTCTGGTACGATCACCTGCCCTACATCCCCTTCCCGGAAAACTGGCCGGTCTTCACGCCCAAGGACAAGGTCGGCGACTGGCTGGAAATGTACACCAAGGTCATGGAGCTGAACTACTGGGGCTCCACCACGGCGAAGTCCGCACAATATGACGAGACGACCGGCGAATGGACCGTCGTCGTCGAGCGCGACGGCAAGGAAGTGGTGCTGCGGCCGAAGCAACTGGTGCTTGCAACCGGCATGTCCGGCAAGGCCAATGTGCCGAAATTCGACGGCCAGGAGATCTTCAAGGGCGAGCAGCAGCATTCCTCGCAGCATCCCGGCCCGGACGCCTATGCCGGCAAAAAAGTCGTCGTCATCGGCTCCAACAACTCCGCCCACGATATCTGCGCGGCGCTCTGGGAGGCGGGTGCGGATGTCACCATGCTGCAGCGCTCGTCCACCCATATCGTCAAGTCGGACTCGCTGATGGAGATCGGCCTCGGCGATCTCTATTCCGAGCGGGCGGTCCAGGGCGGCATGACGACGCGCAAGGCCGATCTGATCTTCGCCTCCCTGCCCTACCGGATCATGCATGAGTTCCAGATCCCGATCTACAACAAGATCCGCGAACAGGATGCCGAGTTCTACAAGGCCCTCGAAAAGGCCGGATTCATGCTGGACTTCGGCGACGACGATTCCGGTCTCTTCATGAAATATCTGCGCCGTGGATCGGGCTACTACATCGATGTCGGGGCCTGCGATCTGGTCATCGACGGCTCGATCAAGCTGAAGTCAGGTGTCGACGTGTCCCACTTGACGGAAAACGCCGTGGTGCTCAAGGACGGCACGGAACTGCCCGCCGATCTCGTGGTCTACGCCACCGGCTACGGCTCGATGAACGGCTGGGCGGCCGATCTCATCTCACGCGAGGTGGCCGACAAGGTCGGCAAGTGCTGGGGCCTCGGCTCCAACACGACCAAGGACCCAGGTCCCTGGGAAGGCGAGCAGCGCAACATGTGGAAACCGACGCAGCAGGAAGCGCTGTGGTTCCACGGCGGAAACCTGCACCAGTCGCGCCACTATTCGCAATATCTGTCGCTTCAGTTGAAGGCCCGCCAGGTCGGCATCGACACGCCGGTTTACGGCCTGACCAAGTCGCACCACCTGTCTTAACGCTCATCAAGGGCGCCGGCCAAGACGGCGCCCTTTTGCTTGATCGGTGGCCTATTGTGAAGCGATCTTCAACGGCATCGCCGTGCCAAAACCGCTTGGGATACCAGCCATTTACTGTTTGAAATGGGCACAACGGAGCCGCGAACTATCCTGTTCACCTTGATACCATTACACAAAATGCACAACCAAATTCCGAAAGATGCGCTGTTTTGCGCCTTCGTGTCCGGCGCTACGCGCGCACGCGACGGGCAGGAAGTGTCGGACCTTCAAGATCAGATGATTGAACGGAATGCCGTCCCCTCGTTCCAGATCCGGTCGATTCTCAGGAGGAGCTGCCGCCTCCAAACAAGCGAAGGCAACATAGCGCGCACTCCGGACCCGTCCCCGAACACCTGACGCCCCGCCAGCTCCCGTCCTGCTCGAACCGCCAGCCTTGTCGTGTTCCACAGGGCTATCTGCGTCGAGCGAAGCCCGTGTACGGACGACGATTCCGCGACCTGAGGCGAAAGGCCCAAAATTGGTCCCACACAGGCGCTCGTCGACGCCTTCGACATGCTACAGGGCTGTTTTGATTAAAAAAGTCTTTATCCGCCGATTCGCCGGCGAAATATGGAATTGCAGACATGCCCCTTAAAAACGTCTTCCTGGCCTCAACCGCCCTTTGCATTCCTTTTGTCGCCACAAGCCCGGCTTTCGCGGCCGATACGGTCTACAACACCGGTTCCTCGGTCATCGACAACGCAGACACAGCGGACACGGGCGAAAATTACATCATCGGCGACACCGGCACCGCGACCCTCACCGTCACGGACAGCGGCTCGCTGACCACCAATGTCGATATCACCGTCGGAAACCAGCTCGGCAGCGACGGCACGCTGATCGTCAACGGCGGCAGTCTCACGGCCAACCGCTATTACATCGGCCTTGGGGGCACCGGCGCGGTCTCGCTGACCGATGGGGCATCGCTGACCGCCACCGGCGTCAGCAGAAAGGTCTATGTCGGCTATTTCGGCAATTCCACCGGTACGCTCGACCTCTCGGATGCCGGCACGAGGCTGACGGCTTACGACCTCAATATCGGCTGGACCGGCAATGGTACGGCGACCTTTTCCAACGGTGCCACCGCGACCATCGAGCAGGACGTCACGCTCGGAAAGAACGGCTACACGACGGGCACCCTGACGATCACGGGGGCAGGCTCCTCGGTCAGGTCCGATCGTCTCTATATGGGCGAAAACGGCACCGGCATCCTGAACATCCTAGACGGCGGGTCCTATACCGTGACCGGCACCAGCAAGGCCTATCTGGGCTGGACCGCCGGCAGCGCCGGTACGCTCAACATCAGCGGGACCGGATCCTCTCTCACCGCGGATTTTCTGGTCAACGGCTGGAACGGCAATGGAACCATGACCATTGCCGATGGCGGCACGGCCACCATCGCAACGGATGTCTTCATCGCCAATGGCGGTCCCAGCACGAGCACGCTGACCGTAACCGGGGACGGCTCGCGCCTGACCTCGGACCGGCTGTATGTCGGTCTGAGCGGTGACGCATCCCTCTATGTGCGCGACGGCGGTTCGGTTTCCACGACCGGCACCAACAAGACCTATCTCGGCAATTTCAGCGGCAGTACGGGTTATGCCGAAATCCGTGGCGATGGTTCATCGCTGTCGACCGGCGAGCTGAACATCGGCTGGAATGGCGACGGCACCATGCTGGTGACGGACGACGGATCTGTTTCCTCTGCTGGAACCGTTTCCGTCGGTTACGCGAGCGGCAGCACCGGCACGCTGACCGTTGCCGACGGCGGCACCATGAGGGTGGGCAACGGGTCCGGAATCCTGCAGATCGGGCAATTGTCGGGATCGACGGGCACGGTCAACATCGGCGCCGCAGCGGGACAAACCGCCGTTGCCGCCGGCACGCTCGACGTCGGGTCCGTCTCCTTCGGCGCCGGCGACGGTGCTCTCGTCTTCAACCATACCGACACGGACTATGATTTTGACGCCGCCCTGTCCGGCGCCGGCGACGTCGATTTCTATTCCGGTACCACGACGCTTTCGGCCGACAGCTCCGGCTTCGGCGGAGCGACCACCATCCGCGGCGGCACCGTGCTGGTCACCGGCGCGCTCGGCGGCACGCTTGCCGTCAATGATGACAGCACGCTCGGCGGCACCGGCACTGTCGGGACGACGACAGTCGCCTCCGGCGGCACCATCACGCCCGGCCTTTCGGGGCAGCTCGGCGCGCTCAGCGTCGATGGCGACCTGACGCTTTCCGCAGGATCGACCTATGCCGTCAATCTCGCCGGCGGATCGTCCGATCTGATCGACGTGACAGGGACCGCGACCCTCAACGGCGCCACCCTCTCCGTGTCGTCTCTCGATTCGGCCACGAGCTACAGGATGGGTCAGACCTATACGATCCTGTCGGCCGCCACGGATCTGACGGGGACCTTCGCCAACGCGATCAGCGGCAGTCTGGCCAGCTCCGCTTTCCTTGAACTGTCGACGACCTATCATGACGACAATGCCTATCTGACCGTGGCGGCGAACTCGTCGGGTGGCGGTGTATTCACGAGCGCCGCCAGCAGCGCGAACCAGCATGCGGTCGCCGGCGCACTCGACACGCTCGATCAGACGGGGGATTCGCTTTCGCTCTACAACACCCTGCTGGTGATGACCGCCGAAGAGGCGCGTGAGGCCTATGACCAGATGTCCGGCGCCAGCTATGCAGGCCAGCAGGCAGCGATGTCTCAGGGATCGGCCGCGTTCAATACCGCCATCAACAACCGCATACGCTCGGCGTTCGAAAGCGCCGGCCCGGGCCGCGCCTCCGGAGTGACGGCCCTCGGCTATGCCGAGGAGAAACCAGCCGACCCGAACGGCCCCTTCGCCGCCTACGAAACGAAGAAGACCGCGCGCGTCGCCGATCCCGATCGCTTTGCCGTGTGGGGTTCGGGTTTCGGCTCCCGCGCGACCGAGGATGGTATCGACGGCGCCTCCGGCACCGACAGCTCGATCGGCGGTTTCCTTCTCGGTGCGGACGGCAAGGTTTCCGAACGCTGGCGGGTCGGCCTGTCCGCCGGGCACAGCGACAGCGACTTCAACACCGACGAGAGCAGCGGCGACAGCAGCAACTATCACCTGGGCGTCTATGCCGGCACCGAGATCGGCAAGCTCTCCTTCCGCTCGGGCCTGAGCTACACCTGGTATGATGTCGATACCAGCCGTTCCGTCGCCGCGCTCGGCGAGACGCTTCAGGGCGCTTACGATGCGACGGGCTTCAACGCCTTCGGTGAATTGGGCTACCGGGTGGATCTCGGTGAAAGCGCGCTCGAGCCCTTTGCGGCGCTCGCCTATAGCCACCTGAAGACCGACAGCTTTACCGAAACCGGAGGCCTTTCGGCGCTCACCGTCGACGGCTCGACGATGGACACGGCCTATACGACGCTCGGCATGCGCGCCTCGCACGATTTCGATCTGGGCGGCGTCATCGCGGTCGCCCGCGGCACGCTCGGCTGGCGCTATGCTTTCGGCGATGTCAGCCCGACTTCGACCGCAGGCTTTGCGACCGGCGATGCCTTTACGGTCTCCAGCACGCCGCTCGACCGCAACGCAGCCCTCGTCGAAGCCGGCCTCGACCTCAAGCTCGATGACAGCGCCACGATCGGCATCGGCTATGCCGGCCAGTTCGGCAAGAACGCCAGCGAAAATGGCCTCAATGCCCAGTTTCGCGTGAAGTTCTAAGGACAAGAAAAATCCCGGCCGGCAATCGCCTGCTGGCCGGGACCGAAAGCGAAGACGAACCGACACGGCGGATCGTGATCCGTCCGTCGAAGCCTCGCTTGTGTGCCTGACCACACGCACCAACATTGCCATTCGAACTTTGATGTTCTGCGCCGTCAATGACGATGTCGCGGTGTGCAAATCCGACATCGCGGCGGCCTGCAACGCGTCGGAAAGTCACCTGGGGCAGGTGATCCGCATCTTGGGCCAGCACAGGTTCATCGACGCGACCCGCGGTCGCAACGGCGGGCCTGCCAAACGAACTACATAGAGCAGCCAGTCTAGCACAGCGCGAATGAGCGGCCTGGGGCCGCTTCCTAGCCGTCTGATCCCGGAGTTTGGAAGAAAAAGTCGCCATAAGCGCGGGCGACCTTCATGATCGATTCCGACCTCATCGCCGGCGCCCAAGGTGCTTTGCTTACTGCGCGAAACGTGCCGCTCGTTCCGATCACTAAATGAGGCAGAGCCGATCGGCAGTCTCCCCCCTTAGTCAAGAGCGATCGTATGTAAACGACGTCAGCAATGACGTGACGAAATTGCTCGCCTTGTCCTTCACGAGCACCTCGGTCCATTCATTTGTGCCGCGTAGCCGCAGGTCGGAATAAATGCTGTCCACCGCAGCCTCTTCGATGCGCTTGATGTTCGCCCGGAAGGCTTCCTCTCCACCTGCGTGATACATGTCACGGATTACCATCCGCAGGATTTCCTGAATTGCGATCTGCCAGGCTGTGTTGATTGCCTGGAGTTCGCCGGGGTTTTCTGCCATCGATGGGGTTTCCTTCCGATGTAACGGATCTTTGACAGCGGTTTACACCGCGATTGTGGGCGGGGTTGCAACCGCACGAGAAGAGACGGCTGGAGGGATCCGTTTTCGCCTGGCGCCGCAGGGCCCCGCGGCCCCGCAGTTTCGATCGAATGTCCGAAACCCGAATGCTAGGCGCGTCGGGCCTTGCGGTTGGCATAGCGCCGATCACGCTCAGCCTTGCGAGCGGCCTCGTCCTCGAGCACCCGTGCAATGCGGTTTTTTTCCACGGTTTCTCGCGCTTCTGTTTCAGCGCGTGCCGCCGCATCTGCGGCAGCCTGCCGCTCAATTGCCTCGGCCATCCGGCGCTCGGCCTCGTCGCGTTTCATCCGTTCGCGTTCTAGACGCCGCTCTTCCTTGGCAGCCGCGACGGCCATGCGTTCCGCTTGTCTCGCCGATCTGGCGGGTTCATCGACAGCCCTTGCCGCATGATAGGCGTTCAGGAGAGCGACCTTCGCTTCCTCCGCCGCGGTACGACGGTCGGAAAGGTCATTGGTTCTGGCGTTCTTCAAATCATCGTCCTGTAAATGGCGTTGCAGTGAGGTGAGGTCGTTCTGCCCGTTTGGCGAGAAGAGAGGCGGTCGCCGTCTCGCGGTCCTTCAATTCTTTCGCAAGCCGGGCTTCACGAAGTCGCCGCGTCTTTTCTTCGCGGGCCAGAACGAGGGAATCGAGCTCCTCTACGGCACTGTTGCGGGCGAAGAATTGCGATTGGGCATCGGCAAACGCGATCTCCGCCTTCTGGCGGGATTTGCTGGGTGTTTGTGACATGGACTTTTCCGGATGGGGGGCCGCAGAGCGGCAACAAAAAAGGCCAGGCAAACTGCCTGACCTTGCTGGTATCATACTCTCGACAGTGCCAGTACATCCGTGGTCAAGGGAGAGCGGATACCGGGATGATTCAGGCGGCCTGCAGGTTGCAGGCCGACATCTTGCCCGACTTGTTGTCGCGCTCCAGCTCGTAACCGATCTTCTGGCCTTCCACGAGTTCGCGCATTCCGGCGCGCTCGACGGCAGAGATGTGGACGAACGCATCGGCGCCGCCATTGTCAGGCTGAATGAAGCCGAAGCCTTTGGTGGAATTGAACCATTTAACTGTGCCAGTGGTCATGATGAACCCTTTCATAGCAATAAGAGACCGCAACGCTCGCTGCGCTGCAGATGTGATAGCGATTTTTGAAAGAAAAGGTTCGTTCAGGGCGCGATGCTAAATGCGCAAAAACCAAAGCTAAGCAAGCAAATATCGATAATGAACATATACGTTCTTCCGGAGAGGTTGTCAACTTTTAGTTTTCGACTTCCGATATATTCGGCAACTGGTTGCAATCCCAGAGTTCTTTTCACCACCGCGACTGCCTGCCCCCCGGTGCGCTGGCTGAACCACACCGGCTCCCCTGCAGGCCTGCAGCGATGTTCTGCTCCGAGTTTGTCTTGCCTGCGGTGATCTGTGATCCACGTTCCATGTATGACCCAAAGGGAGTTGTTCCATGGGGACTGCATTGGAGGTTCTCACGACACGGCGGGACCGACGTCAGGCGCATCGCGACTGACCTGACGAGGTCAAGGCGCGGTTCGTGCCGGTGAATGAAGTGGCCGAGCGAGACGGCCTGAAGGCCAACGACCTTTCGTCCTCGCGAACACCGGTCCGGCAGGGCAAGCTCGTGTTGCCTGAGCCGGACGACGCAATCGAATTCGCGGCCATGGTTGTGGAGATGTCAGCGCCGGACACGCCGACCTGTCAAGGCAGTACGATGACTCGCACGGCAGATTCCAAAGGCAAAACGGGTCCGGATGCTGTAGTTTCTTGCCATGCTTGATACCGCCAATCTTCCCCATGATGTTGCTGCCCTGAAAGCGATGCCGATCGCGGCAACAGCGCGTGAGGCTCGTAGGAGCGAGCGGCTGGAGAGGCTGGTCGCAGCCTTCAAGCAGGTAGCCTTTGGGCGCAAGTCCGAGAAGACCGATCCCGACCAATTCGACTTGCACTGAAAGACCTGGAAACGGCCGTGGCCGTGATCCATGCCGACGACGAGACAGACGGTTGAATAGCCCCGAGTTTCGTAGACAGCCTCGGGTTAGGTTTTCTGCTGCTTCTCGAAGTCTAAGGGCGACAGCATCCCGTTCCTGACGTGCTTGCGTTTCGGGTTTTAGAACATTTCGATGTAGTCGAACACGTGCTTGCGAGCTTCATCGCGTGAGCGGTAGACCCTGCGGCGTATTCGCTCTCGCTTCAGAAGATTGAAGAAGCTCTCGGC